>CAYYSP010000005.1:0-264545 GCA_964474535.1 uncultured Gemmatimonadaceae bacterium
TTGAAATAGCTATAGCACTGCAAGATGGTCGCTCTGCTACTCAGAATACCACTATATGGCTGGAAAGATAACCATGATCAGCAAAGTACTATCATCAAATGTACAAAGGGTTGCGTTATACGCGATACTGATATTATCGACCAGTATCGTACCAACTCAATTAGCTACCGCGCAGAGTGCCAGAACAGTAACAAGAACTGCTGTTATACACCCCTACGATCGATCTGCTGAAGTACATCAAAAGCGTATTGTCGTACGTTTACCACTTCCCTATATGCACGAAACGTTTCCGAACCCACCGATTAGTGGGTACTATGCATGGAAGATTTCTTTTGGTGGTGATGCAGAAGCGACGGTAGTGTTGAGAACGGATTCGGCTGTACGCGCATTATCCGTTAACGATGTAATGAAAGAGACATCGCTGTATCTTTGCCCACCGAATGCTACGTCAGTACTTGCTTGTACACAGAAAGCCGCGGGCACTGCGCGCGCTAAACGTGACTTGATAGAGGTCGAAGTAGCCGATCTTTCTGTTGTAACACGTGTAAGAGAAAAACGTCCGGATTCTATTCTACGTCAAACGTTCGAACCAGGTGGACAGTATCGAGTCGATTACATTCAAATAAGGTACATTATTGGAATATAGTGGTTCTTCTTTCATGGCTCATATACAGCTAGCTCACTCACCTACTCTATCTAACCAAACAGCGATTCAACTGCTTAGTTAAACCTCGATCTTCCCTCGAAAACCTCGCGCGGCATAATACGATTCAGCACCGTTGTGATACAGAAATACCGTATCGTAGCGTCGATCACAGAACAAGGCGCCGCCTAATGAACGTATTCTTGCAGGCGTTTCTATCCAACTCGATGTACGTGTATCAAATACGCCTACCTGCTGAAGAAGGCGATAATCGTCTTCACTAAGTATGGTTATACCCATGTCCTTGGCCATTTCAACTGCGCTCCCTTTGGGCTTGTTCTCCTTCCTAGCTTCAAGTGCCTCGCGGTCGTAACAAAGAGAGCGACGCCCCTTCGGAGTCTCAGCAGAACAATCATAGAAAACGAAACGCCCAGTATCGGGACTCTGCCCTATTACATCTGGCTCGCCTCCTGTTTCCTCCATCTGCAACAACGAAGCAAGCGCTTTCTTATTCTTCACCAAGCGCGCGGCTACATCCGTCCACGCTATATCAGCGTGCCGCTGAGGGAAACTTGCGAAACGCGTCTTAAGTGTGTTGATAAGTGTAGTGTTAGTTTGGCTTGTCATGACTCGGATGCTAGAAGATCTTTAAGTACTACCGCTTGGTTATGAAGTTCGTCTCTTGAAGAAAAAATCAGCGTAATTTTCTCATGCTTAGATAGCTCACTCAAGCGCTTACGCCCTCTCTACCACCATAGCATGTCCCATACCACCTGCTGCGCACACCGTTAGCAAACCGAACTTACCATCTCGACGAGAAAGCTCGTTTAACAACGTTGTGAGAATACGCGCGCCTGTAGCACCAAAAGGATGACCTATTGCAATAGAGCCACCCAAAACGTTTAGTCTATCAGGATCTACTGTACCAACCGGTGAACTAAAGCCCGCGCGAGCAGCCCATTCCTGAGACTCAAAACCCCGAATATTACTAAGTACTTGCGCAGCAAAAGCCTCATGCATCTCCACAAGATCCATGTCGTCTAACAACAAACCTGCACGGGAAAGCGCTATCGGTGCAGCAATAACTGGCGCCTGCAATAGCTGCTCGCCCGGATCGACCGCAGCGTATGCGTATGAGCGTATATAACCAAGCGGACTAATGCCGTGTGCGCGAGCTACGTCATCCGACATCAACATTACCGCAGCCGCACCGTCTGTTAGCGGCGACGCGTTACCCGCCGTAACTGTGCCATACTTCTTGTCAAATGCCGGCTTCAACAGCGACAACGCATCGATTGAGCTATCCTTACGAATACCGTTGTCGATCGATTGCATAGTATCTGAGCGGTCGCGAACTGGGATTGGCACGATCTCTGCCGCGAGACGACCATCCATCTTCCCTTTGGCCGCATTCAAATGAGAGCGCAGCGCAAACTGGTCCTGAGCCTCGCGACTTATGCCGTTTATCTTCGCCATCTTGTCCGCGCTTTGACCCATTGTCTCGCCAGTACTCGGCTCAGCAATAGCTGGAGTAATGGGAACGAAATCACGAGGCCTTAGACGCGTAAGAATGGACAGCTTCTCCGACAGTGTACGCGCCCGCGAAATAGCAAGAAGAACGGTGCTCATTCCGCGAGAATGAAGTATAGGAACATTAGAAAGAGATTCAGCACCACCAGCCACTACTACATTTGCGTGGCCAAGCAATATCTGATCTGCTGCATCAGTTATGGCTTGGTTCGCCGACGCACACGCACGCCCAACAGTGTAAGCCTGAACAGTACGCGGAAAGTGCGGTAGCAGCGATACCTCTCGAGCTATGTTGGGCGCACGCACATCAGGCAAAACGGTGCCAAACACAAGCATGTCAACAGCTTCACCATCAACACCGCTACGCAGCATTAGATCAGCAACTGCCAACCTTCCTAACTCAAGCGCAGAGTAACCTGATAGTACAGTTCCTGCACGAGCAAACGGTGTTCGTACGCCGGCGACCACTGCCACCCGTCGGCCAAAACCAGAAGTAGACATATTTTCAATTTAACGTGGTGACACTACTGGCGCCGCGACCTTTCTCGCGCGAATGTGTGCTATATGCGTACTAGCGATACCATAGATAGCTTTGACGACCCACCCCTCGGGGCCACAGCAGAGCGACTTGCAGCGCGCGGTTGTCTAGCCTCCGCTGCACGCGATGCCACAATCGATGTACTCGCCTCTGAATCATTCGATATTCTCATTATTGGAGGCGGAATATCTGGTGCTGGTGTAGCTCGCGAAGCAGCCCTCGCTGGGTATAGGACGGCACTAATAGAGCGACACGACTTCGCATCGGGAACATCCAGCAGATCATCGCGCTTGGTACACGGCGGCGTTCGCTACCTCGAGCATGGTCATATTTCACTCGTGTTCGAAGCTAGCCGCGAGAGACGCCTCCTACTGAAGTTAGCTCCGCATCTCGTAAGACCGCTCGCGTTTACTTGGCCTGTTTACAAGGGCGCGCGCGTACCACGATGGAAAGTTCGTGCTGGACTCCTGCTGTACGACGCTCTGTCCATGTTCCGAAATGTTCATCCACATGAAGCACTAAGCAAAAGCGATGTACTCGCGGTCGAGCCAGCACTTAACCCCGACATGCTACACGGAGGTGCGCGTTATTGGGATGCGTCAACCGATGATTCTCGTCTAACGCTAGCAGCAGCATTGGCAGCTCGCGATGCAGGCGCCGCCGTTATCAATTACGTCGAAGCGATCAGCGGAGTACACTCGTCAAACGGCAGGCTCACTGCAGTTCGAGTAAAGGACTGCGAAACTAATAGCCAGTTCGTAATCTCGGCGCATATTGTTATTAACACTACAGGTCCTTGGAGTGATTCCACTGCTGCCGCACTGGGCGGCATACCACAAAAACAGATATTGGGATCTGCAGGTGCACACATTGCAGTACCACGAAATCGAATCGGCAATCATGAAGCAATAACTATTGTTTCACCACTCGACGGTCGCGTTATGTTCGTTCTCCCTTCAGGTCCCCACTCAATTGTTGGTACAACTGAACGCAAGGTTAATGAAAGCCCCGACGAAGTACGTGCTACAAGTCAGGAGATTACCTATCTGCTACGAAACGTGAACGTACTTTTCCCTCATGCTCAACTATCTCGCGATGACGTAATATCAGCGTGGGCAGGTATTAGGCCGCTTGCAGTCGCACGAGCCGGACATTCTGCGGCAAATGCAGCATCGCGTGAACATGCGGTTACACGTCGCGACGACGGTCTTGTTTCGCTAACTGGAGGCAAGCTTACAACATTTAGGTCAATGGCGGCTGATGTTTTGAAGCATGCACTAGATACATCACAGCATAGTGACTTCCGACTTCATCGTGATGGTGTGCAGCGTACAAATGCCAGTGCTACTACTCCACTGCCTGGTGGCGATTTCACAAGTCTCGAGCACGTTGAGCGAGAGGCGGGCGAAACCGCACATGACGCAGCTGTAGGACATAGATTGGCGCACGCATACGGCAGCAACTGGAGAAACGTATGGAGCTACGCGCAACGCGACCCATCGTTGCGCAAACGCATAGTTGACGACCTTCCGTATGTGGCCGCCGAAGTGGCGCACGCAGTAGAACGTGAGATGGCCTGCGAACTAGCAGACGTTTTGATTAGGCGAACTCACATTGCATTTGAAACACGTGATCACGGACGGTCTGCAGCAAAACGGATAGCTCCGGCTATGGCGGCACTACTCGGTTGGAGCAACGAACGGACCCAACAGGCTATCGATAATTATGAACGAGAGGTTGGGAGAATATTTAACGTTGAGGGTGAGTGATAATTAGCGGTATAACACGTATGTAAATCAAAGCACCAACCAGTTCCACTAGTGTCTGAGTTACAATTACTGCCGATGTAACAGCCCACTCTTGTGGTAGGGCAAGAGCAAGCGGCAATACAACTAAGGAATTGCGTATGCCACCGCTAAAGGCTAGTGAGCGTGACGCAGGCACGTCTAACTTTACCAATCGCGCAGAAGCTACTGCGAAAAAAGGGACTACTACCATGAATGCCATGAAAACTGGCACTGCGTAAATCACTGTTTGTTGGTACTCTGCAATTTTTCCAGCCTGTGAAGCAACAACTAGTAGCAAAGTTATGGCCATAAATGGTACTGGTAACCATGCAGCTGCGCCCACCACTGCACGTCCAGCCTTCCGATACTTGGCCCAGTACTCTGCTAAAAAGGCCAGTGATAGAGGCAGAACTATTAGAACAAGAAATGCTTCAACAAATGGTCCCGCCCTCATAGTAGCTGCTACCTGTCTCCCCATGAACAACGATAGGTATAGCGGAAGAAAAATCATTTGCGCCATAAGAAGTATAGGCGTTGAAGCAAGAACAAGTCGGGCGTTCCCCCTCCCGAGGTGGGTGAAAACAATTACGTAATCAACACATGGCGTGAGGAGAACTAAGTATACGCCGAGTAGCAGCGGAGGATAGGCTGGCAGAAACAGTGATAATATCCAAACAGTAGCTGGTACAATTACGAAGTTCAGACCCATTAGCGCTACCATGAACGATTTGTTAGCAAAAGCTTCACGCAACTTTAGAAAGGGGATCTGAGAAAACATTCCAAAAAGCATTATCGCTATTACCGGAGATATAAGTTTGCCGAGTTGCAAACTGAAATATTCATGCGACAGACCAATCCATACACCTACGACTAACGCAACGGCATATACGGCTATCTGATATCGCTCAAGAGTTTCTCTAAGCACATTTTCCTCCTAGGGCTGCGTTTCTCGCTTCGCGCTCATAGTCCGCTACGACTGCGGCTACTTCAGCTTTCGACCAACTTCTAGCCACGCGAGTACACTGATAGCCTAGTCGGGACGTGATATCGGTTGATGATGCATGAGACGTTCGTGCCTACCATAACTCGTGAATCGGCGCTAGGCAACGACTGACGATTAACTTACCTGTACAACCGCGACCTTACACTATTCACCCCACCCATGCGTCTACCTGTACTGCTCCTCCTAACCTCGGCGCTTTTTGCTCTGCCGCTATCTGGCCAGCAGCAGCAAACGCCTGAACGGATCGTTGCCATAGGTGACCTGCATGGCGATTACAGTGCGGCAACGCGCGCCCTTAGGCTTGCAGGCGCAATTAACGATGAGGGCAACTGGGTTGGTGGCAAAATGGTTGTAGTACAAACCGGCGACATTTTGGACCGCGGCGATGGTGAGAGAGAGATCCTTGCACTTTTTACAAAGCTCTCAGATCAGGCACGGAAAGCGGGAGGTGATATTCATTTACTTAACGGCAACCACGAGCTAATGAATGTCTACTTTGATTTTCGCTATGTAACTGACAGCGGTTTCCGTAAATTCGCTGATGAAACCGCACCAACTAACTTCGCACTTCCGCCAAGCGTCACGGAGAATCAGCGTGGACGCGCACTCGCATTTCGCCCTGGCGGACCTCTAGCTGGTAGTCTTGCAACAAGGCCAACAATGCTGGTTCTACATGGCACCGCCTATGCTCATGGAGGCATTTTGCCAGCACATGCAAAGCAAGGCATTGAGCAGATGAACAACGAAATACAACAGTGGCTGCTCGGCAAAGCAGCATTGCCAGGATGGCTACGAAATGAGCACAGCCCAGTGTGGACTCGTCTGTATTCGCGAGCTCCTAACAAAGAGGCTTGTGATGCAGCCCGCGAAACTCTCGCACTAATTGGCGCTAAAAAAATGGTCGTAGGACATACCGTACATAGAGATGGAATCACCTCTTATTGCGACGGGCTCGTATGGGCTATTGATGTCGGCATGTCAAAATATTACGGCGGGCCAACCCAAGTTCTCGAACTCCGAGGCGACAGTGTGCAGATTCTAAAAGCAGAACCCATTCCACAATAGTTGTATTCACATTCGTGTTACGAAACGGAAGTAGTCAGTTTACTGGAGGCAAGGTTTGGTGCGGGAAGCTCTATACAATCCCCGCACCACCACCTAGCCGTCGACCCAATGGCGCCAACCTAATTCAGCCGATACGCCCGCAAGCAATGCGTGGTCCGGCGTTACCCGCAGGATCCGTCATGTTATCGTCCGCTGTTGCGTGTACGATGAGGGCGGCACCGTCAGCGTCGATCAAACCTCCGTCGCCACGCAAAACGTTTGACACAGACGTGAGCTGAAGAACCACCGTACCGTCTGTCGCGACTTCAATATTCCCTAGGTCGCCAGCATGAGGACCGTTGGGGTTTAAAGTACCGTGCTGCTTGCCAGCTGGGTTCCAGTGGCCGCCCGCAGATGCGAACGGAGCCTCACATATCCCCGTTTCATGAAAATGAACACCGTGAGTACCGGGCGGTAATCCGCGTAACGTTCCAGTTACCGTCAAGCCACTAGCGCTTTCACTTACCGTAAGGATACCTAGCTCAGCACCCGCCGAATCAGAGACGGAAAACGTGACACCCCCAGATTGAGCTGACACTACGTCGTCCACATGCGAAACCGCGCTGTCGGTTGACGCGCGTTCAGACGACGAACACGCAGCGAGTGCGAAGACAGCGAAAACGGATGCTGTTGATAGGCGCATAACTACCTCTGTGAAAGTGAGCGACGGCGCTTTATTAACCCGTTAAACGAGTTCGTTTGCGTCGCGGTCGTGAATGGTGTAAAGCTCTGAGATCGTAAGACGGCGCAGCTTTGTCGGCAACTTTAAAACCGCTGTCTCACCTATTCCTTTGCCTTGAAGCGCTCGACCGATGGGAGAACCCATTGTTACGTGTCCATCTTCCAGCTCTCCAGCGTCGCCGAATACCAACTCGTATGTCTCACGATCGCCAGTGGCTTCGTCTGTCACTACTACACGCGAGCCGAGCCCTACTTTGTCGGCAGGAATCTGCGCTATGTCTATGTTTGCAAGTTTCGTGACACGCTGTGTAAGCTGACCCAAACGGGCCTGAACAAACTGCTGACGCTCAAGGGCAGATTTATACTCACTGTTTTCCTTGAGGTCGCCAAGTTCTACAGCCTTCCGAATTTCTTGCGGTAAGATCACGTTGAGTTCGTGCTGTAACTTCTCGACTTCGCGAGCCATCTTCGCGATCAGTTCTTGAAACATAGGCTTGTTCGACCGGCAGAGGCGCGTTGAAGAAAAGCGCCAGACAAAAGGCGAGCGCCCGACCGTCTCCGGCCGGGCGCGAGTCATTCTGTAATATGGCCCTAACTACGGGAATGCGTAAAGTCTTACAGCTGTTCGCGCGACAATCCGGCCACCTGCTGAGCCGCATGCGCATCAATTACCACCTGTGCTGCCTCCGCAGGGTCGTCGGTTATCACCATAAGATCTAGGTCGCCTTCTGAAATCTTCCCTTCAGATGACATTCGTGAGCTAATCCAACGCACCAAACCTGCCCAGTAATGACGCCCAAACAAAATTAGCGGAAACTGATAGATCTTACCCGTCTGAATTAGCGTCAGCGCTTCGAACAGTTCGTCAAGCGTGCCGTAGCCACCTGGGAAAATGATGAACGCATTCGAATACTTAATGAACATGGTTTTTCGCACGAAGAAATAACGAAAGTTCACAAGTGTGTCTACATAAGGGTTAGCACCCTGTTCAAACGGCAGTTCAATGTTGCACCCTACGGAGTGGCCGCCTCCTTCCTTGGCACCTCGATTCGCAGCTTCCATGATACCGGGGCCAGCGCCTGTAATAATGCTGAAACCTGCTTCAGCGAGGAGCCTAGACGTTTCACGTGCCGCTTGGTACTGCGGATCGTCTGGCCCAGTTCTGGCAGAGCCAAAGACGGTCACCCCTTTACGAATATCTGCGAGAGCATCGAACCCTTCGACAAACTCTCCCATAATTCGCATTACACGCCAAGGATCGGAGCGGGTAAATGCGCCTAAGTCAGAAGGTCCTTGTAGCAGCTTCTCGTCTTCAGTGAGCATTGGCAAATCACGTATATCCTGATCTACTAAACGCTGCGGAGCACGCCGCACCGCGCTGGCACCACTACTTATCAACGACGATGCTCGCGGATTACGCCCCGACTTTCGATGCCCTTCTTCAGTGCGCTCTATGACGCCTTCAAGCGCCTTGTGCTCCGCTTTGGTTCGCGAAGCAGGAGATACTTTCTTGCCTGATGCGCTACGTGGAACATCACGAGTGCTATTTGGCGTTCTACCGGGACGCTTTTGCGGCATTTTCTTGGGCATGCGCAGGATGAGCTTGAGTAACTATTCTTCTAGGATGCTTCGGATGATCCACGAATGCTATGCAACCGTTGCGTTGCACCGCTACTGCTTCAGCTAACGTATGATAAACTCGCTGCTGTTAATCATGGCCGACGGAGTACGCCCGGATGTGCTCCAGAACGCGCTGAACCAGGACAAACTCCCTGCGATCGCCGCCCTCATGAAAAACGGTGCACTCCATACTCTAACCACCTGCTTCCCCTCCGTAACGGGTCCTGCCTATCTGCCTTTCCTTATGGGCAAGCATCCGGCGATTCTGGGCATGCCGGGACTACGGTGGTTCGATCGATCTAGAAGTGCGCGACTGTCCATTGGTAATGCTCGAAGCTATTCTGGCATCGACATATGGCGTACGCACGACGACGTGCCTGTTAGCGCTCCAACTGTGTTTGAGTTGGCCACTCCGTCGCTCGCTTCCATGAGCATGTTCGCTCGAGGTGCCTCGCTTGGCAACATTGGTAGGTCACTTACGTGGATGCTTCGCTCCATTCGTCCTCACTTCGCTGGAATCCCAGAGCAGTGGCGCGTACTCGAACAAAAGGCTACGGCGCGCTTCTTTCGCTCGTTTAGGAATAGTCGCCCGCGTTTTTCAATGCTCACTATTAATACCCCTGACAAATACGCTCACCGATGGGGCGCTCTTTCAGAGCAGTACGAGGACTCACTACAAGACGTTAACAAAGCAGTAAAGCATGCATCGGATATAGCGGAAGCAGATGGATGGCGCGATCAGTTAGCAATATGGATTGTGTCTGATCACGGTCACTCGCCTGTCGCACAACACGATGATTTGCACAGCTACATTGACGATCTTGGCTACAAGGTACTTGCGCACCCCAAGCTTAGAGTTCGTAAGCCCGACGTTGCACTCATGGTTGGCGGCAACTCCATGGCCCACATATACGTCGAGCCAGAACACCGATCTAGAAGTTGGTGGGGTCGTAATTCAGGTAAGTGGCAACGTTTGCACGACGGAATAGCTCAACGAGAATCAGCAGACCTTGTAGCTGTTGCGTTGTCAGCTGGTCATGTGAGCGTTAGCAATAGGAACGGAACTGCCGAAATCATTGTTAGCGATAGCGATGACGATACAAGATTTAGCTACATGGTAGTTGATGGTGATCCTCTGGAGCTTGGGGGCAGCGCACGCAACTTAAATGTGAATGACGCATGGGAGATTACTCGCAACACGAATCGTCCAGACGCAATACTTCAACTCGCCACTCTTCTGCCAGCCAAACGCAGCGGAGACATCATTATTTCGGCCGCTAGAGGGTGGGATTTGCGCGAACGCTTCGAGGCAGTACCGCACGTATCCACGCACGGTGCACTTCTTTCTGAACAAATGCTGGTACCACTGGTACTCGACCGACCAGCGTCGCGTATGCCACGAAGGACGGTTGAGGTGATGCCCAGTGCACTGCAGTTACTCGGCGCAAAAAACATCGACTATCGCGATAGCTTTTTGTGAGCAACTGCAGCGCAGCTAGGCTACTCCCAGCTACTCAACTACAAGAAATCCTATTGCACCCTTTTGTCCGTGCCCGAAACCGTGATTTACGAACGGGAACTCTCCCGGAATATCGCAAAGCAACTCAAAGCACTGACCGCCTCCAGCAGGAACGTCCCATGTTTGAACACCACGTATCGGAGTTCCGGGAGGTGCACCTAAGTACATAGTGTCAAACTGTTCTCCAACCACATGGAACGCGCATGAATGAGTCGGCCCGCAGTTTACAACCCAAAACCTCACTCGATCGCCAGTCTTCACGCGGATTGGTTCGTCTATGTACTGATTGGGTCGTCCGTTAAATGCCAGAAAATCCGGTAGCGTTGACAACATCTTGTTGTAGTCAAATGGACGCACACCGTTCGTAGCGTCACCCAAATAGTATTCGCTTTGTACAAGCACGAACTCCTTAGCAGGTGGAAGCGGTTCACGTGGAGAAACGATAATCGCTCCGTACATACCTGCGCCTATGTGCATAAGCACGGGAGCTGTTCCACAGTGATACATAAAAGCACCAGCCCACTTCGGTTTAAATGTGAACGTTACAGATTCTCCCTTTATAACCGAACGAAATGCGACCTTCGGATCGATCTGTGCAGCATGGAAATCCATTGAGTGGGGAACAATACCGTCGTTCGTTAGGGTAAACTCAATAGTGTCTCCCACTCTGCAGTGAACAACGGGACCCGGAATATCTCCTTCAAATGTCCAACCAGCTACGACGGTATCATTTGAAATGCGAACCGGAACTTCCTTTGCGCGCCAGTGCAACCGAAGTGTGCGCTCAGCAGAAAGAGGCGGCAACGTCGGATCGAAACGGCGAAATGGGATATCCGCAACTCCGCCAGCTGTAGCACCGGCAGTTGTAGAAGGATGGTCGTGAGTTAGTGCAGTATCTAAACGGCTATTTGCATTGCTCATTTGTGAATTGCCTTGTCCAACTGCGGGGCCAGCGTTAGTTGATGAAGATGTATCGGTACTGCTTCCACTGTCTCCCGTACTGCATGCAGCAAGAGAGGCCATACCGGGAAGTGCGATAGTGAAAGCAGACGCCTTTGCTAGGAACGCGCGTCGACTATTTGGCGATCCTTCCGAGTTAAGTGCAGCAGCGTCGCGCACAAGTTCAGAGAGTAGCGGAATCCGCTGATCTTTTGACATATCTACCTCGCTAGGTGAGAACCAGATGGTGAAACGATGGGCTGCGGCAAGCGATGCATTCAGAGTATACGCATGGTACACGCTAGCGCGAGGTTTAGATTTCTCACCTAAGTATCCGGAATAGACACCAACGCGCGTTAACAGCAACGGAGCGAAAGCATGTACACCCTCGTGCGGCGCTTTATCAAAACAGCCGTGCTTTTTCTTATACTAGGGCTAGCAATAGGCACATGGATTATTGCACGTCGTGAGTTCGCACTAGAGTATCCTTCTACATACATCGTAAGCGCCCATACCCATGCGCTACTTGTAGGTTTCATGATAATGATGATTCTGGGAGTCGCGCTCTGGATGTTTCCGCGTCCTGATAAATCTGACAAAAGATATAGTCCGCTATTTGCTGAAAGCTCGTACTGGCTACTTACGATTGGTACAGCTGGACGTGTTGTAGGAGAATTGCTGCGAACACAATCGCACGATTTATGGTTACGGTCAGCGATAGTAATTTTCAGCATACTACAAGTTGTCGCTATAGTTCTGTACTTCTACACCATGTGGAGTAGGATACGTCCCACCGGCAGTCACCTTCGCGAAGCTCGTGGAGAAAGGTTCTAATATATGGACAACCTAGCACATTCACTCGCAGGTGCAGCACTTGGTCGCGCCGGACTTTACAAACGCACGCGGCTCGCGGCAGGTGCGCTAATTATTGGTGCTAACCTTCCGGATCTAGATGCGTTCGGGTTGCTGTTTGGTCACAATCTCGCTTTCAGACGAGGTATTACTCATGGACCAATAGCAATGCTTGTTTTGCCGCTCATGCTAACAGCGGCTCTATTGTTATACGCACGAGTTCGGCCCTTGCGAGGTACCTCCGAAACTGTTCCTCTTGTACCTTCACAGCTGCTTCTCCTGTCTTACATCGGAGTGTTCTCTCATCCGGTGCTTGACTGGCTTAATTCCTATGGCGTGAGATTGTTGTATCCATTTAGTGACAGATGGTTTTATGGAGATAGCATATTCATTGTAGACCCGTTCATTTGGATCGCGCTTGGCGCAGGCGTTTGGCTTTCTAGGAAGCGTTGGAGTAAGCTGGCGCAAAGCGGGGCACTTTACGTCTTCGGACCTTCGCGGAGCGCACTTGCTCTGGTTACAACGTACGTTTTGTTAATGATCTTTGGGTCTGTGTACGCTCGAAAAAGTATACAGAATGCGATGTCGCATTCGCATGTCGACGCTACTTCTGTTATGGCCGCTCCTGTGCCGCTAAATCCAACTGTTCGCGCGGTTGTGGTGAGCACGCAGGGTGAGTATACCCTCGGCCGTTTCCGGTTCTTCTCCCATCCCCGATTTGTAGCGGACAGACAGATCGTCAAGAACGACACGAGTTCTATAGTGAAACGCGCACTATCTACAGGCGAGTTCGATGACTTTCTTTATTGGTCACGCTTCCCATTTTATGTAGTACACCAACAGGGAGACTCCGCAGTAGTAACCATTGGAGACGCGCGCTTCCCTGTGATGTCGGGCGATAGAATACGAAACACGTTCTCTCGATCGATAACTGTAGAGCGCTAATAACGATTGCGTCTCAGCGCGTGAGTTACTTGCTCACGCGCTGAAGTATGTCGAGACATACGACTTTAAACTTCGCGCCTTCGCGGCTTCGCGCGAACCCTCTGTCTCTCGCGAAGACGCGAAGGCGCGAAGAAAAAACCAATAATGACCACTGGCGAACTCTAATCTGTGTTGAAATAGTGATCATCCATTATGAACACTGAACCACACCTCTCATCATGTAATGCCCCTTGGTTTAGCACCGTTAACAATTCATTCTTGTATACCTTTCGCATTCCAAATGCAGTAACCATAAGAAATACTTACCATATAATTCCTCAACTACGAAACCTTACGACACACCTTCGCGCCTTCGCGGCTTCGCGCGAACCCATCTGTCTCTCGCGAAGACGCGAAGAAAAACCAACAATGCGCACTGGTGCGAGCAAAACGCGCAGCAAGCTTAAAGTAACACTCGCCCAGTATACGATTTCAGACTTTAGCGCGCTTAGTCCCGCCAGTTACGCACTTTTACTCTGTGCGGTTCTTACTGCGCTCAGGGTCGAATCCGTCAGGATAACGCTTGCGCAACTTTTCTATGTTCTTAGAGGCTATATCGTCCATAGAAACATCGAGAGCCGTCGCAAACGCCGCAATGTACCAAAGGCAGTCACCTAACTCCTTAACAATCGCGTCGCGGTCAAGCGGCGTGTCGTGGAAAAGATGCTTTTTGATAACCTCTGCGACTTCACCAGCCTCTCCCGTAAGCCCTAGCGCAGCATTTGACAGTTGCTGCTCGTGTGTGCGATTGCCGCCCAGTGTACGCGCGGCAAGTAGTTGATACTCTGAGAAATTCATGAGCGGTGCGTCGGTATGAGTAATAGCGGTTCTGTTCACCGCTATTCACATTCTAAGCTCCATCGTTTCGCTCAGCCAGATGCAGTTGAGTACAGGTATTGAGTACACGACGACCATATGCCAGCTTCAAGTATGACCTGGACGCGCCTTTATTTGACACTTGCTGGACGAAGCCTGCTTAACCCGCGCCTTGCGGTCGATCTCTTGCGATTGTTATGGCGTTTCCGGCACAGGCATTGGTACAAGCAATTCCCCTATTTCCCGCTGCCTGCTGATAGCTACATGCGCTGGCGAATGTACACCGCATATGGCGACGAAAAGACAGTGCCGCCACCGGATGACATTGTAGCATATGCAACATGGTTGCGAACCCAACCCTGAGCACCGACGAAAGTCTGTCGCGACGTTTCAAAGCTCAGGCTTTAGGTGTCGGCTTCGATTTAGCAGGCATAGCAACGCTGGGTGAACCAGCCACACGCGCGGCGTTTGATAAATGGGTTAGCGACGGAAAGAACGGCGAAATGCGTTGGCTGGAAGGAGATGGCGCTGAGTTACGGCGCGACACCAGACGCCCACATCCGGGAGCTACTCACGCTCTCGTAGTTGCAATTGAATACGGCGGCAGCACTCCATCGGCGCCTATAGCGCGTTACGCTCGTGGAGACGACTACCACGAAGTACTGCGCGACAGACTGCGCGAACTTCATCTGTGGCTCGAAAGCGAGGTTGGACACGCAGTTAATGCTAGACCCTACGTAGACTCAGGGCCGGTGTTAGAACGTGATCTAGCCCAGCGCGCTGGGTTAGGCTGGTTCGGGAAAAACACACTCCTTATTAACCCCAAAATTGGTTCATTTCTCTTTTTGGCCTCGTTGTTTGTCGATTACCCTCTGGTGCCCGATGAACCATTCGCCGCCGACAGATGTGGCAGCTGCAACCGGTGTATTCAAGCATGCCCCACTAAGGCAATTGAAGCCCCACGCGTACTAAACGCAAAGTTATGCATCAGCTATCTAACAATTGAAATGCGAGACGCAATTCCTATCAACTATCGCGCGGCGATTGGTGGACTCATTTACGGCTGTGATATCTGCCAGGACGTGTGTCCTTGGAACCTATCGTTTGCCGGCGAACCGGGGGATTCTGCATTCGTTGCGCGTGAAGGCTTTGATAGCAAAGACACACGTAAACTCGCTCGGGAAATACTCCTTATGGACGAGCTTCAATATCAGCAACGATTCCGAAAATCTCCTGTGAAACGAGCCAAGCTCTGGGGACTCAAGCGAAATGCCGCTGTTGCGTTGGGAAACACCGGGAACGCTAGCGATGTTCAGTTCCTGCAGCGAGTGATTGACGACAGCGACGATTCCGACAAACAGTCAATACTGCGGGAACACGCACAATGGGCACTGGATCAAATCCGAAAACGTGGAGGGTAATGCCGCGAGCCAATGTCAGGTGACTACGTTTACATCCAGACGCACCACTTACCAACTCTTTTCCCGTGAGCGCTAACTCATGAACATGCTTTTTCAGGCACATTCAGGCATACGCTACCTCGTTTTGCTTGCTGGAGTTCTTGTAATACTCGCGTGCATACACGGCGTTGTAACCGGCAAACCACACAAAGCGATTCGCGGCCTTTCGGCCGCCTTCACAGGATTTCTCGACCTACAGATACTACTCGGCGTTGCACTAGTTATCGGAGGGATTTTTTACGGCGCACTTATGGGCCACCTCGTGATGATGGCGCTAGCGGCGACCGTAGCCCACGTAGGTTCTGTTATGGCGCGTAAGCAAGCCAACATTGCAGGCGAATGTCGCATACGCCTAATAGCCACCATCGTTGCTATGGTGCTAATAGTCGGTGGCATCATGTCCATCGGCCGCAGCGTGTTAGGAACTTCGTCACCAACAGTCGCTTCACCAGCCGCTGTCGAATCAACGTCCAACTGAAGCGCGTTCTACCCGTGACGGAACCACATAAAAGTTTTCGTCGACTCGAAAGTCCTCCGCACGCGGTACTGATATAATCACACTCTGCCACGCTGTCGTTGGCCTGAGAAGAGACACCTCAGGCCACTTCACCGTTGCGCGAACTGGCATATCAAAACCACTAACAACTGTGTTCCATCTATAGTGTAAAGTGTCTCCCGAAATGCTGTACTCGAATTTTGGTATCATCGGAGTACGGAGATATTGATCAAATATCTTGGATAGATCGACGCCGGTTTGCTCGCTCATGTACTGCTCGATTTGTGAACCCATTACGGTTTGATGGCGAAAGGTCTCATTCAATCCCCTTAGAGTACGGCGCCACACAACGTCATTATCTACAACCTGTCTTATAGTGTGCAGCATGTTACCGCCCTTGGGATACATGTCTGCCGATCCCTGATCGTTAACATTGTACGCAGGAATAATAGGACGGTCGTTCCTAATCCCCGCTCTAGTTCCAACTGTGTATCGTGCACCAGCATCCTTACCGAATAGGCATTCGGTGTACAAACCCTCCGCGTAGTTGGCAAAGCTTTCGTGCACCCACATGTCAGCGTTGTCTTTGGACGTGATGTTGTTGGCGAACCATTCGTGCGCACTCTCATGAATTATTATAAAGTCCCATTTGAGCCCCAGTCCGGTTCGCGATGCATCATTCCCGCGGTAACCATTACGGAAATAGTTGCCATACGAAATAGCAGTTTGATGCTCCATGCCAGTGTTGTGAACTTGTATAAGCTTGAATCCATCCTCGTAAAACGGATACGGCCCAAACCAATGCTCAAAGCACTGAAGCATTGGCCGCACTTGAGTCCACTGGCGCTTGGCCGCTTCGAGGTTGTAGTCTAGCGGCCAGAAATCAAGAGTAAGCGCGCCACGCTCACCGATAAACACGTCGCTGTAGTGAACGTAGTTACCGGCAGCCACGGCGATAGCGTAGTTATTAATGGGCGAGTTCGCAAACCACTCGTAAGTGGTGGTACCATCACCGTGCTTAACAGTGTTACGCAAACGTCCGTTGGAAACATTAATTAACGGATCAGGCACTCGTATCGCGACGCGTTGGCTGTCCGGTTCATCTGCCTGCGTGTCCTTATTGGGCCACCACGCCGAAGCGCCCATCCCTTGATCTGTGGTGTTAATCCATGTGCGACCAAGACTATCCTGCCCCCATGTAAATCCGCCCTGCCAAGGTGGATTGCGAGCTATTAGCGGACGTCCATGATAAAAGACATTGACGCTTTTGACATCACCAACACGTTGCCTAGAAACGGGAGTCACGAAAAACGCAGCCCCCTCTCTACGCCAGCGCAAACGTCTCCCATCTTGAACTATACTATCGATAATAAGAGGCTCCATTAGGTCTATCTGCATTACAGTACCCGGTGTAGTTACTCTGTAATGAATTGTATTATGACCCCGAATGCTGCTATCTGATGGAGAAAGTGCTACATGCAAATCGTAGAACGTTACATCCCACCAGTTCCTACTAGGCGTAGTAAATGACCCACGAAGGGTGTCCGCGCGCGTATCCTTTGGCTTGTACTCTACCCGTGGCGCACGGGCAAAAGTGGAGTCGCGTTGAGCATACAGCAGCGACGACTGGAGAAGTGCGAGAACGAGCAAAGCCAAGTAGCGCATCGCGAGACCGTAGTAAACGATGTGAACGTGTGTAACTGTGCCAACATCTTATGAAGCGCGCGCTGAAAGCAGCTGTTCCCGCTTCCTCGACTCCGCATCAAGACGTCCGCACATTATCTCACACAATTGTACCACATCTGCATCGGCAAGGCAGTAGTACACGTACAACCCCTCTTTGCGGCGGTCAACAAAACCCGCGGAATGTAGTAGCTGTAAGTGCTTAGATATGTTGGCCGTACTAAGCCCAGTCGCATCAGCCAGCTCTCCAACTGTACGCTCGCCTGCTTGCAGCTCCTGAAGCACTAGAATGCGCGCCGGCTCCGCAAGTGCGCGGAACCGGTCGGCCACCAAATCAATTAGCTCTGGCGACAGCTTGCTCTTTGCCATTAGGAAGCTGACGTAGCAACAACTTCAGCTTCACTATCAACAGGAAGCCCCGCCTGAGCCCACCCCGAATAGCCGCCCACAAGATTCACAATGTTTGTAAATCCGTGCGACTGCAGCACACTCGCAGCGATCGACGACCTCGTGCCACCTTGGCATTGAAGTACAACTGTCGTATCCCTCGGCAGCTCATCTAAATGGTCCGTTAAGTAACCAACTGGAATGTTGCGAGAGTTAGGCAAATGCCCAGCATGCCATTCGGTAAAGCCACGAACATCAACAACGTTCGCGCCGCCACGCTCAATATCCGCGGCAACATCTTGCACTGTTGTTTGACGAACGGAACCAACATCTTTTCCGGAGCGCTTCCAGTCGGCGATAACATCGCTTGCGAAGACGCCAGCAAGTCTGTCTAATCCAATCGTTAGCAATTGAGCACGCGACCTTCGCGCACAGTCGTCGCACGATGCGTCAACGATAAGATAGAAGTCATCGGTGTAAGGCAACAACCAACCTGCCCACGTGGTGAAGCTGCCATTGAGCGGAATATTGATAGTTCCTGGAATATGCTCAACCGCATACGCTGCTGTTGACCTCGTATCCACCACCACCTTTCCACTTTCAATTACAGCAGCTATATCAGCAGCAGACAGTGTCGGTGGTACAGCAAGGGATGAAACAAATGGCGCTCCCTCTTTGTTAATGCGTTTCATCTGAGCGAAATAACGCGGTGGCTCAGGCTGTCCGTCGAGCACCATGCGAACAAACTCCTCTTCATTGGTAGTCGCTACTCCCCAATTGCCGATTTTTTCGTAACCCACGGTAGAAGACGGTATAGCACCTAACGCTTTGCCACATGCGGAACCAGCACCATGACCCGGCCACAGTTGCAAATGATCAGGGAGCGAACGAAACCGTTGCAATGATTGAAATAGGACACGTGCACCAGCTTCCATTGTTCCTGAATAACCGGCAGCGCGTTCAAGTAAGTCAGGACGACCGACGTCTCCAACAAAAACAAAGTCGCCAGTTAAAATGCCCCACGGCCCTGCTGCCGCCGGTGTATCTGTTATTAGAAAACTTAGGTGCTCAGGCGTGTGGCCAGGCGTATGCAGTACATCAATGCGTATGTTTCCGACCATGAATGAGTCGTTGTCATACAGGAACGTTGCATTGGCTTCCTTTGCAAACGTGTACTTCCATTCCGCACCTCCTTCGTCAGAAAGGAACAGGCGTGCGCCTGTGCGAGAAGCAAGCTCACGCGAACCACTTACGAAATCAGCATGAATATGCGTTTCTGTTACGTGCGTTACTCGTAAACCTTCTTTCTCTGCAGCGACAATGTATTGCTCGATGTCGCGATTCGGATCGACAACTAGCGCCTCTCCCGTGCGCTGGCAACCTACTATGTAGCTGGCTTGCGCTAACGAATTGTCGTAGAGTCTTTTGAAAAACATGTAGGGCTCCAGTGTCAGGATGCGCGATGTACGGTGAGCGCACGAACCATTGAAGGTACGTCGCAGCTAGCTGGCCGGTTGTACGGAAGTTTTCCAAGCAGCATGCCAAGCATACACGTGTCGGTTACTCCAGCAAATACTAACCCAGAACCTATAAGTGCCGGTAGAATTGCGAAATTGGGATTCACGAAAAGTGCGAGAAAACCGCCAGTGGCTGCAATTGCCCCTGCAGCAATTCGAACTTGACGCTCTAGACTCATTCTCTGACGACCACGGAGCACAGGTTTACCTGCAGCATTCCAAGCACTCATGCCTCCGTTTAGTACGTTCAGATTATTCATACCCACTGTCTTGAGCGCCTCTTCGGCTAGCCGCGCGCGCTGCCCAGACCTACAAACCAATACCACGGGGTCCGAAACAGCTGCCCGAATCTCACGCCCATGCTCAGATAATGTGTCGAGTGGAACATTATATGCACCGTCAATGTGTTCGGCCTCAAACTCAGCAGGCGTGCGTACATCTAACAAACGCGTGCGTGGATTCGAGGCGATTAGTTCAGCTAGATCTTCCGGATGGAGCATATGAGCGGCAGACACAAGAGTATCCTCGGTGTATCGACGGGGTTCGTTACGCAGCGTATGGTTGTATGTGTCCAGAGCCACGCTATTCAACTGTTCAGCTAACGAGTTGAATACTAAAGCTCATGCTTTCATCCGTCAATAGGGCGTGGTCCCCCTCCCCTCCCTCCTTCTTACCAACCATCGTCAACCTTTAGGAGAAATCCCATATGTGGCAGGAGTTCAAAACGTTCGTGATGCGTGGCAACGTCATCGATCTTGCCGTCGGCGTAATCATCGGCGGAGCATTCGGTGCAGTTGTTAAATCACTTGTAGACGACGTAATCATGCCGCCCATCGGCATGGCAACCGGCGGCGTCGATTTCTCTGAAATGTACGTGCTCCTTAAAGAAGGGGCAGAAGCAGCAGGTCCCTACGCTTCTTTAGCTGCCGCAAAGGAAGCCGGTGCGGTCACCGTTAACTACGGTGCCTTTATCAATTCCACCATAACGTTCCTTATCGTTGCAGCGGCAGTTTTCATCCTTGTAAGGATCGTTAACAAGCTTCACACCAAACCGGCTGAAGCCCCAGCCACAACCAAAGACTGCCCTTACTGCATGTCGGCGATTGCACTTGCCGCAACGCGCTGCCCGCAGTGCACATCGCAGCTAGCCGCAGCCTAAACAACAAGTGCGTCGGAGGAGAGCTCTCCTCCGACGCACTTGTGTTTAGTAATTAGGAGTTCTTGTTAAGAGTTCTTGCCGCGTGATGCTATTACAGCGTCAACTGAATAACGCCCTGCGCCGCACAATGCGATTGTGGCCGCCATACCGAATAGCGCGAAGACAAACTCGTAGCCAGCCGGCATGAAGAAGCCGCTCGAAAAATGCACGAGGAATAGCGCACCCAATGCAATGGCAGCTATTAGCAGCGCGATAGGACGTGAGAGCAGGCCGAGCACTAGAGCTATACCGCCAAAAAACTCGATGATTCCAACAGCAGGGCCGACAACCTGTGCCATCGGAACCCCCATTTGCGCGAAACCAGCAGACACACCTTCGAGACCATACTGGAATAATTTCTGACCACCGTGGGCCGCATAAATGATTCCAAGTGGAACACGAGTTAAGAGAAGAGCTAGATCTACCTGACCGGTGGTGGGGGCGCCGAAAATACGCATGGACTGTCCTATAAACGAAGAGTTTGGCCGAATGAAGCTGGATGAACCACCCACCACTGCTGCCATACACGACGCAGGCGGGCTACCCCTAAACATTAGGTGTTATAACACCAAGTGTCAAGCCCCCTTAATTCGGAGGCTCGCCTGCGTTCGGCCTGCTACTGCGAGATTAGCTTTTGCTGCTCGCCTTGGCTTTAAAGCGCGCTCGTATGTTCAAGAGTTCTGCGCTAACATCGCGGTTTTTCTTAATGATGTCTTCCAGCATTTTCATCATGGCGATGTTGTCTTCAACCAACGTGGGCTCCGCGCTTAACCTGGTTCCAAAGCCGAAATGTTCGCCGGGCACCATAACCATGGGATTCGAAAGGACAACGTCGCTTTCGCCATCGGAAACGCGAACGGCCATGAACTTCTTCCCGCTCTTCTCCATGTAACTAATCCTTAGCCCATCGGCGCTCGAAGGCCACTGGGTGTAAGGATGCATTTGACCATCGCTGCCTTCGAATTCGCTCGTAGAGACGGTGAGGTTCGGGAAGTTGCGTTCGTAGCCGCCGACGTACAGAAGTGCGTGTCGCATCGCTAATTGATGAGAGTGGAGGAGGGGGAGGGGAGGGAGGAGGGGGAGGAAGAACTTCTAAAGAAAACGGATCAGCAAAGGTGACGAGACCGCGAAGTTAGCAGCATGGAGCCAGCTTCACCAGCTTCCGCATCTATCTCTGTTCCTTGCGAGCGTAAGCAGCTCTATCAAAGCGCGCTGCTGTTCCTCGGTTAGATGCCCCAACTGTCGCTGATGCTCGTTTTCAACCAACTCATTTAGCTGTGCTAGCAACCCACAGGCTTTAGCCGTTAGTTCAGTTCTTACCTGCCTACGGTCTTCAGTTTCTCTGGTACGAACGACTAAGCCAGACTCCTCCATACGATCGAGGAGCCGAGTTACGTCAGGCATTCGGTTCAACATCCTGTCGCGCAGCTCGTTCCTGCACAACCCACCTGGTTCGGCACCTTTTAGAATACGAAGCACGTTGTACTGAACGAGAGATATTCCGCTCTCCTTCAAAACCAGCTCCATGGCGTCAGTGAGATGCGATGATGTCCTAATAATGTTTAGATACAACTCTTGCTCGGTACTCGCAAATGGACGACGTTGAGATATCTCTTCTTGCAGCGTCTTTGGTTCTGTCCTTATGCTCATGTCTTGTTTAGCGCGGAATTGAGATATCGGGCGCTCCGTATTCAGCGAGGATGCTCCGCTCTGATCCTCACCACAGTGCCCCACGGGTCGTGAGCCAGTACAGATCCGTCATCGTTCCGTACGAAATCAGCAGACCGCGATCGTAAACTCTGAGCGACGGCATCGGCATCGGATGCCGATGGGACCACTAAGGTCCACTCCGACAGCCGCGGCTGATTGGGACCAACCGCCACCGCAGCCGGCCCCGCCCATGTGTTTAGGCCAACGTGATGATGATAGCCACCTGCCGCAAGAAATAGCGCCCCCGGATAACGAGACACCATCACATCTAGCCCCAGCGTCGACGAATAGAACTCCGCTCCCTTCTCAATGCCTCCAACGTGCAGATGCACATGCCCCATTCGTGTCCCTTGGGGCATTCCGTTCCACCTCTCCCCCTCGCTAGCAGCGAGCAATCCTTCTATATCGACTGGATCGGTAGCCATAACCAGTTCACGTCCCTCACGCATCCAGCTCTCGCGAGGCCGATCAGCGTACACCTCAATGCCATGGCCGTCTGGGTCAGTTAGATAGAAGGCCTCGCTAACCAAATGGTCACCCGCGCCTGCACGCACACCCAGCTCACCCAAGTGCCTAACGAACTGTCCTAGGGAACTACGGTTAGGGAGGAGAATTGCAAAATGATACAGCCCCAAATGAGCGCGCGGCGTCGCTTCCGGGCGACCCTCAATCTGCTCCAGCACCGCCAGACATCTGAACTCCCCTCGCGCATGAAGAGCCACCGCCCCATCTCCTCGATTGACCGCGAGCAAACCAAGCACTGAGGTGTAGTACTCAACACTCCGATCAAGATCGGACACTGTAAGCCGCACCTCGCCAACGTAGGCGCTATCAGGCAGACGGTAGCCCGAAGGTGCCGTACCGTAGCTGCCCGCTGTAGCCGGCTCAGCAGCTAAAGCTGAGCCACCCGGGAAAAGATCTGCAGAACTTACCATTCCTTAAGTTAAGTGTTATAACACCTAGTGTCAACGTATGTAGTTTTACCAGTACAACTATGCAACCACTAAACGATATCCACGGCGATCTTCCGCTGGTGTCCGCCGGAACACCGCTAGATAAGGCGCAAGTTGCGCTAATCATGATTCACGGACGAGGATCGTCCGCAAACAATATGCTGTCGCTCGCGCCGGCGCTATCAATGCCAGGAGTTGGGTTTCTAGCGCCTCAAGCAAGTGGAGGCACCTGGTATCCGTATCCGTTTATGTCGCCCATAGAAATGAACGAACCGGGAATCAGTTCGGGCATGTCATCCATAGATCGGGCAATTGAGCACGCTGCATCAGCAGGCATTCCTAAGCACAAGGTTGTATTACTTGGGTTCTCACAGGGCGCTTGTCTAACCTCAGAGTACGTAGCTAGACACGCAACGAAATACGGAGGAGTAATCGTATTAAGCGGAGGGCTGATTGGCCCAGATGGAACCGCACGCGACTACGCCGGTTCACTAAACGGTACGCCCTGCTTTCTAGGATGCAGCGATGTCGATGCTCACATTCCTGCAAAACGCGTGAGTGAAAGTGCCGACCTGTTAACCAAACTCGGCGGCAGCGTAACCTTGCGACTGTACGAGGGAATGGGACACTCAATAAACGATGATGAGATCGTGCAGGTACGACACATACTGAGTACAGCTACGCATAACAACTCCACCCACCAGATATGACCCGCCTTTTAGCAAGCCTGTCAGTTCTATCAGCTCTCGCCATGACGGCGCCGATATCAGCTCAGCCGTCGACTAGAGCAGCACAATCCGCTCAAACACACACTTCTCCGCCCTCTGCCGAAGATCCGCGAGTTCATGCGATCGTAGCATCGATATCAGCGGCTAGAATGGAGCAGGACATTCGTAAGCTCGTATCATTCGGCACTCGACACACAATGTCGGACACAACTTCCGAAACGCGCGGTATTGGTGCGGCTCGCAGGTGGATATACGACGAGTTCCAGAAGATTTCGCGCGAATGCAACGGATGTCTGGAAGTACAGTACGTATCAGAGGTAATTAAAGGGTCGCCGCAAGGGAGGATTCGTGAGGATGTGAACATTGTAAACGTGGTTGCAATCCTACGCGGCAAAACTGATCCCAATCGGTATGTTCTATTAAGCGGCGATATCGACTCGCGGGTAACCAACGTTATGAACGCTACCGCAGAATCTCCGGGGGCAAACGACAACGCAACAGGAGTATCTGCAACCCTCGAAGCAGCGCGCGTTTTAAGCAAGTATCAACCAAATGCATCTGTTGTATTCGCTGCGCTTTCAGGCGAAGAACAGGGGCTACTTGGCGGTGAGACTCTTGCGCGTAAAGCGAAGCAAGAAGGTTGGAAAATTGATGCCGTTATAAACAACGATATGATAGGCAACATCAGCGGAATTGACGGTGTCGTTGAGAACACTAGGGCGCGCGTGTTTGCGCCCGGACTTCCAGCAAATACTACAGCCGCAGAGTTGCGCCGAATTATGACAAATGGCGGTGAGCTTGACACACCATCACGTCAGCTTGCTCGTTACATCGACAAAGTTGCTGACATGTACTTCCCTAATTTGGATGTTGACATCATATACCGCCTAGATCGATACGGTAGAGGAGGACATCACACGCCGTTTTTTAATCAGGGATTCCCTGCTGTTCGACTCATGGAGTCACACGAAGACTACAGGCGACAACATCAAGATCTTCGCACAGAAAACGGTGTTGCGTACGGCGACGTAATTGAAGGTGTCGATTTTAACTACGCAGCCTCAATAACGGCGCTTGATGCGGCGACACTCATTTCATTAGCGTGGGCTCCGCCGCCGCCAGATTCTGTAACGATCCGTGGCTCTGTGCAACCCTCACCAACACTGCGCTGGAAAGGTTCGAGCTCCGATGACGTCGCTGGATATCGTATTTATTGGCGCAAGCCGGACGAAGTGAACTGGACACGTTCGGTATACGTTGGAAACGTTACCGAGTACACCGTAAGAAACGTAATTATCGACAATTACTTCTTTGGCGTAGCAGCTGTTGGTAAAAACGGACACGAAAGCCTAGTATCATTCCCGCGATAGGCTTTAAACAACAGTATCCTAGCAGTTTCCTACAGGTAGCGGTACGCGGTTTACTCTAGCTAGTAAACTAAGCGCACCGCTGCCTTACCTGAGGTGACTGTAAGCCCTTGTTATTCGTCTTTAATTACTTGAAGTGCTTGGGCACTAGGCTACGCTAACTTAGGCACAGTGCTGCCTTTCCAAGCATCAACGGCTAACTCGCTCCACGCATAGCGAACACATGAAAGTCCCTGAATTACTGCTAGCTGCATGCGTGCTCTCTTTGGGCACTTTTGTTGGCTACGCAGCATTCACGACTACTCCAGACAAGCTGTCTGTTGCTGCAACAGGTAGTTTGTATGGTACTCTTTCTCGTGCTTCTGGCAATATTAGTTCGCCAACCGCTGGCTCTACTTCTAATTTTGCAATTGCATTACCGGCTGCTATTGAGCCCTCTGAGCTTCGCCGCAAGGTTTCCCAAAGTATAGCCGGTACTTATCTGGACGAACTACTTGCAGCCAGAGATTCGGCGCTCGCGCGTTGGCCTGAACGCACGGTTCGTCCACTGCGTGTGTGGGTGGAACGTCCTCAGCTGGAAGGTTGGAGCGAAGACTACGTAACCGCTGTGCAGTCTGCATTCGATTCATGGGAAGAAACGGGTGTTCCTGTACACTTCAGTTTCGTTACTGATTCCGTTGGTTCAGATGTGCGTGTTCGGTTTAGAACAAGCTTCTCCTCAGGAATAAGTGGTAAAACAGTTTGGAGCCGCGATGCACGCTGGTGGCTACTAAGCGGCGACATAGAACTGGCACTTTTACACCCCAACGGTGGATACGTTGACGTAGTACAAATGCGCGCGATTGCAATGCACGAAGTAGGGCACTTACTGGGTCTAGATCATACGGAATCTTCGGACAATATCATGGCATCGCGCGTACGCACGCGCGAACTGTCAGAACAAGATCGCGCAACTATTCGTGCGCTTTACTCAATGCCAGCAGGTACACTTCGCGATTAGTGCAGCATTACCAAAACGGTAATGCTGCGACAAATTCAACAACTGCTGCTCACCACTTAACGTTAACTGTACGCATTGGCTGCCCTCGTGGCGCAACTTCAAGTACAGCTTCGCGGGTGGATGAACTAAATGCGCGATGAAGCTCGGATACTCCCGACACACTTTTGCCGTTAATAGAGCGGATCACTTCTCCAGCACGCAAACCAGCATCACCCAACGGAGTTCCAGAAAGAACTCTTAACACCAGAAGCCCCTGCTCTAAATCCAAACTTCTGGAAAGGTCTTTGCCAACCTGAGTTACGTGAGCACCTGCAATAACAGCGGCCCCAGTCTCACGCACTAACATACCAACCGCAGATACTGGTGGGTCGCCTTTTATGGGCGTGAATGGCACGCCTGATACCAGCCTAGCAGGCCTAGGTAGCGCCACGACCTCAACAACAATATCAGCTTGAGGAGGTGCCACGGTAACAGGGACATCATGGAATCTACCCACTCTCTTATAACGCACACGCAACGAATGACCGGGCACAAATGTATGTGAATGCACGATGGGATACAGCAAGACATCGCGGCTGTTGAACGCTATAAGAGTGTCACCAGCCTGCAGTCCACTTTTTTCGGCTGGCGAGCCTGGATCTACAGCTTCAATTACCGGATAGTCATCGCAGTAACGAGTGACCAACCCATCCGCTGTGGTTTCACGGAAAAACGAACCTGAGACGCGAAGTCCAACCCAGCCCGACGGAGTGTTCTCCGGAATAGGAAAGCCAGCGAGCATGCGACTGGAAAGCTCAGCAACACGTGGGCGTAATTCTCTAATATGTGCTTCGACTTGAGAACGCGAAGGATGTGCTACGTTCTGCACCATAAGATCGGTAACAACTAAAGTCGGAAATGTCGTATCAGGAACACTAGCTGAGCGTACAATGATCTTTACAAGTGAATCGACACCGCGCCGCGTATTAGCGATGGTGCGCGTATCAACCGCAATCGAATCTTTTTGAAGTGCGGCAGCGCGCGTAACAACGTCAAGCTCGCGCCTCAGCTTTACCAGCGAACGTCCTTCTGGGGTAGATGCAAGAACAGTCGGCATTCCCGTCGTCTCAACACAACCGTAAGGTTTAGATGCAACAGCAGAAGCCACTCTTGCAAAGCCACTTTGTTGGGCATGAGCTGAAACAGCCGAAGCCATACTGAGCGTACCGATAAGCGCCACACGACGGCTAGAGCCTAAGAGCACGAAAGCGCGTAGACTAATCACCTCAAAACCCCTCTATCGTTTTATCAACAGGAAGCGAACTTGTAAGCTGTTGCAGAGTCGCTTCACGAGCTGTGTATGCAGCAAGGTAGTAGTGGTTTAGCAATGGATCTTGTGGTGCTTCACGCAACGCAGCACGCGACGCCGCCATCATCTGATCAAGTGCCGCCAAGCGTGCGCGATAGACATCGGGAGAACGAACGGTAGTATCGTTAGATGCAAGCCACAAAGAAGCACGCTCGTAATCTTGTTGAGCAACAGTAAGAACCTTCGTTGCCTCCTCAACCGACGAGAAGCCACTACTGTTTGATGCAAATGTCGCATTGCTGTTGTTCGCGATAGAGGGCGACACAGTTGCGTCTGCTGAAGTGTCTGCGGTTATGCGACCGACGCCAACACCGCCTACCACGAGAACGATCGCAGCAGCGGCACGCATAAATAGAGTTATCATGCGGTTGGGGAGCTTCGGCTTTTCTGTAACATGCTCAGCTGCGATTTCTTCGCGCTTAACTTCCCCGCCGAGTAGCCCTTCATCACGAAGTCTCGCAGAGAGCGACTCCCAGTTGGTTAGTCTGGGCGCATTAACTGATGAGTCGGCATCTACTGTGGCCGCAGCAATTTGCGCCAACGACTTATAGGCATCGCGTTCGGTGCGACAGTCCGCACACATCGCGAGATGTGCCATCTCTGCACTGACTGCAGGTTCGTGGTCGAGTGATGCCAACCTTTCTGAACTAAGGTGCTGCATAGCTGTGTTCCATGTCGGTTGAATTGTTGTCAACAAGCGGCGCAAGCAACCGACGAAGCCGCGCGCGCGCTTTAAACAGCTGTGATTTCGATCCGCCAGGTGTGATCCCTAGCTCTCGTGCTATTTCTTCGTGCGTATACCCTTCAACATCGTGTAGCAGAAAGACTGTTCGAGCACCAGGCGATAGCTTGCGCGTCGCCTCTTCGATAGTCGCAGCCAATATCGATCGCTCACCATCTTGCTCAACTGACGCTGAATGTTCTTCGATTGGTACCTCTACCTCTGCTGCACGCTTCACACTACGCAGCGCATTTAACGTTCGATTAACGGCTATACGATGAAGCCAAGTGCTAAACTTTGCGTCGCCACGCCAAGTGGATAGTGCACGAAAAATTTGTATCCAAACCTCTTGAGCTATGTCCTGAGCAAGATCTGGATCGGACGCGAGTCTACGCACGACAGCATCGACATGCGAAGCATGCTGATTCCACAGCATGCGCATGGCGCGCTCATCTCCTGCGATGGCTCTACGAACGATGGCGACTTCGGTATCCATGATGTCTTTCAAATCTGTCACGCAGGTTGCCCGAAAGGTTGCCCTTCAAGAACCTTTCGCCCGCGCACACTGTTATTAAATACACCACATGAGGTAAATATCTGTAAGATGAACCATTTCAGGACGTTAAATCGTCTTGACCTGAGGAACTGATTGTTCTATAGGTCACTATAGACAATATGTGCAGCTTATCGAAACTGCACACATCCCCTTCTTTTCCTGCCGTGATCCTTCAGGCCATCCTCGCTTCCGTCTCCATTGCAGCAGCCGACGCAACGGCCACTGCACTGTCGCCGGGACTCCCCGAAAGGGAGCCGGCGGCTGTTGGGATGTCCGCAGAAAGGCTGGCCACCATCGACAGGGTAGTTAAACGTGGTATTTCTGCAGGTGGGTATCCGGGAGCATCGGTCGTAGTTGGCAGAAAGGGTTTTGCCGTATGGTCTCGCGGATTTGGAAACCTAGACTGGACCCCGAAAGCCTCCGTATCAACTTCTGAAAGTATTTATGACTTGGCGTCTCTTACCAAAGTCGTGGCTACAACTACGGCAATAATGCTGCTGTACGATCAGGGCAAAGTTGCCCTCGACGCTCCGGTTTCTCGCTATCTGCCGGAGTTTTCTGGGGGCAACAAAGATCTGGTCACGGTGCAACAACTTCTTACACACCATGCCGGTCTTCCGGCTGGTCGCGAACTTTGGCGTATTGCACGAACTCCGGCCGAAGCACGCTCGGCGGTGCTAGCAACGCCTTTGTCGTGCCGTCCTGGCTCCTGTTATGTGTATTCCGACCTAGGCGCAGACATATTGGCCTTCATCGCGGAATCCGTTAGCGGCTTGCCGCTAGACGAGTTTCTAAGCGCCAATGTCTTCGAGCCGCTCGGCATGGATGACACTCACTTCAAGCTGGACGCCGGAGCCGTAGCACGCACCGCCCCCACCGAAATCGCACCACCTCGCGGCTATCCATTGCGGGGCGAGGTTCACGACGAGAATGCCTTCGCGTTGGGTGGTGTGGCAGGACACGCTGGGCTTTTTAGCACTGCCTCCGACCTTTCGATTTTTGCGCAGATGATGCTAAACGGTGGCACTTACAACGGAGTTCGAATTATGTCGGACTCTACTGTGAGCGCTTTCACCAAGCGTTCTGCAGGACGCCGCGCGTTGGGATGGGACACCTGCGAAAGCAATTCGGGTGGTTGCGGTCAGCATCTAACGGAGCGTTCGTACGGCCATACAGGCTTTACCGGCACTTCGCTCTGGATCGACCCCGACAGGCAGATGTTCGTTATTCTGCTCACGAATAGAGTACACGCAGCCAAAGCGAAGCGCCCATCAAAAGTTATAGCCGACGTGCGGAACGACCTCGCAGACGCTGCGGTGTTGGCGGTGATGGACGACCCAAACGGCGTGCTAACTATGCCTGCTAGCTTCCGTGCAGATGTAGCAGCAGACTGGAACCGACCGCTAGCTTCTCGTCGCGCGACCAGCGCCGCTGCGCGTCGTCGGGCTGCTGCTGCGCGTGCAGCGGCTACAAAGAAGAAAAGTGCTAACGGAAAGAAGGCAAGCTCATCAAAAGCATCGACCACAGTTAAGAAGTCTACAACCGCCAAAAAGTCATCGTCCGGCAGCTCCGCCGTTAAGAAACCAAGCGCCACTAAATCGTCGACCGCTACCAAGAAAACCGGCTGACAGCCCCGGAATTGTTGTAGATTTCAGAATGCCTAATTCACTGAACGATGGTTCTGGCACCGCTCCTGAAGATCGGGGTGCTACCAACGAACAAAGCGAGTCGGATCGTAGCTCAGGAGCAGCTTTAGAAGCCGCGATCTCAGCTGATCAGGCGCGACTTGTTCTACGCCGCGTTAAGGATCCTGAGCTTAACCTAAACATTGTAGACCTAGGATTGGTTTATGACGTGTCGGTAAGCGGTAACGCGGTTCACGTAGACATGAGTCTTACTTCGCCGGGCTGTCCGTCAGGCCCCGAAATTATGGGCGAAGCCGAGAAGCAGCTTAATACAATTCCTGGCGTCGGCGACGTTGTGGTGAACCTAGTTTGGTCGCCACCCTGGACCCCTGAACGCATTGAGCCCAGAGTCAGGGCTTACATGGGGTTTTAGAGGTCTATCAGTGCCAGCAGAGAGCTACGGCACATTTCTCCGCAGTTCTCTTATCTTAGCTTTAAGCGACTGTAGCCACCGGCTTAACTGCAACCGCTTTGGCACGTCGCTGAGCGGAGATAAGTGTCACCAATGTGTACACTACGGGCATCAGCAGCAACGCACCCGTCCACAATGAGAGGTCGGCGACGTTAAGAACAATTGATCGGCTACTGAAGTGAACGGCTATAAAATCGGCAACTCCCTCCGGTCCTACCAGCATGCTGGAGAGGTTTCCACAAGCCCCGCCAGCTACTAGGCCGAGCGCGATAGGCCCGAGGCGATGAAACTTAGCAATCTCCGACGCAATTGCGGTGATGAGAAAAATCGAAACAAGAGTGACGACGATGTTAATGTGCCAAGTGTACGGCCCCGCTATATTCGCCCCCCCCGGACCGCCCGTATTGTACAGCAACATTAGCCCGAACCTGTCACCCAGCGAAACGACGCGTTCACTTCCTAAATAGACCGTCGCCGCGTGTTTAGTACTTAGGTCGATAAGTAGGGCAACCAACGCTACGCTGAAGAAGCGAGCTTCCCAGTAGCGGCGCGCGATGTCGTTTAGATGGCTCATCGATAACTCCGACGGCTTAGGGGCGTACCAGTTCTTCCTGGCAACCGATGCCGATGGACTCATGTGTTAAACATCAAGAGCATCGGCGAAATGGGTGGGCGAAACCAATTATGGCAGCAGTCATGCCGCTAATGCGCGGGCTAGTGGTTCTGCAACGAACCATCCATTAAGTTGTTGTTATTACTTCACTTAGTGCAGTTTAGCAGCGCCTTTCTACACTTAACAGAAAAGGGAATTTAGTCCGACTCCATACAGTCACGTATTAAACAAGCAACAGTATATGTTGCCCTAGAGCCACACAGTTAACACTGTTGCTTTTATGCAGCAGAAACAAAAGCGTTAGCTAAAACCTCAACCTGCCACCTGCGAAGCTCAGGCACCTGCGCAACTTCGTCCACAGTTTTTGGATTCCGTCTTGCGACCGCTTCAAGGCGGTCACGAGCACAAAGCACACCTGGATCGAGGTTCAGATCGACGGCAATTTGGTCACGTACCGCCTTTAGTCGCACAACCCGCTCTTCTAAATCTGGGTCCCTGTCCCACCGCGCGGCCTTGGGGAATCTAGGGAGCTCGTCATCAGGAACGGCGTTGGCTGCGACAACGGCATTGAGAAGCGCTTGTACCTTGTTTTCGGACATTGAACGCGAGAAACCTCGGACGGCAAAAACCTTATCGGAGGAATCCGGAGCCGATCGGGCAAGTTCGAGTAGAACCTCATTACCTGCGACCCTGAAAGTAGCACGGTCTAGTTCGGCGGCGATCGAATCTCGCCATTTCACTAGTTCGCGCAACCTAGCCAGCTCACGTCTGGTAAGATCGCGCGCACCTTTGATACGCATAAAGGCGTTGTCTTCGGAACCGTTCTCCCACTTGGTACCTTCGGCGCGCTCAAACTCTTCACGGGCCCAGTGAAGCCTACCCTTTTGCATAAGCTCTTCCTTCAACCTATCGCGCAGCGCGAGCAAATAACGTGTGTCATGTGCTGCGTAGTCGAGCATGTCTGCCGATAAAGGGCGCATACTCCAATCTGCACGCTGGTGCTTCTTGTCCAGCTTAACTCCAAAAAACTGTTCCAACAGTGCTGCCAAGCCAAAGGCACGAATGCCGAGTAGCTGAGCCGCTACGCGGGTATCGAACAGGTTTGTAACCCGCCAGCCATAGTCCTTGTGAAGAAGCCGCAGGTCGTAGTCGGCGTCGTGTAGCACAACCTCGACTTCGCGGTCCTCAAGCATGTCACCCAACAACGACGGAGTACCAATCGGAAGCGGGTCAATTATTGCTTCGTGTGATTCTGTAGAGAGCTGGAGCAGATAGATACGATCAACGAAGCGGTGGAAACTTGCTCCTTCAGTGTCGAGCGCCAAGGCCTTAGAGCCGGCGATGTCTGAAAGGAAGCGATTGACCGCTTCGATATTATCGAGATAAAGAGGTGCGGTAGCTGGCACGGACCGTTAGGAGTTAGCCCTGCGTTGAGAACAAAGTGTTCGGCGCAAGCGACACAAATAAGCTAGCACAGGTAACGGGGCATACATATTGACGTATAAGTATTCGCGTAGTCGGCCTCCATGCATTGCGCTGGCTCGATGAGTTCGCACAACTTCACTGCACTAACCATGAACACGTCTGAAACAGAACTGCTACCAGAACCACTTCCGCCGGCTCACCGAGGCTGGCGGACTGGAGACCTTGTACGCGCTGCCGTCATTGTCTTTACAGTTTGGTTCGCCTTTCAACTTGTATGGTCGGTTAGCTCGCTGGTATTCCTCGTGTTCCTAGCCACCCTATTTGGTTTGGCAGTAGCCTCCGGGGTTGACTACCTCGAACGTTATGGAATTAGAAGAGGAGTAGGCTCTGCCCTTCTAGTTGCAGGTACGCTTGGAGGTATAGGCACTGGGTTAGGGTTTGCAGCTCCGACTCTGGTAAAACAGGGGATGCAACTACAAACAGAGCTCCCCGAAGCCCTAGAGAAAGCGTCCCAATGGTTGGACAGCAAACGCGACGGCATACTCGGCACAATAATCAAGAGCGCCGCTGCACCCGCTGCACCCGCTGCACCCGCAGTCGGCGGCCCAGGGTCGGTGACGCAGCCGGTGGCGGGATCTACACAGCTTTCGCCGTCGGCTTCTAGCAGCAGGGCTGCCCGCGAAAGGCTGGCACAAGCTGCCGCGCAAGATTCATTGGCGAACGCTCCGAGTACCGCTATTAAGCAACGAATAACATCGATGTTGGCTGGGGCGTCACAGTACTTGCTTTCGTTTTTGTCTAACACACTCGCTGTTGCAGCTGCCTTCGTATTACTGGTTTTCCTTGTCATGTACATAGGAGCCGAACCAGAGGTATATAGGGGCTGGATTTTGGCGGCAGTTCCTGCGGTACATAGGCCTCAAGCACGCTTACTACTCGCGGAAACATCAAAAGTTTTGCGCAAGTGGCTGGTAACTCAGCTCATTGCCATGCTTGTAATCGGTGTTGTAAGCACGGTTGCACTAATGTTGCTTGGCGTTAAGTCTGCGGTCGCGCTAGGGTTCATCGCTGGGCTTTTAGAGTTTATCCCAACAGTTGGCCCAGTTATGGCGGCGGTACCTGCCATTATTATGGGCTTTGTCGATTCACCACAACTCGCGCTTGCAGTCGCTCTCCTGTACTGGGGGATACAGTTCCTTGAGAACAACCTACTAATTCCGGCGCTAATGCGTGGTGAGATGGACTTGCCGCCAGCAATTACACTCGTCGCACAAACGCTAATGACGCTGGTGTTTGGCTTCATTGGCTTAATGGTGGCAGTGCCACTCACTGCAGCTGTACTCGTTCCTTTGCGCATTGCTTCGGAACGCGAAAACGCGAGAGAGCGTGCAATGCACAGACACGCTTTAGAACAGGAACAAGAGTCATGATTGCAGAGCTAGCGGGATTCGGGAAAGTAGCGTTCGACGATAACGGTCGCGGTAACGCTATTGTCTTTATTCACGGGTTTCCGCTTGATCGTACACTTTGGAGTCAGCAACACATCTCACTTGCCTCGCGTGCGCGTTGTATATCGTTAGACCTTCCAGGATTCGGTGAGTCGCACAGTGCTGCAACCGCAACAAGTATTGAGTATTACGCTGGCGCAGCTATCTCGCTGCTCGATCATTTAGGAGTTGAGCGTGCTACCTTTTGCGGTCTCTCCATGGGCGGCTACGTTGCACTTAGCTGTTGGCGTCACTTTAGTGACAGGGTAGCTGGCTTAATCCTTTGCGACACACGTGCCACCGCCGATAGCGAAGAGCAAAAGAAGAACCGCGATTCGGCAATAGAGCTTGTACGGGAAAGCGGCGTGAAGCCCTTGGCTTCGTCTCAAATACAGGGGATGCTTGGCAAGCGCACTAGAGAAACCAATCCAGCTCTCGTAAAGTGGGTGCTTGAAATGATGCAACGTCAGCCAGCAGATGGTGTTGCTGCAGCACTCTCTGCAATGCGTGACAGACCGGACTCTTCGCCGCTTCTAAGCACCATCACTGTGCCCGTTCTAATTGTTGTTGGCGAGGACGACGCAATAACTCCGCCGTCTGACGCTCGTCAAATGCTTCATGCGCTGCCGCAGCAAGCTAGGGGACAGCTAGACATTATAGCTGGAGCGGGACACGCCAGTTGTGTGGAGCGGCCCGCGGCAGTAACGCACGCAATTTCAGATTATCTCACTTCGCTTGCGGCGGAATCGCAGTAATACTGCTAGTTTCCGCGACATGACTCACGACATCTCTGCGAGCGAGCGTTCGACCAGCGCACGTATCGGACAGGTTTTATTCCGTAACCGTGGCTGGCTTCCAGTCCCCTTTCTCGTTGTACCGTTACTCATGCCAGGCCAGCAGAGTGCAATCACTTGGGTTGCGGGGCTGCTACTGGTGCTTTTGGGTGAAGTTCTTCGTACTGCAGGTGTCGCCGCGGCAGGCACGGTTACTCGAAGAAGATCACGAGATGTACATAGGCTCGTTACGTACGGAATTTTCTCTTGGTGCCGTAATCCACTCTACGTAGGAAATTTCTTCGCGTGGATGGGGTTCATTGTTGTATCAGGAGTTTTTTGGTTTATCATACCGGCGGTAATAATTTTTGCTATAGAGTACACCTTTATTGTGCGCTACGAGGAAGGAGTTCTCGAATCAACATTTGGCGACGAATACTTGGCTTACAAAAAACGCACGCCACGGTGGATTCCACGTCCACCGAATGAGGTGGAAAGAGGTCCACACGATTGGAAGGAAGCCTTGTGGAGTGAACGCAGCACAATAATGCAATACGTTGCACTGTGCGCAGCATTCCTTATCAAGGCTCGCTTCTTTTAACGCGACCTTAGCTGTATCACCAATCGTTATCGACGGCAGTTGCTGCTGACAGCATGTTACTGCTGTCAGCGCGTTGGACGACCAGGTGGATTTGAGCTATTAAAAACGTCGCGGTTTTTGTCTATGTAAGATCTTAGTTGCACAGGAACGTCTTCCTCAGGGAAGATAGCCGTTACTGGACACTCAGGTTCGCATGCACCGCAGTCGATGCATTCGTCAGGATGGATGTAAAGCTGATCGGGGCCTTCGTATATACAATCAACAGGACAAACGTCGACGCACGACTTGTCCTTGACCGAGATGCAGGCTTCAGTGATTACGTAGGGCATACTAGAAGCGGCTTGAGTAGGCGCACAGAAATAGTGCGCACATGTAAACATATGTACATGGGTGACATGGCTTCAAGCGGTAAGCTGCTTAGCGCCACGCAGGTACATCACCGTGCTTAAGCTCAGGGTTTTCCCGATAGACAGTGAATGTACGACCTATTACCTGGACAATTTCTGCGCCAACTGCCGAAGCCACTTCGTTTGCAGCGTCACGAGCGGATAGGTCGCCAGCTTTAGAAACTTGACACTTTACCAGTTCGTGAGTTCGAAGAACATCGTCTATGCTGGAAATTGTTGCAGGCGAAAGGCCGGCATGACCAACATGCACCTTAACAGGAAGATGATGTGCTTCAGAGCGAAGCGCAGCGCGATCTTTACCACGCATTGTCGTTATTTCTGAGGGTTCTTGTCAGCAAGCAGTCCGTCAGCCGCAAAGAACGGAAATGGATTGATCGCAGGACCATCCCACCAAGCTCTCGTTCCTCGCTTCATCACCTGAAAGTGAAGATGCGGAAGATTGTCCGGTGCGTTACCGGTTGTGCCAACGTAACCGATAATTGAACCCTTCGCTATTCGATCGCCCACAGCGAGCCCTCGCCGATATCTTTGCAAGTGAGCGTAGTAGAAGGTAAAGCGCATCTCCGGATCGGTGGCATAGATAACTGTTCCACCGACTGGTCCCGTACTCAATCTCCCGATTATGTGGTCGGACGCAGCAACTACTGGCGTGTTCCTCGGCGCGAATATATCAAGAGCGCCGTGAATTCCCTTCGCACGCTTGGCTGTGTAATTGTCCCTTAGCGATTTTCGAAGCACGCCCTCAACGGGAACCATCATCTGGCGCACCCATAGCTCTTCCAAATCATCTTCGGTAATTGAAGCATCAAGTGGCCCCGCTGGGGAAGGACGCGGTGGCAGAACCGGGCGGAGTTTTCCCTCTGAAGCCGCAGCACTCGGCGATGGTGCGGAAGCCGGTGCCAAAGCAACGGCGCGGCCACAACCGGCCATGACGGCCGATGCAAGGAGGAGTAGAGGAACTGTCAAACGCATGCGGCTCAAGAACTGCAAAATCAGCCGCATGCGCAAGTGCTAAGAATCACACAGTCTGAACTGCAGACCTAAAAAATGGCTCAAGAAAACGCAGTAAATCGTCTACTGTCCTGACGCGCGATTTAACCTCATCAAGCTCATTTGATTTGGGGAGTCGAGCGCCAGCCCGGTCGGCAATGACTAGCACTGCGTCCTCAAGATCGAGATCTGCGAGTTTATATACACGCTCTAGACTGTCGGTCGGCACTACCTCATAGTGTGGTTCGGCCGACCCATGGCGTTCGGCGAGGTATAAGTATGTGTGCATAAGGAGCGCGTCCGGGTATCGGTCTGCGTAAGCTTCGCGAAACCGACTAAGCCCGTCGCGTTCATGCAGCGTCCGATTCGCTTGGCGAACACGGAACCACAAAAAGAGGCCAATAGCCAGAACGACCACAGCGATCGCAATTGTGAAACGCACGTGTTTTCTCCGTTTGACGAAGTGACCGGTGGCAGTAAAGGAGGGAGAGCGGAGGTTAACACCTTGTAGCCCTACGTGATAACCAGCTAATACAGCTAAAACGTCACTTTCGCTAGAGGCTTGGGCCACACGGCGTATTTGTGAACAGTTTTGTTGACCAATTCAGGTACTTCTCTGTATCTTTACGGAATATGGAAGACGTTCAGGGGACCTTAGGAGGGTTCCGCGGGCTGAGGGCCGAGCTTCTTGTGTCGCTTAAAAAGGCGCAACCGCTTACGGCGACAGAGTTGGGTGCACGTTTTGGCCTAACGGCAAATGCGCTTCGGCGACATCTCAAAGCTCTTGAAGAAGATGGCTTGGTGCAATACCGGCGTGAAGTACGTGGCGTGGGCAGCCCTGTTTTTGCCTATTCGCTAACCGCCGCTGGTGAGCAGCTTTTCCCACGTAACTATGCGTCTGTACTTGCCATGGCTCTTGAGGCGCTGCGTACCACGGAGCATGGCAGCGACGCTGTGAATCACGTTCTTGAAGCTGAATGGAGCACGTTGGTTAGCCAAGCCGAGCCGATTCTTTCCGCACTACCTATCCACGAACGTCTTTCGCTGGTGGCGGAGTTACTTACAAGCAAAGGATATATGGCGGAGGTTGTCCATGCGACTCCGGACGAGCCATTGGAGCGAACACTTTGCATTCACAACTGTCCATTGCGTGTAATCGCGGAGCGCTTCCCCGAAGCTTGCGCCGCTGAAGCTCGTATGATGGAACGAATGGTCGGAGCACCACTTACCCGTGGCGCTCACAGGCTTGATGGATGTACACGCTGCGAGTACCGCGTGCGTGGCGAAGATTTACCGCAGTGGCAAACGGAGCAAGTATGAGTTCAACAATCGAGTCTCTCGTTAACCGAGAGTATCAGTACGGCTTTAGCACCGACATCGAGTCGGAGACTTTGGCCCCGGGGCTGTCAGAAGACACTGTGCGGTTTATCTCCGCGCGCAAGGGTGAGCCTGATTGGCTCCTTGAGTGGCGCCTTAAGGCGTTCCGCCGTTGGCAGCAAATGACCGAGCCTCACTGGGCCAACGTAACGTATAAACCAATCGACTACCAAGCGCAGAGTTACTATTCTGCACCGCGCTCAAGCAAACCGTTAGGATCGCTTGACGAAGTCGACCCGAAGCTTCTCGAAACGTACGACAAGCTTGGCATTTCTTTAAGCGAACAGAAGCGTCTTTCCGGCGTTGCTGTAGACGCGGTTTTCGATTCAGTATCTGTAGGTACAACGTTTAAGGAAGAGCTAGCCAAAGCGGGCGTGATTTTCATGTCCTTTGGTGAAGCAGTAAGAGAACATCCAGAGCTCGTACGTAAGTACCTAGGCTCGGTAGTTCCTTACAGCGACAACTTCTTCGCAGCACTAAACAGCGCTGTGTTTTCAGACGGCTCCTTTTGCTACATACCAAAGGGTGTGCGTTGCCCGATGGAGCTGTCTACATACTTCCGAATTAACGCAGCTGATACGGGACAGTTTGAGCGTACACTTATCGTCGCAGATGAGGGTTCTTACGTAAGCTATCTCGAAGGCTGTACTGCACCGAAGAGAGATACGAATCAGCTACACGCTGCAGTGGTGGAGATCATAGCCTTGGATAACTCAACGGTTAAGTATTCGACCGTTCAGAATTGGTATTCAGGCGATGAGAATGGAGTTGGCGGCATTTACAACTTCGTCACCAAACGCGGCAAAGCGATGCACAACGCGCGTATATCATGGACTCAGGTTGAGACTGGTTCAGCGATAACGTGGAAGTACCCGAGTGTCATACTACAGGGCGACAACAGCGTTGGTGAGTTCTACTCAGTTGCAGTTGCTTCGCGGCGCCAGCAAGCCGATACCGGAACCAAGATGATCCATATTGGCCGCAACACAAAGTCAACGATCGTCTCGAAGGGTATCTCTGCTATGCATGGCCAAAACAGCTATCGTGGCAAAGTACAGATCCTTCCCAAAGCCGAGGGCGCGCGTAACTACACGCAATGTGATTCCATGCTTGTTGGTAACGCATGTGGCGCACACACCTTCCCTTACGTCGAAGTTGGCAACAATAGCGCGACCCTAGAACATGAGGCGTCAACATCAAAGATAGGTGAAGATCAAATCTTCTATCTCAAGTCGCGTGGATTAGATGCAGAACAAGCAGTATCGATGATAGTAAGCGGGTTCTGTAAAGAGGTTTTCCGCGAACTACCTATGGAGTTCGCTCTTGAAGCGCAGCAGCTACTGGGGATTACTCTGGAAGGCAGTGTCGGTTAACACCGCCTATACAGTTCACATACATACCGTTACTCGTACTACACAGAAAAATGCTCGAGATTCGCGATCTTCATGCTGCCGTTGACGGACAGCTCATCCTTAAGGGGATTTCGCTTACTGTTAACGCTGGCGAGATGCATGCGGTCATGGGTCCTAACGGATCTGGGAAGAGTACGCTTGCGCAAGTTCTTGCGGGCCATCCTGCTTACGAGATCGTAAGTGGTGATATCATCTACAACGGCGAAAGCTTGCTCGAAGTAGACGCAGAGGTACGCGCACAGAAAGGTGTATTCTTAGCGTTCCAGTATCCCGTTGAGATTCCTGGAGTTACCAACGCCTACTTCTTGCGCGCTGCATACAACGAGCAACGCAAAGCGCGTGGATTGGATGAAGTTGATCCGATGGAGTTTCTGGATTTGGTTGAGCAGAAGCTCGGTATGGTTGACATGGACGCTTCTATGCTCAACCGATCTGTTAATGCGGGCTTCTCTGGCGGAGAGAAGAAGCGTAACGAAATACTACAAATGGCCGTGTTGGAGCCAAAGCTCGCCATACTCGATGAAACAGATTCTGGCTTGGACATCGATGCGTTGCGAATTGTTGCAAACGGAGTAAACGCGTTGAGACGTCCTGATAACGCCGCGATTGTAGTAACGCACTACCAGCGCCTACTCAATTACATAGTGCCAGACTACGTACACGTATTGGCAGGTGGACGAATCATTCGTTCTGGCGACAAGAGCCTTGCACTAGAGCTCGAAGCTCGCGGTTACGACTGGTTGTTGGAGGCAGCGGCGTGACTACGCAAGTCGAGACTGTAGTGAAACCTACGTTTGTAGCTCAGGCTGAAGCAGCGGTAGCAGCAGGTGCGTCGGCAGGGTTGCCATCGGTTCTTATGGAGCTGCGACGCTTAGGCGCTGAACAGTTTGCTCTCACCGGGTTTCCAACTACTCGCAACGAAGACTGGCACTACACAAGCGTTTCTGCGATTGCAGATGGGCATTACGCGGCCGCTGTAAACGACCGTCCATCACAGGCAGGAATTACAGCCAGTCAGATTGTCGCGTTTGCGCCTGAAGGTAGTGCATGGCCGACACTTGTTTTCGTTAACGGTAGATTCGCACCTCAGCTCTCTACACTCAGTGCGCTTCCGCAAGGGATACGTGTCTCAGAGTTGCAGCGTGCTGCTACTGAAGAAGCCGACCTGCTACATAAGCACTTAGGCGTCGCGGCCCCGGTAACTCGCGATGGCTTTACTGCATTAAATGCAGCGTACGCGGGTGAAGGCACTGTTGTTCATGTTGGCAAAGAGATGGTTAGCGATGTTCCGATTCACATATTGCACATAGCGGACAGCAACTTTGCTAACGTCATGTCGCATTATCGTCATGTTATAATCGCTGAGCAACACGCTAAGGCAAGTATTGTAGAAACATTTGTCGGTACCAGCGACGTTTCCTACTTCACCAACAGTGTTACAGAAGTTTACCTCGAGCAGGGAGCTAATCTCACGTTAATCGGAATTCAGCGTGAGTCACTCAACGCACACCACGTGCGTACAGTCGAGGCTAGGCAGGATCGGGACAGCCACTTCCAGTCTTTTGTGTTTCAAACAGGAGGCTCTCTTTCTCGCACAAACGTTTATACCGTGCTTGACGGAGAGGGGTGTGGCACCACGTTAAACGGGCTTTGCATGTTAAATGGTAGCCAGCACGGCGATCACCAAACGCGAGTCGAACATGTGGCGCCCGACTGTTTCAGCCGCGAAGCATACAAAATGTTGTTAGACGAAACGTCGCACGGCGTTTTCAACGGCAAGGTTTTTGTGCACGCTGAAGCGCAGAAAACAGATGGTAAGCAAACGAACAACACATTGCTTCTATCTGAGCGTGCTCAAATAGACACGAAGCCGCAGCTCGAAATTTTTGCTGACGACGTAAGGTGTACGCATGGCGCAACCGTTGGCAGAATAGACAGCACCGCACTTTTCTATATGGAGAGCAGAGGTATAAGCGAAGCTACTGCGCGCCGCTTGCTCACCTACGCTTTTGCCGCTGACGTTCTCGAAACAATTGAGAACGAGCAAATAAGGGATTCGTTGGAGGCTATGACACTCCAACGCTTTACGGGTGACACTGCGGGTCAGCGATGAGCGATTTGCAGGAGCTGTACCAAGAGGTCATACTCGACCACAACAGAAAACCGCGTAACAGCGGTGTTCTGGAAGGTGCAAGTCATACTGCGGAAGGCAAGAATCCGCTGTGCGGCGATCACGTTCACGTGGACATAAAAATGGATGGCGACGTAATTTCGGACATCCGTTTTCACGGGCAAGGATGCGCCATATCGCGCGCTTCAGCATCGTTAATGACATCTGCTGTGAAGGGGAAATCGAAGGCGGAAGCAGAGGCTCTCTTCCAACGGTTTCATGCACTTGTCACAGGCACTGATAACGGAGGAAAGGGCTCGCCGGAACTAGGGCAGCTTATTGTCTTTTCAGGTGTGTCGCGTTTCCCTGTGCGAGTCAAGTGTGCGTCGCTCGCGTGGCATACGCTAAAAGCGGCGCTTGCCAGTGAAACGTCTCCCGGGGGCGAGCAGCCCCTTATTTCAACAGAGTAAATCGCGTGCTGCCGTTGCATCGGCGCTTGCGATCAAGGCTGCGCATTTTCTTTGCTTAAAGTGGCCGCACATCAAAGCTCATTTGAGGCCGTCGCCAAAGTCGGTTTGCTTGTTGAGGGCGAACCGTTTTCGGTACAGCTATCGGACGGCACCAATATTTGCCTTGTGAAGGCCGGTACTGCAATACACGCATTCGAAGACCGTTGTACCCATAAGGACTTTGCGCTTTCGGGTGGCGACATACTAAACGAGTGCATTATTCGATGCCCTTGGCACGGCGCTCAGTTTGATGTTCGTTCTGGAGATGTAGTATCCGGACCAGCAACTGACGGTTTGACAATGCTGGAAGTTCGCGTGCAACAGGAAACCATACTCGTATCGTCGAAGTAACAGCCATGACTACAGCTGCACTGTCGCCAGATAAAGCGAACTATCGCAGTGAACCGCTCGCTCCGCGCTCCGATTTTCCCCTGCTTGCGGGCTCGCCCAATATTCACTACTTAGACTCCGCAGCAACATCGCAAAAGCCTGCGATAGTTTTGGACACGTTGCGTGGCTTCTACGAATCTCTTAATGCAAACCCGCATCGAGGCGCGTACGCGTTAAGCGCCGCAGCAACCGATGCATACCACTCTGCACGTATTAAGGTCGCACACTTTTTAGGTGCAAGCGATAGCGACTGTTTGGTGTTCACTCGAGGTACAACCGAGTCGATTAACCTTATTGCTACGGCGTGGGGCACTAGAAATGTGCACCAAGGCGACGAGATCGTTATTACGGCACTAGAGCACCACGCAAACTTTGTAACTTGGCAGCAGTTAGCACGCGCAACAGGTGCCACGCTGAGAATCGCAGAGATAACAGAGCGCCAAGAAATTGACCTCGACTCATTACGCTCACTTTTGTCAGCGCGAACAAAAGTAGTTGCGATTACGCACGTCTCTAATGCAGTTGGTTCAATAACTCCCCTTTCGGATGCAGTTCGTATTGTTCGTGAAAACACGAATGCACTAATAGTTGTCGATGGGGCTCAGGGTGCACCGCATTTACCTGTTCACTTTGACAGCGCAGATATCGACTTCTACGTGTTTAGTGGCCACAAGATGTTGGGGCCAATGGGCGTAGGTGGAGTTATAGGACGCAGAGCAATTTGGGAGTCAACGCCCCCCTATCAGTACGGCGGTGACATGATAGAGTGGGTTAACGATTTCGACAGTAGCTGGAATGTTTTACCTCACAAGTTTGAAGCAGGCACACCCAACGCAGCCAATGCCGTGGCCCTTGCCGCAGCTACTGAGTATCTGGGAAAGCTAGATATGCAGCTTGTGCGCGAACATGAGGTTTCTTTGTTAACCATTGCCGAACAGCAGCTACGTGAGATTTCGGGTATCAGGATCTATGGACCACCAGTAGAACGTAGAAGTGGTGTATTGAGTTTTTCGTTGGATGACGTACATCCTCATGACATCGCCACTGTGTTAGATCAGCACAATGTTTGCATCCGCGCTGGTCACCATTGTGCACAACCTCTAATGCGTAGACTCGGCGTAAGCGCTACAGCGCGCGCAAGTTTTTACGTTTACAACGAACTAACCGACGTTAGTGCGTTGTGCGAATCACTTAAAGAAGCGCAAAGATTGTTGGGATCAGAATAGTAAGCGGCGTACTACCAGTCTACCGATCTGTAGTCTTTGATAAACTGTCCCCACACATGATGGCCAGTGTTAATACCGTCAATAATTGGATCGACAATTCGAGCTGCGCCATCTACGATATCGAGAGGCGGGTGGAATCTGTGTTCCTCCGTTTTGCGCGCTGCAATTTCCGCCGGATCTTCGTCGGTTACCCAACCAGTGTCGACGCTATTCATGTGAATTCCGCTAGTAAAATAGTCAGGCGCGCTTGTTCTGGTCATCATATTAAGCGCGGCCTTGGCCATATTCGTGTGCGGATGACGTGTCGTCTTAAAGCGTCTGTAAAACTGTCCTTCGACAGCTGAAACGTTTACGATATGCTTGTCGCGTGTTTCCGTGCGCATCATAAGAGACTTAAGACGCGCATTTAGAATGAAAGGTGCTACCGCATTTACCAACTGCACCTCAAGTAGTTCGACTGCGGACACTTCATCCAACTGCATACGCCAAGAATTACGATCACGTAGGTCGATCTGCTGCATATCTTGATCGAGATGTCCCGACGGGAATAGTGCAGAAATGGCGATGCTATCTTCCGGCAACAGCTTTACCTGAGACAGCCGCGCGGAGTGAGACACACCCACCGAAAGTGCCGGCGACAACGGCGCGCTACCAGCCGAAGCAATTGCTGGAAGCAAGCGTGAACTTCGTAACTCTTCGTACGAACTAAGTAGCGAACGCGCCGAAGCAGGAACCGTGTTCGCAGCCGCCTCCTCTAGCTCCATCATGTGAGCGTAGAAGGCAGATGGACGCCTAACGGTCTGACAGGCGTTATTTACGATGAAATCCAAACTACTGTAAGAATCGTTAATCGCTGAACAGAACGCTTCAACCGAGGGTGTATGACGAAGGTCCAGCCCAAATATTTGAAGACGATCTTTCCAATCTTCGAAATCTTCTTCGGCAGAAAAACGCAACGAAGCATCGCGCGGGAATCTTGTAGTTACGATTAGGCTAGCACCTGCGCGAAGCAGCTTAATACCTGCTTGATAACCGATCTTTACGCGACCGCCGGTGAGCAGCGCTACTCTTCCACTCAAATTTGCAGTCTCTGTACGCTTCGCGTAGTTAAACTCCGCGCATTCTGGACAGAGCTGATCGTAGAAGTGATGTATCTGCTGATAATCCTTTTTACAGATGTAGCAATTCTGCTCCACGAATGCGTCGTTAGCGACTTGGTGAATGACCTCACTTGCGACTTCGTTAGAGAATTCGTCGTTTACCGTATCGACCGTCAGCGTTGTGTCTTTGGGAGCGAAAAGCTGTGGTGTCACAAACACCGGCTCGCGTCGCAGCTTCCTTATACCAGTTTCTTGCAGAACTTTCTCTTCGCGGTTAACCCTACCGGCCTTACGTAAGCGTTTGGTTTGCTTAACAAGCTGTCGGCGTTGAGCGGCATCGGGGCGCGACACTTTCCCCGCAGCACTTAGTAAACGCGCTCGCTCTTCTGTTGTAAGCTGCGATAAAAGAGAGTGGTCATTAAGGATCTGCTCAAGCAAATCAATGGCATCATGGGCTCGCGAAACAAACGTCGGCCCCTGATGATCGGGGGCCGACGCACTGGTTTCACCAGCGGATACAGAGAGTTTGGCTATCGCCAGATCGGCTGATCCGCCGGTTTCGTGCTTCAGATCAACCGCCGCCGAAGACAATATTGCGGTGAAGCATGCGCCACATGCGCGTGTCTACGTTGCGCTCCAAAAGTATGTAACCCTTCTGGTAGCAAGCAGGGCCACAAAGGTTGTAGTACGAAACAAGAGCCATGTCACGACCGCTGTCGTAGCCGGGTAAGGAGAAGGCTACAAAGTTGGTTGCGTTTGGATACTTGGCCTTAAACACACGCCAAGAAGAATCTGTTGGCGTATCGGGGAGAAGGCCCATCTTCTCCAGTGACTCCATCGACTCAAAATCGATCTTGACCTTAGGAGCATCAAGAAGGGCGCGCTGGAACTTCATAGCTTTTTTGGGCTTAGCGAAGTCTTTAGCGGTTAGCGGGATGATTTGAGTGTGGTTCGGGAACTGGATCTTGATGAGCTGGCTGTTCCTATCGTTGAGCTGTTCATCAAGAAGCGGGTCGATTGTCATCTCAGGTATGACAATGCCGCGCAGTGCGGCCTGACCAGAAAAAATGGTGTTGATCGCCGTGCCTATGACCTGGTGATCTTGTTGGCGATTTTGCATCGCCATTTCCGAGGGTGATTCGGGGGCACGGAAGGCGGTAAGAGCTGCCGCTCCGGCTAACGATAACGCTGCGATCCGTATGACGACGGATTTTCTCATGTGTGCTCTCCCTACTGGCAGGCAAAAGTGTAGATAGGAACGATGTCGAATTTTGTCTCTGATTTCCAGTCAGGGACAAGTGGTAATCCTGTGTTTCAGGACACAAACTGAGCGTGATGAGGCTCCTGCCAGCGATTGTTACACCAGAAACGCCGCTTAGTGCGGGGGTGTTTCGCCGAAGGCCTTAGAATAGCTTGATTCGACTACCACCCGCCAAACCACTTTTTTACTCGCTCACTCGCTCAATCGCATGTACGCTATAGCAATTCTTAGATACCGAAAGCCATTTGATGAAGTGGCCCCCTTCGTTGACGAACATCGCGCCTATTTGAAGGAGCTACAGGCAAACGGCGTTTTACTCGCATCGGGACCGTTCCACCCCCGTTCCGGTGGAGCGCTACTGCTACGTGTCCCCGACGACAATGGCGCTAAAGCGCTCGACGATATCAGAGACAACGACCCTTTCACTATCAATGCGGTGGCACAGTACGAACTGCTACAGTGGAACCCTGTAATTGGTACTGACGCGCTTGATAGGCTTTAGCCGACCCATGCGTCGTTGCCGATACCGCAAAGCTATTCTGGCAACGGTGTAGGGATGCGAAAAGCGCCTTCGTTTCAAGAACGCGTATACTTTAGGCTGCAAAAGTGGGCCGACGCTGGCTGGTCCGGCAGCGTCGTCTTTCTGTGGGGATTCCTACAAGGCTGCATCGTTCCAGGATTCGTTGACCTGTTTTTTCTGCCGCTCGCTGTAGCACGACCAGAAAGAGCTTATAGGCTCGCTGTACCGGCTATAGCTGGTACAGTTGTTGGAAGTACACTTCTCTACTACGTAGGCTCTGAAGCTTTATACGTAGTGCAAGGAACGCTTGGTTCTCTATTAGGAATGACAGAAAGTAGGTTCGCTGAAGTTCGATCGACGCTCGCTAAATATGGCGGGCTCGCGGTCCTCGCCAGCACAATGAGTCCTCTCTCAACTAAGCTCACAAGTTTAGCATCAGGTGCCGCCGGCGTACCGTTCGCAGAATGGCTTGCATACCTAGCCGCGGGAAGAACAATCCGCGCCTTCGGCATAGCGTGGATTGTGCGGAATAAGGGAGCTGATTGGCTGCGAGATGTGTTGGGTATTCAGCTACCCAACACATCCAAGTCGAGTAAATCGTAGCCTGCTGGTTAACGACGTTCGAAGCGCAGGTTTCTTATCCTATCGCTGTTAGCTGTAAAAACTTTAACTGAACCGTCGCTTCCCCTTTCAAATCTTACTTCGCCGAAAACAGTTGAGTTAAATCGATCGCGAGCTAGAGGCTGAAACTCCGTTTCCCCACCTCTCAAATGGGTCGCGACTAGCTTACCGTCTCGCACATCTAACTGCCAGGAAGTAAGTAGTTCGTCACTAACCCAAACTCCCTTGTATGGTGCCAAATCGGAGGAAGTAGGAGTCCAACGTTCGGCAGCAGGACGGGCTGGTGGCGCTGGCGCACTAACGACAGCCGCTTCAAACTTATCGCCGAGGTATAGCTCCGCTATTCGGTTTACCAACTGCCCCGGATTCATGTCAGAAGTATTCGCTAATATCACAACGCCAAAGTTCTGCTCTGGATAACGCTGGAGTACGCTACGGTAACCGGCCCACGACCCACCATGAGTCACCATTCGCAATCCACGCTGTTTTAGAACGTTCTGGCCGAAAGCATATGGAATGGTATCGCCGTTGTTGAGAACTCCCTGCTGATACATGCGTTGGACCGTCTTGCTTAGAGAAGCAACCGGTGCATCGAAGTTCATTATCCACTTGGCGAGGTCCTCGACGGTTGTATAAAGTGAGCTCGAACCTAAGGCTGTAAGGTTGTTAGGTACAACCGCATATGTTCCGCCAGCGATTGGTCGGTATGACATAGCTAGAAGAGGGACAACCTCGTCATGTTTGTCATGGAAGTGAGTCGATGTCATACCAAGTGGCTGAAATATTCGTTCGTTGGTAAACTCACGAAATGTTTTTCCACTTACGCGCTGAACTACTTCTGCTAACAGATTGTATCCCGTATTGGAATATGCGTAGCTGTCGCCCGGAGGAAAGTTCAAAGCTCTTTGGTGCTCTGCGAACCGCAGTATCTGTTCAAATGAAATAACGTCGTGATAGCTCCATCCGCCTATACGCATGCTCCCAGGCCAATCACGATAGCCGCCTGTGTGATGAACCAAGTGCCGCAATGTCACCTTGTGTCCAACATCGCGAAGCTCAGGGATATACTTGCGAACGTCATCGTCGAGCGAAACTCGACCATCCTGTTCCAGCAGCGCAATCGCCATAGCCCCGAACTGCTTGGAAACAGACGCAATATCGAAAACGGTAGACGCACCAATAGGGATACGGTGATCGAGGTTTGCCATGCCGTAGCCCTTCGCATGCACTACCTTCCCGTTGTGAACAACGGCAATAGCTGCCCCCGGGGTATCAGTTGAGCGCCAGCGCGAAAAAACGGAGTCTACTCGCGCATCTACTGGCTGAGCGTGCAACGGCAAGGAGGTCGCCAGCAGGATCGCGATTATCAGGTTTCTAGTCATAGTGTCAAAGTGCAGCAGTGTATTGTTTCGCACCAGAGGTTGCACCGTGCGCCATTCCATTCCGCATACTAAGATAGAAGCAGCCAAACCCTGCCCCCGTCGCAACCCCAGGAAAACCATGGCGGAAGCCGCAATACTCATTAAGGACGTCGTTAAACGCTACGCTAGTCACGTAGCGGTTGAAGGTCTTTCTCTGAACGTACCTAAAGGCTCAGTTTACGGACTACTAGGCCCTAATGGTGCGGGAAAGACAACTACCATACGCATGATCCTTAACATCATCGCGCCGGACCAAGGCTCTATATCAGTACTCGGCAAGGCCCACGACGACACATCACTTGTCGACCTTATAGGGTACCTGCCCGAAGAGCGCGGACTGTATCGGAAAATGCAGGTCCGTAGGGTGTTGCGCTTCTTAGCAGAGCTTAAAGGGCTTTCCGGCAAGGATACTGAGAAACGAATAGACATGTGGCTGGAGCGTTTGCAGTTGCGCGCACCAGGTGGTGAAGATTGGGGGAATGCGAAGGTAGACGAGCTATCGCGAGGGATGCAGCAGAAGGTTCAGTTTATCGGCGCCCTTATACATGATCCGGAACTTGTGATTTTGGATGAGCCATTTAGTGGACTCGACCCGATAAACTCACAGGCACTTAAAGACACCATAGTCGAGCTTCGCAGAAGCGGGCGCACCATAATTTTTAGCACACATATTATGGATAACGCCGAGCGTATGTGCGATTCAGTTTGTATCATCGCGCAAGGACGTAAGGTGTTAGACGGCGGCGTTGCAGAGGTTCGAAACACGCATAGCGCTCGAATAGTTGCGCTCGCACTAGAGAATCAAGCAGACGACGCAGTGTTATCGGTAATACGGAATCCTCAGTTCGTGCAGCATGTCGACGATTCAAACCGAACACTCGAACTCGAACTAGCGTTGGGCACGAGTTCGTCTGAGTTGCTGGCAGCGCTTGTGTCAGCCGGCGCATCCATCGAAAGATTTGAACTCGTACGTCCTTCGCTACACAGGATTTTCTTAGAGAAAGTTGGTGCTACCCACGTTGAAGCGGGGTTATCTGGACATGGATAAGCTATTCGCCGTTATACGCCGCGAGTACATGGAGCGGGTACGAACAAAGTGGTTTTTAATTGCCACTATTTTTGGGCCTGTGTTTTTCGGCGCACTCATGATCCTTCCGGGACTGCTTGCTTCACGAGGAAAGGCGTCAGCGGAAGGAACAAACATAGCGATCATTGACGCTACGGCCGTTGGCTTGGGTGACCGTATTGCACTGAATCTAGCGGGCGGGGCAACCGGCTCAGCTTCAATACCTACGGTACAATCGGTTCCTGCCTCAGAAGTCGCTCAAGCCGAGTCACTTGCCACCGCAGGCGTAATGAACGGGAGTATCGTTGGCTATCTCGTTGTTGATAGCAGCACCCTTACAAGCGATCGCGCACGCTACGCTGGAAAGAACACCACCGCTCTGTTTGACATGCAGCGAATTCAGCGTTCAGTCCAACGCGAGATTGTTGGCCTACGAATAGCAGAAAGCGGCATCGATCCAGAAACGGGAAGACGTATTTCTAGTGTAAGCGTAAACGTCGAGACAGAACGACTTTCGAATCGCGGTCGCGGCGGTTCCGGAATGGTGAATCTGTTTGTCGGTTTAGCAGTCGCGATGTTGCTTTACATGACAATCTTCATATACGGCCTCAACGTACTACGCGGCGTTTTGGAAGAGAAACAAACCCGCGTTGCAGAAGTCGTTATCGCAAGCGTTTCCGCCACTAAGTTGCTCGCGGGTAAAGTAATCGGCGTAGGTGGCGTTGGCCTTACTCAGCTAGCACTCTGGTTGGGTATGTCATACGTTATGTACACTGTGCGTCAACCGCTACTCGCTAGCTTTGGAGTTAACGCGGCACCTTTTGTTTTGCCTGACATTGGTACAGCAACCTTGCTTTTGCTGCTCGCATTCTTTCTTCTGGGCTTCATGTTGTATGCCGGCCTTTTTGCAGCAGCAGGCGCAACTGTAAGCAGCGAACAAGAGGCTCAGCAGGTGCAAATGCCAATTATTCTGCTGCTGGTATCAAGCATCATGTTTGTTCAAAACTTCATGATGAACCCAGACGGTGGTTTCTCTCGCGTCATGTCTATGTTGCCTTGGTCGGCTTCCATAGTTATGCCGCTGCGCATGACTGTCTCACCAGTACCTACAGCAGAAATCATTATTGCTCTTGCGTCAGTCACGGTTGGCGCAGTGCTTTCGGTATTAGTTGCAGCACGCATTTACCGAGTCGGCCTTCTCATGTACGGTAAACGAGCTGGATTTGGTGAAGTACTTCGTTGGATCCGACAGCGATAGCTGTCGGATCACCTATCTACGTGTTCTCCAGCTATCGCTATAAGTCGTGAAAGCAGGTCGCTAACTTCTGTAGAGCATTTCTTCACATGTCTTTTAAAGCCTATTCGCGCAGCGAGATAGCCGGCTAGTACAGGAATCGACATTCCTGGCAACACAACAATAGGGTTGCCAGTCGAGGATGCCCATATACCAGCTACTAAAGCGCCTACCGGCCCCCCTATGGCGGCCATCAGAATGCTGAATGTCGCAGTAGATGTTTGTTGTAAGTTTTCAAACGCCTGAATAGACGTACGTCCGTTTCGAGACGATACCGTAATCTGCAACTGTCGCTGACTCGGCGAGTTACGTGCTGATCCAACTGCCATCGGAGTAATAGTAAGCATTCGTCCTACGGCACTTACCTGAACCATCTCTCCTAATGAACGTCTTGCTTCGTCGGCAATCTCTTCAAACCCATTTTGAGTAAGCTCACCTTCGATACTGCTTTCAAAATCAAGCCGCGTGTGCGAACCTACAAAAAAACCAGGCTTGCGAGATGAATGTTTACCAGCAACAACTACACCTCGCGCAGTTCCCGCCTGCTCTAACAGCGCTCGCTCTACATACTTAACATCAATACCTGCGTCGCGTGCTGCGTCACGAACAACGGTAACGTCATAACCCACCGTTTTGAGGAACGCTCCCTCCTCAGCATTGTTGGCTGGCAAAACAGTAGGTGCCTTAATACCAGTACCAGTGTGTGCTTGCAGCTCTGCTGCGCGTGCCCACACGCGCTGAGCGTCAGCCGACGACAGTTTGTCAGGAACAGCAGCAGTTGCTGAAGGTGTAGCAAGATCTGAGTCAGACTTAGCAAGCGCATTCAATGGACTTCGCGATGGAAGTACCGCCTTGTTTGCACTGCTTCCACTGTCGTCAAACGAATCATCTTCTATGGCTTTACGCAACAAATCTGCACTAGCGAATCGCGCCGCTGGTTGCTTCTCAAGTAATCGAGAAACTATTCGATCTGCCTTGGGTGATACGTCGGCATTAAACCAGGAAATCTTTGGCGGCGGATCGTTAACGTGCGCAACAAGAACTGCAGATGGCGTTGGACGTTCGAAGGGGAACCGACCAGTAAGTGCGTTAAACCCAAGTACTCCTAGCGCATAAAGATCTGTTCTGCCATCAATGGCCTGTCCCGTAACCTGCTCAGGACTCATATACTGCACAGTACCAAGTACCGTACCAGTAACGGTCATCGGTTGTGCTTCAACAATTCGTGCTATGCCGAAGTCGGTGATTACGGCACGTCCGGTTTTCCTTTCAATCAAGACGTTCTCAGCTTTGATATCCCTGTGCACAATGCCTTGTGCGTGCGCGTAGCCGAGTGCGTGAGTTAACTCTGCAAGTAAAGACATAACCGCATCAGAAGACATACGCCCTTGCGATGCGAGACGGTCTGCAAGAGAGTCTCCATCTATCCATCGCATTACGAAATACACTACATGACCTTTCTCTGCCGCAGAGTAAATAGGAACTATTCCCGGATGAGCTAACGCACCTGCTGTACGCGCCTCGTGCAAAAACCTAGCGCGTATAGCAGCGTCTTCGGTGAGATGAGGGGGAAGTGTTTTAATCGCGACATGTCGTTGAAGCTGCTCATCGACCGCAAGAAACACGACACCCATTCCTCCTCTGCCAATCTCTTTCTCGATTCGGTACTGCCCCTCAACCGCACGAGCTAAAGCCTCGGCAGTGGCATCGTTGCGGTCGGGAAGCATTCAGTACCGGTTGGCTATGGTGTTAAAGCGATGCGCCTGAGCCAGAGCAAAACTCATCGAATGCAGCTTCGAGGTCTTTCGCGATAGCTTCTGCAGATCGTCCTTCTATTCCGCTGCGTTCGATCATAAAAACCAAAGAACCATCACGGAATAGCGCGATACATGGTGAGCTAGGAGGATACCCAACTATGTATGTGCGAGCACGCGCCGTTGCTTCGGCATCTTGGCCAGCAAACACCGTTACGGCTCTTTCTGGACGCACCGCATGTTGCAACGCCGATGCGATGGCCGGTCTAGCGTTCCGCGCAGCGCAGCCGCACATAGAGTTAACAACAAGGAGCAGTGTGCCTTGCTGATTGGCGAAAACTGCTTCTACGTCTGCTGCAGTGCGCAACTCTTCGACGCCCAAGCGTGTTAGCTCTTGGCGCATCGGCGTTATTAACTGCTCGGGGTACATCATGATTACTCCTGGCTGCTATCAGAAATCAGGTAAGTCATCGCGCTCTGGATCACGAACAAGTGCCAGAATAGCTGACTGAGGAACCACCAGATAGGTCTCTTCTTCGAATGTTATTTCAACCGATGCCTTGCGAAAAAAGAGGGCAAAATCTCCAACGCTTGCTTGCATTGGAAGATAGCGAGCCTCTCTGCTATTCCCAGTAAGACGCCACGGCTCGTCACCGCCATCTGAAAGATCGGGAAGCGCAAGCCCCGGACCTGTTGCAACAATTTCGCCGCCCTGCACCGCTTGATTGTCTACCGCGGTGGGAGGAAGATAGAGACCAACTTTACTGCGCTGTTCCCCGTCCTCCAGCTTAACAAGAACGCGGTCGCCTACTACAAGCAGTCGTTTTTTTCTGTTTATAGCCATCATCCCTGAATAATAGCGAGTTACGGACGAACGATGTGAAAGTTTGTCTGGCGATTATGCGCCCACCGCACTCTCCCGTCTGCACCTATAATCACGTCCTCTTCCTGTGCAGAGCGAACCGGCTGTCCACCCCACTCAGGAACCGGAGTCGTTGCCTGTAGTTCGATTGAATACCACATGCCGGGTATTACAACATGGTCGCCGCGCCCAGGAACACCCTCTTGGTAATCCCACAGCCCTATTAGCGCACCGGCGCCATGCCCATGTAAACCAACTGGATGCGAGTACACCGTACCTGCAATCTTCTCACTGCGCATGCGTTCTAATGCCGACGCGAGTATTTCATTGCCAGTCCGGCCAGGACGTAGTTCTTCGACGGTTATATCCTGAAGGCGATTGGAAAGTTCGAGGGCTTTACGAATGCCCGCAGGAACCGTTGTTTCTCCCTCACGCAACACATACCCCATGTGTTGGGTGTCGGTGTTTAATCCCATAGCGGTGATCCCAAAGTCGCAGTGCAAAACGTCGCCAGGCATTATTACGGCATTAAAACCCGCAGGATCGCCGACCCCAGATTGACGTTGAATGCTCACGCTGGGCTGAAACCACGTCGACAATCCTATGTCATTGAGACGCTGACGCATCCACCAGACAACGTCCTCCGTTCGAGTAACACCTGGAGTAATAACTCGGTTAGAAAAGGCCTCACTAATTATGTCCCAAGCAAGACTGTTCATTTTCGAGAATAGCTCTTCCTCCTCGGGTTGCCGTGCAGCCAAGAAATCAACAGCAAGCGCTTCTGATGGTACAACTCGCGACAGCCAAGTACTCCCCAGCGCCGCATACATCCCATCGCGTTCCCCTGCAGAAAGTCCATCTGAAAAAGCAAATATAGAAGAAATGTTCACTGCAATTTTCTTAGGCTGCCGCTCCTCGATCACATCGCGCAAAACGCTCCATTGATCGTCGCCCCAAAGCTCCGCAGTTCGATCACTGCTTCGGCTTCCCGGCCCAGTAGCCGTTAACGCTTTTGTACTCCGCACCGCCTTATAAATGTCCCCTTGAGAACTACCGCCGAGTGCTATGCGCTCAACGCCTTCGTTCCCTTTGTCAAAGAACACGTAAATTGTGCGACGTCTTGCGGCAAATGTAGTTGGAGAAACTAGAGCGCTAAATACGGGGTCCTCGTTGTACTCGCGCATTGGCACCACCCACATATCTATTCCTGCACGTCGCATTAACGCAGGAAGTGTACGTTGCATTCTAAGCTCGAGCCATCTCTGCTGTGTCATTGCTTGCTCACGCAGCGTGCCAAAGGGACGTAACGTGTCGGCAGCAGTAGAACCTGAGGTTCGTGTTCCGGGCGTTGCAGCTACTGCGATCGGCTGCGCATGTACAGCGGATGATGCAGCGCAAAACAGCGCTAAGGCGAAGAATCTCAGCATGTAATACCGAAGTTTGCGGTGTCCAACGTCGTTTTTACAAACACCGCTACTTAGCTTGCGGCGGCCGACGAACCAGTGCGGTTGTTGAGCATGCGTCGCACAAGTCTAACTGTGCCGGCCAAAATGAGCACGTATATACCCACAACGAGAATACGTCCCACCACGGTGTTGCCGGCCAAAGGCCACCAGTCAATCCAAGAAGCGATTTGCGACCCATACCGTTCAACACCAAATGCTATTAACAGCGTACTGACACCCAGCTCAGCGACTATTTCCACTATCGCAAAACCGGCAGCCCTAATAGGCCAGTGGCGAAGTGGGTAGTTGGCTAAATGCCAAGTTAGCATCCCGCAAAGGAACACGACGACAACCGCCACTCCAACCACCAGTGCGAAAAGCCCTGATCCACTAAGTACGAGCGCGCGGACTAGACGTAGAACGACGCCTGTAAGTCCGGCCAACTCGATGGTGCGCAGTGAAAATGCGCGGAGGGGGTGCAGGTGTTCGCCAGCCCAGTCGATTACATCCTGCGGAAAGAAACCTGCCATGGACGAAGCATACGACAAGGCGCATCGTACGCGGTAGCCCCTAACCGTTACTCGCTGGGATCAGCGGATTATCGTACCGATTCGTTTCCAGCGAATATCGGTAAGGAATGGCAGTGCCCTGTCCGAGTCGTCTGCGTTGTACGAGTAATAAACGAACACCGGACGTCCGCGAACATTCTCTCGCGGCACTAACCCCCAGTAGCGTCCGTCTTTAGAGTCGTAGCGGTTGTCGCCAAGCATAAATAGCATGCCAGGCGGCACGACCAGCGGCCCCCAATCGTCAAGAGTTGGGAAAGCAGGTGGTTCTCCAAAACGGGAGCCCGCCAACTCATGTGCGCGCTGCCATCCAAAGAGGTCGACGGAAAAAGCACCATTGCCGACAGGGTTCGTATTTGGCACCTGAGGCTGTGGCTCCCCGTTTACATGGAACATGCCACCCCGCATGTAGATCGTGTCTCCTGCGACCGCTACAAGCCTTTTAACGAGCGTTGGATGAGGGTCTTGAGGAACGTCGAACTGCGTTGGCGATTTAAAAACAACAACATCGCCGCGCTTAGGCTCTGTGTAGCCCGGCAAATTGATATTCGTGCCCGGTACGTGCGGGCCGTAAGCAAGCTTATTTACGAACAGCCAGTCACCAACTAGCAGCGTAGGAATCATACTCCCTGAGGGAATTCGATACGCCTCAATGATGAACGTGCGAATCAAAAGGAAGATTGCGAGAGTAATCGCAATCGACTTTACGTTTTCCCACGTTGTTGGTTTACCGCCCCCGCCCCCGCCACCGCCACCGCCCCGACCACCAGAACTATTGTTTCTTAGGTCTGCGACAGAAACGTTGGACTCGGGTGATTCTTGCTTCTTGGACACGTCGTGATTGCGGGACAAGGAAACTGTTAGACGAGGACGAGGGGACGTATCCCGGCGGGACACGCCCCCTCCTGTACGAAAGTACTCTTCCCTTGGTTACGACAGGTGCTTTGACACGAGTTTCGTCATGTCGAACATGCTCACCTGGCTCTTTCCACCGAAAACGGGCTTGAGCTTATCGTCGGCGTTGATAGCGCGGCGGTTCTTAGCATCCTGAAGATTGTTCTTCTTGATGTAAGCCCAAAGCTTCTTCACAACTTCGGTACGCGGAAGTGGTTTATCGCCAACAACGGCGGCGAGCTGTGCACTAGGCGTCAGCGCCTTCATGAACGCTGGGTTCGGCTTGCGCTTGCCAGCTTTCTTTGGAGCCTTCTTAGCAGCCGCTTTCTTTTTGGGAGCGGCTTTCTTCGGCGCAGCCTTTTTCACTGCCTTCTTTGGTGCTGCTTTCTTAGCAGCCTTCTTTGGTGCAGCCTTCTTAGCAGTCTTCTTTACTGCCTTCTTAGGTGCAGCCTTCTTCGCAGCTTTCTTTGCGGACTTCTTCGCAGCGGCCATACTTTCTCCGGATTAAGTGACCGTTTGGGTCTTTGAGCACGACATCGCTCAATTTGCCGCGCACACACGCGGACGCGCCACAAACTACAAGCACTGTGTATACGCGCAATAGGGGAACAAGCCAGTTTATTAACTAAGTACGAAAAATTTTTTAAAAATGCCCCCTTTTTTGCAAGAAATGGCACTTTGAAGCGTTAGAGAGCAGCTAGTTAGCAGCTAACCATTGAGCAAATGCACGTGCTACCGATGCGTCTAATTTACGATTAGAGAGTCGTACGTAACCATCTGGATCGCCGTTTGTGTCGGTAAGTAGGAGATGATTGACGTTGGAAATACGCGCCAAACTGACCTGAACACCTGCGTCTTTGAGAGCTTGTGATAACTCGTCCGCCTGCGAAACGGGGACCTGAGCATCGCGGGTGCCGTGCACAACAAGAGCACGTCCACGCTGCTTCGCAGCGTAGAAACGCGGGTCGAGTGTGAACCACTCTCGCAGCCAACTGTCACGAGAAGCTTGGTAGTTGGCAGCGACCTCGGCATGACGTAGTACCTCGTCCCTTATAGCCGGTGGATACCGAGCGATGTCTCGCTCTACCAGCCAAGCGCGCTGACCTCGCGCTGTTTCTCGTCCTATACGAGACGGTGAGGCCAACAGTGCCATCGACTTTACTGCTGTATCTGAAGACGCAGCCATCGCTATGTCGTAAAAGCGAAACAAAAAGCCGAGTAGTGCTTGTAACGTTGGTAACGCTAGCGACTCCATTAACTCTCGGCGACAATTGCTCTTAGTTTCCCAATGGTGACCAGATCGTAAGGATCAGCTGCATCGTCGTCGTCCGACACATCTGGATACTGCTGTGGAGTTTCGAGAATAAGAGGGACGCCTTGTGAGCGTGGATCTTGTAGCAGCCACTCAAACGCCTTTATGCCAATCTTTCCCTCTCCAATCACGGCGTGTCGGTCACGATTAGTTCCCAGCTCGCCTTCACTATCATTTAAATGAAAAAATGCGGGAGGCTCTCCTGTTGCTTCCTCGAAAGCGTCTAGCACCCGCGTAAGACTATCGCGCGACTCAGCGAGATCGTATCCCGACGCATACAGGTGGCAGGTATCGAGACCGTAACCTGTACGGGCTCGCAACTGGTTGGGAATGCACTTTAGCATACCTGCAACTTCTTCGGGCGTACGACCAACTGTAGTGCCCGCTCCAGCAGTGTTCTCGATTAACAAACGAGTGTCACCCTTAGGCACTGACAGCAAAGCTCGGTTCATAGCCTCACCCACTCGCGCTATGGCCGCTTCGCGGTCACCATCTGTTGCGGCACCTGGGTGAAAACACACGCCACCTGCATTAAACGCTGAAGATCGCTCGAACTCTTTAGCTAAACCTCCCGCAGCGCGTTCCCACTTAGCGGCATCTGGAGTCGCACAGTTAAGCACGTATGCGGCGTGAACAATAACGTTCCGCGGCTCAATTCCACCCTCTGTTAGCGCCTCCTTGAACCGCGCTACACGCTCTGCCTTTGCGCTTACCTTATCGTTGTAAAACTTTGGTATAGCGGTAAAAATCTGTAGTGCGTGCATACCGCCGCGGCCCGCACGTCGTGCCGCCATGTGTACGCCGCCGTTATCTATGCAGTGTGCACCAAAGTAGTGCATCTAAGCTCCAGCTTTTTGGATGTGTCAGAAGTGAATACGGGCTCTACGTATCATAAAAGTGGGCTCCGTACCAGTAAGCGAAAGCTCACTCCAACCGACAACAATGGAGCTCCCTTTAAGCATGACATATGGGTCGCGCCCACCGGATGTCGCAGCCGTGACTTCAAGTCGGTAATCGAACTGCTCTCCGCCAGATAGCGAAACAGCCAGAGCAATCCCAGAATGTGCTCCACCGTTTGGATCTTCGTAAACAACCGCAACTACATCGCCAAATGATGCAATACGCGTGACAGTTGGAGTATCACCGTACACGATTGCTTGAGGCGATTCGAACTTGGCTGCGTTGTTTCGTTGGTGTGCGTGAAATACACCCGCTCCTGAGGATGTCGTTTTCGAGTACGCCACATGTATCGCACCATTCGCATCTAACGCTACCGACGGTGCGATAAGTGGGCACTTGAGAAGACTAGCGTCGCCGCTTCCTGATGATTCGTCCGCTGAACTGTCCCCTGCATCGACCACGACTGGCCCCTGCCACCAACCGTTTGGCTTAGCACGCGTCGCACTTACCAGCTCAACTCGTCCATTCGCTCGCTGAGTCCACCACACTGCCACCGTTCCACGGTCCTCAGTAGAGGCAACGCGCAGTGACTGCACACAGCGCCCTTCGTCTCGCGGCGCAACGTCGGCACCCAGCGCGGAGCTGTCCTGAGGTAGCGCAGCAAATGCCGAAGGGGAGGGGGAAGGGGAAGCGGTTTCAGCAGCGCTGCTGTCCCATAACTCAAGTGAGTCGAAGTGAGACTCTAGGAGTGAAAGGGCTCCAGCGTCCCTTAGAAGCGCCTGGGTCTCCAGAAAGAGCGCCAACGAATCACCTACCATTCGCGGCGAGCTATCAGGGGGCTGCAAGGGTGACTGAGCAAGCGGAGATGGCTGTCCGGTAGCCCTCGGCGTATCATCGACCCACCGTACCGAGGCCGACTCGCAGGCTGTGAAAAGCAGCATGACAGGCGCCAAATGGCGCCACTTGTGTGTGAAGCGCATATGCAAACGCTACTGCACGGACCACGTTTTTGCGTGGCATTTGCTAGTTTTCATTGAGCGCCGCACTGGCGCCGATCCTTTTGCCCCTGGAGCACTTCCCGATGTCTTTTGCAGCCTTCGACGGAACGCGACGCGTCCCGACTGCACGTAACGAACCCGTCCGTTCGTACGCACCGAATTCTCCCGAAAGAGTTTCGCTTGAGCAGCGCATTAGCAGCATGGCCAGCGAACATATCGAGATCCCCATAGTTATTGGTGGTAAACGCATACACACCGGTGACACAGGAACAGCTACCATGCCCTGTGATCACCAGCATGTACTCGCCACGTATCATAAGGCGACTGCGGAACTTGTGAATCAGGCAATCGCCGCCTCGGCAGCAGCTCATAAAGAGTGGTCGAACTGGCGTTGGGAAGACCGCGCTGCAGTGTTTTTGCGCGCAGCAGAGCTTCTTACCACATCGTGGCGTAACACGCTTCTAGCGTCGACGATGTTGGGCCAAGCCAAGACGGTCCATCAGGCTGAAATCGATGCAGCGTGCGAGCTCATAGACTTCTGGCGCTTCAACGTACAGTTCGCGCAAGAGCTTTATGCAGAACAGCCACAGTCGGATAACACCATGTGGAACCAGCTCGACTACCGGGCGCTGGAAGGCTTTATCTATGCGGTAACTCCTTTCAACTTCACAGCTATCGGCGGCAACCTCCCATCTGCGCCAGCGCTTATGGGAAATACTGTCGTGTGGAAGCCCGCCTCGTCTGCGATGCTTTCTGCGTGGTATGTAATGGAGCTTCTCGAAGAGGCTGGTCTTCCACCGGGTGTCGTAAACTTTTTACCGGGCGATCCAGCCGCGATTTCGAACATTGCACTTAAGCATCGCGACCTAGCCGGCGTTCACTTCACCGGCTCGACCGGTGTATTCAATAGCATGTGGGAAACGATCGGCAGCAATATGTCTGGCTACCGTTCGTACCCGCGTATTGTTGGTGAAACAGGCGGCAAAGATTTCATTGTCGCGCATCCTAGCGCTGACGCACAGGCTGTAGCTGTTGGAATGGTGCGCGGTGCTTTCGAGTACCAAGGTCAAAAGTGTTCTGCTGCCAGCAGAGCATACATTCCGAAATCTCTGTGGCCGACTATTCGTGACAGCTGCGTCGCGATGATGAAAGAGATTAAGCAAGGTGACGTTCGCGACTTCAGCAATTTCGTTGCTGCTGTTATCGACGAAAAGGCGTTCACAAGAATCGCTGGCTACTTAGACAATGCGAAGAAAACGGAAACCATAGTTGCAGGTGGCGGTTACGATCGCAGCAAGGGATGGTTTATCGAGCCAACCATTGTACAGGTCACCGACCCCGGCCACGTTATGCTGTGCGAAGAAATATTTGGGCCGGTGTTAACGGTTTACGTATACGACGACGATAAGTACGCGGAGACTCTTTCACTCGTAGACTCCACGTCGCCATACGCGCTTACAGGCGCTGTGTTTGCACGCGATCGCAACGCGGTACGTCAGGCCAACAACGCATTGCGTCAGTCCGCTGGCAACTTCTACATTAACGACAAGCCAACGGGAGCTGTTGTTGGTCAACAGCCCTTCGGTGGTGCACGCGGCTCTGGAACCAACGATAAGGCTGGTTCGAAGCTGAACTTAGTGCGATGGGTTAGTGCGCGAACGGTAAAGGAAACGTTCTCACCACCGCACGACTGGAAATACCCGTTCCTTGGTGCATAAACTGTGACAACGCAGTACCGCACGCTTCGTTATATCACGGCCGACGTATTTACGTCGGCCGTATTTTCAGGTAATCAGCTCGCAATCGTTTTCGGAGCCGAAGGGTTGCCGAGCGATACACTTCAAGCAGTCGCACGCGAGTTTAATTACTCTGAAACAGTATTTGTATTTGCTCCTGAGAATCCTGCACATTCACGTCGCGTAAGAATTTTTACTCCTGCCGCTGAGCTTCCATTTGCTGGACACCCAACAATTGGAACAGCGCACATTTTGTTGGAAACAGGAGAAATCGAATCAGCAGGCGAGCTAACAACTGTTGTACTTGAAGAAGGCGCGGGCGCCGTTCCAGTGATTGTGAGGTCAGACAATGGTAGAGTAGTACATGCGCGTCTTACCGCACCGATGCTCCCTGATGAGCGCGAAGCTACAGTTACGATAGAGCAACTAGCGCATATCCTGTCGCTATCAGTTGAAGACTTTACCGGTGGACACTACTTGCCTACCGCCGTTTCGTGCGGAGTACCATTTCTAATGGTTCCAGTAAAATCGGTAGCCGCTGTTCGCAAAGCGTCTGTAAACCTAGAGGCGTTTAATCGATTATTGCGTGGCGCTTGGGCATCGGAACCAATGGTTTTCACAATGGACCGTGACGACACAGAGCAAGTTCCCGCGCATGTTGTTGGGTGTGACATTCGTGCTAGGGTATTTGTGCCATCTCTTGGCATACCTGAAGACCCTGCGACTGGATCTGCATGCGCATGTCTCGCGGCTTATCTAGCGGCTCGAACACCCCGCGAAGGGCTACTTAGGTGGGAAGTGGCGCAGGGAGTGGAAATGGGAAGAGCATCGCGTATCACGATCGAAGCGGAGAAAGAGTTTGGCTCTATTATCAATGTCCACGTTGGAGGGAGCAGTGTCCGTGTGAGCGAGGGGGTTATGAGAGTACCGGATGTATAAAGACATTGCTTAAACGGTAGTTGCCACGCGCCGGTACTTGCGATCCTTTCTGAAACGCTGCACTTTCTGGAAAAGATCGGCTATTGAAATAGTTAATAGCCGCGCCTCAACTCGGCATCAACTCATAATATGAACATTCAATCCATCGCTTACTCCGCCGTCTATTTCATTACGGCAGCACTTCTCTTTGCTTGCACCTCTAAAGAGGTGGTTGAGAACCAAGGTCACACAGCATCCGCTCTTGATACTCCTTTAACGAGGCAAGGCACACCTGCAGAGTTCGACCGACCGTCTTGCGGAGCGTTTGACAGCAGCGGTCGCCTAGCAGTGTGTGAGGGCGCGGAAAGACAACTCCTTGTGTTCGATAGCCTTGGACAATATCAGTATACCTTTGGGCGACGTGGTACCGGGCCAGGAGAGTTTCACACAATTTCAGGTGTACACTTTGACAAAGCTGGAAACCTTCTCGTGTGGGATGGAGGTCGGCGAAAAATGGTAGCAATTGATACCAACGGCAAACTAGTCGAAGACAAGCAAATGGCGCGCATTAGTGGATGGATTCCTCGTTACCTCGGACAATCCATCGAAGGACGCTTTGTGTTCATGGAGCGAACTTATTTCATCCCTCGTCGAGGACAACCCACTGGGGTAATGCGTAATTGGACTAAGCTGCTTGCATACGACACAGCTGCAAAACAGTTGGATGTGCTAGACTCTATTGTTCATAGTGAATCATTCGCTTGGGGTAGTGGCTTTTCTCAGATTACGTTCGGCATGCCTTTTCAGGCAACTGGAGATGCGATAGTTGCGGGGGACAGGCTCGTTATGGGGTTTACGCGAGATTCGGTGCTTTTTGCACGTAGTATGCACAGCGACCGTGTAGATACTATCCAACTGCTTGCTGCTGCATATCCCATAAGTAACGATGTTTGGGAGAGGCGATGGGACACATCAGTAGCGCGAACTTCTCGTGAGTTTCGCGATCGGAAAATCGCGGCCAAAGGTGCGGTTCCTAGAGCTCAATTCCATCCGCGATTTGTCTCGCTCCTAGCAACTTCACGCGGTACAATCGCGGCATATGTACCCACAGACTCAAACCAAATCACATACGAAATCAGATGTGTCGAAGTTGAAATGGGCGACCGTTGTCCGTCAGTTCGTACTGTTCCTGGAGAGGTGGTGCTAGCAATAGGTTCGGGAGTAGCTGCAGTTGCGATTGAACAGGAAGATGGCACATGGCGTGTTGTTCTTAGGGCTGCGTCAAACGAAGTCACCAGCGAGCAAACACCTACTAGTACCCCAACACACTAATACGCCGATAACAACTCGGCATTTGAAAGCTTTATGAAGACAAGCCTAGTTCTTTTTGTTACAACAGCGTTATCTCTTACCGCATGCTCGAGTACTTATCCAGCAAGCATTGAAGACAGTACTGCTGTTGTAAGTGAGGCCGTGCTAACTCACGTTAGCGTTACCTCGGTAACGCCGGTATTGAGGCTCTGTAACGTGCCTGAGAAGTTCGCCGCTACACTAGTTGATAGCGGAATAGCATACGGTGAGTCGCGAATACGAGTGATTAACGAGTGCCGAAACAATGAACTCATTCCAACAATAAGCGTGCGTAGTGTTCCCACAACGATACGTCTTGACAGTATAGTTTTTCTATCAAAAAAGGCCAATGTTTACTTCATTGGAAGGACTTACGGTTTCGAATGGTATCAGCGTATTTCGCTTATGAAGGATGGAAATTTGTGGACTCCAGTTGAATCTTCACTTTTCTGGTTCGGGGTGGAATAGAGCATACCGACCCCATATTCTCTTTAGTCAGCCTGTTCGGCTTCTAAAGCGGAAACTACAACGCGGTCTCTGCCACTCCGTTTTGCAGAATACAATGCTTCGTCAGCGCGAGCACGCAGCTCCTCTGCGACTCCCTCACTGCTAACTGAAGCAGATACAACACCGACACTTGCAGTAACTTTTATGTGCGTCTTCCTGTCAGAAAGAAACTCTCGCTTTCTGAATGCTTCAATTATTCTGGAAGCAAGCTGCACAGCTCCTTGGGAGTCGGTATCTGGTGCGATAACAACAAACTCCTCGCCTCCAGTACGAGCTACTACATCGCCAGCACGAGCCGTTGTCAGCAACAGTTCGCCGGTCTCAGCAATAACTCGGTCTCCGGCAATATGTCCATACTTGTCATTCACTTGTTTAAAGTGATCTAGGTCAATTGCAAGCAGCGAAAGCTGCCCCGATGAGCGGGTAGCTCGCGCAACTTCCCTTCTGTATTGCTGTTCAAAGCCTCGCCGGTTTAAACAACCTGATAACGGGTCAGTTAGAACTGTAGTCGCGAGCTGAAGTCGCATACGATTATACGCCCTGCCAACCATAGTCACCGCGTCTGGGCGGCTATCTCCAGAGATGTCGTATTCATGAGAAAAATCACCATCTTCGGCACGCCGGAATATTGAAACCAACGATGACAATCGACGGTGTAAGTTCCCGTGAACGTTAATGACTACAGCTGCACCAACAGAAAACAAAAGTGTCGTAGTAACTACGGCTGGCCATTGAACTACTACTCCACATCTCCCCGCTATGTCGTGGAGTAGTAAGTACGCACTTGATATAAGTAATACTACGAGAAAAGCCAGTCGTCTAGTAAAGTTTGCCTGCGTAACCTGCAACGAGAACAACGCTATCAGTAAAGCTCGTTCGTAGTGCTCCGGCTGAGACAAGACAAAAACAACCCAGAAAGCAATCGTAGCGTCTGCAAGAACGATTACTGCGGCAACGGCTTGTCTTGATAAACTCTTATGCTCAACGGCGTACCTCATGGTTAGCAAAACCAGCAAGTACGCAACAAGTGGCAACAATGCAACCCACGGCAACAGTCTCCCGCCTAACGCAGATTCCGCAACGTTTGCGATGTCCAAATAGCCGAATGCAAAAAGAGCAGCGAGTATAATCGCTGCTCCTGTCGCTACAACTACGCGGTACACCGTTTGCCACACTAAAACTGCCGCATGCTCTTGGCTGTATGATATTTGGCTAGGTGACATGCGGAGAATATGCGCTACTGCGCGCGCGTGCGCACCAACTAGAGTGGAGCTTGCAAATACAAGTCGGTTCGCCAGCGTTTGTTGGGGTACAGACCGCGCGAAAAGTCTACTCTAAATAAACCGTCAATTAGGCTTAACCCCATACCTGCACCACGTTGCGGCTGCGTCATTCCAATAGCATCCCGCGCTCCTGCCCAACCGATATCAAAGAACGCAACAGGACGTGCAAAGCCTGAGCGCGTTCCAATCTCACCTCTGACAAGCCAAAAGGCGTTTCCTTCCTGCGTTCCGGCAATCTGACCTCTAACGGTTCTTACACCTCCTATATACCACTGACGTTGTGCCGGCATTCTTCCAATTGATGAACCGGCGCTTCCTGTCATTGATATCGCAAATTTACCAGCAGGTCTGATCGCTGATATCTCTAAAGATCCTCGACCATACTCAAATGTTCCGGTTGCAGCCTCAGCTCGAAGTGAGGATGCGAACGTTGCACCCATATACGGATCGTAAGAATGCATCCACTCAATGCCTACGCCTGTTAATGATACCTCTTCCGCGATCCTATTAGGGAGAAAACGTCTGTCCGCAATAGCGTTTCCGAGAGAAAATGTATTGACAACGGAAGAGTCACCTGCGGTCCATTGTCGTTCAACAAAAAGACGCGTGTGCACGAAGTTCCCGCTTCGTTCACGCTGATCGGAGAGCTCCACGCCAAAGTTACGGTAGTAAAAACCTTCGTCGCGCGAATACAATAGCGCAGGCATGGAAGCTCCCCAAGATAGCGCCGCAGCCCATTCGGGATTCGATGCAGAAAGCCTGTGATACGCTGTAGCCCTAACAAGACGGCGACCATTGCTCCGCTCGACTGAAAACTCGCCGTTCAAGTGTTTATCGGCGTGTCCCACTCTTCCAGAAGCAGAAACGGTGTATCCTGCACCCAACTGCTGCGATGCCACAGCACCAACAGACATGCCTTCAATGCGGTTATACCGCATATAATCAATACCCGTTCTAATTTGCGGAGCTTGCGGAGACCACGCTGGCTGCAAACTTAAATCCAACATCGACAGAAGCTCCTTTGCCTCGTCCATGTTAAAGATGTCCGAGTTCGACGACCCCAGCGGAGGAAGCTCTGCAGAGTTTATTAGTAGACGAGAGTCACAAGGAACCTTGTAGGCAATACGTAAAGTTCCGTTGTATCTGTCTTGCACCCGAGTGTATGACGAATCGCGATGACATGTTTGACCATGTAACGCAGCACGCGCTGAATCGCGCCGGAACGCGCGTTCGGCAGTTGCTGCCGAGTCGCTTCCACCTACACGAGCAACCACCGTCACCGAACTCTCTGTGCGTATCGTATCGCTACCACCTTTTGTCGCAGTGCGTGGCGGTGGCAACTCGGCTAACGACATGTCGCCATTTACAATATCGTAATCGAACTTCTCGTATACTTCGATTGGCATACGCACAAACCCCACGTTTGCCGACATCTCCGCGCCGTTGTGTCGCGGTAACCAAAAACGTCCCTCATACAATCCGTACTCTACAGTAACTCCATCCAGTCTGGCGCGAGCGGGACGAAACATTGCTTTAACCCATGCAGGCGCATCGTCATCCGTTAGCGACGCTCCACCCGCTGCCCTTCGAACAGAGTCCTTAACGTAGTCGTCTCGAGATAGCTGTTCACGTAAAATAGAATCCCTTATGCCAGCTGTAGTCCTGCTGATAGCAGCATCAAGCTGTGTTTCTTCTGTAACTGTTTCCCAAATATCAATGTCCACCGATAGCCTGTAAGCAGCTCGCACCAATTGTCCCGATTCACGGTCGAACCAGAACGAACCCACGACTCTCCTCCACTCTGGTTTACGCGGCGTGATCTTAAGCTCGCGAACGCGTACAGCAGTTTTGTTTGGCAATGTTATAGACATCGAGTCGCCGGTCGCATAGCGGTAGTATGCCTCTGCGCCTCTAGCAAGCGGATGGATAATATCTCTCTCGTTAACATCTGCGCGCGCGACACTCATGTTTGACGAAGGGAACCACAAGCTTTCGCGTCCGGGAAAATAGGGAACCGAAACAGCGTCAAAGAAGTCGCCTGAAACATCGCTTGCCATTGGCACATTCATTCGTGAACCGTGCGGGGTAATCCAAACTCCAACATTCCTCTGCCACTCTACCGTGGCGACGTTCTCTCCCTGGAAAAGGAGCTTTTCTAGGCCGACTCTTTTAGCGCCGAGTTTACCGGTAATACGTTGGGTAGTTTTAGCGCGATATGCTTTCAGGGCGCTGTCTTGCCCCATACGTGCCACGCGGGCGCGTTCCAACATTATGCGGGCGTTTGTGTCAGCGAACGCAGTTGGTGCAGCCGCCTCTGCCCGTGCTCGGATAGCGATGCTATCGGAAGAAACTCTTCTGCGCGCTTCCGCACGAGCTTCGCGTTCAGCTCGCCTTAACAGCGCGCGCGAGCTATCCGAAAGAGTGTCGCTAGGGGGGGGGCGTCTAGGCGGAGTTTGGGCAGGTAATTGAATTACAGAGGTAAACAGCAGCGCTAGAATGGCGGCGTGCAAGCGCGCCCATGACAGTGGCCTAGAGTTAATAACCATGCCATAATTTACGCCATAGGTAGGCTAATGGTTTCCTTCTCCTTTTATTAACAGAGGTGCTGTAGCCGATGAGTCACTTATTGGCGTGCAGCCAATCGCTCACGCACATAAGCTACCCTTTCTGAGGGCACCGCTAGAGTGTTGTCGCCATGCCTCTTTGAAGAAGCAGCGCTGACAGTACCGTCGGAGTGGACATTAAGAAACTCGTACCCGAGCGGAGCTAACTGTTCTTCTATTTGTACGAACGGATAGACAGTGTGGTCCGACCAGTTGTGGACCATTGATTCAAAGTAAATCAACGGCCTGAACCTATTGATAGTTTCTCGCGCACCTTGAAACACCTGTGCCTCCATACCTTCGACATCAATTTTAACGAAGTTCAAATGTTGCCAGCCACAATCAACAACAACCTCATCTAGTGCCACTATCGGCACCTCAATCCCTCCAGACTCCTTTAGAGTAGCGTTGCCAACGACTGTGTCGTCCTCAACGACAAACATTCTCCCTCGCTCGGCACCAACGCCCGACTGCTTGGCCGCAATTACATCTGACAACCCCGGGTTAAGAGAAATGTTATTACTGAGTCGGGCAAAAGTAGACGGTGCCGGTTCAAAGGCGACTATACGGCCACGTACACCTACGCGTTCGGCAATCATGAAAGTTATTGCACCAACATTAGCGCCCACGTCGAGGCAGTGATCTCCCGGCCCGACGAGTCGTTGAACAACACGACGCGTTTCAAGCTCGTATGCGCCCCCAATCATCATCGTTTCTATCGAATAGTCGGTGCTAAGCTTCATTTTATAGCGACCGACATAGTCGGAAATTATTATAGACTTACCGGCGGGGAGATAGCGTACCAGCCGCGGCACAAATGTTCTAGATATCCAAACCAAGACGCCGAATGGAACTGGTTTTAGTAAGGTAAGAAAGAAGCGCCTTTTAATAGTTCGTAATCGTGAGGCACGACCGACGCTTGCCTTAAGGGTTGGGGTGCTCACTCTCTCCTCCCAGGTTAGGCGGAGCGAAACGCATAGTAACACGCTTGCTAGGCGGAGATTGTCCGAATGGCACAAATGTGACCAGCGTTGACTCGACTACCGCCTCGGTTTGTAGCTTAGAGCCACCATGCTTCTCCTCGAGCGGGTAAGCGTAAACGCGCACTGACGCAGTGTCGGGCGACAGAACTTGTCCCGGTATGGCAAGACGTTGGAGACGTGCCGAAAAGTTTCCGGTTCGATCGGTCCTCGTGTGCGCCTCTATAACCCCATGTGCTAGATCAGGATTGCCGCCCGCTAGACGTACAACAACGGCCGCGTAATGGACTGGCTGTAGGTCACTCGACAGCACAATGCCTGTTATATGAGCCTCGTGACCTATTCGGAAACCCGACGTTACTTCGCGATCACTGCTACAAGCCAGAGCAAACGTGGAGACGGTAAGCAACAGCGTTGCTTTGCGAGCAACAGTATGTAAAAATTGGCCTTGTGACACTAAAAGCTCACGAAAAAGTATGGAGAAGTAATAGACATATCGACATCATACGGTATTGCAACCATCGAGTCTAGCACCGGGTCAAAATCAAAACGTCCGCTATATTTGGGGAACACTACCGACACTACGAAAGAGTGCTCCGGCAAGAGCTTCCTAGTAAGTTCATCCTCGTATGCGACTACCATATGAAACTCCTAATCCGTAGTGCAAGTGCGGTTGACGCGTCGGCGATCAGCACACTTGTATCAGCGCTGTCGCAATATGTACTTGACGACTCAACGAATAACGATCTTGCTCCTTTTCTAACCTCCCTTACAACTGCTGCTTACCTCGAAAGAATCGAATCTCCAAGGTTCGTTCATTATGTAGCCGAAGACTTAAATGGTATTTGTGGCGTTATTGCGCTTCGCGATAACTCACACCTGTTTCACCTTTTTGTAAGATCGGATGCTCACAGAAAAGGAATAGCCCGCGCACTTTGGGAACATGCGAAAGCATTGTCATTGAGCAATACCTTCACCGTGAACTCAGCACTGTTCGCCGTCCCCGTGTATGCGCGATTCGGCTTTATAGAGAATGGAGATCAACAGACTGCAAATGGCGTAACATTTGTGCCCATGGTTTTCACCGAAAGGCCGATCGCGTTATGAATGCGCGCATCGGATACGCGATACTCTCCTCCCCTGCACCACAGGTCAAGCAATCCATGCTAAACTTCATGTCACGCAACTCGATATCGCGTTCAATTATTCTTGTTGCCGCAATACTTATATCAGGTTGTAGTTCGCCATTAGGGCCCGACGAACTGCGTGACCTTGCAGCGGCTGAGCGACGCTGGGTTACATACGGATATACAAACTACTCGTACGAAACGAGGATATTGTGCTTCTGCCCACCAGAGCTCAACGAGTGGGTCGTTGTACAGGTGCAAGGAGCAACTATCACCTCCATGAAGTCACTATCCGGTGGTGATGTTCCGCGCAGCAGTTGGAACGAACGCTTAACAATTGAACAGCTCTTTAGGCGAATAAGCTCGTACCGTCCAGAATGGGTACACGATGTTGAAGCACAGTACGACAGCTTGCTCGGCTACCCTACGATTGTATCGCTTGCGGGAAAGCCAGGCGTAGTTGATATAGGGATGTCGTACCACGTACGCAACGTGAAGCCTTTAGAGTAACGTCGATGGCGTTACCGCTAGCTCACTTTACGTTTCGCGTAAACACGTACTTCATGTGAGCCATCATCGGGGTTCGTGTAGCGCCCTAGTAAGTAGTCCTGACCAATCTCCAGCGGCGTCACATTAGCTGGTACAAGGAGTTCCGCGACACGTTTACCACTGTTGTCAATGGCACTCCATATCGTCTCACGACCAGCCGCAACCTGAGCCCCTTCTATCCAGAACCTCACGTTGTCGCCCGCAATAACACGACGTATCGGAGGTACCGTTTTAGGAATTGGAGCGCTGCTTCGTAGCATTTGCTCAAACTGCGTGTGCGCATCTGGCGGAACCGATTCTAAGGCAAGCGCGATAGCTGCGTCCACAATCGCTGGCGTTGTCGCTGCATTACCAACCACGATCTTATGAATGGTTGGCGTTGCCTTCGCACCTTGCCACAAGCTAATGCTATCGGCACTACCGGTAACTACAACAACTACTCCACCTCGTATTGCAGCAAAAGTTTGGCGACCCAAAGGGACAGGAGCACTCATTTTTGCAAACGGCCCCCCTTCCACAACAAACCGTTGATCACCCGGAACGGTTGCAAGCAGTCGCCCGGTGTCCTGCGCGGGAGCACTCAACCATAGTGAGACGTGAGGATGGTACAAACCTGGCTGTGAGCGTTGACCACGCTCGTAACCAACGCTCACAAACGTCCCATCATTATCGCAAGTGGAACGATACGCAGCACCACTAGACGCGGGCGACCACAGCCGCCTATTCGTAACGAACACCAGCGTCGTGTCGAACACAACGAGTCGTCTGCCGTCCATCGCCTGAACTATCAGTTCTTTACCACAACGATGAAATGCGAGTACACTTGCGACCTCGCCCGGTCCGTTTCCGCGACGCCCTACCTGAGAACGCTGCTTTCCGCTTCTGTCGAAAACTCGAAGTGCGAACTCACCTCGCTCTGCGATCACGATTGAACCATCACCAAGCCGAGTCCCGCCAACTATCTCACCGAACTCATTCCCGTTTAGAGCTCCAATAGTGCTTTCGGCACGTGATCCAAGTGCCCATCTCTCCTGAGCATGAGCCGTTGTGACAACCATTGCCAATACGGATGCCAATAGGAACGTTTGCGTGACGAGGTGCGCAAGTAATCTGTAATGGCTGAGTACGTTGTTCATAGAAAGTATTTCCTGTGATGTTCGTGGTTATCAGCTACCAGCTCTTCGTATATCGCTACTTCCTCACCTTTTGGACAGTCGATACACCGCAAGACGTTCTAAGTCATCGTCGTCGGTTTGCGCAACTACGAAAAGATCGTTGTATACCCCTACCAGCCTCGACTTACCAGAGACGCGAACATTGGCCGAACTTTTGCCAACTCTGCTTTTGCTACTTCTACTTCAGCAGGCGTAGGTAATGGGCGTGTAACTGTGACTATACCACTCGGATCCATCCACTCAATTCTCTTTGATTCAGCTCTTACTATTGCGATCTTACCGCTATCGACAATGGCGAACCCATCAATAGGCGCAAAAGGCACCACAGCGAAGCTAGCAGCGACCATTCGTTGCGAGTTGGCATTAGATGGGGGCAACTGTACTAAGCGCATTCCTAATGCGTGCGTCACACTATCAACCACGCCCGTCAATACATTAAATCGCCACACACTAACTTGTGGTTCGAGCGGATTAGTTGGCATAGCTAAGTAATAAATGCTTCCTGTACGGTCGGACGACGTTCGTCCGGTAAGCCCACCAGCCCCAGACGGAAACGGAACTGTCCGACTAGTTCTTCCAAGCGAATCCAGGAGCAGAAGACGTCGAGCCGGCGGATCAATTACGAGAGATCGACCCTCTGAAAGCTCATGGACAGTTTGCGGCACGCGATACTCACCCGGCCCAGAACCTATCGCTCCAACCGTCTTGATATCGCGCCCTTGTGCGGAGACTCGATACAGCTGTTTATCGCTTGGATCTGCGACAAGCATAGACTGGTCAGGATAAACACGCACAGTACTAACAGTCGTGAATCTGTACTCTGTAGCCCATAACAGCTCGGCACGCGATGCTTGTGCATCTAAGGCATCTGTTAAGAGCGGTGCAACAACGAAAGCAGCATAACTGATCTTCATAGCTTGGTTTCTCATAGCGGGACAACACCGATTGCGAAAAAGGATAGCGCCCGAACTAAAAGGCATGCATGTTGAGTTTCTAGCTCGGCGCCCATAAAATGTGGGCGACCACCCTTTTTCGCCAGATCCAACTGCATATACGTGATGAAACACGCTTGGGCGTTAGTTGCGTGGCTTATGTATGTAGCCGATCCGAATGGACTATCGGCCCAAGCGACGACGCGCATTAGTTCAGCTGCCGTTTGTAATACATGTCGGCTACAGTTTGATCATCTGTTTGATATTGGCACTGAAAGCGGGGCAGGAATGATTGAAAATGAGAACTCGATGGTTGTTCGTGATTCTAGGGGCCGCTTTTATGTTGCGCATTCTTATGCAACGTCTTTCAAGGTATTTGATAAGAACGGAAAGTTTGTTCGGCTAATTGGCAGAAAGGGGGGAGGGCCTGGCGAGTTCGAAGGTATCGTGGGGATACATATATCCATCGGCGACAGCGTTCGCGTGCTCGACTACAGTTTATCGCGTCAAAGTGTTTACTCGCCTGATCTTTCATTTTATCGGAGTACTCCACTGGCTCTCAAGCCGAGCATAAATTCAGTAGTTCTGGATAACGGCTCGACAGTCGTAAACGTACGCTTACGTTCGGCGTCCTTGAGCGGCAGTCTGTTGCATACGCTTAGTACGAGCGGGATCATTTCGAGTTCTTTTGGAGAGGTTCAGCAAAGTACCCCACAGCTAACTCAGAGGCTTCTGGCAGTTAGGTCGTCGAGCGAAATTTGGGTTGCCCATGAGCACTCGTACCAGTTTGAGCGTTGGGAACCATATAACGGCAAGTTGATTGCTAGGTACGAGTATAATCCGCCGTGGTTCTCGAACAAGCAATTGTCTCCCACGCGTCGTTGGAACGGAGCCACAGACCCACCGCAATCGCAGTTAACAAACATTCGCGAGAGCTCCGATGGGTCTCTGTGGGTTCATACTGCTGTCTCTGACAGACGATGGAAATCTGTTGTTTCGATTCCTCAGCCTGGGCATATCAGTGTTTCAGATTTCGATCAATACCACGACTATGTTATTGAAGTGATAGACTGGAAACGTGGGATATTAATGATGTCATTTCGTTTCGATAAACACCCTGGATATCCGATCGCGGACGGAATGTTTGCAGGGTTGGTTACCGAACGAGATGGTCGCGTTGTAATTCCCATTTATAAAGTGACAATCATAGGCGATCACAGAAAATAGTAAGAGAGGTTCCTCATAGCGTCACCTTAGTCTCAATTTGTCGATCGCTCCTTAGGTCGATGGGCATACACGCCTATAGTTAGAACCGGGGGTGAAAATGGATTAAACGACCTAATTGAAGGCTATCAACACTAGTTATCCCCACGCTACCCCTTGCCGAATAGAATGTCAAGAAGATTAAGTACCTATAGGCGAGCCATTCCCTCCCAGCCACCTAGCTCTTCCCACCCATCCTGCACGCAGTCTTGCAAGGAGTACCCGTGTCATCTGCAGTTAAACGTCTTATCGCTACCACCGCAGTAGCTGCATTTACTATCGCTCCCACGTATGCCATAGCGCAGGCCGCACAACGTACCCCCGCTACCGCTTCAACACAGACAAGACCAGTCGATGCGCGCACGGAACGTCTCAAAGCCGAGGCGGTAAAGTTGGTAGAAGGGAGAGCAAAACAGGTGCAGGAAATTGTTGATATGCTCTTCTCGTTTCAGGAACTCGGATTTCAGGAGTTCGAGTCAACCAAGTACCTAACTGGCATTCTGGAGAAAGAGGGCTTCACAATTGAGCGCGGTGTTGCAGATATACCAACTGCTTGGGTAGCAAGATGGGGAAGTGGTAAACCCGAGGTAGCACTCGGCTCAGACGTAGATGGTATTCCACAAGCAAGCAATAAGCCTGGAGTCGCTTACCACGACCCACTTATTGATGGCGCGCCAGGTCATGGCGAAGGACATAACTCAGGTCAGGCTGTAAACATTGTAGCCGCTATCGTTGTGAAAGAGCTAATGCAAAGAGATCGCATTCCGGGAAGCATTATGCTGTTTCCAGGAATCGCTGAGGAACAGATGTCAGGAAAGGCATTTCTCGTGCGTGCTGGAATATTCAAGAATACGGACGTTACTCTGTTCTCCCATGTGTCAAACGATTTAGGAGTCGCATGGGGAGCAAGCGGACAAAGCGCACTGATTTCTGCGGAGTTCCGCTTTCGCGGTTCAAGCGCTCACGCTGCTGGAGCACCTTGGCGCGGACAAAGTGCACTCGATGCCGTGCAACTTATGGCAACAGGTTGGGAGTACCGTCGCGAACATATACGTTTACAAACACGTTCTCATTACGTAATTAAGGACGGTGGAGATCAACCAAACGTCGTACCAAGTACGGCTAGCATATGGTTCTATTTCCGCGAGCAAGACTACCCGCGAACAATGGCACTGTTTGATGCAGGCAAACGAGTAGCAGAAGGCGCGGCGATGATGACAGATACGAAGTTAGATACTGTGATGATACTCGGCTCAGGTTGGTCAGCGCATTTTAGCAAGCCAATTGCAGAAACAGTCCACCGCAATATTCTCAAGGTCGGGATGCCCGTTTGGGATGACAAGGATCAAGCTCTCGCCAAAGGAATACAACGTGAACTGGGATCGCCCGACTTTGGATTACAAGAGCAGGTTAATCAAAATCTGCGCGGAGCTGAAACTCCTCAAAACTGGATGGGCGGTGGTTCTGACGACATTGGCGATGTGTCGTGGAACGTCCCCACTGTTACACTGCGATATCCAGCGAATATTCCTGGATTACCGGGACACAACTGGGCTAACGCAATTGCTATGGCAACACCCATTGCACATAAGGGCTCCGTTGCAGGTGCAAAGGTACAAGCCATGACGATGTTAGATATTATTCTAACACCTGCAATTGTCGCAGAAGCATGGACTTATTTTCGAGACGTACAAACCAAAAATGTGAAGTATCAACCGTTCATCAGACCACAAGATCAACCGCCTATTTGGCTAAATGCAGATATCATGGCGCGCTTTCGCCCACAAATGGAAAAGCTTTACTACGACCCCACCAAGTATAAAACCTACTTAGAACAGTTGGGAATAACATATCCAACCGTAAGACCGACGAGCAGCGGAAACTGAATATCACATAAACGAGATAGCCATGATGAAACACCTGCGCACATCGCTCTATAGCGTTGCTGTTTTGGCGGCAGCTGCTACCGCATTTGAGTCTGCAGAGGCCCAAGCACGTAAGGTTTACATATCTGTAGATATGGAGGGAATAAGTGGAATCAATAGCGATAATCAAACATCAGCTACAGGAGCGGAGTACGGACGCGCACGAAAGCTCATGGCAGAGGATGCAAACGCAGCAATTCGCGGCGCGTTTGAAGGTGGCGCAACGGAGGTAGTTGTAAATGATTCACACGGCGGACAGAGGAACCTACTTCCAGAAGACCTCGATTCGCGTGTACGACTAATTAGTCACAGCTTTAAGAAGCATGGAATGATGGAAGGACTCGACGAGACATTTGATGCCGTTGTTCTAGTTGGATACCACGCGAAAGCAGGTAGCGCGCGAGGAGTCTTCCCGCATACGGGGTCGGGAAAGGTGCGCGATCTTCAAATTAACGGTGTATCTGTGGGCGAGGGCGGGATGAACGCCATTCTCGCTGAATGGTATGGCGTACCAGTTGTTGTTGTAACTGGCGATGATGTCGCTGTTGAAGAGCAAAAGACAACTGTCCCTAATGTTCGAGGTGTAGCAGTTAAACGCGCTATCAATACTCTCGCCGTTGAGCTTCGCCCCCTCGCTGACACGCGCAAAGAAATACAAGAGACGGTGAAAGTTGCCGTCGCCACGGCGGCTAAACCTCAGCGTAAACGTCTATCAGCCTATACGGTACGGATGGAGTTTCAGAACCCAACCATCCCAGAAATCATAACAGCCTTTAGCGAGGTGAGGCGTGTTAACGGAGCCAGTGTTGAGTTCACTAGAGCAGAAATGCCGGACGCATACAGGCTTATTCGTGTACTCTACAGGTTTGTAAGCACCGATTAACTGAGGCTTACAAGTTGTACTCGGTTATCACACCAACATAGGTTTCTGCGTACATTTCTAGATGACTCAGAAACCTTATGGTGACGTTGACCCAGTTGAGTTCAGCCAAGCGGCTCATGAAGCGGTAGACTGGATAACTAGCTACCTAGAAAACAACGATAACAAAGCTGTAAGGAGCAAGGTTGCACCGGGAGATGTTGCGGCGAGAATCGCAGCATCACCGCCTACCGGTGCAACACCTTTAAGCGAAGTAGTAAGCGATATCCAGCAAACTATTTTGCCGGGCATTACACACTGGAATCATCCAGCTTTTTTTGCATATTTTGCGAACACTGGTTCATATCCCGGCATACTTGGCGAATTGATAACAGCTGCGTTAAATGTGAACGGGATGCTTTGGGCAACGAGTCCGGCAGCTACCGAGTTAGAACAGGTAACTCTCGACTGGCTACGACAATCTATAGGACTAAAGCAAACTTGGTTTGGTGAGATAACAGACACCGCATCTGTTTCAACATTCTACGCACTAGCCGCTGCTCGTGAGCGCGCAGATCCAGAGGCTCACACTGCCGGCATGTACGGACGCACGCATATGCCAGTTTTACGTGTGTATTGCTCCGAACATGCGCATTCATCGATTGATAAGGCCGCGATAGCGCTCGGCATAGGACAGAACAACATCATTAAAGTCGCGTGTGACGATCAGTTCCGTATGGATACCAGCGCGCTAGCACATGCTATGGACTTAGACAAAGCCGCTGGTTTTCGAGCGATGGCTGTAGTGGCCACGGTGGGTACAACCAGCACTACTAGCATTGATCCGGTACTTGATATCGTTCGAATCGCAAAAGAGTACAACTGCTGGGTGCACGTTGACGGGGCGTATGGCGGTTCTGCTGCGATTGTTCCGGAGCTTCGCTATATGCTAGACGGAACCGATGACGCCGACTCTTTCGTAATTAATCCGCACAAATGGCTGTTTACTCCTATGGACTGCTCAGCATTGTACGTGCGCGACCCCGCACTACTACGACGTACTTTTGCGCTACAGCCCGAGTACCTCACCACGCGGCACAACGACGACGTTGTTAACCTTATGGATTATGGAATCCAGCTAGGTAGACGCTTTCGTGCACTAAAGCTGTGGATGGTAATGAGATCATACGGAACAGACGGCTTAGCAGAACGAATCAGGTTTCATTGCGAACTTGCACGTGAGTTCGCGGGAATGGTGTACTACGAAGGAGGCTGGGAAATAATGGCGCCGGTCACTCTTTCAACCGTTTGCTTTCGTTTCGCTCCAGAGGGAGAATCAGAAGAAAGTATCGCGCATATTAATGCCGCAATACTGGAGCACGTAAATGACTCTGGAGTCGCCTTTCTTTCACACACGCGGCTTAACGGGAAGTATACGCTAAGGTTAGCAGTAGGAAACATTCGCACGGAACGGAAGCACATTAACAGAGCGTGGGACGCTTTGCGTGTAGCTGCTAAATCATGTACTAGTTTACCGTCTGTCTAAAGCGTCGCTTCTCTTTACGCTCCGCACGCTTTCTCCTCCACAAAAAGTAAGCGAAAACGATAGCAGTAACTATAACAGCTCCTCCCACTTCACCAGCACGTCCAAGTTTTCCAACCAAATGAACGGCAGCTTCGCCTGCCGCGTAGCCGAGTAGTGTAAATGCCACGCTCCACACAAGCGAGCCCAGTAAGCTCGCAGTTAGGTACAACGCAATTGGAACTTTAGCAGCGCCGCAGGCAATTGGCAGTACAATACGCAGTCCAAACGCCATGCGCACAAGAAACGATGCGGTAACCGGATTTCGTTTTACCACACGCAGCGCGATCGTCCCCGTAGAACGGGTGTTCGGCCACCTCTTACGAAGTGTCTCCCATTTTAGACGTCCGAGTGTGTACAGCAACCCAGTTGCTACCCAACCACCAAAGGTAAGCGCTAGTATAACGCGCTCAATTTGAAGTTCACCCTCGTGTGCAGCAATACCACCAAAGATTGGCGCCAACTCTTCGGTGATAATTGCTGACATACCGAGTACGACGTATGTCCACACGCCATCCGACATGCCAGCAAGAAACGAATCGCTGCTATAAGCAGCAACGTCTAACACCTATCAGTGCTCCCTCTGGCTATCACGCTTCTGGGACCTTGAACTGTCCAGTGTGCGGAGGTGTCATCCCTACAAAGCGCGAAAAGCTCGATCGCATGTTGTCGAGTATCTCGTAGAATGTAGGAATTACTAGTAACGTCAAAATAGTAGACGTTAACACGCCGCCAATAACAGCTATGCCTAGCGGCGCACGAAACTGAGCACCCTCACCCGAACCTAGTGCTACAGGTATCATACCCGCGATTAGCGCAAACGTTGTCATAAGGATCGGGCGCAAACGAATTGCACCCGCCTCAATTAACGCTTCGCGCAGAGGAAGACCGTTCTTCTCGCGTGACCATTTGGCGAAGTCAATTAGTAGGATCGCGTTCTTAGCTACGATTCCTGCCAACAAAATCACGCCTATCATGCTCATGATATTTATGGTCTGCCCCGTAATAGCTAGCGCAGTCATAACACCAATTAACGAAAGCGGAAGCGAAACTAGGATTGCTAGTGGGTCGAGGAACGAACCGAACTGCACAACTAGCACCAAGTACATCAACATTACAGCTACGCCTAACGCTATGATGATGCTAAGGAACACTTCCGCCTGCTGCTCGACTTGACCACCTTGCGACAGAATAACGCCAGGAGGTAAAGGAATGTCCTTTATTTTTGCGGTAACATCTGCCATCACTTCTGTTAGCGATCGACCAGCCGCATTCGCTTCGACTTTAATTACGTTATCGCGATCAAGATGATTGATGACCGCTGGCCCGAGCTCGGACTTTATAGTTGCGACCTGTTGTAGCGGGATAAGACCACCGTTAATCCCTTGTCCAACACCAACAGGTAGTTGAGCCAAGTCTGAAGCACGCTTACGCGCCTCCGGTGAAAGTCGAACCATAACGGTACGAGTTTCGTTAGATGGGTCCACCCAATCACCAGCGTCTAAACCAGCGAAAGCTGGACGAATAGCTTGTGCAATCTGCCCGATACTTAAGCCAAGTGCGCCTGCAAGTCCTCGATCAACTTGTACCGTGAGCTCTGGCTTCTGACCGCGTGTTGATAAACCTGCGTCTACCGCGCCGCGCACGCTCTTCATAGCGGCAAGATACTCTTCAGCGACTTTCTGAAGCGCAACTTTATCTTCGCCACGCAACTCAAGTGATATCTGCTTCTGCTGTCCTGCCCACTCGTCGGTAAACACGGCAACATCAGCACCACCAATGCTCTTCACTTCTTCACGTACAATTCGTGCCATTGTTTCAGCACTGTTCGTGCGCTCATCTTTTGATACTAGACGCACGTACACGTTGGCCTTATCTACTGCACCGTTCGCGCCGCCTGCTGATGCAAAGGTGTAGCGCACTTCCGGATGCTTCTGCGCTAAGATCAGAGTTTCGTTTACCTTCTGACGCAGATAATCGAGGTTCGCTCCAGGCGGAGTTTCAATTTGCAGCGTCAGCTCGCTTTGATCGTCGATAGGCATAAAACTACCGCCCACAAGCCCCATCATTGGCATCGAAAGGGCGAGCGCGAAGCTGGACACCGCGAGCACAACCATCGACTTACGATGATCTAGCGCCCACCCGATAACACGACGGTAGTTACGTGAAAGCCCGTCAAACCAACGATTGAATCTATCCAACAGCTTAGTCAGCCAGCTCTTCTCGTGCTCTTCGAGATGCGGATCTGGCCAGTAAGCAGAAAGCATAGGATCGAGCGAAAACGAAACAAACAACGATACGAGCACCGAACACGCGATAGTAAGAGCGAAGGGCTTAAACCACTGTCCTGCCTCACCGTCAAGGAAAGCTATAGGAATGAACACCGATACAATGGAGAATGTGGTCGCAGCTACCGCCAAACCAATCTCATCGGTGCCTTCCTTTGACGCTGTGTAATGGTCTTTCCCCATTTCCACATGTCGTACAATATTCTCACGCACCACAATGGCATCGTCTATGAGAATACCTATAGACAATGACAGTCCTAACAACGACATAGTGTTAAGCGTAAAACCGAACGCCCACACCGCCACAAAGCTTGCTAACACTGATATTGGCAACGCGAGGCCGGTAATAACCGTCGATCGCCAGGAGTTGAGGAAAAGAAAAACTACGAGGACTGTTAGTAGGGCACCTTCAATGAGCGTTGCTTGAACATTACGCACGGAGTTTGCAACTCGCACACCTGAGTTCTTTACAACGTCTAACTGTGCACCAGCAGGAAGCGTTGGACGAAGAGCGTCGATTCTACTAATTAGCTGATCAGCAACCGACGTTGTTGAGTAACCGGTGGTTTTAGTGATCTCAATACCAACCGCATCCTTATTGTTGAAGATCGCCATCGTACGTTGCTCTTCGACACCATCTTCGGCAGTTGCAACATCTCCCAAACGAATAGTGCGTCCGCCACGATTGGCAACTGTCATTGCCATGAAGTCGTCAGGAGTGTCGAGTCTTCCCTTAAGTCGAATAGTACGTTCATCCAAAGAACCGTTCACACGACCTACTGGAACAGCAAGATTACCCAACTGTAACGCTTGAACAACTTCAGGAACACTTACACCCGCAGCCTGTAAACGCTGAGGATCAAGATTAACTGTTAGTTCTCGCTTAACACCGCCGGTAACGTTCACACTAGCCACACCTGGAACGGAACGCAGCTCGCGAGTAATTCGAGGGTCCGCAAGAAGCGTAAGCTCAGCAGCCGAAAGGGTCTCGGAAGAGAGCGCGAGTGTTACAATGGGAAGATCAGAGGGATTAAACTTTAGGAGGATCGGCTCCTCCATTTCCTGCGGAAGATCTTGACGCTTAAGCGATATAGCATCACGAATATCTTGAGTCGCCTCTTGAATATTCTTCGAAAAAACAAACTGAGTTAAAATTTGAGCAAAGCCATCGCGCGCTTCACTCTGAATCTGTTTAACTCCTGATATAGACTGAATCGCTTCTTCGATTGGCTGAAGAATCTCGCGCTCAACCTGATCTGGAGAAGCTCCAGGGTACACGATTGTTGTAAGAACTATCGGCGGCTGAATCTCTGGAAACTCGTCTGTCTGCAACTGTAGCAGTGCGACTAATCCGAACGCCACGAGTGTCAGCATGGCTACGACTGTGATCAGCGGACGCTTGATCGCGAAGTCGGAGATGAACATCGAAATACCTCGGCTGGACTACGTTGAGATCAGTTACCGTTCGCGCGTGAGGCCGAGTCAACGGCTGGCGCGGGCACAGTCTTAGTCTGTGCATCGGTTGGAGATGAAACTTTGACACTGGCGCCCGCTGAAATGCTGCGAGCTGCGCCCAGAAGAATGGTGTCGCCTGCTACAACCCCTTCACGTATCTCAATTGTCTCTCGCGAAGGATCACGTAGTCCTACCTGCACCGCTACTCGTTCAATCTTGCCACCGCGCAAACGTATGACATAGGCGTTTTGTGCGGCCTGATCAAGCGCTTGTTCAGGAACAACAACGCCAACGTGCTTCTCACTTTCAATGCGGCCTTCGACGAACAAGCCCGCAACAAGACTACCTTGCAAATTTGGAATACTTGCAAGAAGACGAACCTGTCGTGTTTGCGGATCAACAACTGGGTTAATTCGCGTTACGTGTCCAGTAAGAGTGCGTCCGGCAAAACCGTTAACTGAAAACGCAACCGGAGCACCTATGCGTACGTCTGCCAGTGAAGCAGTAGGAACAGAAGCCTCAAGTTTTAAACTGCGAGGATCTACAACTGTAAAAAGCGCCGTTCCGGGTGAAACAATGTCACCAGGATTAACCGAACGCTCAGCAACAATGCCTGCGAATGGTGCACGCACTGTAGAGTTCTCTACTACTTTCTCCGCACTTCCAAGCCGCGCCTTTGCATCTGCGAGCTGTGCTTGCGCTGCTAGGTTGGCGCGTTCAGCAGACTCTACATCCCGCTCAGCGATAGCACCCGCGGCAACAAGCGTGCGCGCGCGCTGCAACTCACGAGCAGCCTGCTCGCTCGCAAGCGTCGCCTGTGTCATCTGCGAGCGTGCAGAGAGGAGCGCATCTTTGGCAACGGCGTCGTCGATGCGACCAAGCACAGCACCAGAAACAACGCGCTGCCCTTGCTCAACATAAGTTTGCAATACAGCACCAGCGACCTCAGCGCGAATTCTGGCTTCGCGTTCGGCTACTAAAGTGCCAGAAATTGGCGGCCCCGATCGAATAGTATCTTCGCGCGCGACTGCGACGTTATCTGGTCCTATAGTTTGAACAACAACTGTCGAGTCGGCCGACGTCTCATCGGGAGAACGTCCACATGCTGAAATGAGAAGTCCCACTAGAACGATAGCGGTTGCTGACGCCGCGAGACGGCGAGTAGAGTTCGTCATGGATTGTTGCCTGATTGCATGGTGTTCCCCATTAGTGGGGAGTTTGCGCCTGCTGCTGATGCACCCATTGATGGTTGCGCACCAGTAGCACTTCCTACGCCGAGTGGGAGATCGCGTAATAACTGCAACCTGACACGTGCAACCTGCAGATCACGCGCTGCACGTGCACTGTTCGCTTGTGCCTGTTGTAGCTGCACGCGCGTTTCTGCGAGCTCCAATTGCGTGGAGATCCCTTCTTTAAAACGTACCTCTGCTATCTGGTATGCACGGGCCGCTTGCCCCGTCGTACCTTGGCTAGCCTGCCACGTCGCAAGTGCTTCCCTATACTGTGCGACCGTTTGCTGCACATCTAACGATGCGCCTTCTTGCGTTTGCTTTAGCCTTTGCTCCGCCTCAACAATAGCGGCTTCAGATGCAAGCATCTCACCTCGCACACGTCCTCCAGTGAAGAACGGAAACGAGACCTGCACTCCCGCAGTCCAGTTTGGGAAAAAGTCATTCAGACTGGCGGGAAAACCGTTGGTCGGATAAGCAAGACGCTGGTAATTAGTAACTAACCCAAGTGTAGGCAAACGTTGTGCACGCGTTGCCCGATGCTGCTGCTTTGCTATTTCTAATGACCTTTCGGCTTGTCTTACCGAAGATCGAGACGCGACGCTAGTATCGACATTGGCAAGCGCACGATCGACAGCGCTATGTATAGCAGGATCAACTCTTAGCACAGACGCAACATCGACGTTCACTGATGTCACCTGCTGTTGATCTACTGGTACGGGAGTTTGATCGAGTGATTCGATTGCTTGATCAACTAGCGAGAGAGGTTGTGACTCAGGGAACTCCAACATTTGACGCAAGCGTTGATAGGCAAGATCGCGTTGCGTTCGGGCTTGAAGAAACTGCGGCCGTTGATTGTCGCGAGTTACTTGAGCGCGTATTAAATCAAACTCAGAAGCCGAACCGACTTGGCGAGTAAGGCGAACCTGCTGCAACGTTCGCTCTGTTTGCACCAAAGACGACTCAGCTATCGCAACAAGCCTGTCAGCAAGCATGGCATCGAAAAAAGCCTGCGTTACATCAAGTTGAACCTGCGCGAGTGCTGAAACGGTTCCAATTTTTGCAGCATCTTTACCGGCTTGAGCAGCGCGAATCATTGCTGTAGCGCGACCACCAGTGAACACTGTCTGAGTTGCTTGCAACCCAAAAGTAGTTGTGTATGGCGATGCAAAAATTCGTGTTAAAGGATTGTCTGCAAGGTCTCCTATAGTTGAATCACCTGCATCTGATCCTGCGCCTGCCCTCTTCGAAATCTCATTGAACTGATTTTGTAGAGTTTTCTGCCATGCAAACGATGCGCTAAGCTGAGGTAAAAGAGCAGAGCGAGCCTGATAGTGCTGCCCTTTAGCGCGAAGCTCGCCGGCACGCGCAATTGCAACAGCCTCACTCGCTACACCAGCCTTGGCTAGCGCGTCTTGAAGGGTAAGAGTTACCGGCTGAGTCGTCGCAGACTGTTGTGCCCAAGCAGGCGATGCAATTGTCGTAAGCATCGCCGAAAGGGCAACCGGCACACAATAAAGAGAGGCGGCGAGCCGAGAAAAAATCCCGTCCGAGCGCGCACGAGTCGTGGACATGAAAAACATAATGCGGGAGTCAGCGAGAATCAGAGAGATCCGGAGCCGTGGGAGCGTATCTAACACCCAAAGCGCGCAGGAACAAACGCACGTACGCATTTACAGCCATATCCGGATTCAACGGATACAATTCTGGAATTAGCTCTCGACTCATGGCATCGGCGAATATGGCACCCATGAACATCGTGACGGCTGCTTTAACATCGGAAGGATCTGCAGGGTGTGCCGATTCTCGAACCGGGTCGAGCCAGCCGTGGCGCTTAAGCGTAATTACATAGTCGCGGAGTTGAGCTGCGGCCGCAGACGGACCGTGAGCAGCGCAGTCAAAAGCCTGCTCACGTTCTGCAGACTCTGACATTAGCTGTCGGATTATAGAGCGCATGAAAACCAGGTGGCTGTAGTGCGACATGGCCCACGAGAGCAGCTCGTGTTGCGGTTTAACCGGAACGAGGGGAAGAGAGGCTAGACATTCCTTAGCGGCGCATTCTTCCATTGCAGCATCAAGGAGTGCCTCTTTAGATCCGAACTGCCTAAAGAGAGTGACCTCATTGACGCCGGCTTCTTCGGCGATGCGTCGAGTTGTTGCGCCCCTCCATCCATGAGCGGCGTACACCTTAGCGGCGGCGCACAAGATTTTGCCCCTATTATCGATCATTCTTTAACGTTAAGCAAGCGCTCGCTTGCAAGCAAGCAAGTGGGCGCTTGCACTGGGAAGCGGCTAGACAGCATACCCAACCAAACGCAAACGGGGCTAGGCCAGTTTCAGCCCAACCCCGTTTAGACTACTGATATTGGCAGCTGCTCCGCCGCCCCTTCACCTCGACTTAGCGCCAGCCGCGCACGCCCCGAAAATCCATGCGGCCGGGTAGTCCACGAAATGCAGCGCCCGCGCGAGCGCGCTCGCCGAGTCTTGCTCGGTTGGGCGGAGTACGACGTGCTGAAGAGGCCCGCTCGAATGCGGTGAGCTTACCCAGTTGGTCGGCCGTTAGAACAGCGCGCGCGTCCTTACGTGCCTTCAAACGTGCCACCTCAACGTCTACCCGAAGCTTGCTCATCCTATCTAGCGCCGCACGCGCCGCCTCTGGATTAACATCGCCGCGCGTCGCATCCATTAAATCGGCTCGAGCGCGAAGCATGTCAGACTCACTGACTTGGGGCAGCTTGGCCTGCTGCTGCTTTCTAAGCTGCTCGACCTGAGACTCAGAAAGCGCCAACCGCTCTTTCATCCTAAGGAGCGCCGCTGCCGGATGACCTGCCCTGCCTCCAGCAGCACGCGTAGCAGCGCCTGCTTCAACACGCGCCTCAGCACGCGCACCGCCCCGAGCCCCTCCACGCTGAGCTTCCGCGGTGCTCGCCAAAATTGCCCCAGCAAGAAGTACTGCCATCCCTGAATACTTGTAACGCATCGTTCCTCCTTGGTTAGATGGCGCGTAATGCGCCCACTGTTGACCGTTGGACGTAGTAATTGTCGGTGCCGTTAACACGCACGACATTTTTGTGCAATGGCTGTTTTATACGATCCAAATCCGATCTACACACATATAATGAATTGTTATCTCAACAAGCTAACAATTCATGCACCCGCAACGTCCAACTATGGACGTGGTGCGTTCGGTGATGCACTCTCCAGTTTCTTTCTCTCTGACGGAACTCCGCGGTGCGCGCGGCGGTAGTCAGTATTCCCTCCCTTCCGGTTATCAGTGGGTCCAACCGCCGACGCTATCTTCGCGTTTCTTTTCAAGTATCCACTTCGCGTTTTCGAACGCGGCGAGTTAGGCTTTGCGCCAATCGCTTCGCCTTTGGTGCTCTCACTGGTTGGCCTAGTTGCACTGATCGCAGTTTTATTCGCGTATTACCAGGTAAAGAACGCATCACTTAGCCAACGCTTAGTCCCCGCAGTCTTACGTAGCCTAGCAGTACTTGCAGTGGTCGCCTGTCTGTTCCGCCCTATACTCGTAGTGTCCTCTGCTGTACCACAACGTAATGTGTTGGCTACTCTGTTCGACGATTCTCGCAGCATGCGCATCGCCGACGGCAATAACAAAGAAACACGAATACAATCAGTTCAACGCGTTTTCGCTGATTCTGCGGCTATCGTATCAGAGCTAAGTGAAAAATTTGCGCTTCGTGTATTCCGATTCGCTGGTGACGCGCGCCCTGCTACCAATGCGTCTTCGCTAAACGCAACTGGAACCCGCTCCGATCTCGCAGCAGCGTTAAACGATGTACAGGAGGAATTGAGTGGGCTGCCTCTTGCAGGAGTAATTCTCGTTTCCGACGGCGCTGACAACGGTGCGGGTGAACACTCCAATGCTCTTCTAAGTTTGCGCGCAAGGCGTGTCCCCGTTCATACAGTAGGAGCAGGACGCGAACGTTTTGAACGGGATGTCGCACTTGACAGAGTGTCTGCGCCTTCACGTGTACTTAGCGGTGGTTCCTTTTACATAGAAGCAGATGTGCGTGCGCAAGGAGTTACCGGAGAGCCACTTCAAATTTTTGTGGAAGCAAATGGACGCATTTTGACTTCAGATGAAGTCACGATACAACGAGGGAGTGAAACGGCGCGTGCTCGTTTAAGAGTACCACCCTTAGATCAAGGGAATCATCGACTCACTGTTCGGGTTCGTCCTTTAGATAACGAGCAAGTAGTTGAGAACAATATCTGGCAGGGAGTGCTCCAGGTACGGCCAGGGCCGGATCGTATTCTGTATGTAGAGGGAGAACCGCGTCCGGAATTTGCATTTCTGCGCAGAGCTGCCGATGGAGATAGCGGCATTCAAGTAGTAGGTCTTATGCGAAGCGCAGACCGAAAGTATTTGAGACTAGGCGTTCGCGATTCTCTAGAGTTAGTTACTGGCTTCCCTAACAGTCGCGAAGAGCTTTTTGGTTTCCGCGGCATAATACTCGGCAGCATTGAAGCCTCATTCTTTTCTGGTGATCAACTTCGTATGCTCTCGGACTTTGTAGCGCAAAGGGGTGGCACACTACTGGCGTTAGGCGGACGCTCTGCGCTGGGTGAAGGTGGCTATGCTGGCACTGTATTGTCCGATGTGCTTCCAGTTGCACTTACCAAGCAAACTCCTGAAGAAGACGCTGCTGCAACTCATGTTAGTGTTCGTCAAACTGCAGCAGGCGTAACGCACTCTTCCCTTCAGTTGCGAGAGAACAGTGCGGCGTCACGCGCTAAATGGGATTCGCTCCCGCCCCTCACTACGGTAAATAAAGTAGGACCGTTACGGGCTGGTGCGACGCTATTGCTAGCTGGGCGTCCTGTTGAAGGCGGAGCAGACGTACCAGTGCTAGCAACGCAACGCTATGGTAGAGGCGCAAGCGCTGTTCTCGCAGTTCAAGACACATGGCTTTGGAGAATGCACGCAGATATGGCAGTAGACGACGACAGTTTCCAAACTTTTTGGCGTCAGTTGCTACGTTGGATGGTAGAAGGCGTGCCCGATCGCATTGACGTGTCTATCAGCCCCGCATATGTAGCGCCAAACGAACGTGTTGTTATTAAGGCTAACGTAAGCAATGAAGCGTTCGCAAATCAGAACGATGCTACCGTAGTTGCTATGATAACCTCACCCGATGGGCGCATTAGGACTGTGCCCATGGAGCTTTCTGTCGCAGGTGATGGCAATTATAGCGCGGAATTTGAAACAGATATTGCAGGTACATATGAAGCCATAGTTACAGCATCGACTAGCACGGACACTGCGGCTTCCGAGATTAGCTCATTTAACGCAGATGACGGCGCAGCTGACATATCGCGCGCAGAATTGGCATCGGGGTTGTTGCGTCGAATTGCTACCGAAACTGGTGGACGCTACTACGAGCTAGAACGTGCGCAACAATTGGTGGATGACGTAGTGTATACAGAGAGCGGAGTAACCGTACGAGAAGCAAATGATCTTTGGGATATGCCCGCTGTGTTCATTTTTCTGGCGACGGTTTTAGGAGCGGAGTGGGCATATCGTAGATGGAGGGGGCTCGCCTGATGTTGACGTCGTATCGTTCAGTTTCTCTTATCGTTGCAGCGCTCATATCTGTCGCTGCAAGTGCGGCGGCCGCTCAGAAAACGCATGTGATACTTGTTCAAGGGCTAGCCGGCGAACCTTCGTATGCGCCGGTGTTCTCCAGCGCGTTAAATACAGTTGCCGAAGCAGCGCGTACGCAATGGGGCGTACAAAACGAAAGTCTTATTCTCCTTACTGAAAGCGGCAGCACAAACGATAGGTCTACGAAAGAAAATGTAATGCGCGCCTTTTCAACAATAGGCGCCCGCGCGGCCGCTGGCGATGTTGTTCTAGTAATGATTGTTGGCCATGGTGGAGGAGAGGGGGCGTCTTCGCGCGTGAATCTTCCGGGACCTGATCCTACCGCATCTGACTATGCTACCTGGTTGTCTGGATTTAGCAAGCAGCGTGTGGTTTTTGTGAACGCGTCAAGTGGCAGTGGCGATTTTCTCGCCGTTCTTGAGGGAGAGCGGGGAGAACAACGTGTTATCGTAACGGCCACCAAAAGCGCATTGCAACGTAACGAAAGCGTGTTCGCAACATACTTTGCGCGAGGCTTAACCAGTTCGGAAGCCGACGCTAATAAAGACGGGCGTATATCTGTAATGGAAGCGTTTGAGTACGCTAATAAAGAGGTCACACGAGTTTACGAAACTACTCGTCGCATGCAAACGGAGCAGGCACAGCTTTCTGATTCAGCATTGGCGCGCACTGTTGCCTTTGGCAAATCCTCTGTGGTGTCCGATCCGGCCGTTGCAGCACTTATAGGAGAACGCCAAGAGCTTGAATCGCGAGTAGGAGCGTTGCGTTTGGCAAAGAGTTCTATGCCACCTGCAGATTATGAACGTCAACTCGAAGATCTGCTGTTAGCTATCGCAGAGAAGACTCGTGCTATTCGTGCGGCCGGAGGGCGTGAATGAGAACATCACGATTTGCCCCGCTGTTTTTTTTCGTAACACAGGCCATAGCAACGTCCAATTGCTCTGCACTTCCTAGCGACGCTCAAGATCCTTTGAAGCAAGTTCAGCAACTTACCTCGCGTGGTGCTCTTGCAGAGGCCGAACAAACTGCGCGTTCATCGGGTTCCGTAACGTTGGTTGCTTTGGGAGACGTTCTCGTACTTCGAGGAAAGATTCATGAAGCTGACTCAGTTTACAAGCACTCAATTGCGACGGGTCATCCGCATGCTTGGCTTGCGCGAGTTGCACTTGCAGAGCTTGCGGAAAGAAGTGGCAATTTTAATGCAGCAACTTCGCAAGCACGCGCTATTGTTGAGGCTTACGAGCAGCAGCAGCGGCCAGTGCATATGCATCTTGCTGCGGGCCGCGCGTGGACCTTGTTGGGAGCTGGTGATGCCTCTGCGCCGCGCAACGCGCTTGCAGCGTTCGATGCGGCGGCAGCGGCTGACGCTTCGAATGCAGAACCATTGCTCCGTACCGGCGATCTGCTCTTGGAACGATACAACGCGCCCGACGCGCGCGTTTCATTTGAAGCCGTTCTCAAAGGTAATTCGAACGATGCGCGTGCCATACTCGGCATAGCTCGAGTAGATGAGTTCGAAGGCAAACGATCGGCCATTCAGGGGGTCAGACGCGCACTCACACTTAATCCGTCTCTTGTCGATGCTCAGCTATTGCTCGCTCAGATGCACTTAGAGGCGGAGGCATTTGATTCCGCGCTCGTGTGGGGGAAACGCGCGATAGATATTGATTCGGCATCTATTGGTGCGTGGTCTATTCTTGGTGCAACCGCTTGGCTTACTGGTGATTCCGCACTGTTCAATCAATCGTTGGCATCTGCGACAAAGCTTCAAGCTAAGCCTGCAACGTTTTACATGGAGCTAGCCGACGCGGCAGTTCGAAATAGAAGATATGGTGACGCAGTGGCCTTTGCTGAGCGAGCTGCAAACTACAACCCAATATCGGCGCGTGCGTTTGGTGTTCTAGGTACCAACCAATTGAGAACTGGAGCAATCGACTCGGGGAGAAACTCGCTAGAGAGATCGTTCGCGTTGGATGCGTATAATGTATGGCATAAGAACACGCTCGATCTTCTTGATAGAATGGGCAAGTTTCGTACTATAGAAAGCAAGCGATTTCAGATTGTTGCCCCTGCAAGGGAAGCGGAATTGTTGGCTCTATATGTATTGCCGCTGCTTGAACAAGCGTACGATTCACTTTCTGTTCGTTACGCATACAAGCCTCCAACGCCGGTACGTCTGGAGTTTTTTAATCAGCACGCCGATTTTTCTGTACGCACAGTAGGACTCGCTGGGTTAGGTGCGCTTGGAGTGAGCTTTGGAACCGTTTTAGCTATGGATACCCCATCCGCACGTGATAAGGGAGCGTTCAACTGGGGATCTACCGCTTGGCATGAGCTGGTACACACGTTCTCACTTGGCGCGACTAACAATAGGGTGCCGAGGTGGTTCTCTGAAGGGCTTTCCGTACTTGAAGAGCGACGTACGCAACGAGGCTGGGGAGCTGATGTTTCGGTACAGTTTCTCGCTGCCTATTCCGGAGGGCTATTACGCCCTGTATCGCGTCTGAATGAAGGATTTTTGTTTCCTCGCAGCAACGCTGAGGTAGGGTTCAGTTACTACTTGGCATCGTTGTTTTGCGAGTGGGTAGAAGAAACACGCGGAGTAGCTGCGCTTAACTCAATGCTCGTCACTTGGCGCGACGGGCATGACAGTGAGACTGCGTTTGCCAATGCGCTTTCACTATCGCTTGAACAAGTTGATGAACAGTTCGACTCGTGGGTTAAGAAGCGATTCGAAGTTCCTCTTCGTTCGGTAGCACCATCGAAGGTTGCGGCTACTGAAGCAACCAATGGTGACAATGCCAATTTGGGCGCATTTGTAAGCGCAATGCGTTCTGCAGCCAGCGTACTTGCTCAGGGGAATACCGACCAAGCGATAGCTGCATTCGAACGTGCTCAGGCGCTTTTCCCCGATTACTCAGGAGACGACAGCCCAGCGTTTGCTCTTGCCACACTGTATAAGGAGCGTGGCGATACACAGAAAGCGCTCAATCAGATAGTACGCGTGACTGCAAGGAATGAGACAGCACTAGCTGCCAATGAACTTGAGTTTCAACTGCGCGAGCAGTTGGCAGATACGTTAGGCATGCTAACGTCGCTTGAGAGAGCAGTTTGGATTTTTCCTTACGATATATCCGTTCACGTTCGTCTCGCAGAGTTGGCGGCAGCACGCGGCCTACACCACACAGCTGTTCGTGAACGCAGGGCGGTGGTTTTACTCGATCCTCCTGACATTCTGGACGCACGTAGTGAATTCGCGGCTGCACTAATTAAGGCGGGGGACCGTAACGCTGCTCGTAAAGAGTTGCTTGCAATACTTGAACAGGCGCCATCGTTTGAGAAGGCGCAGCTACTGCTTCTAGAGCTACGAGGTGGACAGCAATGAAACGAAGGAAGGCGTTGCTTATAGGCTTGGGGCTTTTGTTGGCTACAACCGGTGTACTTGAGGCGCAACGTAGGCGCTTCTTTACTCCCGATGAACCCAATGTTCCCTACGATGGGCGATTCACATTTATAAGAGTTCGATACGACGGCGGAAACCCTAGAGATCCAGGGTGGCGTCATGATTACCCGCAGGGCGAACGCAACTTCACGCGTATTCTTAGCGAACTCTCTACTGTGAAAGTACGCACGAAAGAGAGTAACATACTCGACCTTAGTGACAACGAGATTTTCAAGTATCCGGTTTTGTATATGGCAGAGCCGGGTTACTGGAGACCCAGTGAAGCTGACATAGTCAATCTTAGGAACTACCTTCTTAAAGGTGGCTTCTTAATTTTTGACGACTACACAATAGACGACGCAGAATACAATCTGTACAGCCAGATACGGCGCGTGATACCGGGCGCAGTTGTGATTGACATTGATACATCACACCCAGTTTTCGATTCGTTCTACCGTATTCCATCACTGGACTACAACCACCCCGTTTACGGAGGGCGCGCACTATTTCAGGCCGTCTTCGAAAACAACAATCCGAATGGTCGCATGCTGATGCTTCTAAACACTCACAATGACTTGTCCGAATACTGGGAGTTCTCCGACATGGGGCTCTTTCCTATTGAAGCTTCGAACGAAGCGTACAAGATAGGCATAAACTATATCATATACGCGCTCACCCGTTGAACTGAGGATTCGCTTGACTGACACCACGCAACCAGCACTGACGTCACTCGACGACGCAGTCATAGCCGACAGACTGCAGCAAGCAGGGCAAGATATAACCCGCGAACTGCGTAAGGTTATCGTTGGACAGGACGTCGTTGTCGAGCAAGCTTTAATAGCACTTTTCGCCGGCGGTAACTGTTTGCTGGTGGGTGTTCCAGGGCTTGCGAAAACACTTCTTATCTCCACTCTTGCTAGAGCGCTTGATTTGCGTTTTTCGCGCATTCAGTTCACACCTGATCTTATGCCGTCGGATGTTACCGGCACCGATGTTATTCAGGATGATCCAGTGAGTGGACAACGGAAGCTTACATTCATGCCGGGCCCTGTGTTCGCAAATGTCTTACTTGCCGACGAGATCAATCGCACACCCCCAAAAACGCAGTCTGCACTTCTGGAGGCGATGCAAGAGCGTAGAGTTACTGTACAAGGTCGCACATACGACCTTGAAGCTCCGTTTTTTGTTTTTGCGACGCAGAATCCAATTGAGCTCGAGGGCACATACCCACTTCCAGAGGCGCAGCTCGACCGCTTCATGCTGGAGGTTATGCTTGACTACTTACCGGAGGAAGATGAAGTCGCTGTTGTGCGTGCGACGACTTCACTCCAACCAGAATCTGTACGCCCGGTAGTTTCGCGCGAAGACATCTTAGCATTTCAAAAAGTTGTGCGACGTGTTCCCGTTGCAGACGCTGTAACACGTTACGCGGTAAAACTCGTTCGTATGTCGCGCCCTTCTGAAGAAGGTGCGCCTGACTTTGTTAAGCAGTGGATTACTTACGGCGCTTCGGTTCGTGCAGCTCAGTCGCTTGTTTTAGGCGCGAAGGCGCGTGCATTGCTGCAAGGACGTACGAATGTTTCGTTCGATGATATACGAACACTAGCACGCCCAGTGCTAAGACATCGCCTGCTAACCAACTTTCAGGCACAGTCTGAAAAAGTCACTACTGATATGCTCGTAGATAAGCTAGTAACAGCTGTACCTGTACCTCGCTCCGCTCTTTAACTAGCTATGCCATCAGCACCCGCTGCATTCATCGACCCCGCACTGCTTGCGAAGATCTCTGATCTCGCGCTGCTTGCACGCACGGTTGTTGACGGGTTTATGCATGGCCAGCACCGTTCTCTCCGTAAAGGAACGTCACTCGACTTCGCAGAACACCGCTCGTATCAGCCAGGTGATGATTTGCGACGCATTGATTGGCGAGTTTTCGGACGTACCGATCGCTTTTACGTCAAGGAGTACGATGCGGATACCAATGCTGCTGTCGTCTTTGCATTAGATGCGTCGGGATCGATGGATTACGGCTCTGAGTCTGTGTCCAAGTTTGATTACGCACGCTTTCTTATCGCATCACTTGCGTGGCTGTCGCAGTCGCAGGGAGATAGAGTAGGGCTCGCGTGTTTTGCTAACGAACTATTAGATGTTGTACCACCTTCGGCCCGCCACTTGCAACTTCTGTTGCACACATTGGGACGAGCAAAAGCAACCGGCGAGGGGAACACTTCTGCCGCGTTGCAACGTGTTGCGCACGTAACAACACGAAGTGGTATCGTAGTTATAGTTTCAGACTGCTATGAAGCTGCAAGCACACTGGGCGCGTCTATAGACTCGCTCAGAATGGCAGGCCACGATGTGATCCTATTTCATATCATTGATCCTGCAGAACGAGATTTTTCGTTTGAAGCGCCTGCCACGTTCGAAGATGCGGAAACAGGTGCGCTACTTCCGCTTAAGCCCGAAGCTTTACGAAGTAAGTACGTCGAGCTTTTTGCAAGCCATCGTCGTGAGGTAGAGCGTCGCACTGTAGCATCTGGTGCCGACTATATTCAACTAACAACCAATGAGCCGCTGGACAAAGCACTTCACGCGTACTTAGATCGCAGATTGTCCACAGGAAGGATTCGCTAATGGGATTTTTAGTACCTGCGTTCTTAGTAGCACTCGGCGCACTAGCGATACCTATCGCGATGCACTTACGGCATCGTGATAGAAGCAAGCCGTTGCGCTTCCCATCGTTCATGTTTCTTGAACGGCTTCCTATTCGCACTGCAAGTCGTAGACGAGTAACAGACCTTCCCTTACTACTGTTACGCGCTGCGATTCTAACGCTGCTAGTGTTGGCCTTCGCGCGTCCGCTCGCGAAGAAAGGCAACGCTGAAGAACTTGACGAACGCACTAAGGCGCTCGTTGTTTTGCTAGACCGATCAATGAGCATGGGGCACAATGATGTTTGGCAGGCAGCACTAGACTCCGCACGCACTGCCATACAATCGTTGTCAGCAAACGATATGGTTGCAGTTGTATTGTTTGATGACGCAGCTGAGGTGGTTCAAACACTAACGGAAGACCACACTCTAGCGCTTGCTGCAGTGGCACGTGCAACACCGCGCAAACGAGGAACTCGCTTTGCTCCTGCACTACGAGCTGCGCGACAGCAGCTTTACAATGCAGGCGACGCATTGGGAGAGATAGTAGTTGTTTCAGATCTTCAGCGCGCCGGTGCTGGTGGCATCGCTTCTGCTGATGTTCCGTTAGGTACGGCAGTGCGTACCGCAGTTGTGGCTGCCCCATCACGCGCGAATGTGAGCATCAGTTCGGTTGAAGCGCGGCGTGTTGTTGCTGGCGAACGCATGACTCTCGGCGTTCAGGCTCGCATAACAGCTCGCGAACTTGCTGAACCGGCTACAGTTCGAGCGACACTTACAATTAATGGGCGTTCTGCTACCTCAACTGCTGTTCAGCTCCCCGTGAACGGCGACGCAACCGTTTCGTTCGATGCCGTTCCCATAACTGCGGGAGAAATCTACGGCGTGGTATCTGTTGACCCGGACGATCTTCCACTTGACGATAGTTTCCAGTTTGTGCTTTCGCGAGAAGAGGGAATCAAGGTGCAGCTTATTGTACCTGACAACGCGTCGCAGAATGAGACATTATTCTTTGAACACGCACTTGCAATAGGACGTGCTCCTCCCATTAAGGTGGAGCGTATGCGCGCATCTAGTTTCGCGGGCGACCTAACAGATCCGTCAATCATGTTGGTGTATTGGGATGTTCTACCGTCTGAGCGACACTCGGATGCAATTAGTTCTTTTGTGAATGGCGGCGGCGGTGTTGTGTTCGTTGCAGCTGCGCGGCTAGCACAGCAGGCTTCTACGAGTTCATTGGTACCTGCAACCTTTGCAGGCACGGCCGACCGTGTGTCAAATAGGACCAGTACAAACGGTGGTGGTGGCGGCAGCGGCTCATTAGGAAATGTTCGTTACGATCATCCGTTGTTTTCCCCCTTTAGAGAAGCTTCCGCAGCTCTAACGATGTCGCGGTTTCTACGTTACACGCGAGTTGAGGCCGCAGCTAACGCCGACATCGTTGCAAGATTCGATGACGGTCTTCCAGCTGTGGTCACTCGAACTTTGGGGAAGGGCAACACAGTTGTCGTTGCAGTCCCACTAGATGACAGGAACGGTGATTTTCCTTTACAACCGGCTTTTCTTCCGTTCCTTCGCAAACTGGCTTTGTATGCCAGCGGCCACGATGCTGTGCCACTGTGGCGCACAACCGGAGAGAGCTGGGCTATTCCTGATGCGATCCAGAGGCCTGTTGTTGAAGCAGCAGATTCGACGGTGTACCGGCCCGATCGAGACTCTGTCGGCGTAGCAATTTCACTTACCGACGCAGGAAGATATGCGGTGTACGATGGTAGCATTAGTGGAGAGCCTCGCGCCTCGGTTGCCGTTAACGTTACATCAGCAGAGAGCGATCTTACTCCCATCGATCCGAAAGAGCTGTTGCTTGGGGTACAATCGACCGATTCTCTACAGCAACGCTCTGTGCAGCCGGCGACTTCGGCTGAAGTAGAGCGTAGGCAAGGCATCTGGCGCTATCTATTAGTAACTGTCGCAATTCTTATGGTAGGTGAAGCACTGTTTTCAAACCGTGGGTGGCGTGGCAGCGCCACTCGTTCAGCGATGTCTCCTAACAGGAATTCGCGATGAGCCCAGATGCACAGCTCCTTTCCGCACTAGCGTCATTGCGTCGACGCTGGCGTCAGCGTGTACTACTTGAATCGTTGGGGTGGATTGTTCTAGCAGCGCTCGTCGCCGTAGTAATTGCCGTTCTACTTACACGTTTTATAGCAGACGCGACTGCATCTGTTCTCCTAGCAAGAGTTGTTGCGTACTCACTCATTCTTGCGGCAGCCTTAAGGTTTCTTGTGCTTCCGCTCATGCGACGCACAAGCAACGAGCGATTTGCGCTGTACGTTGAGGAACATGCGCCTCAGTTACGCCAGTCGCTTATTTCTGCAGTGCATGAAATTGAGAGTGTCGCAGAGAACCGCACGTCGCCAGCGCTTGCTACTCGACTGTTTGTAAAAGCAACGGAGTCGCTAAGGCCTTTTGTAAAGGGAACTGGAATAGAGCGCCCTAGAATCATCAAGGCAACTCAAGTCTTAGGATTTAGTGCTATTGCATTCGCAGCACTAATAACCTTTGGATCGGATAGGGTTAGGTCTAGCGCAAAGTTGCTCTTTGTACCTTGGTCGTCCGCTGAAGCAGCCGAGATTGTACGTGCGGTAAATGTTATGCCCGGCAACATTGAAGTTCCTCGCGGCGGCGCCCTTGATATCGAAGCGACTCTCCAGAATTTCGCTGCAGACGCGGCCGAACTTGTTTTCCGCGCCGATTCAGCAGGCGAATGGATACGCATTCCAATGAGCCCCTCGACCGACTCAGCGTCATTCAATACCCGTCTATTCGACCTAGTTCACGATACTGAGTACTACGTGGAATCAAGCGATGTGCGGTCTGCAGTATTTAAGCTCGTCGTGAAGAACCTCCCAGCAGTGCAAGCGGTGACTCTCGATCTCACCTTTCCTTCATACAGCGGCTTACCTCAAGAACGCATTGAGTCCGGCGGTGATGTTGCTGCTATGAAGGGTACTCGTGTAACGCTTACCGCATCAGTAACAATGCCTGTGAAGGAGGGGGCATTAGTATTTGACGACGGCAGTCGCACGCCTCTGTCAGTCAATTCAGCAGGAGCTGTTAGCGGAAGCTTTACTATAAAACGCAGCGGCTTTTACAGGATTGATCTAGTTTCTGCGGACGGACGGACAGTTGCCGGAGGCGTTCAGTATGTGGTCGAATCACTCGAAGATCGAGCACCGATTGTACGCATCAGCGAACCTGGGCGTGACACTAAAGTTGCGAACATCGACGAGGTTACAATTGCGATTGATGCGTCCGATGACATAGCACTTACGGCATTGGAGTTGCGCTATCGTGTTAATGGAGGTGAGGAGCAAACAGTAGTTGTTGACGGCGCTCGCAGGGCAAAAGAGAGTAGTGCAACTCATACTCTCTTCTTGGAAGAGATTTCGTTGTCACCCGGCGATCTTATTGCTTACCACGCAGTGGCGCGTGATGGGGCGGGCAATAGTGGTTCGAGCGACGTCTACTTTTTGGAGATTCGCCCATTTTCGAGAAACTATCGCGAGGCGGAACAACAAGGAGGAGGAGGTGGTGGTGGTGGTGGCGAACAGAACTCTCCTGACGGATTTGTTGCTCGTCAAAGAGAGGTAGTCGCTGGCACCTTTAATTGGCAGCGCGATAGCGCACGTAACAACTCAGAGCGGCGGCGCGAGGACTTGTCTGTACTAACAATTGCGCAAGGCAAGTTACGAGAAGACGTAGACGCACTTGTTCGAAGACTAACAGAACGCGGCGTTGCTGCCAGCGATTCTGTGTTTGCATTGATTCAGCAAGAACTCAAGCTGGCCTCGAATGAAATGAAAGAGGCCGAAGAAACACTAGGAAAGGGACGAGGAACTGCAGCGCTGGAACCTGAACAGCGCGCTCTACAACGCTTGCAAAGAGCTGAGGCCGCATATAGAGAAGTGCAGGTGCAGCGTGGCCAACAACAGGGAGGTGGCGGCGGCGGTGGCGGCCAGCAGCGCAATCCCGAAGACCTCGCAGATCTGTTCGAACTCGAAACAGATAAAATGCGAAATCAGTATGAAACCGTACAACAACAGTCACAACAACAACAGCAACAGCAACAGGCTGTTGATGAGACTTTGCAGAAGCTTCGCGAACTAGCGAGCCGGCAGCAACAAGAGAACGAACGTGCGCAGCGCATGGCCGACGCAATGAGAGAGCGAATGGGGCAACAGCAGGCGGCAAACAGTGGCGCGGCCGGCGGCGGCAGCTCTCAACGTGATCTCGCTCGACAGGTCGAAGAAGAAGCACGGCGTTTAGAGCGACTTTCGCGCGAGCAAAACTCTCCTGATATAGCGGATGCTGCTCAAAGAATGCAGCAAGCGGCAGACGCAATGCGGCGTGCGGCGGGTGGTACAAATGCACAAGGTCAAGCTGCACTCGAAGAGTTGAATCGGGCGCAACGTCAACTTGAGAATGCGCGCGCTCAGCAGATTCGCAATGATGTTCAGCAGCTTTCGCAACAAGCAGAAGAACTTGCCGAACGTCAACAGCGTATCGCCGATAACGTAAACCGCATGCATCAACAGTTGGCGCAGGGACAAGGACAGGGACAGGGACAGCAACGCGGTGAACAACTACGAGCCATCGCGCAACAGAAAGACGAACTGGCTAAGGATGTTCGTGAACTAGAGAGGGCAGCAGATCAGATCGCGCGCGATGGTCGACGTGAGCAACCAAAGGCGTCTAACCAAGCCGGTCAGGCCGCTGGCGCAATTCGCGACAATCGCATCGCTGATAAGATAGAGTTTTCCAAACGTTCGATGACGCAGGCATCGGAATACGCCAATGCGTGGGAACAACAGATTGGCGACAACCTCCGTGATGTTGCTGAACGCTTTCAGGCGGCAGCTGGAGCTTTAGAAAGCGAGTCCGCCACTCGTCAACAAGAACGTGCGCTCGAAAGAACCCGTCAGTTAGTACAGGGAATGGAATCACTTCGTGACCGGATGCAAGCGCAAAACTCACGTCAGGGTGATAACGGGCAAGGACAGCAAGGACAGCAAGGACAGCAAGGACAGCAAGGACAGCAAGGACAGCAAGGCGGAATTGGTAACCAGCGCAGCGGTGTTGTACAGGGCGCTCCATCTGGAAACGTCAGCTCTGCGAGCGGAGCTGTTGGCGGCGACCCGCGTCAGTACTCGCGCGAGTACTCGTTGCGCCGTCAAGAGGCAGAACGTTTACGGAATGAACTTTCTGGTCAGGGCATAGACACTCGCGAACTTGATCGTGCTATTAGAGATCTTCGCGAACTCGAAAGAAGTGGTGCTTCTATGGACGGACCTAAAGGAATTAAGGAGCTTCAGGCAGAAGTAATCGAAGGACTAAAAGACTTCGAGTTTGGTTTGTACAGAAAGCTGGGACTTATTGACAGCGGCAAAGCTGCTAGTGGATCACGTCCTCCAGTTCCTGCTGAGTATCGCGCTCTCGTTGACGAGTACTACAAAGCGTTGGCAGCAGAACGTAAACGCAACTAACAGTTACGCGACACATATACACGACGGTTACTTAAAGCAAAGAGCCTCGGCGAAAATCGCCGAGGCTCTTTGCTTTAACTTCTAACTATCACTTCGCTTCGTCGCCACTCCACATACGTGGCATTAGCTTCCACAAACCGATGGTTGAAATAACAAACAGTGATGTCCACATGATACCCTGCGGTATCCATCCGTAAAGGAAGCTTCCAGCTCCAAATAGCGCGCCGTACACAGCAGCACAGCCGAGTACCCAGCCAAGGAGTGCGTCCACAAGCTTATCTGGTGTTCCGGTCACTCCCGATTCTGCACGTATCTGCTTCCATCCGGGGCCGGCCGGTTTAACTAGCTTGTAGAAGCTGATTAGAACGTTCCTATCAGTGGGCGTCGAAATAAACGTCGCAGCAACCCAAAGCACCGTCGTAACACCCACGGTCATTAAGAGAACATGATGCGAAGGGATGTTCGCTCCGTTCTTAGTGGCTATAAAGAAACCGATCGCTATACCGAACGAACCAACCATGGCGACGATTTCGCTCCAGGCGTTGATCCGCCACCAGTACCAGCGTAAGAGATACAAGAGCCCAGTTCCCGCCCCAACTGACATAAGCAACTCAAAACTTTGGCGTGCAGTTTCAAGAGCGTATGTCATTAACGCCGCTAGAACCATTAGCAACGCAGTAACTACTCGACCAACCATAACGTAGTGCTTTTCGCTCTTCTCGGCGGCGATGAATCTACGATAAAAGTCGTGCACCAAATAAGATGTTCCCCAATTGAGATGCGTTGTTATTGTTGATACGTAAGCTGCGAGCAGCCCCGCAACCATAAGGCCGAGGTATCCTGCAGGGAGGAACTTTAGCATTGCGGGATAAGCCAAATCATGGCCTATTAAGCGTTCTTCAACGTGCGGGAAACTGCGAGATATATCTGACAGCTCCGGGTAAACTAGAATTGATGCGAGCGCGACTATGATCCACGGCCAAGGTCTAAGTGCATAATGCGCTGCGTTGAAAAACAACGTTCCTTTAACAGCGTCGCGTTCGCTGCGCGCAGCCAACATTCTTTGAGCTATGTAGCTACCTCCTCCCGGTTCAGCACCCGGATACCACACAGCCCACCATTGAACCGTTAACGGAATTATAAGAACGGTAAGTGTAAGGCTCCAATCGCTGAAATCAGGGACAAGCGCGAGAGTTCCAGGAGGAATGCGTTCAATTAATCCCGTAAAACCGCCAACCTCTGGTTGCTGTAGCGCGAAGTAAGCTGCTGCAATAGCACCGGCCATCGCGATAACGAACTGGATCAAATCGGTAACCATCACCCCCCACAATCCCGACGTCGCAGCAAACAGTATATTGAATGCGCAGCAAATGATTAGCGTTTGGGTCATAGGCCAGCCAAGTATCACTGCAGCAATCTTCGCAGCCGCCAGATTAACTGTCGCCATGATTACGCAGTTGAAAAACAATCCCAAATAGATCGCGCGAAATCCGCGTACTAGCTGAGCTGGCTTACCTGCGTACCTAATCTCATAGAACTCCAAATCTGTAAGTACCTGCGAACGGCGCCACATTCTGGCGTAAAAGAATACGGTAGCCATACCCGTTAACAAAAACGACCACCACACCCAGTTGTTAGCCACACCTTTTTCGCGTATAAGATTAGTAACAAGATTCGGTGTATCTGTACTAAAAGTTGTAGCAACCATCGAAACACCAATTAGCCACCACGGAGCAGCGCGTCCCGATGTAAAAAATTCAGCGGTGCTAGAACCGCCACGTTTGGCGAGTAATAGCGCTGGAACAAATGCTATTACGATTGAGACGACGACGATCGACCAGTCTAACGATGTTAGTTGCATGAGGAGGGAAAGGTGGGACTGTTATCAGCGGAACGTATCACATTGATTTGGATCACCACTGTCGAATCCACGCCGGAACCATGTCCTGCGCTCAGCCGACGAGCCGTGAGTGAATGATTCAGGATTGACTCGACCACCTCCCATTTTCTGGAGTCGATCGTCACCGACCGCCGAAGCTGCATTTAATCCTTCATCTAAATCACCTGCCTCCAACTGCCCTGCACGAGCTGCGTTGTGCGCCCATACGCCTGCATAACAGTCGGCCTGCAACTCCATCGCTACAGACAACGCATTAGAGTTGCGAGGGTTCTGCTGTTGAGCGGTGCGCACTCTGCGTTCTGTTCCAGTAATATTCTGAACGTGATGGCCAATTTCGTGCGCAAGTACGTATGCCTGTGCGAAATCGCCAGGCGCCCCGAACTGTTTGTCCAACTGATCGAAGAATCCTAAATCTATGTAAACCTTATGATCGCCCGGACAATAGAATGGTCCGGTTGCAGATTGCGCAAAACCACAAGCCGACTGAACTGCGTCGCGAAAAAGTACAAGCTTCGCATCTGTGTAACCCTGCAATAGTCGCTGCCAAGTTACCTGCGTGCTATCCAAAACAGAAGAGACGAAAAGCACCATACGCTCTTCAGCAGGATCATCCAAAGCAGCACCAGCAGAAGCCGCAGGGACCGAAGCACCAACTCCTGCTCCGCCACCCATAAACTCGGAAACTAGATCGCGCTTGAAAATGAGGCTAAGTACAATGAGCAGCAAAATGCCGCCCAAGCCCAGCTTGCCCCCTCCACCTCTACCTCCCATTCGAACGCCGCCGCCCGACGCCCCACGTCGGTCCTCTAGGTTCCGGCTTCGCCCACCTGGTATCCAGCGCATGATCCAACTCCGTTGTTATATGCTATTACTGTCGAACAGCTATGAAGCTTATATCGCGCAACACGAAACGGTCAGTTACCGTCCGCCGTTCCGCGAGCTCTCCAAGCTACCGCTTCCAGTTCTCTGTTTTGCTTCTCCATTAACTCCGAGATCCTTATCGCCACGCGGCGTGTAACAGCCGCGTCAGCTCCACGGGCTGCCGATAGCTTCTCGTAAGACCGCGTTAAAATTCGCTCTGCCTCACTATTCTGTCCGCGCCTACCGAGATGATATCCCAACACACTTTCTGAAGAAGCTATCGCCCAGTGATCCTTGGGAAGGTATTTGCGACGTAAGGCAATCGACTTTCTCAAAGCATCGCCGGCCTCGTCAAAGCGTCGCAAGGAATCCAAAGCAAGACCCAACACCTGCAATGTCGCTGATGACGCAGGCTCACTCTCATGAATAGCCTCTCCTATGTTAGCTGCTACCTCTTGCGCAGCCGTAATCGCGCCATTCATGTCATTGGCTGAGTATCTGAGCTGAGCATGCATGGCGACTGACCTCAGATATTCTGTGTGATCCGAACCCGCTACTGCCTTCAACACATCTATGGAAAGCCTAATTATTGAGTCTGCCTTTTGCTTCTTACCGCTTTCGTCCAACACGGATGCATAGTTTCTTAGCAAGCTACCGTACTGAAACGACCTGTCACCATGAACACCGGCTTCTACCTCAAGTGCTTCTTGAGCCAGAGACTCTGCTTTAACAAAGTCACCCAGATACTGATACGAAACTGAAAGATTGTTAAGTGTAAACGACATCGCTGCACGTGCAGCCGAATCACTTCTTGAACGTCTTAAGGAAAGCGCCTCCAACTTAATTGGAAGTATCTCTTCGAGTCGCCCCTGATGCTCAATTGCGCGCGCTAAGTTGTCCAGTGCAGTTGCAAGCTCGGTGGTGTCGGGATTAGGCATGCTACGTTGAGCCGACACGTGAATACGAGAAAGCGACTCAGCGACTGCGTACTCACCGCGCGCTTCCGCAACTCCGGACACATACGACAACGAGTATGTAGTGCGAAAGTCCAATTCACCAAATGTTTTCTTCCTTAACTCATACGCTCGTTGCGCATGTGGCGTGGCGTCATCGTATAGCCCAAGCCCGTAGTATGTTTGTGCAATCGTATGCCGTATTTGGGCTTCTATTTCGGGGTCTAACGCTCTCTTATCAACATCGGCGGCCGCATTTCGTAGCACCTCAACAACGGTAACATCTCTACCTAGGTTTGCCGGATCGGCGGCGGACAACATCTCAGAAAGAAAAGTATTTACTTGTTCTGTTTTTGCGCGCTCCAGAACTGCAGTTGCACGTTCTGCCTCTGCAACAGCACGAGCTGCTTCTGCTTTCTTTGCGGAGCGAGTGGACGCTACAACTCCAGCTCCTATACTTATAGCAACCAATAGCGCCGCAGCGCTCTCGAACTTACGTCGCCGTATGAACTTATTTGCGCGGTAGCTAAGACTATCTCGCTGAGCGCTTACTGGAAGTCCATCGAGATAGCGACGAAGATCCATGTTCATCTGTTCGACTGTCGCGTACCGCCGTTCAGGCTCCTTTCGTAAAGCCTGAAGAACGATGGAATCAAGATCGCCCTCTACGGACCAACGTATACGCGACAACGATCGCTCGCCAAAGTAGGCAACATCGCCGTCAGTGAGAAGCGATGACGGCTTTGGTGGCTGACGCGTAAGAATCGCATCTTGCAGCTGTGCAATATTGCGCTGATCAATGTCGAACGGCCGATGACGAGTAATTAGTTCGCAGGCTATCACACCTAATGAATAGATATCAGAAGCCGTTGCAACTGGTTCCCCTAATACTTGCTCAGGACTTGCATAGTCGGGCGTATAGGCTCGAATCGTTCCCTGTGTCATTGGCATTTCGTCTGTCGTTGCTTCGCTATGAAGCAAGCGAGCAATGCCAAAATCGAGCAGCTTTACAGTGCCATCCTCTGCGACAAGAATATTGCCCGGCTTTAAGTCACGATGAACAACTAGATTCTGGTGTGCGTGTTGAACAGCACCGCACACTTGGCGCAACAACGCGATGCGTTCACGTACATCAAGTTTCTTTTCGTTACAGTAGTGCGTTATAGGCATTCCATCTACGTACTCCATAACAATGTATGGCTGACCATCTGGAGTAACTCCCCCATCAAGCAGCGATGTAATGTTACGATGATTCAGGTTGGCGAGTATTTGTCGCTCATGCCGAAATCTTCGGATGGAATGATCACCTTCTATTCCGCGCCTAAGGAACTTTATCGCAACACGTTTGCGAAATTGATCATCCGCACGTACAGCTTCGTATACGGCTCCCATTCCGCCATACCCAATTTGTCTTGTTACCTCGTATTGACCAATGCGCGCACCAGCCGAACGGTCGGCCATAGGAGTACTTAAGGCTTCTGCAAGCAACGAGGCGACTGGGTTGTCCCATGTCTCCTTACCGCGTTCTAGTGCAGCAAGATACTCGTTAACCTCAGTGCGCAGCTGCGGATCACCCGCGCACTCCTTGTCTAAATACTCCTCTCGCTCAACGCCACTTAGCTCAATAGCGCTGTCAAATACATCGCGTATTCGCGACAGACGCTCGGGAGTTAGCTGTTCGTTCTGTTCTGAATTGCTCATGCGATCAGTGCGGACCGTCGGAACCCATAGACTGGCGGATGATGCCGCGAAGAAACTCAACGCGCAACTCCGTCCACCCATCTACTTGAAGATGCTGAACGCGAACAGTTCGTTTTCCCCCGCCTATTACAGCGTAAGCGAGGGACGACTCGTGAGGCGTCCAATGGTCTATTACCAACTCGTTATCGACCCACACGCGAACGGCGTCATCACTGATAGTGCGAATGGTATACTCGCCAGCAGGAAGGTTTACTGTTGCCGTTGCGTCTGTCAGGAACTTGGACTGAGGCAGTCCAGGAACCGTGGGTCTAAACCACATATAATCAATGCGCGATTCCTTGCGTTGAGCAACTGGCGTGGCTGTTAATAGTCGGTCGATCGCGGTTTGGCCAGAACGAGGATCGGAGCCGGAGTCGGCGCTCGCATTCCAATCAAAGAACTTTACCTCCCACTCGGCCACCGGCTCGAATCGCCCATACGAGAATATGTAGGGTGCTCCAGCCGCCCGAACCAAACCAGAAGGTGAGACTGTCTCTGTTCCAACATAGAAAAGATCGATTTCCCAGTTAACGAGGTCGGCACCTCGCATTGGCACTACCACTATAGTGTCTCCAACCTTACCTGATAGCTGCGACAGTGAACTCACACCTCGTTGATTAACAACCGTCCAATCTCCTGGCGGTCCAACTACTCTAAGCTTCAAGCGTTCTGCGCGTACGCTATCAATTGGCCAGAGCTTTGGTGATCTCCAGTCGAACGGACCCCACTCATCAACAACTATAGCCGAACGATCGCGGCGTGCGTCAACTGTGATTGGCCTAGGGAGAATGTCAGCAGGCAATCTGTCAAGAACATCCTGTGGTACCGCAGATCCTGAAACAGAACATCCGGTTCTAACAGAGCTATCCGTAAAGTTTCGCGCGGTATCTACGTTGATTGTTCTCTCAACTCTCATAACCGTTTGGTTCCCCGCAAATGCATTCTGTGCAATGCGATAGTCGCGGCTACGTGTATCACGCTTGGTTGGATAGCCCCAGCCTGAAGGTTGCGATTCGTTCGCCCACAAACGTATCGCGATATTATCTCCATCAAAGCGATTGCCAATGATGCTATTGTCTTGACCATGCTCAATGGCAATTCCAATACGATTGCCATTGAAGCAGTTCCCAATTACGCGCGACGAGAAGCTATAACCTCCCCACAAACCGTGGTCACTTCCTGCTATGCGGTTATTAATGAAATCATTCCTGCTAAATGTAGCCTCCATTCCATTTGTTGGTGCGTAGCTAAAATCGTTGTCATAGAAAAGGTTGTCGTTTGCCCCTCCTTCTCCCGTATCCATTGTGCTATTGCCAGCCCATAGAAACAGACCATCACCTCCGTGTGTCACTGAGTTACCAGCAACAATGTTGCCGCTGCTTTGCTCATACATAAGAATGCCTGCAGAATCCTGCCCTCTTTTGAAGAAGCCATGACTGTAACCTCGCACGTTAAACTCTACTCTGTTGCCTGTAATGACGTTATCGCTAGAGCGATACATACCGATGCCGAGTGCGGAGTTGTACGAGAAGTTATTCTCCGCCACACGTAATGAATTGACATTGTGCATCAGCAGGCCATTCATCCCTTGCTCAACTTTATTTCTTAGTACATGACCACCTGTAACATTCTCGAGGTAAATGCCTGCGCCAAATCGCATCCATTCTCTATTCTCGTTGCGGTGATACGAGAGCCAGTCTACTAGGCTTTCGTGTTCTACTAGGCTAAAGAGTCGTGGCTTCCAGTTGTAGCTAAGGTCATTCTCTTCTAGAAACAGGTTCTTAGTACCACGCGCTAGAATTGCGATTTTGTATCCACGCGCACGCAAACCTCGAATGCGAACGTTTTCTCCGCCATCAACGAGTAGTGCTATGCCCTTTGCCGCATCAGGAGAGCTGTCGAGACTACTGCCGCGTAGCTCGACACCAGTAAAATCGACTGTGATATTGCTGCCTCTAACTATCACGACCGCAGCCGAACCACTTGTATCGCTTTCCGATGTGAAGTTGTAAACCGCTGGTTCAATTCTAACGGAGTGCGAAATAACCATTCCGCGTGTAAGCGGCTCCTGAGAGGTTTGCGCTACGGCCACTAATGGAACTGAAGCCAGCAACTTAGCAGCCAGCACCATGCGCAGTAATCGAGGAGGAACTAGAGGTTGCATACTGAGGACTCGTTTGACTCTGGTGACAAAAGTGTAGGTGAGATGGGTGACTAGGAACGGGGGAAACAAGCCTATAAACAAACGAGGCGAAGTTATCTCAGCTTCATTCTGTAGCCAAAACACAAAGGCGGGAAGGTGTGCAAGTATTTGTCCGGCCGGCGTCTCCTGCATAGTCCTACTTCCAGGAGTCTACGATGTCTTATCTACTTCGCGGTTTCACGCTTCTTTTTGCACTACCTGCTATCGCGCTTTCACAGGGGCAGCTGGTAGCCGCCCATTGCACCCCATCGTGTAGTACGACGGCTTCGTGCGCTATATCCAATCGTCCGGCATGCGCTCCCACAGTGGAGCGAATTACGAATACCGTCCACGCAACAATGAAGAACGGCGTTATTCACTTCCAAGTAACTGATGTATTTAGAAACAACGGCCAATCCATAGCTGAAGCCGAGTACATCTTTCCGCTCCCCGCTGGCGCTGCTTTCGACGCACTTGAGCTATCAGTTAACGGAGAGATGGTTTCGGGAGAGACGCTAGATGCATCGAAAGCCAAGGCTATATATGAGGGGATTGTTAGAACTCAAAAAGATCCCGCGCTACTGGAGTGGATTGGTAACGGGATGCTGCGAGCACGAATCTTTCCGATTGCACCAGGAGAAGAGAAAACGGTTGTTGTTCGCTATCAAAGCATAGCCCGTCGTGAAGGCGACTCATACCGCATTGACTATGCTCGTGGAACTCAGTCACTGTCTACATTAGGCATGGCACGTCGAGTCATACGAAGCACAACGACCGCTCACGAGAGCACCGATACTTGGTCGCGTTTTACCCTTGAGTACGATGTATCTGCATCAATTGGCACTCCGTACTCACCAACACATTTGCTACGCACAACAAGAAAAGGTACGAAGAATGTAGTTGAAGCCACAGGAACAGCTGGCGACATTACGCTTTTGCTTCCTGTTAGACGCAGCAACGATGTCGCTATGAGCGTTCTTGCACATTCACAGCCAAACGAAAAGGGGTTTGCTCTCATTGCTATCACTCCCCCTGAGGAATCACCAGATGGTACACCGCGCGACGTGACGTTTGTTGTAGACGTATCCGGCTCGATGGCTGGTAACAAGCTTGTACAAGCCAAAGCCGCAGGCAAAGCCCTACTTGAATCACTTAGGGAGGGGGATCGATTTCGCGTGATTGACTTCGCCACTGATGTTCGTGAGTTCAACGATGGCGAATGGGCAGCTGTATCAACAACAAACGTCGCGCGTGCCGTTAAGTACATTAGTGAGCTTCGTGCATCTGGGTCTACGAACATTAGCGAAGCGCTTCTTGTCGCACTCCGTTCAACAAGCGCAGCTAAAACTCGCCTTCCACTTGTCGTTTTCGTTACTGATGGAGAACCAACAGTTGGCCTTAGAGATGCGAATGCGATTGCAACCCTCGCGGCAGAGAAGCGCGGCTCGACGCGTGTCTTTACGGTTGGTGTGTCATCGGGAATCAACGCCACGCTTATTGAGCAGTTAGCGATTGAAGGGCGAGGGACCGCTCACTTCGTTCGCGACAACGAATCGATAGAAGCAACGGTATCTCTACTTGCGAGAAGGTTAGCAACGCCGGTGATTACAGATGCTCGCATTTCTAGTTCTGGCGTAACACTATCACAGCTGCTTCCTGCTGGCACTGTTGATGTATTCGCGGGCCAGGAGTTGGTGGTGCTTGCTCGCTACTCAGGTAGCGGTAAGGCGATCATACGACTTGAGGGCAATAGCACTAAAGGGCCCATATCGTGGACCACTTCTGCAACATTTAAGAAGGAAGATGCGTCAAATGCGTTTGTTGCTCGTTTATGGGCAGTTCAACGCATCGGTTGGCTAACCGCAAGCAGAAGGCAACAAGAAGGTAACGAGGAGTTAGATAACGAGATTCGTACACTCGGCCAGAAGTACGGCATCCCCACCGCATTTACCTCATACCTAGTAGTAGAGCCCGGCGTTACCGTTCCTTCGGCAGTGGCCGGATCTCCGCGCAGTGTGATGCACAGAAGTTCAGGGGGAGGCTCAAACACAAGTTTAGTCGGTGCGAAATCGACAGATCGGCAGGCTGTTGCAATGACCGCGCCCCCGGTTGTTTCCCAAGCCGACGCGCAGTTCGAAGCGGCACGTATGGCTGCTGAACAGCGGGGCGCGAGTTCACTCGCGTCTATTAAGGCTGATCACGAACTTACCGGAACTCGCGTTTCAGGAAACAAGACTTTTGTACTTAAAGACTCCGTATGGACTGACGTCGCTGTAACGGCAAACATGAGGCGTGTACGCGTAAAGCCATACTCTCCACTTTACTTTAGCTTTATATCAAGTATTACTGAGGTAAGGCAGTACTTCACGCTCGGTCGCGTTATAGTTGCTGGACGTGCCGTAGCAATTGAAGTTCACGAAGACGGGGCATCTACCATGTCGGCTAAAGCGATGCAAGACGTGCTGCGCGACTGGAAGTAAGCGGACAGCATGGACGACGACTCACTCGAAAGACTCTTCCGTCTTTATCACACTCCATTGGTGCGATACCTGACGCGACGGCTGGGCGATCGTGACTGGGCAGAGGAGATCGCGCAAGAAACATTCTTGCGCGCACTCAGACAGGATTCGCTTTCGAGTGAGCGTTCATGGTTATTTGCCGTTGCAACAAACTTGGTGCGTGATGAAGCGCGTAAGAACGAACGCAGACGCCGTCACTTACAGCTTCTGGCCGAAGAAGAACGCGACCGTGAGGTTGAATCTGCCGCAGAAGGACTTGAGCGTGCTCACGACGCCGCGTTTGCTCGCAAAGCTGTTGATGCGCTTGGTGAACGCGACAGGCTTGCCTTACTGATGCGTGAAGAGGGGCTCAATTACACAGAGATAGCAGAGGCATTAAACATTTCCGTAGGATCGGTGGGAACGACACTGGCTCGTGCACGTCGTCGCCTAACTGATGTTTACGAAGCGCTGCAAGCTGAGTCTACAGGAAAGGCTGGAGGTAGCAATGCATCATCCTGATGAAGGTACGATTCACGCGTGGCTGGACGATGCTCTTTCAGCAGACGAGTCCAGAGCGTTCGAGCATCACGTTAACAGTTGCGAACAGTGCGCTACTGCAGTGGCGGAAGCGCGAGGTTTGCTAGCAGCATCGACGCGTATATTGTCTGCATTGGACGATGTGCCAAGTGGTGTTCTACCGTCATCAACACCGTCAGATGTAACCCAGCCGTTGAAACCGCTGAGAAACAGAAACATACGATTAAACCGTTATAAAAAGGCTATCGCAGCGGCAGCAGCGTTAGTCATCATGGTTAGCGGTGGCAGTTACGTAATGCAGCGATCTGATATGCAGCGATCTGCTGCGACTACGCAATCGGCTAGCGAGGCCGTCGCATCGCAAATCGAACTATCTAACAAACTTGATGAGGTCTTAACAGATTCGCCTTCGATCGTTGCGGCTGCTACACAACAATCTGCCAAAGCATCGGTTTCTAAAGACTCTAGCTCTGCCGAAGCGGCTGTGACGTCTGCTAAACCTTCGGTTCTAGCTGACAGTGTCGTTAGTGTAGGCGCAACTAGAGTAGCATCAGGCGGTATGGAAGCAGGTAGACAGAACGTAGCTGCAGGTATCTCCTCAGCTGAAAAGAGTGCCTTAGATATGCCTCCTCCAACGGCAGCAGCACCGGCGCAATCGTTCGCTGCTCGCAGCGCGACAGCAACAATGACGGCGGCAACAGCTACTGCATTGAAGACAGAAGTTCTTACAGGCTGCTACGCGAGTAGTGTACTTCACGCAACATTAACCTCTGATTCTCTAACACTTCAATTGCTTAATGGGCGCGTGAAGCTTACAGATTCGTTAGTCACTTCGAACAGAATCGCAAAGTACGTAGGTCATGCAATTGGTAACGATAACCGCAAAGTACGAAGCTTTGCGTGGTCTACTACCTCTACAGCGGCAGTACGCATTTTTCCTACAGCAGAAGACACACTATCGGTTATCGCATCACTCGATAGTGCAACGACAGACGCATCCGTTCTACTACGCAGAATTACCTGTCCGTGAGTTCACGGTACTAGGTCGTAGCTAGAACACGAATATGTACATGAGCGCTATGTTTGCCACTAGCAACATAAGAGCGGTGGGTATCTGCGCCCGTATGACACCATTCCGGTCCTGAAGTTCAAGTAAAGCTGCGGGAACAATGTTGAAGTTCGCTGCCATAGGAGTCATTAGTGTTCCACAGAAACCCGAAAGCATTCCTATGGCACACATTATTACGACATCTCCTCCAAACTGCTGAACAATTAGCGGCAGTCCTATCCCTGCCGTCATAACTGGGAACGCGGCGAAAGCATTACCCATTATCATTGTGAAGAGCGCCATCCCGACGGAGTACGTTATTACTACTGACAACGGCGTACCAAGGGGAAGCCATTGAGTAGCTAACCTAGCTACCACATCGCCAACGCCAGCCGCTGCGAACACGGCGCCCAAAGCAGCAAGAGCCTGCGGTAACACTGCGGCCCAACCGACAGAATCCATTAATCTTCTCGCTTCCGTTACGGCAGCCAACGCAGGCGGGCGCAGCATAGTAAGACACGCGACAAGTCCAATAACAGTTGAAATACCAAGAGCAATGAGAGTTACCTGTGAAACATCGACCAACGGCCGTCCTCCGATGTGCACTGACTTAAGTGTAAGAGTACCTAACAGCGTACCAGCTGGAATGATAAGAACAGGTACGAATAGCTTATTCCCTAGCCTTCTCGCACTTGCAATCCGCTCTTCCAATGTGGTGGCACTTTTCGTTCCTTGCCCAAGCCCTCTACTTGCAACTAGAACCATTAGCAAAACCAATATACCATTCACAAAATCGGAAAAATAGGAACCGGCGAGAAAGGTAAGGGAGTACACTCCCCAGAATGCTGTGTTATACCAACGCCTGCCGTTGCTATTATCTAGAGCGTTTGCCACCGACACTCCTGCAAGCATTAGCCCCATAAGTAGGTATATGAACTCCAGCTTTATCATGAGCGCGACTCCTCCGTATCTAGTATGTTGTTCACCGCGCGCTCATTTGCGCTATCTGTTTTTGCAGCGCGTGCAATTCGTTTATCTAGTAGGAGTAAACGAGTACCGTGTATAACAAACGCACATATTGCTGTAGGAATCGCCCATACAGCTAGGTCAATGGGCTCTACAGTTATGCCGTTCTGATCTAGGAATCCGCGAATAAGTAGGATTGAACCAATCGCTATGAATATGTCTTCGCCAAAGAATAGGCCGACATTATCAGCTGCTGCTGAATGCGACTTAATTAGTTCGCGCGTTCTTTGAGAGACAGAGCCGTGTGTGTTATCTGCTGCCCCTTCTGCCATTGGTGCAATAAGAGGCCGCACCATTTGAGCATGTCCACCCAATGAAGTTAGCCCTAACGCCGAAGTGGTTTGACGGATAAACAAATATGCCAACAAAACTCGCCCTGTAGTGGCGACTGCAATGCGAGAAATCACCTCTTTCGCTCGCTCCTTAAGCCCAGACCGTTCAAGTAGTCCTATAACAGGGATAACCAGCCATGCAATCGCTACATATCGGCTCTGGATAAATGCCCTGCCAAACCCTTCAATCACCTCGACGAGAGGCTTCCCGCTTGCCATTCCAGTAGCAAGGCCAGCGAGCGTAACAACAAGTAGCGGGTTAACTCTAAGGGCGAAGCCTACTACAACTATCAGGATGCCGACTAGCGTTAGCATAGTTGGTTGGAATGAGGGTTGTTTGACGGTAAATTGAATCTTCCCCTAATACAGATTTGCGCCATGCCCAGCATCCTGACTTTAAGCATTTCTTTTCTCCTGTCCGTTTTCGCGCTAAGCACGACGGCTTATGCGCAACAGACGGTGAGGCGAACGCTCGAGCAGCGAATCACACAGGTAACTCCGCGAGTTGTTGAATGGCGACGTGATATCCATCAACACCCTGAGCTATCCGGTGAAGAGGTTCGTACGGCCGCGCTAGTGGCCGCGCATTTGCGCTCATTGGGACTCGAGGTTCAAACCGGTGTTGGAGGACATGGAGTCGTTGGCCTTTTGCGCGGTGGCAAACCGGGGGCGGTGGTTGCGCTGCGTGCGGACATGGACGCTCTACCGGTTGAAGAGCTGGTCGACCTTCCATTTAAGTCCAAAGTTCGTGCTACCTATCGAGGGCAGTCTGTAGGAGTTATGCACGCATGCGGGCATGATAATCACGTAGCGATTCTCATGGGCGTTGCTGAAGTACTTACGGGCATGAAGAATGACATCTCTGGATCAGTTAAGTTCATCTTTCAGCCAGCAGAAGAAGGACTCCCCGGTGGTGGCGGCGGCGCAGAGCTCATGATTAAAGATGGCGTTCTGAAGAATCCAGATATTGACGCAATTTTTGCTTTGCACGTTGGACCGGGTCCGTCAGGCCGAATTTCAGTACGCCCAGGTCCAATTATGGCTGCATCTAACAGCTTCAAAATGATCGTTTATGGCCGTCAATCTCATGGTGCACAACCGTGGAGTGGTATTGATCCAATAGTTGTAGGATCGCAGATAGTCACCACCGCTCAAACTATCATCAGCCGTCAGGTTGATATCACCGAAGTGCCCGCCATTGTAACGTTCGGCGCGTTTCAAAGCGGTGTTCGCAGCAACATAATCCCAGATTCGGCAGTCATGCTCGGAACGATTCGCACGTTTACCACTCAGCAGCGCCAAGAAATATTCACAAGACTTAAACGCACGGCTGAACAGGTTGCTGCAGCATCAGGAGCACGCGCACTGCTAACTATCGATAGCGGTTATACCGTAACGCGAAACGATAGCACGCTAACGAATATGATGATGCCAACTATTATGCGCATCGCTGGAAACGAAGGGATTGTAACGCCTTCTCTATGGACAGCCGCTGAAGACTTTTCGTTCTTTCAAGAACAGGTTCCAGGTGTCTATATAAATCTTGGCGTAACTCCGCGTGACAGAGACTGGCGAACTGCGCCTGTTAATCATTCCCCCTATTTCTTTGCCGACGAGTCTGCCCTTCCCGTTGGAGTTCGTCTTATGTCCTCGCTTGCGCTAGACTACCTCAACCTACATAGCAAACGATAGCGTTTTTATGTCAGCACACTCGGCGATAATAGCATGGTCACGCAACGGTGAAAGTTTTACCGATAATCGCTACAGCCGTTTGCACTTGTGGACATTTGATGGCGGTGCAACAGTGCCGGCGTCTGCATCGCCTCATGTTGTACCACTGCCGCTGTCCAACGCAGAGGCTGTTGATCCGGAAGAAGCATTTATAGCAGCACTTTCAAGCTGCCATATGCTTTGGTTCCTTTCTATTGTTGCCAAGCAAGGATATACAGTTAATAGCTACGTAGATAAAGCCACTGGAAAGTTGGAAGCAGATGGCAATGGTAAGCTTGCGTTACTCAAAGTAGTTCTGAGACCCCATGTAAGTTTTTCGGGTAAGGCACCTAGCAGTGACGTTCTAGTAGAGCTGCATGAAAAAGCGCATTCAGAGTGTTTTCTTGCGAACTCGGTTAAAACAACTATTCGTATAGAACCGACAGCAGAATTAGACCATTAAACTACCGCAGTACAGATGTATGATTCATCCTTCCGGTGGCAGCCGCGAATGCTGGTAGCTTTCCTCTGCCTCTGCTAGAAGTCGATCAGCATTTGCGAGTTCCAGTTCCGTGCAGAACTCTTCTGCCAACTGCCTGTCTGATCTTCGAATTGTTAGCAACAGTTCGGCAGGATGCTCAAACACTAGTCCAGGGATACCGTTGTCGGATTGTAGCAACTGAAAGGCTGATAGATCTGCCGCAATAATTTGAAGAAGTGGGGCCCTAAATATTCTTGGCCATGGCAGCTTGACCCTCGCGGACGCAATTGCTGCTAAAGGTATCTGTACTTGTTGCATAGACATGACTTCCCGGTCGGTACGTATTTCAGAACCGACGACGCTCGTTGTACGAGACGACCTCCACTGTACTAAAATGTGCGCATCAACAATGCGAAGAATGCCGTGAAGTGTGTCTACAGTTTGCGTGACGTCTTCCGAAACAACAGTACCGTGATTCCTTTTCAGTACAAACGGAACGGCTTTGGGACCACTCATAGAACAGGCTCCGAAAGATACGAAAAAGAGTGTCGTAGCATATGGCATATTCTCCTTATATCTACGCCCACGCGCAAGGGCGCAGATGTAAACAGGCGGCGCTAACTAGAAGCCGGTTGCACGAGCTGCCGCTTCCTGGAGAACTGCCGCTGTCGACTCTTCTATGGTCACCCCATTAACAGAGTACGGAAGCCCGACCGGGCTCTTGTTTAGCAAACTTGCGTAGACCACAAGCGCTGACAGATACGACCCGTTGTGATTGGAGTGCAAACCATCTTCGTACAGCTGTATATCAGGGTTCATCTTCCAAACTTCTAACCAAGCCGATGCGACCGGCATAAATACTCCTTCAACGGCGGCAGCAGCGTTCCTATACGACTCTATCGCATACGGGAAATTGTTAAAGTGCACTTGTTGAGGCCACGCAGAGAACAGTGCCATCTTTACGCTAGGGCTAAATCTGCGTGAGATATAATCGAATGTTTCCGTAGAAAGCCGCAGCGAATCTCGATTAACCGGTACAGCACTCGGCCCCTGCTGAAGAACCACATACGCCCAACCACCTTGCCCTAACGCGTTTATTACCTGTTCTCTTTCAAGGTGATCAGATAGTGCCATGTCGGCCCCAGTAATAGAAACTGAAGTCAACTCGTGACCAGAGGATCGCGCCATTGACTGCACCATAGCAGGAATATCGTGCCAATAGAGGTAGCTGTTCCCGATAAAGAGTACTCGCATGCCTGATGATGGCGCTCCTATCTTGGAGGACTTGCAGGCACTTCCAGCCGCGAGTGCGAGTAAGGCTAGAGAAATAAGTAGTTTACGCATGCCCAAATGAAAATTTTTAGAACGAGACGTTCCATGACATTAACACCAGATGTGCTAGTTCTATGACCATCGGTGATAAAAGCAGGACGAATTTAGGCTGCCTACCGAGATAGGCAGCCTGAACATTCGATACGCCAAGAGAGCCGTTCGCTAGGCCTCTTTATTGGTAACCGTTGAGTCGTGATGCCGCTCCAACTTCACATAGCTGCGTCCAAGCCAAATGGTGATCAAAAGCCAAACGAACGATACGGGTACCATTACAAACGCCAGCGCCCCCAGAGTCATACCAAATCCCGCCATCCACGAATATGACCATGCTCCCACCTGGTCACCTAGTCTGTAAACGAACGTGTCGTTGAGATTCTTTGCTTTGTACTTATCTGTCCTTGGGAGTACAGTGTACAACGCTTCACGAGCTGGACGTTGTATAGCAAAGTTCGCAGCGCGTCTCATTATCTGAAAGCCAATAAGTACAACAAGACCGGGCGCAATACCCATAAGGCTGAAGCCAATTAATGAAACTACTGGTAAGAACGCTATGCCAAAGCCCACACCTAACCAACGCATTACGCGCCCTGTTACAAATAGCTGACACAGCAACGTAACTATGTTAACCGCAAGATCCATTGCTCCAAAAACTCTGGTACGAGCTTCTCGGTCGCTCCCAAATATCCGCTCTACAATATCGACTTGTTGGAAGTAAAGAAACGTAGAGGATATCGAGAAAAACATCACTAGCGCCGCGATACCTAGAAGATACGGAGACGACATAACGTGACGTATACCTTCCATGATCCCGCCGCCAATTACCTCGTCCGTTTTGGATTTAGAAGCGACCGCAGGTCGGTCTTGCGCATCAATGCCATCTTCTGCAGCACGCATTAAAGATTCGCGCCTATCTACTACACGCGATGCCTGCACTGCCATCTCAAGTATTACAGCTGAAACTATTAGTAGATTTGTCGCACCTAAACGCTCAACAAGCGCAGTTGTTATTGATGATCCGAAAACAGCACCTAGTGTTCCGCCAACTGCCACGATTCCGAACAATCTCTTACCTTGGCCGGGCTGGAAAACATCAGTAAGCATTGACCAAAAAACCGAAACAACGAAAAGGTTGAAAACGCTTGTCCATATAAAGAACACTCGTCCAACCCAAATTGCTTGATCAGCGTCTACAGAGCGAAAAATGAGGAAGAACGCTAACAAGTTTAGAATGAAGAATCTGTACGCTATTGCGATAAACTTTCGTCTAGGAAGTTTCGAAACAAGCGACGTGTACAGAGGGTGTAGCAGCAACATTCCAACCAAGGTACCACTAAATAGCCACGCAAGATTCTCTACTCCGCTGGCCGCGCCCATGTCGTCCCTAATGGGACGAATAACATAGTAGGCGCATAAAACCATAAAGTGATAAGCCGAAGCAGCGAACAGTACAGTTCCTTCGCCCGGTCGTGCGCCCACCGCGTCACGAAGACGAGCGGCAATTCCTGCTGCGGCCATGTACCTTCCCTGTTTCCGACGTTTTAAACGGTAAACTGCCGTGTTTGGTGATTCGTCAAAATACGCGACTCACTTCGCCAATGTTGACCTTAAACGCAAAGAGCCGAGCAAACTGCTCGGCTCTTTTTTACTGCGACCAAGGTTTAGGGAGCTACGTCCATTTGAGCATTAACAGTCACGATAACCTGTAGCCCAGATGGAGTAGTTTGAGAGAGGCTGCCAGACGAACACACCGTAATGGGCTCGCGGGCACGTACCGCCGCCACAAGCTTGTCAATTCCCGCCCCTTGAGGGGTGAGCAGGCCGCTCGTTAGAAGCGACTGAGGTTCGTTATAAGAGTTCCAATCTCCTGCAAATGTCAGTGCAGGCGTACCGTTGATTGTTACCGAACCACTTGAGACTGACGCAGCGAACGAACCCACCGTACGCAAGCTTATGTTGGTTACACGCGCGTTTGTAATACCGTAATCGGTATCTGCGTACTGCTGCGCACTTACTGTTACACAGCTCTGAGGCGACCCGAAGCTTTGCAAACCCATCGGTACGTTATAGGTACTTGAAACACCTTCAACGTTCAGCGTTAGCTCAAATGGCTCCGTTACTTCTACGCACGAAGCTCCCATAAGCGCCGCTGAAAGAAATCCTGCCGCCGTAATCTTGAGTAAATGTTTCATCGGTTCGCTCCTGTATGTGTTCTGTTTTTCTGAGTAGTCTCTGTTCATATCAGAATCCGAAACGAAGTCCGGCTGAATAGGTGGTGACATCACCAAACGCGGCAGTCCCAAAAATCTTAAGAAAGCTAAGGTTCAGCATGGCGCCGGCGTTTGTCCTTATATGGCGTTTCGTTTCAATGTCGATGTCCACATCACCTGGGGATTCTTCATTTGTAGACGTGTACGCCAAGTTCATAGTTCCTCCAGCCGACTCTACGCCCGCAGTTACCGACAGTAGCCCCAAGTTCTTTCCTATGGCAGCGCCATAAGTAGTACCTTTTAGTTCAGCATACTCGCCGAACGTCACTGAGTTATACGACCCGCTTATTGTTATTTCTAAAGGCAGCCCAACAAAGTACTGGCTTACACTGTGCCTTACCCCAACGCCCAAAAGGTTTACTTTTGGAACGTCTTCCGAAGGATAAGCAGATCCTAGTAGATCGGAATCAAAGTATCGGACAACAACTTCGCTGCCGAGTATTCCGCCTGCACGTATCTGTGGCAAAGCCAGTGGCAACATGTCTGCATTCAGCACTCCGTCTGACGTGCGATATGATATGGACGGAACGGTAGCGTGACTAACAGGCGATGCCTTGCCACCGAAAACCGTTGGCGCAGTTATCGTGCTAGGATTGAAACCTACCGGAGTATGCGCAGTATACGTGCGCATTTTGTCGGATATAGAAGTTCCCATCGCTACCAACTCTACTGACAGGCCAAAGCCGTAGCGCGGGCCACTTGAGTAAAAGTACCCAGCACTCAGATTGGAGATTAGCGCATCAGATAGCGGCTGAACGTAACCACGTACGTCGCGCGCACTAAAGGGCGTAATCGCGTCATCAAAACTGTTGTTATTTTGAGCTACCGCGCTGCATGGCAGCAGAAACGCTGCTGACAGAGCTCCAATAGCCATAGCGCGGGTGTGCGCGCGTGTAAACATGCCTTCTCCGATACGATAAATGTGAGTGCTGCGAGTGGCTAACGCCGCAGCAGCACCTACTTAAGTGAGTTCTGCGACCAAGAATAGACGATCTAAACGGTACCGCGAAACGTGGCTAGCGAGTGGGCGGGTAAACTATCGGCGCAGTGTGCGCATTCGCTTCAACCCACCGCTTGTCAGCTCCATTCGGTGATCTTATTCCCATCTTTGTCAGTAAAGCTGCCTGTGACAAGCATGATCATATCAACCAACCACCAAATGCCGAGCCCGCCTAACGTGAAGATCATTAGAAAGCCCGTGCCTATTTTCCCAGCGTAAAACCGATGAGCACCGAAAACGCCAAGGGTTGCGAGCAGTAATACTGCTGGCAGAAGTCGCTTCTCCGATGCAGAAGTCGTTGTGACACGAGCCACATTGGACTGTGGCTGGAGACCGCCACAGTATCTACAAATGGTTGCGGTCGCATCAATCCTGTTACCGCAGGCATGGCAAAACTTTGTTGAGAGTTCCATCGAATCCGGGTTGGTCACGTATCCCTCGGTTTTGACAGATCGAAGATGATCATGGATGAACATAACAGCACGTCAAACAATGCTGCATGTGGGTATCTTTCTGACCATGCGCACCGCCGAATGGCGCCGCAAGTGGCGGGGGCGGTGCCGTCCCGCCATGGATACGCCATATGGCACTGGCAACATACTTGATGACCCGACTTTCAGCTGCTCACCGGCGCGCCCTGCGTGCCGGACTCTTTATTGTTAGCTCCTCTCTTGTCGCGTGCGATCGCGAGCAGCGGGACGCCACTACTGACACGTTGTCTATCGCTTCGGATGATGAAGCAGGCTTTGTCAGAGCTTCGAACGACGCAAGTACGATTGCTGCGCCGGTTGCAGATAGCGCCACACTGTGGCGCACTCGCTTCGGCAACCGAGTCCCACGCCCCGACTCTGTCAAAGCACTGTATGTAAACGGGTGGGCTGCGGGCTCACGTACTCGCATGGCCGAAATAATCCGGATGGCAAATGAAACAGAGATCAACGCTCTTATTATCGATATAAAGGAGTCTGATACTTACCTATCTTACGACAGCACTGAGATCGCCGTCGCCAAGGAGATAGGTGCTGATAAACGTCCAACGTCCCGTTGGCTCCCCGCACTCATTGACTCGCTACAAGCACATGGCATTTACTCCATAGCTAGAATAGTTGTCTTTAAGGACAGGATGCTTGCGGAGAAGAAACCAGAATTAGCGATCAAGACGACACATGGCGGAGTTTGGAAAGATCGCAAGGGTATACCTTGGGTAAACCCTTACGACAAGCGCGTGTGGGATTACAACATTGCAATTGCCCGCGAAGCATTAGACATGGGATTCTCGGAGCTACAATGGGACTATGTACGTTTCCCAGACGTCACTAACACCATGCGGGCAACGATGAGTTACCCTGGAAGTAACGGAGTCTCGCGTGCAGACAACATCCGCAGCTTCATTCGCTATTCAAAGGATCAGTTAAAGGAATATCAAGTTCCTATAACGGCAGATGTTTTTGGACTTGTAACTCATGTGGAAGGAGATCTCGAGATTGGACAAAACTGGGAGCAGATTATTTCGGTTGCAGATGTCGTTCTCCCAATGACGTATCCATCGCACTACTATGCCGGTCTGTATGGATTCGCTAAGCCGCACGCGAACCCGTATGAGATTCTCCGCATCGCCCTTACCGACGCTGTCGAACGCACATCATTTGTAGCGGACTCCACTGGCGGACCCGTTGGCGAAGTTATGCCTTGGCTAGAAGCAATGAGCATTCGTGGCATATCGTACGGCCCAGTTGAACTTCGGAAACAGATTCAGGCTACCTACGATGCCGGACTCAAAAGCTGGGCACTTTGGAATCCCGGTTCCAAATTTGCAGACTATGCAGACGCCCTTCAGCCGCAAAGTGGGGGGCTTTCAGCTGTTGAGCAACGCTGGACGAAACCTTCTTGGGAACCACCGCGCAGTCGCTTGAGTAAGGTTATCCTAAAGCGTGAGCAGCGGGCCAAAGCACAGGCTACGGCTGATTCCGCACAGCGTGATTCCTTGTTCTAAACCACTCTCTTCACGAGGCTCACAAGCCATGCGATTCCTGATTCTCGCAGTAGCAACGTCACTCTTGGCGGGCGACCTGTCTGCTCAAGACGCCGACCGTTCTGTAAAGGATGGAGGCATTAAGGTTAGCGGCTGGAAAGGAAGGGTCGATAGACGTCCCGCGTCACAAGGAAAAACCTTAGCGGACTCGCGGCTCACCGCCGAGGGGAACTCCTTGCGCCTTTCCGTTGGTCCAGCCGGAAATTTTTGGAACCCTAGCCACTCGGCAAGTGGTGACTACGAAGTGACCGCGACGTTTCGAGAGCACAAGATGGCGTCATCTCATCCGCACTCTTACGGCATCTTTATCGGCGGCAAGGACCTCGAGTCGGATACAGAAACTCTTATGTATTGCATCGCCTACGGAACAGGCGTGTACTCGATAAAGACGTTTCACGGCGCGAAGGTAACGACACTCGTAAACATGGAAGCATCGCCAGCACTCAATAAGGCAAACGCGAGCGGTGAAGCTACCAACAACATCGGGTGGCGAGTAAAAGATGGCAAAGCCTCATGCGTGATTAATGGAACAGCAGTAAAGACTCTTGATCGCGCTGAATACGCAGGCACAGACAAACTAACTTCTGCTGACGGCGTGTACGGGTTGCGTGTAAGCCACAATCTCGAACTTACTGTAAGCGAGCTATCTAAGAAGTAGCCGCGCAGTTGGTAGAAACGAACTGCCGCCGACAACGGTACCTAAATGTCGGCGGCAGTTTCTATTTGTACGATTCAATTCACCACGCTATTCCGTAGTCCTCGCCGTGATTGCTTGAACCTCCCCACATTGTTTTGTGTCTGCGATCAAAGAATATCGCGTTTATTGGACCCGATGTTCGCTCTAGTGGGACCAAAGTGTACCCCATAGCAGAGAGTGCTGCCCGTGTCGACTCCGGCATTGATGTCGCAATCTCCATTCTTCCGGGACGCATCTCATGTGCACCGAAAGAACTGCGCATTTGGTACGAATTAATATTCGGTGCTTCTGCCGCTTGTTGTACGGTCATTCCAAACTCTACTACGTTCAAAAAGAACTGCAACAGATTCTGGTCTTGGCTATCGCCTCCTTGAACAGCAAATGAAAGGAACGGCTCACCTTCGCGAAGCGCAATTGTTGGAGTAAGAGTTACTCGTGGACGTTTACCAGGCTCGATGACATTGAATGGTCCGTCTTCTTCACGTGTAACGAAACTTTGCGCACGCTGACTCAATCCAAGTCCCGTTCGTCCAGCGATTACAGCAGGCACCCAGCCACCGCTTGGCGTTATCGAAACGACCCACCCCTCCGCATCTGCAGCTTCGATAGATGTTGTGCCTGCGTGAAATGATTCTCGGAATAATGAATCTGCGAGATTTGCTTCCGGAGGAATAATGCGATCTTGTTGGCCAGAGCGAACGGCCGAATCCATTGGAGAAAAGTCGGCGTTGTTCCAACGCGATAGAAGAGAAGCAAATGGGTTGCTTTCACCCTGAAACGGGTACGGATCGCCGGGTTTAATAGTCGGATCGTTCTGGTTCCAATTGATTTGCGCATAGCGTGCCTTGGAATACTCTTTTGACAGCAAGCCGCGCATAGGTTCAACAGGTGGGAAGGCAGGATCGCCATAGTAGAAGTCGCGATCGGCAAACGCCATGCTCATAGCTTGGTACAGCGTGTGAATGTATCGCGGTGAGTTGTACTCCATTTTCTTTAAATCAGCGTTCTCAAGTATGTTAAGAGCCTGTAGCATGGCGGGCCCTTGTTGCCACTGTTGCAACTTGCACACTTGAATATCGCGGTACGATGTACACAAAGGCTCTTCAAGTTTCACCTCCCAGTCGGCGAGATCTTTCATAGTAAACAAGCCGCCGTCCTCGCGCATTCCGCGAACTAACTCTTCAGCAATATCTCCTTTGTAAAACCTATCGTATGCGGCCATGATGGCTTCACGTCTAGTCTTTCCCGCCTTTAACGCCTGTTGCTCACTTTCAACCAACTTACGGAATGTTTCAGCAAGATCCTTCTGAACGAAAATTTCTCCTGCCTCAGGTGCTTCGCGCTGCTTTCCTAAGTGAGGCAACATAATTGACGGAGAATACTTCCACTGTTTAATCCATGATTTTTGTCGTTCTATATTGTTCGCTAATTGAGCCTCAATTGGATATCCGTTGGCGAGTTCTATTGCCGGCGCAAGAACGTCCGCCAGCGAGAGCTTACCATACTCAGCGAGCATCACCATTAGTCCGCCCATCGTTCCCGGTGTTACGGCGGATAGCGGGCCGTACTCAGGTGGCGTACTCATGCCTTTTGATGTATAGAACTCAGCAGTCGCACCTGTTGGCGCCACCCCAAGCGCGTTAACTCCTATAACCTTCTTCGTTATGGGATTGAAAATCAAAGCCTGCGTTTCACCACCGCAGTGAAGCGTATCCCACATCGTGCAGGTCGCAGCTAACATCGCTGCGGCCGCATCTACTGCGTTGCCGCCTTTCTGAAACATCATTGCGCCCGCAGTTGCGCCTAACGGCTTTCCCGTGATTGCCATCCAGTGTCGGCCATGGAGTGGCGGCTTCTGCGTAGGCGAAAGTCTCGGATCTGCTGCGAGTACGACCTGATTACGACGCGGTCGCTCGCTTTGAGCTTCAAGACGCAAAGGTGTAGCGACAAAAAGCGTAGCTACAAGTGCCGCGCAGCTAGCCGATATTTGCTTGTGTAGCATCCAGCGCCCCCTAGATATCCGTGTGCGCGACAGGTTGTTGATAGTTACCTGTAGCTTTGTGAGCTGAGTACACGAGATACGCATGAACCGTAACTATCGCTCAGCAGTAACTCTCCATACCGTATTGCCAACGTCGTCTGCAACAAGCAGTGCGCCGGTAAGATCAACAGCAACGCCGGCCGGACGCCCATATGCATTGCCTTTATGATCTAGAAAACCGCCAAGAACTTCGACGGGAGCGCCCTGAGGCATCCCACGACGAAAGCGTACAAAAACAACTTTGTAGCCACTTCTCGGATTGCGATTCCATGAGCCGTGTTGTCCTATAAAAACGCCTGCACCAAAATGCGGACTTAGTGCAGATCGCTGTACATACGCCAAACCCAATGGCGTGACATGCGCACCAAGCGAATAGTCAGGAGCAATTGATTCAGCAACCAGATCCGGACGACTCTGCTTTACGCGCGAATCAACGTTTCCGCCCCAATAACTATAAGGCCATCCGTAAAAACCACGTTGAATTACCTTGGTTAAATAGTCAGGTGGAACATCTCCGCCCAGCTCGTCTCGCTCGCTTACTACAACCCATAAAGCACCGCGCTCATCCCACGCCATACCAACAGGATTACGTAGACCGGATGCGTATATGCGATGAAAGCCCGACGATAGATCGACTTCCCATATCGCTGCGCGGTCATTCTCATGCTCCATTCCACGCTCGCCATGATCGCTAGCTGAACCAACAGCTACATACGCCAGTGCACCGTCTGCCGATACAACCAGACTCCGTGTCCAATGCCTGTTAATACTGCCTGCTGGCAGCGGCGTAACCTCAGTGGCAGAAGAAGCTATAGTTGTATCTCCGGAAACGTATGGAAACCGAACCAATGCATTGGCATTAGCGACATATAGCTGATTTCCGATTAACGCTATTCCAAACGGTGAGTTAAGCTCTGATAGCAGCGTGCTTCGATAGTCTGCAACTCCATCACCGTCAGTATCTCTAAGAAGTACTATTTTATTCGCAGACTCAACATTCGCTCCCGCTTTGTTCATTGTTCTACGCATCAACCATCCGCGAACACTCCGTCCGTTATCACGTTCAGCGGGCACCCCTGTTTCTGCAACAAGCACATCACCGTTGGGCAGTACATATATCCAGCGAGGATGATTTAGTCCTCGTGCAAACTCCTTTACATGTAGTCCTGCTGCTGGCACTGGTGTCTTACCTGCAGGCCAACCGATTGCCGCAGCCGCGTTCATTGTAGGAATGAGCGAGCTACGTGTGGCTGCAATTCTGGGTGACGGCCCTATCCCTTCCAACTCTGAAAATCTTGCCTTGCTCGCACATGCAGACGCAGCTAGCGACGTACTTAAAAGGGCAGCTGTAGCCATCGTTACTCGCGCCCAGCGCGTAGAGAAAACAAGTTCCATGTACCTCTCCAACACCCTTCTCCTATCTGAGGGTTTTCAGATGTCGCACCAAGCGATACCTCCCGCTCGAACTATCCTTGTAGCTGCGCTACTTGCGGCCTTGTCTCCATCCTTTCTTACGGCGCAAGGAACCGCCGCCGATTACCAGAGAGCAGACCAGCTGGGACGCAGACTGCAAGGCATGGTTACCAATGTGGTGGAAAGATCTACGTGGATAGACGCAAACCGTTTCTGGTATCGTAAATCCGTAACTGGCGGTAACAGTTTTGTGTTGGTAGACGCCAAGAGCAGATCGAAAACCGACGCCTTCGATCACGCGAAACTCGCAGCAGGGCTTAGCACAGCGACGGGTCAGCGATATACCGCGCAAACTCTCCCTTTCGTTGATTTTACTTACGACGGCGAGCAGGCGATAAGGTTCTCATCGCAGGGAAGTATGTATAGATGCACACTAACCGACTATTCCTGCTCACGCACTGGCGCCACAGCTACGCCGCCAGCCTTCTTCCCAGGAAGGGACGCAGCACCGCGGGTAAGTACTGGGCTCTCATCTCTATTTAATACCAGTGCGCATCACCACGTACATACGGATGACCCTCTTGGTATGTACAACGACGAAGATGAGTCTCCTCACGAAGGACCTTGGCTCGACGATGACGTAGAACGGGAACTCGAAGCTCTACAGCAGATGCGTGCCGGACAAGCTGACAGCTCTGTAGTCAGATCACCGGACGGCAAAACAGAGGCGTTCATTCGGAACTTCAACATTTTTATACGACCGGTACGAACCGACAGTGCGCGTGGAGGTCGCGGCGGAGGCGCACCACCGTCGGTAAGAGATGACGCCATCCAGTTAAGCTGGGATGGATCGGAGGGACACGCATATGTGCTTGGTAGTGGCTTCAATCGATCTGTGCGCTGGTCACCTGACTCGCGTAAAATTGCAGCCTATCGCGTAACTCCCGGCTATCAACGAATGGTGAGGTTCATCGAAACGTCGCCGCGAGATCAACTACAGCCAAAGTTCAGCGAACGTTATTACCAGAAGCCCGGAGATGTAGTCACTATTAGACAGCCGGCACTTTTTGATGTTTCACAGCGTAAACAGATACCTATAAACGATTCGTTGTTTTCCAACGCGTACTCGGTTTCTGCAGTTAAGTGGTGGGCTGATAGCAGAGGATTCACTTTTGAATACAATCAACGTGGCCATCAGGTTTACCGCGTAATTGAGATCAATGCTGAAACCGGTACAGCTAGGTCACTAATCAGTGAAGAGCCTACAACGTTCTACAGCTATCGTCCGCCCACCGATCAGCTCGGCAGCGCAGGTACTAACTGGCGTCGTGATCTCGCTGACGGAAGTGAGATCCTGTGGATGTCAGAGAGAGACGGATGGAAGCACCTTTACCTGTTCGACGGGCGCAGCGGCAAACTTAAGAATCAAGTAACGAAAGGTGAGTACGTTGTGCGCAACGTACACCGAGTAGATAGCGCAGCTCGGCAAATCTGGTTTACTGCAGGTGGACGAGACAAAGGACAAGATCCGTACTTCACTAAATACTACAGAGTGAACTTCGATGGCACCGGTCTTGTTTCCTACACACCTGAAGACGGCACGCACTCAATTACATGGTCTACTGATTCCTCTATGTACATAGACAGTTGGACGCGAGTAGACCTGCCAGCTGTAACTGTGTTAAAGCGCACCTCCGATCAATCTGTGGTTATGGAGCTTGAGAAGGGAGATGCATCTGCGCTTATAGCAGCAGGCTTCCAGATGGCAGAACCATTCGTCGCAAAAGGACGCGACGGAATTACGGACATATACGGCGTAATATTTAAGCCAACTAACTTCGACCCTTCGAAGAAGTATGCGGTAATTGAGCAAATCTACGCAGGCCCTCAGGGTTCATTTGTTCCCAAGAACTTTTCAGTCGGCGGTGCACCTCGCACTCTTGCGGAACATGGTTTTATTGTCGTGCAAATCGACGGCATGGGTACTGCCAATCGCTCAAAAGCGTTCCATGATGTCGCTTGGAAGAACCTCGGTGACGCCGGCTTCCCCGACCGCATTTTGTGGCATAAGGCAGTCGCAGCCAAGTACTCATGGTACGACATTTCACGCGTGGGAGTATACGGCACATCTGCGGGAGGGCAGAATGCCTTAGGTGCACTGCTCTTTCACGGTGATTTCTATAAAGCAGCCTTCTCTGCGGCAGCCTGTCACGATAATCGAATGGATAAGATCTGGTGGAACGAGCAGTGGATGGGTTGGCCTATCGGACCTCACTACGCTGAAGCCTCTAACGTAGACAACGCTCACAAACTCCGCGGCGATCTACTGCTCGTTGTTGGCGAGCTAGACACAAACGTTGACCCTGCGTCGACCTATCAGGTTGCAGACGCGCTTATTCGCGCAAATAAGATGTTCGACTTACTTGTCCTTCCGGGACAAGGTCACACAAATGGTGGTGCCTACGGCGTCCGCAAAATGACGGACTTTTTTGTAAGAAGTTTGCTAAAGGTAGCTCCACCCGATCGAAACGCGGAGTAGTGCGATTTAGAGTAAGAGTGCCGCCAGTATCTACTTTGCTGGTGGCACTCTTACAACGCGATGCGCTTCGTCGTCTTGAGGAACCTCGTACTGTTCAATAAAGCTTTCGAGTAACTCTGGATCTATCCAGAAATTGAATGTAGGCAAACTAGCATTACGAGATTCAACGCGTTCACGAAGAACTTCTAACGGCGCAGAAAGTGCGTGAATATGCATCGCGACAGCTGCCGAACCGATTTCCTTAGTCATTTCAAAGTAGCGAAGACGATCTTTGCGCCAAAAGAACCCGTCATCCAAAACGACGTTTGTTCCTATCCTTAAAAACTCTTCTGTCATTTGCCATATGAGCTGTCTACATGCGACTACTCTACGAATGTGTTCGTCCTGACCTATATCAATAATGCGATAGCGACCATGTACGGTGATTAGCCACTGATCTAACGTGATTAACACACCGTCTACTTCGTCGCGAAGCCTCGCGGAATAGGTTGTTTTCCCAGAGCAAGGCAGCCCTGAAATTAGATGCACAACGGACATGTGATGTGATCAGATATGTTAGTGAAGTATGCCGATTAAACAGGGCTTCTGTTACCGACAGCAGCTATGCATTCCACTTCAACTCGCGCCCCCAAGGCAAGTCCGTTTGCCCCTATTGCACTACGCGCAGGAAAAGGCTCCGAAAAATACTCTTTGTATATCTCGTTAAATGCACCCCACTCACTCATGTCAGCGAGCATAACGGTACATTTGACAACGTTTGTCATACTCATACCATGCGCAGTAAGCGAGGCGCGGATGTTATCCAATGTTTGACGCGCCTCTGCAACCATTCCCCCCGGCACCAACTCTAGCGTGCCGGGCTTAAGCCCCACTTGCCCCGATAAGAAAACCAAATTCCCCACGCGAACACCTTCACTAAATGGAAGGGTTTGCGGCGTTACCACACCTGAATTGAGAAACTCTATCTTCTCTGACATAGCCGCAGAAGAGTCGACAACTGCCTGCGACTGACTTACTGCGCCACTACACGCGGTAATGGTCAGCATGCCCACGCCTAGTATGCCGGCAACTCGGAAAACATTGATAAAGCTCCTCGCGCTAGGCATGCTTGATGTCTTGGTTATCTTCACGATACTGTTCGCCTCAGTCTGTTTGGTCCATGTCTACTTGCCCACTGATCTTGCGCGACACATGCGACCAACTCATACCAACTGCGAGCAACAGTCCCGTACAAACAAGGACTACGTATGTCATGCCTCTAGTGGTCCTTGCGCTCATCATACCGAAATCAAGTAGCAGCCATACCAAGCCACTTGCTATGGCTAAAACTAGAATTGAGCCGGCGAAGCCTATCGACCGTCGCGTTGCCGTTAAAAACACCACCCACCCAGCGAGTAATGCGATACCTGCCAGAAACTTTAGTGACGCAGCACCACTCGAGGTTGAACCGTCTATCATTGGCTCGATTGCCCAATGGTAGTAGGAAAAACCATCGGGATTGTAGGTAGCAAACACAAGAACTAGTGCTGCGACTGCACGCAGCACTATTCCGCCGAGCCCGGGACCTGTGGCCATGTTAGTCCTGATAAGTAGAAGTGTATCTGTTTTGATTAGCGTCCACGACGCCCCCACGTTGGCGGTGTTGGATCGGTTTTAATGCGATCAACCGGCCTTTCTCGAAGCAAACGCATTGCCTCTTGTACTGCACGTTCGAGCTGCATATCTCGTCCCGCTATCATATCTCGCGGGTAGTTCTCAACATCTATATCTGGAGCCACCCCTTCGTTCTCAACTGCAAATGCTCCTTCGCGTGAGAAAAATCCGAAACGTGGCGCGATCATCGACCCTCCATCCACGAACGGAGGCGTGTCAGTTGTTGCGACCAGACCGCCCCAAGTGCGTGTTCCAACTAACGGCCCTAGATTGCGTCGCTTGAACATAAACGGCAGCAGGTCACCACCTGAACCCGCCATCTCGTTAATGATCATTACCTTCGGTCCCCAAATGCCGTTGGCTGGACTTGTATACGGATAACGATCACCTACTGGATTGTTGAAGTATCCGTCAAAGTCTCTGCCTAACATGTCTACGATATAGTCTGCTGCAGAACCGCCACCGTTGTAGCGCTCGTCAACAATCACGCCTTCGCGATCCTGCTGCGCGTAGTAGTACCTGTTGAAACTTGTATAGCCAGGTTGACCAGTGTTCGGAACGTAAACGTACGCAAGACGTCCTCCAGACAGTGAGTCAACTTTACGTCTGTTTGCTTCAACCCACGCGCGCGTGCGCAACCCTTGTTCATTAGCTATGGGTATCACGGTGATTTGCCGCGCGCCATTTGAGCTCGCTGTACTGCTCACAGTTAGCACCGTCTGTCGGTTTGCTGTCCCGTCTAATAGTCTATAAATGTTGTCAGTTCCGCGCAGTTCAACGCCGTTAACTGCGATAATGAAATCGCCACGCTGCACGTTCACTCCAGGCGACGCCAGTGGTGCTCGCAGCTCTGGGTTCCAACTCTCTGCATCATAAATACGAGATATCTTGTAACGACCGCTTTCAATTTGAAAATCTGCACCTAGTAAACCACCAGACGAACTCGGTGTTTCTGGCATCTCACCGCCTCGCACATATGAATGCCCTACAGCGAGCTCAGCACCCATGTTATCCAACAGATAGTTGAGATCATCGCGGTGGTTAACATGTGACAAAAGCGGCTCGTACATTTTCTTCATTGCCGGCCAGTCTGAACCATGCGCGTTTTGCACGTACAGATTATTCCGTTGGTTTCTCCAACCTTCGTTGAAAATTTGTCGAAACTCTTCTTTAGGATCTATGTATGCGCGCAACGATGCACTAAGCCTACCAGTCGCCGCCTGTGGTACAGCGCGATCTGCATCAACTAGATACAGTCCACCCTGAGCACCTCCAGTGCGATAAAGTAGCTTACGGCCGTCAGCGCTCACATCATACTGCGCAGCTCCCTGAACAAATGGTGCAGCGCGACGAGCCGACAGTTGATAGCGCATTAGCACTGCTCCTCCTCCACCTCCGGCCGCTCCACCACGACCACCACCCATTGCGCCACCTGTCGGATCTACATAGAACAGCGTTCCTCCAACTCCCGACTTGAGTTGGCTATAGTCGCGGTTGGGTACGTCTGGCACAGCTAGAATGCGTTGCTGAATGTCTGCAAAGTCAATTCTCACCTGGCGTGCAACCGATGAACCTGCGCGAGCGCTGTCAGATGGTGTTCGCGCGCGAGAACCACTGTCTGATCGCACTGCACCGCCGGCATTCGTCGACAACGTACGTAAAGTCTCCTCGTCACTCTCCGGGAGGAAAGGAGATGGTTCACTCTTTGATAAAAGCGCGACATACAAGGAACGTGTTTCAGGACGGTCGTATGATGACATGTCCAGCAATGATGTGTTCAGCCCAACGTTTGTTGAGGCAAAGAACCACAGGTAACGACCGTTTGCGTCCCACGCCGGCGAAGTCGCGTCTGCCAGCCCATCGGTAAGCTGTTTTACTTGATTCGTCGCAACCTCATATACGAAGATCGCGCGGAATAAGTTCTTTAAACGTTTGGGGTATGCAACCCACCGCGAGTCGGGGCTCCATACAGGAACGATGCTGCGATCCATCATGAAATACGGATCAGTGTCCGCGACATTCATGCGCCCGCTCGCTACGTCGACAAGCCAAAGACGGAAATGTGAGTCTTGAAATGCAATCTTCTGTCCATCAGGTGACCACGCGGGAGAATACGGTCTGCTTGGATCTGCCCACGTAATCTCGCGGGGAGTACCTAAACCATCTTGTGTAGCTATGTAAAGCTTGTATTCGCCACTGCGGTCGCTGAAGTAAGCAACATGCCTCCCATCAGGCGACCACATAGGAAGAATATCTGCTGCTCCCGATGAGTTCGTGAGATTGCGAACATCGCCCTTGTCAGAAGGGATCGTGAAAATCTCACCTCGCGCTTCAACTGCGGCACGTTTTCCAGTTGCGGAGATAGCGAGGTTACTGATACGACTGGAAACATCTTTCCACTGGGCCATCATCCATGGAAAGTCCCCCGATGCCGTTATTGGAACCACTTTTGAACTGCCAGTCGCGACATTCAGTTCGTGAACATAGCCACCTTGTTCAAATACAACGGCTCCCGCACCCGCGTCGATCGCTTTAACATCGAAGTCAGTAAACTTTGTTACCTGCTCAGTACGTCTATTACGAGTGTCAAAACTCCACACGTTCGACACGCCGTCACGGTCCGAAAGGAAGTAGACGCTTTCCCCAACCCATACTGGGTCCATATCCTTTGAACCAGCGAACGGCGTTGTATCTAACGCGAACGACTGCAGATCAAGAATCCAGATGGGTTTGTTCTGTCCTCCTCTATAGTTGCGTCTTTCCTCGTCCCAAGAACTAGCCATTCTATAAGCAACGCGCTTTCCATCGGGCGACACTTTTCCTTGGTACGCTCGCGGCATGGGCATTGGTTGTTCGACACCACCACCTGCCGCAGCCACCGTCCAGAATCGTTGCGCGGCACTTGGAGCATCAGATGCCCTCCCAGAGGCAAAAACGACAGAGCTACCGTCGGGAGTCCACCCCTGAACAATGTCAGCCCCCGGATGCCAAGTGAGACGCTTGGGCTGGCCGCCTTCTACGGGGACAGTGTAAACGTCGCTGTTACCAGCATACTCTGCGGAAAACGCGAGCGTTCGACCGTCTGGAGAAAACTTCGGGTTTCGCGTTATCCCTTGGAAACTCGTGAGGCGACGAGCGGTCCCCCCAGATCTTTCCACCACCCAAACATTGTTGGCATACGCAAAAGCAATATGCGTTGCGCTCACCGTGGGAGTACGTAAGAGCCGAGTCCCTGATGGAGAACTGGGCGCGGTCTGCGCAGATGACGCCTGTGCTGTTGCCATAAGGGCAACGCAGGTTACGATGATATGTGAGCTGTTACGATACATGGTCGAGAACTGTGGTAGACGGGATGTCTGATATCGTATATCTCAAGACAGGAAAATGTGAGGTGGTTTCGGGGTTTCCCGCGAACCTCCTGCTTCGTAACATTGGCCATCACCCTCGGAGCGCTTTCGTGAACCTACCCGCCACTCTTTCTGCCCTCGCAACGGTTCTAACGTTGGGAGTGGCCTCCTGCACCCGCCAGTCGGACTCCACGGCTAACCGCGCACCACGAGGGAGGGCGGGGATTGCTGAGGCACGAGTCTTCCTCGACTCTGCCGAAAAGACTCTTGCAGACTTGTTGACTAGATCTTCTGCTGCCGCTTGGGTCGCGTCAACATACATCACCAGTGATACCGAGCTGCTAAATGCCAACGCACAGGAGCAGCTTAACATTGCAGTTCAGCAGTTTGCGATGGGTACGCAACGTTTTAGCAGAACAGCGCTTCCTCCCGTCGAAAGACGCAAGATGGACTTGCTACGCCTTGGGCTCGTCGCGCCTCCACCTGACGACCCAGCAAAAGCGCGCGAATTAACAGAGATCGCGGTTGGGCTTGAGGCTGATTACGGCCGAGGGGCTTACTGCCGACCGGGACAGCTCGGCTCAAATGCCGTCGGTGGCGACACAACGTGCTACCAAATTGGCGAGCTATCGACAGCGATGGCTCAGAGCAGAGACCCCAATGTGCTGCGTGATGCGTGGGTTGGGTGGCATCGCATAGCTCCGCCCATGCGCGAGCGCTATTCACGTTTAGTAGAACTATCGAACGAAGGCTCGACAGCCCTAGGATTTGCTAATGTAGGTACCATGTGGCGCAGTGGCTACGACATGACGCCAGAAGCATTTTCCGATGATGTTGAACGCTTGTGGAAACAAGTTGAGCCGCTGTATCGCGCTCTTCATGCATACGTGCGCACTAAGCTCAACGAACAGTACGGAGACTCAGTTGTAGCAGCAAACGGTCTCATACCAGCGCACCTATTAGGCAACATGTGGGCACAGGAATGGGGAAACATATATCCGGTTGTGGCGACTTCTCGTACAACAGAGACCTACGATCTTACAGCGCTCTTGAAAGCGAAGAAAATGGATCAGGTCGCAATGGTGCGGACAGCAGAACGCTTCTTCACATCGCTAGGGTTCGATTCACTTCCACCGACATTTTGGCAACGCTCCATGATCGTCAAACCGCGCGACAGAGATGTTGTATGTCACGCAAGTGCATGGAACATTAATTCGGTTGACGATCTGCGCATAAAAATGTGCACGGAAGTTACAGGCGAAGACTTTATTACCGTACACCATGAGCTCGGTCATAACTTTTATCAGAGAGCTTATAACCAGCAATCGCTTTACTTTCAGAACGGCGCGCACGACGGTTTCCACGAAGCCATCGGCGATGCTATAGCTCTCTCAATTACGCCGGCTTATTTGGTGGAAGCCGGTTTGCTTGACCGAGAGCCACCCGCTTCTGCAGATACCGCACTGCTTCTTAGACAAGCACTCGACAGAATTGCGTTCCTTCCGTTTGGACTTCTTATCGATCAATGGCGCTGGAAAGTGTTTAGCGGTGAGATAAGCAAAGATCAGTACAACAGCGCATGGTGGGAGATGCGCGCGCGGTATCAGGGTATTGCCCCCCCAGTGCAGCGCTCAGAGGCCGATTTTGATCCCGGCGCCAAGTATCACGTGCCAGCTAACGTTCCGTATACTCGCTACTTCCTCGCTCGCATATTGCAGTTCCAACTTTACAAAAGCATGTGCCGCGACGCAGGACACACCGGACCGCTGCATCGCTGCTCGTTTTATAACAGCAAGGAAGCCGGCGCACGTTTAGCCAAGCTGCTAGAAGCTGGACAAAGCCAACCGTGGCAGCAAACGCTTGAAGCGGCAACTGGAGAACGTGCCATGGACGCGTCCGCGCTCATGGAGTATTTCGCACCCCTTAAGACATGGCTTGAGGCACAAAACGCCGGGAAGCCCGTGGGTTGGCCGGAGACAACACCTGCACGCTAAAGGTCTAGCACTACTCAGCGTCTGGGTGCAGAATTGACGCGATGACACATTCTCCTAACACGGGCACCGAAGTGCTTGTTACTGCCGGCACCGAATCCTCGCAGATTCAGCTGGAAGATGACATGCACGACAATGATGCCGTTCAGGATTTACCGACAGCTGCGTCGCCTCTCCGCGAAGCACTTTTAATAATTGAGGAAGCGCTACTCTCTCGTTACGACGAGCACGATCAGCTAGCTACCAGTTCGCAACGCAGATATCGATTCGTAATATTCGTTATTGCGTGGGGTGGTGCTTTGGCGATACTCGGCGGAGCAGCTCAACTAATGTTTGTCGCGCTCGATATGCACACCGCGGCGCACCTCGCAGAGAAGTTTGGGGCTCTACTAATAGTGCTCACGGCAATCGGAGTACTGGCAGGTATTAGACTTGCCCAACTTGAGAATTGGTTGCTCGATCGCTTCAAGGCTGAGCAGTTGCGACTACTTAAGTACCGTATGCTGTTAGACCCGCGCATTTGGGGAAGTTCAGCGCATCGAGAAGCGTGGAAGAGCGATCTAATCGAACAACGTGACTCCATTATTAAAGTCACGCAACGCACTTTGGCTCAAGAATCGGAACGCGATCAACTACCGGTTCTTCCAATAGGTGAACAATGCGCAGCTATATCTCCTGAGCAGCTCGATAGCTTTCTGGTGTATTGGCGTAGGACACGTATCGAAACGCAGCTCCGTCACTTCACTGCAGCGGCCTCGCGAACTACTTCGTTTCTTGATCAGCCCAGAATGCTACCGTGGTTTTTCTTTGTTAGCATTCTTTTGGTTGGAGGACACGTTTTCATTGAGCAAGCGTTGCAGCGAGTTCCGAATCTGTTCGGTGATGGCACGCGTCTTTGGGAGCAAGTCAGTATCGTTCTTGTAGGCTTGTCGGTGGCATTGCCCGTTGTTTGGCTAGGGATTCGCGCATGGCGATCTGCCAGAGAATCGGTTCGCAATGTTACACGTTCTGCGGCGCGAAGGCATATGCTCGCCGGAGTCTTGCCCATGCTCGATCAAATGAAAGCGAACGGTGCAGCGTACACATTTAGCCAGCTGCTAACCTTAGAGTTGGTTTTGGAATCAGATAAACGCGGCTGGCTGAGGTTAATGCGCGAGGTGGAATGGTATAGCTAACATAAAGGGAGGATAGACAGCGAAAAAATCAGCGTATTCCTCCCGGTATTTGTGTACGTAGGCTAATGTCAATGTGATTGTATCGATTCAGCGTTATATCGCGCTGCTCCCCTACCTTGTACCCGAGGTTCTGTATGAGCGACGCCCTGGTGAGCGGGATCATCATATTCGTACTTGCGACCTACCTTGGTGCCTCCCTCATTGGGCGCGTACCGCCAACTTTGCACACTCCGCTTATGTCGGGCACTAACGCCATCGCGGGGATTATCGTTGTCGGCGCAATGCTCATTTCAGGTGCTGGCTACGGGTGGTTGTCAGACATTCTGGGTTTTATCGCAGTTGTCTTTGCGATGATGAACGTCGTTGGTGGCTACATGGTAACCGACCGAATGCTTCGAATGTTTAAGAAAGCTCCGGGAGACGAAAAGTGATTCCTCCATATCTTGTCAGGCTTCTCTATCTAGCTGCCGCTGTTTTATTCGTCATCGGTCTTAGACAACTACAGCATCCTGATACCGCTCGCAGGGGCAATCAGATATCGGCAGTTGGAATGTTGCTCGCAATTCTCGTAACGCTGTTTGAGCGTGGCATTATTTCGTACACCACAATTGTGGCGGGGATGGCTATAGGAAGCGCTGTCGGCTTTTACATGGCCCGCACTGTTCAAATGACGTCAATGCCGCAAATGGTCGCACTGTTAAATGGGATAGGAGGCGGAGCATCAATGCTTGTGGCCATAGTAGAGTTTCTTAACGCTGGCAACGGCGGCTCTCACATGACAACTGGCATTTCTCTTACGACTCAACTGGGAATAGTAACTGGCGCAGTAACATTTACTGGCAGTCTTGTTGCAGTTGGAAAGCTTCAGGAGTTCATATCTGGGCGTGCTGTAACATTTGCGGGACAACGGTTGTTTAACGGTACTCTGTTTGTTGCAACAGCAGCACTTGTAGTCTGGCTTGCAATAAACACAGCGGCACCGCGCGAAGTCTTTCTCACGCTAGTTGGCTTATCCATGCTGCTCGGCATAGTCATTGTGCTACCAATAGGTGGTGCAGACATGCCGGTGGTTGTTGCCTTGCTTAACTCTTGTTCTGGCATAGCGGCAGCAATGACTGGATTCGTTATTAACAACGATGTGCTTATCGTTGCAGGCGCAATTATCGGTTCGTCTGGGTTCATACTCACGCAAATCATGTGTAGAGCTATGAATCGTTCGCTCGCAAACGTCATGTTTGGAGCGTTTGGCTCGGTCAAGCAGTCTACTGCTAGCGGCTCGTCTGCCACAGCGACAGTTAATCCAATATCGGTCGAAGATGCAGCGGTACAACTCGCTTACGCTCAGTCCGTTATTGTCATTCCGGGATACGGACTTGCTGTAGCTCAGGCGCAACATCAGGTACGGGAACTGGCCGATCTAATAGAGAAGAAGGGCGGCTCGGTAAAGTACGCTATTCATCCGGTTGCAGGACGAATGCCTGGACACATGAACGTGTTGCTCGCCGAATCAAACATCCCATACGACAAACTGTTTGATATGGACGACATTAACAGCGAGTTCGAGCGTACTGATATCGCATTAGTAATCGGTGCAAACGACGTCGTTAACCCAGCTGCACGCACTGATACTTCAAGCCCTATTTACGGCATGCCTATTCTGGACGCAGACCGTGCGCGACGAATTATCGTGTTAAAGCGTGGTATGAACGCCGGCTTTGCAGGGATCGAGAACGATCTCTTTTGCAACGACAAGACACAAATGCTGTTCGGCGACGCAAAGAACTCGCTTACCAGACTCGTGTCAGAGGTTAAGCAGCTCTAGTTTTTTGCTTCGCCTTACTATCTCGCTTCAAGATCACGCAACCATACGTTTCTAAAACGCACTGGATGCCCGTGGTCTTGGAGCGTAATTGGCAACCTGTCGGCATGTGGCTCGTATGGAGGACGAGTAGTGTGAGCCGTTGGTCCAGATAGAATTGAATTATCCTGAACGAGTACTCCGTTGTGGAACACGGTGAATCGTGCTGGCGATACTACCTTCCCCTCTTTATCAAAACGCGGCCGTCTAAAAACGATGTCATAGCTTTGCCACTCGCCTGGTTGTCGCGACGCGTTAACCAAGGGAGGATACTGCCCATACAACGACCCAGCCTGTCCGTCTGCATAAGTTTTGTTTTGCCATGAATCGAGTATTTGAACTTCGTACTGTCCCATGAAGAACACGCCGCTATTTCCGCGATCCTGATCATTACCGCGTGCTGGAGATGGCGCCATCCATTCTATGTGAAGTTGGACATCACCGAATGAATTGCGAGTAGCCAACTCTCCAGTTCCCGGCACAACCTCAAATGCTCCGTCAACAATGCGCCATCGCGCTGCACGCGAATTGCTGTGCCACTGCGCCAGTGATGTACCATCGAACAACACAACAGCGTCAGGGGGTGGAGGCGTTGTAACCAGCGATGTCGGCGTCACGACATGCGGCACGGGACGCTCACGAGAATGAGGTGGCCATTCCGCTATTGAACCCTGAGCTTGAACGAGACTTACTGTTGCGCACGACAGCGCAGCAAGCGTAGCGAGTGAGCGCTTCATTTACCCATCTCCAAAATGGTTTCCCACTCTTCTGCCGTTACCGGCGAAACTGATAGCCTACTTATACGCACTAGTGCCATCTCTGAAAGAGCGGGGTTCTGTTTAATGGAACTAAGCGAAACAGGGCTTCGCAAAGCTTTAAGCGCCTTGATATCCACCATAAACCATAAAGGCGCGTCAGGCTTGCTCTTAGCGTCGTAATAGTCGGAGGAGTGGTCGAATGCCGTATGATCTGCGTATCCCTCCTTAACTACCTCGCATACTCCAACTACCGCTGGAGGTTCGGCCATAGAATGGTAGAAGAAAACTCGGTCTCCCTTTTTCATCCCATCGCGCAGAAAGTTTCTAGCGGTAGTATTGCGCACGCCATCCCAATGGGTTGTTCTGGACGTAGAGTTCCAGAGGTCGTCAAAGCTAAACGTTTCAGGCTCTGATTTAACGAGCCAGTAACGCCGCTCTCCTTTGCGTCTGGGAGCGAATACTTCCGCCCATTTACCCTGATCGTATGATGGCTGTTTTGGTGGCATTACTTAAGCTGCTTGTCTCAATGGCTTCAGGCAACCTGAATGAAGGGTCATACGAGTTAACCCTGCGGTGAGTTGATCATATGATCTGCGAGCGCATACAACCTTTGGCGAATGAACTCACGCACCTCAGCTGTCGTTTCGTGAGCATCCAGTGCCTTGTCCATGCACCATAGCCATTCGTCTCGTTCAACCGATGTAATGACGAATGGAAAGTGCCGCATTCTTAGCCGCGGGTGTCCTACTCGCTGTACGTACAGCTGAGGGCCTCCGGTCCAGCCGGACATAAACTCGAAGAGCTTTACGCGGCTCTGCTTTAGGCTTGAGGCATGCAATGCTCTAACCCGAGCGGCCTCTGGGGCACTGTCCATGAGGTCGTAGAAATGATCGACGAGACGACGAATCCCTTCCTCGCCTCCTAGCTGTTCGTAGTGCGAAAGTTCTGTCATGTCCTTACGAAGCGTGCGTCAGTACTCTTGGGTTGGCGCACAAAGTTGGGGCTGAACGTTAAGCCGCCTGTTTATTGACCGATACTCATGCGAGATTCCAGCGTGTATCAAAGCCTGCGTCGGTGCAGCCTCTGAATTACACCTTAACCCTGCCTGCGAGGAAGTTAGCATGCGCCGATTCGGCACCCTTATTCTTGCCGCCGCTCTTTTCTTGGGCTGCAAGGACTCTACAAGCCCTGACGGAAATCAGGGTGGAAAGTCCTTCGAAGTTACAGTTACGAATGGCACCCGCCCCACCTACACATGGCCCGGCGGTTCCGCTCATAGCTTGAGCGTTATGCGTACTTCAGACCCGACGGTGATTGTATGGGGATTGGTTGGCCCCGCACCGCTTACGACGGCCCTCACCTCACCGGTAGTTCACGGCACCATCCCAGCGGGCGGGGTGTTGCCAAGCTCAACCGAAGAGCGCGTGTTAACGGCCGGAGTGGAGTACAGGGTTAGCGTTACCCTGCACGATGGTAGAACTGGCTGGACCGAGTTCACCCCGTAACTAGCGCCCTAAGTGCTTCCGTACGTTGCGCTTTCCCACCGTTGCCACTAATCATTAGAGAAGCGATGGTGAACCCGTAGTGGGTTCTTTGGAAGTTCCGAGTCAGCGGGCCTGCCATATTAAGTAGGCCCGTTTCTTGTTCCATCGCCGCCGCCACAGAACGTGGCACTTACAGCGCCGGATGTTGTACTAAGCTCATCGCTTAATTCCCGGCATCAGGAGACACCACATGAAAGACGACGCAATCGAGTTCGAAGGCGTGGTGTCGGATGTCCTGCCTAGCGCCATGTTCCGTGTTGGCCTCGAAAATGGTCACTCGCTACTGGCAACAATGGCGGGCAAAATGCGCAAGCATCGCATCCGAATACTAGCCGGTGATCGGGTAACGGTAGAAGTGTCGCCATACGACCTAAGCCGCGGCCGAATCACTTTCCGACATAAGTAACAGAAGTAACTCTTTCAGGCACGACAGAAATGTCGTGCCTGAATCGCTTTCCCTTTATCCAGTTTCCAGATCGTTTATGAACGTTGCCGACGCAGTAGAAAAGCGCCGTACAATACGCGTATATGAAAGCCGCGAACCATCACGTGAAACGGTCGAATCTTTGCTAGCTTCCGCTATCCTTGTCCCAAACCATCGCATAACTCGACCATGGCGCTTTTACGTCATGGGTGCTGAAGCTCGCGCCGCATACGGATTGGCACTTGGCAATCGTAAAGCGAAAAAGGCGGCTGATGAAGCGGCGGCAAACGCAATGCGTGAACGCACCTCGGCAGATCACCGCGCAATACCTTGCATGGTTGCGTTTGCAATGACGCAGTCGGACAACCCCGAGATACAAGAAGAAGATTACGCATCAGTGATGATGGCAGTAAACACCTTTGCACTTGTCGCCGTTGAAAACGGACTCGGCACACACATTAAAACAGGCGCGGTCATGAACGATCCAGCTGCTAGAATAGCAATTGGCGTTCCAGACAACGAGCGCGTTGTAGCGGTAGTCAATCTTGGTTACCCCGCCGAAACACCGGCTGCGCGTGAGCCGGTGAAGGCGGATGCTTTTACAACTTGGTCAAACTAGCAAACGAGTAACAGCAAAGTAGTAACCTATGAACAATCATAGGTTACTACTTTGGCCAACCTTCAGTTGAAACAGCCGGCATAATACGCAACGCGTTCTGATAGTACACTTTTTTCAGGACAGCATCTGGTAAATCGATGCCGTAAAGTTTCCAGAAGGCGTGGTAATCGCGGTAGTAGTCGAAATAGTCGTCTCGCGTTTCGAAGACTCGCCAATAATAGGGATACTCACGCGGCTGAAATGAATCCTTACCAAAGAGTATGCGATCTTGGTATTTAACGAAAAAGTCGTGCGCTCCACGAGGTTGTCTGCCAATGTCGTAAAGAACCGCGCCAACTTCGGAATATACGTTTGGCAGTTCATCAAACAGTTTCCCCAATCGCGCTAAATCGTTTGCGTGCCAACCTAAATGCGCTGTAACGAACGTGGTCGCGCGATTCCGTCGAAATAGGTTGTCACGCTCGGTAGCGAGCTGTTCAAACGACGGGAAGCGATCTTGCGGATATCGTCTACCAGGGAAAAGTGCCAGCTCCAGCCATCTTTCGTTGTTAAGATTTGGCTCCTTAAAAAACTCCGAAGGGTCTGCCGTGTGAATAAAGACAGGAAGTTTTAGGCGCGCGGCAGCCTGCCAAATAGGATCTAGTTCTGGGTCGTCGATTTGAAGTCGGCTACCGTCCCTCTTTCGTATGGAAAGGCCGAGGCTTTTACTAATCTCGCCTATTCCAACTGCACCGGCAGCCACATCCGCTTCGAGTTGCGCAATAGCCTTAGCCGCCCAGCCCGGGCCGACATCGTTAAAGTTGATACCAGCGAGGACGCGAACTCTGTCCTTCATAGAAGGAGACGCTTTCACCAGCGTCATGACAGATCTGAGCCTTTCGCCGGACATATTGTCGGCGGCGATCATGAGCCGCACGTTAAGACTGTCCATTGAAGCTCCCAAACTCTCTAGGCCGGCAGCAGTGCCCAACAGAGCTGAAGGGTGACCATGGAAATCGACCACAGGGTACTTGGCTTTAGGAACCAGTTTTTCTGGTGCCACCAGAGTGGACTTGGGCCTGTAGTCAAGCATTCCCGGCACAGGTAGCTGCGGTGCTTGGCAGCGCAGCGGACGAACTTCCGTCATGCCCGGCGGACAAGCTTCCCCCGCCTTGATTTCAACGCCGGCTCCGCCGCTGCGTCCGCCCGGTGGTTGTGCCTGAAGAGTCGTGGCAAAAAGCAACAGTGCGCCTATCACGGCTTTGTTAGTTGGTATCATAACTGAATTATATGCTCTGTTTGAGCTCGCCAACGAGCGTACAGCGCGTAATTTTTGTACCATATCAACTTTGACGAGGTTATTCATGAAGCTGTATCTCAGAGGTTCCGTTCTTTCGTGTCTTACCGCCGGTTTACTTTTCTCTGCTTGTAGCGGTGGTGACGGCCCAACAGATCCACCAGCAGCAACAGTTGCGATATCCATATCGCCAACAACCGCAACCCTGCAAGGCGGTGGTACACAAAGCTTTACAGCGACTGTAACCAACGGATCGACATCTGATGTAACATGGACCTCTTCAGGAGGATCATTATCTGGCAGTGGAAATACACGCACTTTCACAGCCCCTTCAAGTGGTGGACCATACACGGTAACCGCGACAAGTGTTGCAGATCCATCCAAAAGCGCATCGGCAACCGTAACTATTACTCCTGCTGTAAGCATCTCCATATCGCCCACCACTGCATCGATTGATGCAGGTGGAACGCAAGTTTTTAACGCTACTGTTTCTAATAGTCAGAACACAGGAGTAACGTGGACAACTAACGGTGGAACTATTGTTGCGAACGGCACATCAGCAACTCTTACAGCTCCATCTTCGGCGGGCAACGTTACAGTTACAGCAACTAGCGTTGCTGACCCTACTAAATCTGCGAATGCTACAGTTACTGTAGCCGCAGTGAACGTAGCTGTTTCGACCACTTCTGCGACTGTATTCCGCGGTCAGCCTGTATCTATTGTCGCTACTGTCACTGGCGCAGCAGATAACAGCCTACAGTGGGAAGCAACTTGCGGCAACATTGCAGGAACGGGACTCACAGTTACTTGGACGGCACCGCTTAATGCTGGTCCTTGCACAGTTAAAGCAACGAGTGCTCTTGATGCAACGCGCAGCGCATCTACAACACTTACAGTTCGTCGCGACATTCGCGTTGGCGCGTTAGATGATACAAACGACGGCACCTGCAGCTACACACACTGCTCGCTACGCGAAGCAATAGTCGCGGCAAATTTACAGCCCGATGTTGATACGATTCTTATAACCGGTCCAGCTGCGGCTTCGTCCGTGTTTGGAATGCCAGCTCAAAGACTCAACGATGGTGGCTCGTTTACACTATCTGCGGTACTCCCTGACATCACGTCTCCGGTTCATATAGTCGGCCCAGGTGCTGATTTGCTCACGATTAGCGCGGGCGCATCTCAGGCGAATCCGAGAAGAATATTCAATTTCGTTGGTGCAGCAGGTACAGTTGCCGGGATGACGCTACGCAACGGTTTCTCGGTTAACAGCAATGGTGGTGCAATTCGAATCGCGCAAAACTCCGAGGTAGCGCTCCGCAACCTACGTCTTGTTGACAATCAAACAAACAACGGTGAAGGCGGTGCTCTTAGCGTTGATGCGTCGAAGGCCACGCTAGAGAACGTGGACATTGTAGGGAATAAGGTTCAAGGAACTACAAGGCCGGGTGGTGGCATATCGTTAGTTAGCGGTTCGCAGCTAACAATGACCGGTGGCCGCATATCCAACAACGAAGTTGTAAACGGATGGGGTGGTGGTATTAGAGTGCTGGGCTCCAGCGTTACTATGTCCGGTGTAGAGATTAGTGGCAACACCACAGACGGTGCTGGTGGGGGAGCTGGAATGCTTGCTGAAGGAGCTACAACGGTTGTAAACCTGACTCAAGTTTCTTTCGACAAGAATGTTTCAACGCAGGAAGGCGGCGGAGCACGCTTCTTGGAGGGCGCGACGGTAACGCTTACGAACTCCACTTTCACTAATAACGAAGGGTCCGAAGCTGGAGCATTCTCTGCCGGTAACGTTGCCCAGCTAACTGTAAACGGTGGTACGATTAGTGGTAATAAGGCAACCAATCGCGGAGGTGCCGTGTTCATGTGGGGCACCACTGTTGCCAACATCACTAACGCAACGATTACTGGCAATAACGCTAGTAGCAGCGGTGGTATTCACATGATGAATACGGTAAACAGCACTATTTCCGGCAGCACTTTTAGCAACAACAGTGGCGCCAATTCAGGCGGAGCTGTTGGTGTTACTGACAACGTTAAACTTACACTAAACAACAGCACCTTTACCGACAACGGCGTTACCGGCTCGGGTTATCCTGGTGGTGGTCTCTATGCAAGCGGCAATTCAGAGGTAACCATTAACGGCGGCGAGTTTGTTGGTAACACAACTACCTCCGGTTCTGGAGCTGGCATTTACGCGAGCGGCGGTAAGCTAACTATTAAAGACGCCACTTTCCGCAACAACAAAGTATCCGGGGCTTGGGCAGGCGGAGCGATACTCTCCATTGACACCAACAGCCTCAATGTTAACAACAGCACCTTTGAGGGTAACTCCGGAAACGGCTACGGAGGAGCTATCGCGGTGTGGGCCGCGAGCGCCATTTTGCAGAACTCTACCTTCACTGGAAATTCCTCAAGCCAAGGAGGAGCCATTGCGCTCGTTGAGAAGAGCGCAATGACAGCGCAAAACCTCACTATTCGCGAGAATAGCGCGAATTCCTCTGGCGGAATCGGAGTATATGCGGGAGGCAGTTTGTCGTTAGTGGGCTCGGAGATTAGCAATAACAGTGCAACAAACGGTTCAGGTGGTGGCGTTGCATTCGCATCAGCGGAGCCGTTGTTTATGGGTAACGTACGAGTCGTTAACAACAGTGCGACAGTTCAGGGCGGTGGCATACAACTGGTCGGCGGCGGCTCTGCTGAACTTCGCGAGGTTACCATTTCTGGGAATCGTTCGGTAAACAATGGAGGCGGCGGAATTACCGTTGGCCAATCAATGGCAAACATTATGTTCTCTACCATTTCGGACAATACGGCAGAGAATAACCAGAACGGCGGTGGGTTGCTCGCTGCAGGTAACTCTAGAGTAATACTTCTTTCATCGACCGTTTCGGGTAACAGCGGTGGTACCGGTGGCGGTGTCTCAGTTACCTCCGGCTTTACTACAAGCAATGGTAGTACGTTTGTCGGTAATAGGGCCTCTGTTGCCGGTGCAGGCATTTCCTCAACCGTAACAGCTAACGTTCAAATCAAAGGCAGCCTGCTATCTGGAAATCTGCTGTCCGGAAGTCTCAACAACTGCGCAACAAGTGGAAGCGGAGTGCTTATCTCCCAAGGTTACAACCTCAGCGATAACAACTGCGCACCGTTTTCTCTACCTTCCGACAAAAACAATACTCCAGCAGGAGTAAGCCCAACGCTTGCAAACAACGGTGGCCCTACGTTTACCCATGCACTGCTAGAGGGAAGCGCTGCAATTAATGCAGGTGATGCTGGAACTTGCTTGTCTCGAGATCAACGCGGCGCAAGCAGAGTTGGCATTTGCGATATCGGCGCCTTTGAGTTTGGCGGATCGGTTCCGAGCAGTGTTACTAGCCTACGCAGCTTACTAGTAACAAAGATTCCCAACCAACGCGCTAAGGCCATATCCACAAACTTGAAGGACAACCCACCACCTGTCCTAACAGTTAGGTAGTTGCGGCATTTCTCCTTTGCGTGATCGCTGTTGCAAAGATTGCAATCGCGCAAGAAAGAAAAAAGTTTACTCAGTTATTCTACGATAAAAGAAACGACCTCGGCGGGGTAACGCCGAGGTCGTTTCTTTTACGTATGCGACTCGCTACTACTTCTTGCCTACGATACGCAAAATATCGTCAAGCGGATTTCCGTTCCCATCCATGTCCAACATAGATGCAAGCCCACCGGGTCCCGCCGACTTACCTCCCATTAAGCCGCCTAGTAAACCACCAAGCAGTCCGCCACCAGCGCTTTGAGCAGCCTGGCCACCACCTGAAGATTTTTGCTTTGCCATATAGCCAGCGGCAAGCATGGCTACTATCGGCAACATCTTTTTCAGAACCGCTGGATCTATTCCTGTTTTTGTGGATGCATCCTGTGCAACGGCTCGGCTTACATCCTTAGATCCGAATATCTGACCAAGAACGTTGTTTCCTTTATCCACACTTGTGGGCTGTGCACCAACCACATCATCCAGCAATCCACTCCCGCCTAGGCTGGCAAGTACACCTGAGAGCCCATCAATGCCCTTACCTCCAGCCTGCTTACTGAATCCTCCAAGTATTGCAGGCAGTAGCGCTGCCACGCCTGCACTCGCTTGCGATTCAGTCACTCCAAGCTCGCGAGAAATGGATTGTGTGCCGCCAAGCTGGCTTAGGACTTCCGCGATATTCATGTATACTCCGTAGAAGGTTGTATAGATATAGTGAGCAGCGTCGTACACCAAAGATAGGGGAGTAATCCCTATTAACTGCGGGGCCAACTGCAAGATATATTTCGGTGTCTCGCCTCCTCACCCTGCGTTTCTTCATTCCGCAAGCGACATGACACCGCGTTCATCTTGGCTTTTGGCCGTCTGCCTAACCGCATCTGCGGGTTGTGCCGCGAAAAGCAGTGCAGCTCCTGAGTTTGTCATGGGACGCGAAGGTGCGATCGCGCGCGCGCGCGCTGACAGCATTCGTTACCCGTATACAGTTGCAGATATTGAGTTTATGAATGGTATGATTCATCACCATGCTCAAGCGGTAACAATTTCAAGATGGGCTTCTTCTCATGGAGCTGATGCTGAAATACAACGTCTTGCCGCGCGCATTATTAATGCCCAGCGAGACGAAATTACGCTTATGCAAAGCTGGCTAAGCGATCGCAATCAAACGCCGCCACATGTTGATTCTACAGGAGCGATTCATCCCGCGGCGGGCGGACATGATATGGCTGGACATGGCGGACACGGTGGTCATAGTGGACATGGTGACGCTAGTATGCCCGGTATGCTCACTGAGGCGGAGCTCAATCAGTTGAACACCGCGCGCAGTAAAGATTTTGACCGCCTTTTCCTAACCTTTATGATCCAACACCACCGTGGTGCTGTAATCATGGTTAAGAAGTTGTTTGAGTCTCACGGAGCAGGACAGGATGAAACGATATTCAAGTTTGCAAACGACGTAGAAGTAGACCAATCCACCGAAATTAGACGTATGATTTCGATGATGATTGAACGTGGTTTTATGCCGCCTGCGCCACCAGCGTGAGTTTCATGCTTGGCGGTGCAGTTAAGTAGTACCGACGAACTATTTTCAGCAGTATCCCTACCTCTCGATCTCCCCTCCCCCTCCCCTCGTTAGTAACCCGACGCAGTTTCTCAACAGGAGCCTGAACGATGTCTTTCCCGCTTCACCTCTCGCGCGTCACGCGAACCGTAATGTACGGCGCGGCGATGCTATCTATTACTGCGATCGCAAGTGGCTGCGCTGCACGATCAGCAGCACCAAAAGCACCCAATCCTGCGACCGATCCGCGTGTCGGTCTTAAGGCAGGTCTTCATGACGCTGAGGAAGCAGTTTCTAACGCCCGCGTTCTTGCTCGAGCTGTGTCACCGCCAGGCTTCGCTTCTATCACCAATTCAGATCTCGCGTTTATTGGGAACTACGTAATCCAGGGCAACTACAACGGTCCGGTAATCTGGGATGTATCAAACCCATCAAAGCCTGAACTTGTAACAGCGTACACCTGCCCGGCTTCACAGAACGACGTGTCTGTATATCGCAACTTGATGTTCATGTCAGCCGAGGCAAATAACGGTCGTGTTGATTGCGCGCCCGGAGGCGTACGTGAAACAGTAAGTAAAGAACGTATGCGTGGCGTACGTATCTTCGATATTACAGACGTTCGTAATCCAAAGCTTGTCGCAAATGTTCAGACATGCCGCGGATCGCACACGCACACCGTTCTCGAAGATCCGAAAGATCGCGACAACCTTTACATCTACGTCTCTGGCTCAGCAGGTATTCGACCTGCAGGTGAACTCGATGGATGTGCGGGCGATCTTGCCTCGGCGGATCCGAGCTCATCAAGGTTACGAATTGAGATCATTAAGGTTCCGCTCGCTAACCCGGCTGCATCTGCAGTTGTTGGACGTGCCAATATTTTTGCGGGGCTGAAAGAGCCACCACGTCACGGTTTATCAGAAGCCGATATCGCAGCCGCGCAATCATCGGGGCTCATGATTGCACGTAACCCGCAATCTGGCGCACAGATGATCGTGCCTCGCGGTATCACTGGTCCGTTGCTTGACAGCATTGTTCGCGCGAGAGGAGCCAGTGGAACCCCGACCGCCGCTGATTCGAACGCTTTGCGATCGAACATTCAAACAGTTGTGAATCGCATGTTTGCGGTTACGGCGAACGACAATTCCACCGACCGACCGGTTTCAGATCGCTCACAGTGTCACGACATCACAGTGTATCCTGCGTTAGGGCTCGCGGGTGGAGCTTGTGAAGGACATGGCTTGCTACTCGATATCTCTGATCCTGTAAACCCGTACCGACTCGACGCAGTAGCGGATTCGAACTTTGCGTATTGGCACTCGGCTACGTTCAACAACGATGGAACGAAGATTCTCTTCTCCGATGAGTGGGGTGGTGGCGGCGGACCAAAGTGCAGAGAAGGCGATAACATGGAGTGGGGTGCGAACGCCATTTTCACCATTGAAAACCGCAAGCTGAAGTTCCAGAGCTATTACAAACTTCCTGCCTACCAGACAGAGTTTGAAAACTGTGTTGCGCACAACGGGTCACTAATTCCAATCCCTGGCCGCGACGTGATGGTGCAGGCTTGGTACCAAGGTGGCATTTCAGTTTTCGATTGGACAGACGCGAAGAATCCCATCGAGATTGCGTCCTTCGATCGTGGTCCAATCGACTCAACACGTATGGTGAGCGGCGGTTCGTGGTCTGTTTACTGGTACAATGGCCAGATGATCAGCTCCGAGATCGCACGCGGACTTGATATCGTTGAGCTGTTACCAAGTGAGTTCCTCACTCAAAACGAAATCGATGCTGCCAAAACGGTTAAGTGGGACTATCTCAACGCACAGGGACAACCAAAAATCGAATGGCCGCCCAGCTTTTCGCTCGCAAAAGCTTTTACCGATCAGCTAGAGCGCAAAGGATGCGTTTCTGCATCTCGCATTGCATCGATTCGTGGCCAAATCGATGGCGCAGAGAAAGCATCTGGCGCTACACGCAACGCAGCTCTCACTAAGCTCGTATCGGAACTCGATCGCGACCGTAGCTGTGATCCAAACAAGGTAGATATGCTTAAGAAGGCGCTCAGCGACCTGCAAGCTTCAGTTATGTAGTAGTTGGCGGTTCGCAGTGAACAAAAAGAAGACGGCCGCTAGTTAGCGACCGTCTTCTTTTTAAAAGCTTACCGCGAAAACTTATATCAAGATTTGTTGAATCTTGATACGGTCCAAAGGAAACCATCAGGATCAGTTACCTGAAACATTCTCGCTCCCCATGGCTTATCTGCGGGTTCGCTAACGAGCGAAATACCATGTGTCTTAAGACGTGACGCAATAGTATCAACATCTTTATCGGTAACAAAGTTGAGTGCTAAGCCAACACCCTTATTACGTCCCCATCCTTTAGCACCGTCGTCCACGTTAAGAATGACACGTACTACGCCGGCGGTGAGCATAATGCTGCGAAGCACGCCATCTCGTTCCATTCCGTTGGCTGATGTAAACCCGAAGGCGTCAACATACCAACGCTTACTTACTTCGAGATCTTTCACTGTTAATGAAAGAGAAAGTCCAACTCCCGAAAGCTGTTCCGATGTATCGGTCATATCTCTGTTTTCCTGTTAGCTATGTAGTATGGTTAACCGCAGATTCAGCATTCGCACTCTGCCCTTTAAAAAATATCGCTGTTAGCATTGCAAAAACGAATGTCCCTCCAATTAAAAGCATAAGTCCTCCTGCAATCTGCTGATCCATGCGAGCATCTATGTTGTGAACTCTAGGAGCGAGTTCAAATGTCGCGTACACTGGATGCGAAGAGAGGATAAGCCACATTGCTATAGGTGTGTGAGGTATTGCACCTCCAATGAGACTCATAATTCGCCCTATAGGAGGTAGCGAATCCCGCCCCGGAGGTCTCCCTGTAAGAGGCCACCAAAATAGAATCGCTGACACAAGCCATGCAAAGTCGAGGACAAACGACCCTGACTGACTTTGCATTAGTGCATCAGTAACTGGTACTGCGTGTGTCGCAAGAAAGACAACTACGAATAAAAGCGTGCTGCGAACAGGATGTGTTAGAAAACCAAGCACGCGCGACAACGTAGCTCGTCGCGCGATCGCCTTCTCAAATGCATCTGGTAACCCCGCAACAAGAAGTGCTGGCGCGAATAACGAAAGCAACAGGTATTGAACCATGTGCACGCCCGCTAGGTATCCTCCGCCGAGCGCACCTACAGGCCAGTCTAGCGCAATCCAAACCAACAATACTCCACTAATACCGATCGCTCTTCGTTTTACGTCAGCAACAGCTGATCTATCCCATTCCCTTAAATAGGGTGTCAGTAGGAGTAGTATAAAAAGCCAAACTCCGGGATATGCTCGCCAATCCCAACTCCATGGCACACCGTCTGCCGAACACCACCATTGTATGTCCATCAGTGCGAATGCGGTGTCAACTGTTCCAGCTCAGAGTACGCAACAACTGGAACGTAAAGTTCTACTCGCCCCGCAACTGAGAATGTCAGTACCACCTTCAACGAATCACCTGCAACAACTCGCGGGCTTGGAGCATCAAACATCGCATGAAATCCGCCCGGAGAGAGCACAAGCTTACTTGCCGCAGAAACTGTTAGTACACTGACAGCCCTCATCCCATCATGGACGGATTCATGAAGATCAGCGACTGAATCGTTCACAACCACGCCAACAAGTGTATCGACCGAGGCGCTGCTGCTTGTAACAGTGAAATACAACGCCATAGGCGCATCCCCTGCAGGAGCAGGGGCGACAATATTGCTAATGGTGAGTGCGCCTACGGTCGCAGATGGTAGCGTCGCTTCTGCTACCGATGGCGCTGCATTACCGTGCATGGCGCCCGCATGCTCTTCCGGGCGATCCTGATCGTCCGAGTGTTGCGTCGAGTCACAGGCAGCTAGCACTAACACTGATGCAATTGCTGCTACTGGAGTTGTGTACACACATCTAACTATACGTTTTAACATGCTAGCCGTGCGGGACATTATTTCTACGCGGGGCATGCCTACCATTTGTCATTCACGTGACGCGGAATGTCCTTGGCCCAATCTCGTTGCCGCGTTCCGAACGGATACACAACGTGCGCCTTTCCGTCAAAGCGAGAGAACATCACAACTTGCGCAGCGTGCATTACTTCATACGTACTATCCGTCGCGCTAGTTTGCGTACCCGCAGCGGCTGCAAGCTTAAGCTCACCTTGAATTCTGTTCACTTCGTCAAGTGGAGCAACTAGGCCTACAAATGTGGAGTCGAATGCGTTTAACCATTTTCTTACACGTTCAGCTGTGTCTCTGTCGGGATCAGTAGTGACGAATACAACCTTCACTTTAGACCTTACCGAAGGCACTGCGTCACGTAGTACCGCCGCAAGGTTCGCCATGTGAACAGGACATATATCTGGGCAGTTTGTATACCCAAAAAAAAGCGCGGTTGCATACCCCTCGGTATCACGTCTTAGATCAAACGGATTCCCCTCGGTGTCACTTAGAGTAGCAGCTGGCATACTTAACGGATCTGGAAGCTCAACTCCGTTAAATCCGTTGGAAGAACGAGGCATGCCTGGCTTACATGCAGCTGCAACTAATAACTCAGCAAATAACACCGCAGCAAACAGGGCATGACGCATGACCCTCACTTAAGCACCATCCGTGTGCACCAGTGCATCTATTTGACGCAACAACTCCTCATCGCTTTCGGCGTACTTTGATGGCGAGGTAGTGCGCAAAGAACCATGAGAATCGCTAGCCATATTGGATAGCTGAGTCGTTGAGCCAGCAGCTACCGTTACTAAAGGCTGTCCGTCGCGGCCAATAGTGGCCGAACGTTTGGCTGTTGCACTTCGCAACCACGTCATTAGCAGTGCTCCACCAGCCACCAGGATGACGCCTGGCATTACCCACGCTAGTAGTCCGAGGCCGCTCTTGCGTGGCGCACCTAATACACCGTCACCAAAAACCGCAGATAGACTATCAAGAATGCGATCTCTGCTGTCTCCATTTTCAGCCATCGCTACGACCACCCTGCGTAGCGAATCGGCCGAAGGGCTAGGGCAGGAAGCTAGTGTAAGCCCCGGGCAGAAGGGGCTCATGGTTTGGTTAATTACGTAACGGGCTGCATCAGGGATCGTTGCAGTGCGAGCAGCACCCCTGGTACCGTCGGACGCTGTCTCCACGCCAACCGTCGATTGCTGAGCCCCCACCGGATGTACGACCAACATCATCGTACTAAATAGTGCGGTTCCGAGTAAACGTTTCATCGATCTGGAGTGCGAGACGCTAATAAGGCGCCCCGATGTTAAAGTGCCGACCACCAACTTCCCATGCCAGCCTGTAGAATAGCCAGTTTACCACCCATGTTACAGTGAACAGCCACTTTAGGGCTTGTATCCACCTAGGAATTGTTTCACATTGGCGAATCATCCTAATTTGCTGGAGGAGCCATGCACCTGTCCCGTTCACTGGTATTGGCAGCCACACTCGTAGCTGTTACCAGTTCAACCGCGTCTGCGCAGCTCGGCGGACTCGGCCGGCGCGCTTCAAGCGCCATAGAAAGAAAAGTCAATCAGAAAATTGACCAGAAGATCGAAGAAACCGCTGAAAAGCTGGTAAACCAATCTTTCAATTCCGTTTTCGGAGAAGAGGGCGGCAGCGGTAGCGATAAAGGTGGCGGTACACCTCGCATTTTTAACGTTTTACCAGATGCACCAACGGAGTCGCACTATACGTTCGACGCCGTACTAACGTACGAACTTGAGAGCACCAAAAAGAACGGCAGAACTGAGAACAGCGCCGATGTTCGTATGCACTTCTCTCGAAAGGGGGAGTACATGGCAACTCAAATTCAACCTCCCAAAGACAGCAAAGAGGAGGCTGATGTATTCGTAATATTTGACGTAAAGAACGAAGCCATGGTGATGCTGATGAGCTCTAAAGATGGCAAGTTCTCTATAGCTTACGGCTGGAAAGACGCCCTGAGGTACGCGAACTCATCTAACGATGATCAGCAAAATGCTGCCGCAAACGACGAGTTAAGCAAGGCGTCGTTCACTAGTATCGGTACGCGAAAAATCGCTGGTTACGAGGCGGAAGGATATCGCACTGAGAGTAACGACGGTACGGTTGATGTTTGGGTCTCAAAGGACGCCGCTATCGCCTTTGGACGCATGATGGGTGCAACAACTTCAATGAAGCAACTTCGTTCAATACCAACCAATCACCCTGCCGGGATGATGCTTGAGATGGTTGCGACCGATAAGAGTGGGGATAAGTCGCGTATGACTGCTACGAAGATAGATGTAAACGCTAACGTGCGTTTAGATATGTCAGATTATCCAAACGTAGGTAAAGCTGCACAGAAAAAATGATGTGACATTTCACAAAAGGCCATGGCATGTACTATTAATGCCATGGCCTTTTGTGTCTTTCTTCTGCCTTGTTTTAACGCTCCAGTAACTCGCGAACGCGAGGAATGACCTGTTTACCGTAGAGTTCGATACACCTTAAAAGACGTTCGTGCCCTAAAGTACCTGCGCTGTACTTGAGATCAAATCGGTTTACCCCCAGAGCACTTATCGTAGCCGCAATTTTCTGAGCAACTGTTTCTGGCGCACCGACATAGAGCGAACCATTGGCGACTTCTGCATCGAACGCGGCGCGACTCATCGGAGGCCATCCTCGTTCGCGACCAATCCGATCCATCATGGCCCGATATGCAGGCCACATCGCTTCTTTCGCTTCATCATCAGTATCTGCGATATGGCCTGGAGAATGAACACCAATTGGCAGCGGCTCTTTACCCGCTTGCTCAAGCGCCCGCTTGAAGAGCTCTACGTACGGCACAAACCGACGAGGATCACCACCAATAATGGCAAGTGTTAGAGGGAAACCATATCGTGCAGCACGAACTACCGATTCGGGGCTACCGCCGACGCCGATCCACGTACGCATTGGAGGCGACTCAGTTTTGGGGAACACATGCTGGTTAGAGAGAGCTGCGCGCGTTTCTCCCTCCCACGAGACTGCCTCCTCTTTTAGCAACTCTGCAAAAAGATCTAGCTTCTCTTCAAACAGCAGCGCGTACTGATCAAGAGGGTATCCGAATAGAGGAAACGACTCTGTAAACGACCCCCTGCCAAGTATGACTTCGGCTCGCCCCGACGATGCCGCATCTAGCGTTGCGAATCGCTGATACACGCGCACCGGATCATCAGAGCTTAGAACGGTAACGGCCGAACCAAGCTTTATACGCGATGTCCTTCCAGCTATAGCTGCGAGAACAACCTCGGGCGCCGATATGGCAAAATCACTACGATGGTGTTCTCCGACACCGAAGAAATCGCAACCGACTTGATCTGCCATAACTGCTTCAGCTATGACATTCCTTATCACCTGTGCATGTGACAAAGGGTTACCTGCGGCATCGTTTGTAACGTCGCCGAAGGTATCAAGCCCCATCTCAACTTTCGCAGACATATGCTATACCTAGTTGCGAACAAGCGGTTTGTATTTCAAACGATGAGGCTGATCTGCATCTGCACCCTTTCTCCGCTTGAGGTCTTCGATGTATGCCTGATAGTTGCCCTCATACCAAACCGTCTCAGAGTTGCCTTCGAAAGCAAGTATGTGCGTCGCTATACGATCTAAGAACCACCGATCGTGCGATATAACTACTGCGCATCCAGCAAAGTCGAGCAGTGCAACTTCAAGCGCTCGCAACGTGTCTACATCCAAATCGTTTGTTGGCTCGTCGAGTAGCAACAAGTTCGCACCTTCCATTAGTGTCTTCGCAAGATGAAGCCTATTGCGTTCACCACCTGATAGGTCGCCGACTTTTTTCTGTTGGTCGGTACCGCGGAAGTTGAAACTTGAGAGATACGCACGTGAGTTAATCTCGCGCTTTCCAACTGTAATCATCTCAACACCGCCAGATATCTCCTGCCAAGCAGTCTTACTCGGATCTAACGTACGAGACTGGTCTACGTATCCTGGTACTACTGTTTCACCAACTTTCAGGACGCCGGAATCTGGCTTCTCACTTCCGATGATCATTCTGAAAAGTGTCGTTTTACCGGCACCGTTCGGACCGATAACGCCCACTATTCCGCCGCGTGGAAGCGCGAACGATAGATTGTCGTACAATAGCTTATCTCCGTAAGCTTTCGCCAACCCATCTGCGATCACGACATCGTTGCCGAGTCTGGGTGGAGTCGGAATGATAATTTCGTTTTGTGTGACACGTTCTTGCTGCTGTTCGCTTTCGAGCTCCTCAAAGGCTTGAATACGTGCTTTGTTCTTAGCTTGACGAGCGCGCGGAGCCATGCGAACCCATTCAAGCTCACGCTGCAACGTTCTCTGTCGCGCGCTTTCCTGCTTCTCTTCTTGAGCTAAGCGATTTTTCTTCTGTTCAAGCCAACTAGAATAGTTCCCTTCCCATGGGATTCCCTTGCCACGATCGAGTTCAAGAATCCACTTGGCAACGTTGTCCAAGAAATAACGATCGTGAGTGATAGCAACCACTGTGCCGGGAAAATCGGCAAGGAATCTCTCCAACCATGCAACACTTTCTGCATCAAGGTGGTTTGTTGGTTCGTCAAGAAGCAACATATCTGGCTGCTCCAACAAAACCCTGCACAATGCTACACGTCGACGCTCACCGCCTGAAAGAGTGGTAACAGCTGCATCGCCAGGAGGAAGCCGAAGTGCGTCCATCGCAATCTCGATTTTATTGTCGAGATTCCAGAGATCTAGCGTATCAATACGCTCTTGGACTCGCGACTGTCGATCAAGCAATTTTTCCATCTGCGCGTCATCCATTGGTTCAGCAAACTTCATGGAAATATCGTTGAACTCGTTTAGCAGCGCACGCTGCTCACTTACTGCAAGTTCCACGTTCCCACGTACATCGAGAGCAGGATCAAGCTGCGGCTCTTGCGGCAGATAGCCAATTTTAGTGCCCTGCGCGGCCCAGGCTTCTCCTTGAAAGTCTTGGTCGACTCCCGCCATGATTCGCAGAAGCGATGATTTTCCGGCGCCGTTTGCACCCAAAACGCCAATCTTCGCGCCCGGATAAAACGATAGCCAAATGTCGTCGAGAATAATGCGCGAAGGTGGAACCACCTTGCGCAACTTTTTCATGACGTAAATGAACTGCGGAGCCATATGTAGACGGAGATTCGCTGGTTTTAGTCGTGCTCCCGCGCGGCGTGTACGGCGGGAGCCTGAACCTTTGAATCTAACCGTTAGACGGCAACTTTATCGAGCAAGCCACCAGCTCGCCTTAACCAAGAAAATGTTCCTAGGGCGTGCGCTAAACAAAAGATCTCGATCTCGTGCGAAGTTCAGATCGCCAAAAGGAGAATCATCCGATCGCTGGTGACTCCAAACCAAGAACAGTGTCGATCCAGGACGGTATTCCCAGCGAAACACGCTGTTCCCCTGCAAACTTCTGCTGTTGTAGTCGGGATTTCTTAGAGAAAACGGCAACGCCGGACCAGCCCCGTCGGGGTCGATAGAATAGTCCGTTACACGACCATTAGCTTCAACCGGCACTACAGTACCTCGGTCACGACCATACACGGCGAACGCACTTTGCCGCGGCGCCTCAAATTCTTTGAACTGTGAGAAGCTTCCACTCGCGAAGAATGGTTGGACAAACATTTCAAGAGTCATTGAAGGGGAGAACGTAATGTTCAAACGCGTATCTAACCCTACCTGCTTTTGATGGACATCTGCTAGCACGTAGCGAACGCCGTCAAAAGCGACCGCCGTTGTATCTGGCATAGAACGCAAATACTGCAACCTGTTTCTAGAACTACTTACAGATGGCCCAAACGATACGCTCACACGTTCCGAAGGTTGGAAGCTTACAGAAACTGGGAGCTGTTGGCTCCAACCTCCAGCGCTGTTCCACGAATACGAAGGATTAACCTCCAACATCCACGTCTTTCGCTGATCCGTTTCGATATTTATCTGAGCATATCTAAGGCCCGGCGTGCGCACGCTAGCTCCACCACGCAACAGTCGATCATCTAACAAACCGTCCGGTCTCCAGATGAAGAACGATCCAATATCCCAGAAGTTCGCAGTTTGACCACCAAGAAAGATATGAGCTTGCGAATTCGGACCAACGTCTCCGTCATAATTGCGCTGAATCTGACCTCCACCTATCAGGTTAACTCTTCGATAGTACTTAGTTGGGGTCATCCATGTGCGAAATAAATTAACGTTGTTAAAGATGTAGTCTGCGCTTGTTAGGAATGAGTAATCGTTTGTTTCAAATCCTGGACTGCGAAAGTTCATAGAACTCTCCCACATCCAGTTACCTGCATTTTTGCCGAGTCGCGCATAGCCTCCGTAACCACGCATGACCGTGGCAGAAGCATCTAAGCGTGATGAAAAGAATCCATCGCGACCTAGTTTCCTGTCGGGACGTTGGAAGAAACGTGCGCTTGCATGTTGGCGCGCTGAGATAACCTCGGGTGAACCTTCAACGTTTGAAACAGCAAAATTCCCCATAAAGGAGTACTCGCGGTCATTCCACTGTAAACGCCAGTCAGTGCCTATAAGCTCTGCATGAGAGGCCAGCCTTGCTTCGAACTCTGAGTTAAGATTTCGCACAATGCTTGTTCCGATTAGCCCAATTACAACGTCACCTCCTTTCATATCCTTTTTCACTCTACCAACAGAATATGACGCCAGAGGTTCGACCATCTGCTTCTCTATCGAGTTATCTGGGAGTTGCACTGACGCCGTTGCGTTTCCAGTAACAGCATTCATTAAGCCAATCGTGTATCCACTCGATGTCCGGCCAGTGATTTTTGCAGCTCCAAGAATAGAACTGGTTTCCGGAATGTCGCTGAACTTTCCTCTTGCGCGAGCTAGGTCTGCACCTGAAGGCGCTCTACCTATCCTGCGAGAATAGAAGGCCTGAAGAGAAGAAGTGTTGCTACAGAAATAGCAGTTAAAACCACCGTAACCAAATACTCCAGAACCGCTCACAAAGAAGGGACGTCGCTCACTAAAGAACACTTCGAATGCTGACAAGTTTACAATAGCTGGATCTACCTCAACTTGTCCGAAATCTGGATTGATTGTAGCGTCAAGAGTGAGATTGGGTGTTAGTAGGTACTTAATGTCGGCACCAATACGGGTCGACTGCTCCGACGAAGAAGTAAACGGATCACCATCCTCTGTCCTTATGTGCGCCGATCGAGTCATCGCATAAGGCATCACCTCTAAGTTCTTTCCTGAGCGCCTAATGCGAATCCCTTCGAGATGTCCGTACCTATTGGCTCCACCAACCTCTTCGCGCCCCCACATAGCCCATTGTGAAAGCTCATTGCGTCGTTTTATGAATCGGTAAAGTTGCAATCCCCAAGTTTGTATAGAATCCCGTGAAAAGCGGAGCTGGCTAAAAGGAATCCTCATTTCTACCGTCCAACCGCCTTCGTCAATTGAAGTCTCCGCTTGCCATACGGGGTCCCAGCCAGCGTCGCAACAGCTTGACCCTGCTCCCAACTGATCATTGCGTGAGCCAGATGGATTGACGGCAAAGAACGCACGCCCCAAGTGATCGTGATAGCCGTCGATTATGACCTCAAAGAAGTCGGAATTGAAGTCACCATCTCGCCTTACCACTGTCGATAATATTCCTTTAGAACCTGAGCGATCACCTAACCGCGCCCCTATGTATAAAGCCTCATCATCATAAACAAAGCGAACTGCAGTTGCCTCCGTAGATGGCTGAGAATGATCAGGATCAAACTGTCGAAACTCGGTCACGGGCTGCGCATGCTGCCATGCTGAATCTGACAGCTTGCCGTCGACAATGATTGCACCAACCATCGGGACAGCCATTGCGCGCGGCACGGGTACCGTATGAACTGATCGTTTATGTGCCGAGCTATCCTGAGACTCTAAAGGTCTGCTTCCTGACTGAGCGCCAAGAGTTTGCGTTGTCCCTAATAGGAGCAGCATGCACGGTATGCGTTTCGCGATGTCCAACTGTTGTTTAGAGTGCGAGTTATAGTAGGTAGTAGGAGCTGACAAAACAGCAACAACTCCCTGTTTACAGAGCACTACCCGCTTTTTGATACTTTGAATGAGCATTTGGTTGGATAGACCTGCGATTTTTTTTGGTCGACTAAATACTTCCAGCGCGGTACGGAACCTATTTTCCATTATGCAAATTGAGATCGCGGCGTCACAGCTATCGCAGGAGCCTTTGACGATGCTCCCTATAATGTTCGCGGCGGGCGTGCTTACCTCCCTCACCCCGTGCGTATATCCGATGATTCCAATAACTGCTGCTATCGTTGGGGGAGGGACGTCAACCTCGAATGGAGAGTCTTCAACGACAAGTAGGTGGCGCTCATTGTGGCTATCACTTGCCTACACTATCGGATTGGCGTCGGTGTATGCGCTGTTGGGTCTAGTAGCTGGTTTAACAGGTACGCTATTCGGAACAATTAGCTCGAATCCTTGGGCGTACTTCGTAATGGCAAACCTTTTGCTATTGGCTTCGTTGTCAATGTTTGATGTAATCCCTATTCGAGTCCCTTCCGCTGTGCTAAATCGCTTTGCTAGTGCCGGTACAGGCGGTAGAGTTGCTGGCGCTTTTGTAATGGGAGCAGCGTCGGGGTTGGTAGCAGCACCATGCTCTGCACCGGTAATGGCTGCCGTACTTACTTGGGTTGGAACTACACGTAGTGCGGGGTTGGGGTTCACATATCTCTTTGTTTTTTCACTTGGGATGTGTTCGTTGCTCATAGCCACGGGGCTATCTGCTGGTGCAGTCATGCGTTTACCACGAGCTGGGCTTTGGATGGTGAAGGTGAAACGCCTGTTCGCCTTTGTTATGCTAGCAATGGCTGAGTATTACCTAATCAAGATGGGGCAGGTTTACTTCTAAATGCCCCTAATGCACCTCACTGGTGTATCATTGATTTAGAACTGCCCCGCATCCGAAGGTCACAAGCCTGTTCATCAGCTTAGTCGCGTACTTATGAGATACTTTCCTCGCCATCTCGCATCTGTTACATCGCTGATTTTTGCAGCGCTTACGTTCGTCGTTGTACAATCAGTAATGACGAGCAATTTATCAGCACAGGACCTTGGCATAGCGGTTGGAGAGAAAGCGCCCAGCGGGCCATTAGAAACGCTTGAGGGGGAAGCTGTAGATCTGTCTAAGTACATTGGCAAGACTCCGGTGGTTATCGAGTTTTGGGCTACATGGTGTGATAACTGCAAGACACTAGAGCCAGCTATGCGAAAAGCCATGGAACGTCACAAAGACGTTTCGTTTGTAACTATTGCAGTTTCGGTTAACCAGTCGTTGGCACGTGTTCAGGCTTGGCAGCGTCAACACAAGCTCGGCGGCATATTCCTTTACGATCGTAAAGGAACTGTCTCGTCGGCATTCGATGTTCCGGCAACTAGCTATGTTGCTGTACTCAATGCTGCCGGAACAATCGTATACACGGGTGTTGGCGGTAAGCAGGATATCGAAACTGCGATCGCCAAAGCAAAGAAGTAGTTTGTCGCTCTCCGTAAACCCAAACGATGAACGTATCATCCGCTGAATCAGCTACGGTGACATACAAACCGTCGGCTAGTAACACAGTCTTCGAAGACACACTCGTCGACACCCAAGAGCTAGTACAGCCCGAAGAGCTAGCTTCAACTGACAACGCCCTATGGGCGGTTATTTTTGCGGGAGGTATTGGAAGCCGTTTCTGGCCACTTAGTACCGCCGCATCTCCTAAGCAGCTTTTGGCATTAGTCAATGAACGACCGTTGATAGCAGAAACGGTTGAACGCCTTTCGCCGCTCATTCGATCTGACCGTGTTCTCGTCGTTACCAGTGCTGATATTGCCGACGCCATTCATGCTGCGATACCGGATGTACCCCGGTCTAACATGCTTATTGAAGCTCGTCCTCTGGGTACAGCAGCAGCGTTAGCGTGGGGCGCAAACGAAGTCGAGAAACGTGCAGGCTCTGATGCAATTGTGTGCGCTATGCACGCAGATCTAGCCGTCGGCTATCCTGACATCCTGCGTAACACGATTCACAGTGCTGCATTACTCGCGGCGCGAGAGTCACATCTTATAGTGCTTGGTGCACAACCTACTCGAGCGGAAACAGGATTCGGCTATTTAATGCCAGGTGCTCCGTTAAGTGAGCTTGAGCCACTGCATCAGGGTGGTGCGTGTAACGTAGATCATTTTGTTGAAAAGCCACCAGCTGCGCTAGCGGAGACCATGATAGCAGAGGGCGCTTTGTGGAATACTGGTATATTTGTATCTCGTGCCACCGTTGTACTAGAGCAACTCAGTATGCACACCTCTGAAGTGAGTTTAGCATTCCCAGTTCTTGAATCAGGAGATGCGTCAAGATTCGGAGAAATGGTATCGTCGATCTCAATAGATAGAGGACTGCTAGAACGCAGCAGAGCTGTAGCTGTAGTTACCTGCGACTGCGCTTGGGACGACGTGGGAACATGGGCGTCGTTGCGTCGTGTTCGCGAACTTGACGATACAGGTAACGGCACCATGGGCGAGTGTCATTGCATCGACTCGTCTGGCAACGTCGTTCACGCTAATGGCAACTGCGTTGTCGTTTATGGACTTTCGGGAATGCTCGTTGTGGCTATCGACGGTCTTACCTTTGTAACGACACTAGATCGTGCCAGCGAGCTCGGCCCACTAATGAACGCGCTTCCAGGTAGTTTGCGCCTTTCACCGGGGCGCACGCGTTCTTAGCCCGGTTCACCTAGACGCGTAGCCTGAATATTCGGTTGCCGAGCCGTTTTGTTGTGTGCATTCACGAATACCTAGAGATAATGCCACTACCATTTTCTAGTTACACCTTGCTAGATCATATGGGCCACCGAATTGTGTCGGTTACTGCATAACACGACATCGGCGCTCGAGCGCATCTCGCGCTCCCTTCCTAGCCACAAAAGTGGCAACTTAGCAAACGAAACTATGCCTGGATCAAAAGCCGGCAGACCCGTTCGTAAGAACAGTAGTAAAAAGATGAACTCAGACTCCAGTAGCCGAAGCGCGAAAGTCAAGTCGGTTAAGGGCAAGAGTATATCCGAGTTCCACGCTGACGACGACATTGTTAGTCCAATTGCGGCTAGCGACGCGTTGTGTAGAACAGCGGCTGAAACCTGTCATCAACGCGACAGGCGCGCACGCTTGTCTCAACTCGGCGCAGCAAAGTGGGAGCTGGCAGCAGCAGAGGCACTCGTAGATACATGTGACCTAGCATTAGAGGAGTGCGTGCGCGAGTTCGAGAATATCTGCCGCAACGATTCTCTGTCAGATTCTATTGAGTTGCGTCAAGCTGCGAGTGCGCTGTGGCTTGCGGCTCGCGAGTACATTCGGCGTTTGTCTATAGCTAATCGTGCGTCGCGTCAGCTAGGGCAGCAACACGATGCTGAAGCATTTAGTGATTTACGCCTAGAGTACGAGCTAGAGGCGTCGTCGCTACTTGCTTTAAAGCAAGCGGTTGGGGTTTACACAAAGCTTCGTCCAGAAAACCGCTAACCTTACCAGTAGATTTCCAGTCGGTTGCGATTAGTTGCAGCCGACTTTTATTGACTGCCTCTATTGATTGCCTCGAAACTCTATCTCCAACAGCTTTATACTGGGTTGCGGATCTCGCGACATAAACAGTTGCATGCGGTCCAAAATGCAGGGTGTCGATACGCGTAACGAGAGCAACTCCTTTGCCCGATGTAGCGTTAGAGTGGGATAAAAGCTGAGAGTAACGTGTGGCGAGAACTGGAACCTTGCCGGAAGGAACTTTAGTCCACATTGCGCTATTCGATCGTGCAGTATTCTTAGAGGTCCGTGTGGATCTAGCGGAAGAGACACAATGTCGGTTTGCATAAACCTATGCGGGCGTGCGAACTCAAGCGTAAGCGGAGGCGTCGTCAAAGCTATTGGCTCGAGCTTCTCACGAAGTTCGCTTACGGGTGTGTCTGCAGGAATCGGCCCGACTCCAGACGAGCCCGCAAGCGTTACATGCGGAGGAGTCCGTTTGGCAAGCTTCGGGTCGTACCGCTGCTGAATATCCCGAACCAGCGATCTGGACTCGCCGACCAGTTCGGCAAGGATGAAAATTCCGGGTGAAGACGCCATGGTGCATCAATATCGCATGGAACGCGCAAATGGTATCTTCAGGTCCGGATATAGTCGACGGTCGGTCTGCATCCTAATTACCTCGTTCACCATCGTATGCCTAACTCGGGTGAATTGCGCAACGCAGTCGTACTTATAACAGGAGCTTCGGGCGGCATCGGGGCCGAACTTGCGCGCCAATTTGCGCGCGAGGGCTCGCATGTCGCTTTGGCGGCACGTAGCGCGACTAAACTTGACGCTGTCGCGAGAGAATGTCGCAGCTTTGGTGTTCAGGCGTTAGCGGTCCCTGGCGACGTGTCTATCCAGTCTGATTGCGAAACTATTGTTGAACGTACAGTTGCAACGTTCGGGAAACTCGACGTACTTGTAAATAACGCAGGCATCGGATCGAGTGCGCGTTTCGAGGACATCACCGATCTTACGATTTTTGATCGGCTAATGCGCGTGAATTATTTAGGGAGTGTTTGGTGTACCGCCTATGCGCTTCCTCATCTTAAGGCACGTAACGGGCGCATCGTTGCTGTTTCAAGTCTTACAGGACTTACTGGTGTTCCGCGCCGCACTGCGTATAGTGCTACAAAACACGCAATGGCGGGCTTCTTTGATTCACTCCGCATTGAGCTTGCTGACAGCGGTGTCTCCGTTACCGTGATCTATCCTGGTTTTGTTGTTTCGGATATCAACAGCAATGCGTTGTCCGCCGATGGAACTCCTTACGGAGAGAGAGCTTATGCTCACCGTCAAGAAGAGACAATGGATACAGACGAATGCTGTCGCGCGATCGTCGAAGCCACAAAGCTGCGCTCCCGAGAAGTTGTAATGACTTGGCGGGGAAAGGTTGGCAAGGTCGTTAAGGCACTGTTTCCTGCTGTCATCGACAACATGGCTAAACGTGTGATCGAAGCTCGCAAATGACATCATCGCCAACGATCATCAAGGTAGACTCGCGTAAGCCAGAGCTGTCAGCAATACGTCGTGCCGCACGATTGTTGCATAAGGACAAACTTGTAGCATTCCCGACCGAAACAGTGTACGGCCTAGGTGCAGCCGGTCTTGTTGAGCGTGCAGTTGCTCGAATATACAAAGCCAAAGGACGTCCGTCGTGGAATCCTGTTATTCAGCACGTAGCCAACGCGAATGCTGCATCTAAACTAGTAGATGAATGGACCGACGCAGCTAACGCACTTGCTGAAAAGTTTTGGCCGGGACCGCTCACGTTAGTTCTAAGAAAGTCAAACATCGTACCAGATATAGCTACGGCAGGGCTTGATGCTGTAGCAGTCCGCGTACCATCTCACCCAGTAGCATTGGCGCTTCTAAAGGAAGCGGACATACCGGTTGCCGCGCCGAGTGCCAATCGTTTTACTCAAGTATCACCGACGTCTGCTGAGCATGTGCTTCATTCGTTAGGTTCTCGAGTAGACCTAATACTCGATGGTGGAGAATGCGAAGTCGGTATAGAGAGTACGGTTTTGGATTTGACTGGTGAGACGCCATCGGTACTACGTCCTGGTATGATCCGGAGGGACGAGATTGCAGAGGTGCTAGGAGTTTCCGTTTCAATTCGCGATGCACGTATAGGTTCAGGAAGCGACATCCTTAGTGCGGCAAGAAGCCCGGGACAATCTGTAAGGCACTATGCCCCTAAAGCAGAGGCGTGGTTGGTTAGCCCGTCAGAGCGGGAGGAAGTGCGCGAGGCTGTTTCTCGCATTCAAGGGAAGCGCACGCGTATTGCTGCGCTCTACATGAGTCATGAGTTTATTAAGTTTCTCAGGTTAGCTGACGGCAGCGTAACTATAGAAATGCCAAGCGAGCCGGCGTCGTATGCACAAAAACTGTATTCGGCACTTCACTCGGCTGACGATTCTGGCCCTTCCGTGATAATAATAGAGCAACCACCGGACACCCCGCAGTGGCTTGCGATTCGAGACAGGTTGTCCCGAGCCGCTGCGATTCCCTGATCAGACGCTAGATTAGCACAGATGCTACCAATCGATCTCAAAGGAAAGCGAGCCCTCGTTGCGGGTGTCGCTGACGATGGCGGCTTCGGCTTCGCCATCGCAAAAGCTTTTGCACTCGCCGGTGCTTCAGTATGTGTTGCAACCTGGCCTCCAGCATTAAACATCTTTCTTAACCTACTGGAACGTGGAAAGATGGACGAATCGCGTAAGCTAGATGATGGTACTATGCTTACATTCGAGCGAATCTACCCGCTTGATGCCGTATTCGACACAATTGAAGACGCGCCCCAAGAGATTCGCGAGTCGAAACGCTATAAAGACGTTGGCGATTTTTCGATTCAGGGTTTGGCTAATCGACTAAAGGAAGACTTCGGTGAGCAACCCATTGATATCGTGTTTCACTCTCTCGCGAATGGCCCTGAAGTAAAGAAGCCATTACTCGAGACTAGCAGAAGTGGATATCTCAGCGCGTCAAGCGCGAGCGCCTACTCATTGGTGTCTCTGGTTCAGCACATTTCTCCTCTCATGCGGGAAGGCGGCGCGTTCTGTTCTCTTACTTACATGGCAAGTGAGCGCGCTATTCCCGGATACGGTGGCGGTATGAGCTCCGCTAAAGCAGCGCTTGAAAGCGATACACGTACGCTGGCATTTGAAGCTGGTCGTAAGTACGGCGTTCGAGTTAACACCATATCTGCAGGACCATATGCGTCACGTGCTGCGAGCGCTATCGGTATCATCGACAACATGGTGCGGTACTGCACGGTAAACTCTCCTCTCCCTGAAGCACTATCTGCAACAGAAGTTGGAAACACTGCAGCATTCCTATGCAGTCCACTCGCATCAGGAATTACAGGGACCACCGTTTACGTAGACAAAGGTTATCACGCCATGGGTATGGCTGTAGCGATGCCGCCGGAGCAACCGTAACTGCGTAGCCTCAACAAAGATAGTCCAAGCGACAACACTGTACCCGATGCGCCAGCGCTAAGCTGGCGCGTTGGGCTCCGTGCTCGTTTGTTCGGATTTGGCGTAGCGGTAGCGCTACCACTAATTGCACTTAGTGCATACCGTCAATGGGAGTTTCACAAGCATAGCTCCGAAGAAGTTCAGCAAAACATTCTCAACGCAACCACACTAGTAGCTGAAAGAATAGAACATAGGCTTCAGAGCGCGAATGCAATTCTTGATGTAATGAGTTCGTCCGTTCGGTTTGATAGCCGAAACAGAAACTATAACGACTCATTGCTAGGAAGATGGCACACCAGCGGCTCTGCCCTTTACGGCAACTATTACGCATACACTAGCGATGGCGGCTTAGTTGGCACAGCGCACTACATTCCTGCCCTTGACTCTTTAAAGCTGCAAGTTCAGCGAGTATCAACACTGCTTCGAACTACCCCTCGTATGCATTACGGTATTCGCGGCCGATCGCTTGTCTTAACCGACAGTGCATACGTCATACTGATAATGAGGGGGGTTTTCGATAATGATAGCATGCTCGGTATGGTTGCACTTACAGCTCGCGTTGATTCATTAGCAGAGGTTGTTGGAGTATCCTCGATTGTAAGCGGGACAGAGGTCGCAATTTTTGATACGACTGGTGCCGTTTTAGCTCACTTTAAGGACGGCAAAACAATTGTACCCGACTCCGCGCGTTCAATCGCACCGGTAGGTATGCACGAAAAAGCTGGTGTCACTCGGGTAACACCGTTTGGAAGTACGGAGAGGAGGCTCGTCGGACATACTCGCGCAGGAAGTGCACCGTGGTATGTCAACGTAAGTATCCCTGAAGCAATTATTGCGGCGCCACAAAAATCCAGTCTTCTCAGAGATTTGTCTGTAGTGCTGCTGGCAGTTAGTGCAGCGCTTGCGTTAGCGTACGTTTTAGGTGAACGCATAGTTAGACCACTCAATATTCTTGCGACAGACGCCCGAACTATCGCGCGCGGTGTAACTAATCATAGGTCGCGCGTAACGGACTCTTCTGAAATTGGTGTACTTGCCAACGCTTTCAACCATATGGCTGACACAGTTGAAAAGCGTAGCGCAGCACTCGCCGATAACGAACGACGATATCGCTTACTTTTCGATTCCAACCCATTGCCGATGTGGGCATGGGACGCTGACACACTTGAAGTACTCGCAGTCAACGAAGCAGCTCTAAGCCATTATGGGTACGACCGAGATACGTTTCTGTCTTTGTTAATTACGCAGCTAATCGATCCGTCCGATCATGAGCGCTTTAGCAAATCGCGACTGCCGTTTTCAGAGTCGCGCCAGAACGCAGGCACTTGGACTCACAGAACAGCCGACGGCCGTCGCGTGGAAATGGATGTTATTACTACGAGCTCAAGACGTCTGGGACGTGCCAGTTGGTTAAGTGTTGGCATCGACATTAGTGCTAGACTTGAGGCAGAACGTGCGCTTGCTCACAGCGAAGAACAGTTACGTCAGGCACAGAAAATGGAGGCGATCGGCACGTTCGCCGGCGGTATCGCTCATGACTTCAATAATCTGCTTACAGGAATGCTAGGATACTGCGACCTAGCGCTAATGGATGTTGAACGTGATAGCCCGCTTCGTCGCGATCTCTCTGAGATAAGGAAATTGGCAGTTCGAGGTGCTGATCTCACTCGTCAGATACTAGCTGTGAGTCGTAAACAGGTAGTACAAACTGTCATTCTCGAACCCAATGCAGTTGTAAGAGGAATGGACACACTACTCGCTCGTTTAATTGGTGAAGACATCCAGGTTCAAACATCATTAGACGAAAGCGTTTCGCGAATTGAGGCAGATCCGGGGCAACTCGAGCAGATGCTCCTTAATCTTGCTTCCAATGCCCGTGACGCTATGCCGCGTGGTGGAGTTCTGCAGATCAGAACGTACAAAGTAAGTAATACTGAGCGCGAATCGCAGGGACTAGATTCTTCGAAACAATGGGTTGCTATTGCGGTAGCTGATACCGGCTCAGGTATGACGGACGAAGTTCGCCAACGAATATTCGAACCGTTCTTTACAACTAAGGAACGAGGAAAAGGAACAGGGCTTGGTCTTGCACTAGCGTATAGCATGTTGGATCAAGCAGGTGGGTCAATTCGTGTTGACTCGCAAGTCGGCAGCGGGTCCACCTTTGTCATGTATTTTCCCGCAGTCGTCGAACAGGTAACAATACACCAAAGCGGAGAACATTTAGCGCGTCATCTTCACGGAAATGAGACAATCCTAATCGCGGAAGATGAGGACGCTGTTAGAAGCATTGCCGTCGCAGCGTTGCGACGCTGGGGATATTCGGTACTGGCAGCAGCAAGGGGCGATGAGGCCTTGGCGATCTCACGTTCTCATAACGGGCCTGTGCATCTTCTTTTAACAGATGTAATAATGCCTGGAATGAATGGCCGAGAGCTTGCAGAAGTGTTAAAAACCGAGCGTCCGGAGATGCGCGTGCTTTATACGTCTGGCTATACAGACGACGCCGAACTATTGCGCGGCATCAGAATCGATGATCTTCCATTTGCACAAAAGCCGTTCACTGCTAGCGAGCTAGTTCATCGCGTTCGAGATACGTTAGACGATTCGCCATTACACAGATCGTAATGCTCTGGATACTGGTAGTAATGGCATTCTTTGCTGCAACGACAATTGCTATGCTGGTAGGCGGATTTGTTGTTCCTCGCAATAATGTTGTAACACGATCGCAAGAGTTCTCTTTAAATGCTCAGCAGTTATGGGAGCTTATCCGTGACTTCCAATCTTACAAGGAGTGGCGTACTGGCATTATTAGTATTGACTATAGTGAACCTGCAGAGAATGGCACTCAACTGGCTCGATGGCGAGAGGTATCCAGTACATCTTCGATATCATTTGGCGTTGTTACTGAGCAACCACCTGTATTTCTGGAAGCACGCGTTTTAGATGAAGATCTTCATTGGTCTGGTAAATGGGTGTTTGAAGTACATGATAATGAAGAACAAGGGTCGACGCTGCGCTTAACTCAGTACAGTACTATAGCTAATCCCATCGTGCGCTTTTACTCCGCTTGCTTCTCAACATACGACAAGGCTATTTCACAGTATCTGAATGATCTGAAGTCGCTAGCCGCGCGAATGTAGCTTTACCAAGTCTCAACGAGCAGCACGCTGTAGGCGCCGTATACTTGTAATTCCTAACATCGGCCCAATTGCAAGAATTGGGAACACCCATTGCCAACCAATATGCGACGCGAGCGTTGGCACTAGTTGAATTGTTAGGGTACTAAGTAAGAAGCCTAAAGAAACTTGCACTGTTAGTGCAGTACCAACAGCATGCTGAGGAACACTTTCGGTTACTAGCACACTAAACTGCGCGCTGTCTGCAACTACAAAAAAGCCCCATATAAGAGCTATTGGCGTCAGTAGCCACCATGATTGCGCAAAAGTAAAACCAATTAACAGTGCACATGTCCCACTCGCCGCCATCGCGATATTCACGAATCTTTCTCGCCCTATGCGATCTGCAACATTGCCTCCCCAAACACAACCGATACCGCCAATCGCTATTACACCAAACCCCAGAGCGGCAATCAGAGTGTGGCTAATTCCCTTGCCAGCAGTTGCGCGCGCTGCATCGTGCGCAATTAGGAAAGCCGGAATCCACGTCCAATACGAGTACAGTTCGATCATGTGCCCCAAGTATCCACCTGTCGCAAGGCGGAACTCTCGCGTTCGCAGCACTTCCCCAACTCTACCAAACGAGAAAGGACGAGAAGGGAATGCGTATGGTCCATCGCGGTACAATAGTCCAACTATGATTGCTGCAGCTGTAGCGCTAATGCTTGATCCTACAACTATCCATGCAACTCCAACGTTCGGTACTGCTTGTGCCAAGTACGGCAGTGCTTTGCCAACCGTAAGAGCTCCAACTACGACTCCAACCGCGACTCCCCGTTTAGCCTTGAACCAAGTTGCCGCCATCTTCATCGCTGGCGGATACACCCCAGCTAGACACACGCCTGTTAGGAATCGAGACAATAACACCCCCGAATAGCCGTTGCCTAATAGCATTATAAGATTGGCAGCAGCACCCAGTAATGCAGTAATAACGAATACGCGCTTGGCTGAATACGAGTCTGCCACGCTGAACACAGCGCTAAGTGCAGTGCCGAGCACAAACCCAAGCTGTACCGCCGTAGTCAGGGCAGCTAGTTGCGAGGGCGCCAGCGACAGATCAGCCGCCAGTTTCGGTGCCACGGCACTCCCGACCAGCCAAAGCGACATCCCCAGCAACTCCGCGACCGCTAACACAGCCAACATCAACCAGCGGCTAGAACCGCTATCGTCGTCTGAAACCTCGTTGTAACGGTTGCGTAGAAGATATTTAAGTGATATCATCTTGCTACCACAACCCTCTCATCACTAACCTCCATGACGAACTCAATGCTACGCGAAGTCGAAGCTCGACCGCTGCCTGGGGTTGCAGTACTACTTAGCCTGCTGCTCTTTCTCGCTTTAGGCATCTGGTTGCTTGTAACCGGTGGCCAAGCAGGAAATGTGGCAATGGTCGTACCTGCCGGAGCTCTAATAGCGCTTTCCGTGCTTTCGCTACCAGGGCTTTTCGTGGTCGCTCCAAACGAAGGCAAAGTACTCACGCTTTTCGGTAATTACCGCGGCACGGTTCGCAAATCGGGGCTTTGGTTTACCAACCCCCTTATGGCGAAGAAAGCGGTGTCTCTACGTGTACGCAATTTCGAAACGAGCAAGCTTAAGGTTAACGACGCACGTTCCAACCCTGTTGAAATAGGTGCGATCGTTGTCTGGAAGGTGGTTGACACCGCGGAGGCCATGTTCGAGGTGAACGACTACGTCCAATATGTAACCATGCAGAGTGAATCTGCATTGCGCTCGCTGGCGCAGATATACCCCTACGATCACTACGGTTCTGACGAGATCACGCTTTCGACTCACACAGCCGAAGTATCGAAGGGACTCGCTGAAGCGTTGCATGAGCGCCTTGCTAAGGCTGGGGTAGAGGTACTGGAAGCGCGCATCAGTCACCTCGCGTATGCACAGGAAATAGCGTCTGCTATGTTGCAGCGTCAGCAAGCGAGTGCAATCGTCGCGGCTCGTCAGACAATCGTTGAGGGTGCGGTTGGAATGGTCGAGATGGCGCTAGATTCACTCAAAGCGCGTAACATTGTGGAACTTGATGGAGAGCGCAAAGCAGCGATGGTGAGCAACTTGCTCGTTGTCTTGTGCTCCGACCGTTCCGCTCAGCCGGTGGTTAACACCGGAACGCTTTACAACTAACCGGTAGTGTAATGGCTGAACGCAAATCGTTTCTCCTACGTATCGATCGCGACTTGCTGGACGCGATGCAGCGATGGGCGAGTGACGACCTGCGTAGCCTTAACGGTCAGATAGAGTTTCTGCTCAGGCGTGCGCTTCGAGATTCGGGGCGCATACCTGCGCGGGATTCTGACAATAACGCCAATCTGTTAGACAAACAGATAGATGAAGGCTGAACTTACACGCACTTCAAGTACACACATGCTAACGCATATTCTACTCCGCAAAGTCGCCATTAAGGCTACAGTAGTTGTCACTACACTTTGTTTCACTGCCCCAACCTTGCGTTCTCAAAGCGCGACCTATTTGTACCTTCAGGGCAAGGATACTTTGGCGGTTGAACAACTTAGTGTTTCTACCAACTCATGGGTCGGGACGTTCAATTGGAAAGGTCAGCCGCGCGTTAAGTGGTCACAAGCATTCGAAGCTAGCACTATCGGTCCGTATACCATGGACGTATTCGAACCTGGTTCAGCTGAAGATGCACCGGCAATTCAGAAGGCCGTGTTCACCCAGACCGGGGATACGGTCGTTGTAGGTATTTCAATGGCAGGCACTAACCAAACTCAGAAGATTCCGTCTGCTGCTGGCGCATACGTTCTTTTTAATCGTTCATTATCAAACTTTGTTCTTGCAGCGATCCGTGCGGAGAAAGCAAATAGCAGTTCGTTTCACGTATTGCTTGCTCAAGGGGGACAACGAATGCAGGCGACACTTCGACGTTCCGCCGACACCCTTGTCATCTCGATGTCTGGCGTCGAAATGAGAGCACGCATAGACGCTCAGAGTTTGCCTGTCGAAATCTCGGTTCCGTCTCAAGGTGTTAATGTGGTGCGGCAAGGCGCGACAGCCTCATTGCCTGCAGCAGCACCAAGTCAATCATTCAGTTACGATGCGCCAGATGGGGCACCGTATGTTGCAGAACATGTACGTATTCCAACGGAAAGAGGGTACGAGCTTGCCGCTACACTCACTAAACCCAAGGGAATTGCTAAGTATGGTGTCGCTATAACCATATCGGGAAGCGGGCCTCAGGATCGCGACTCTCGTATCGCATCAGTTCCAGGCTACGCAATCTTTCGAGAAATTGCAGACACACTCGGCAAGCGCGGTGTTGCTACGTTGCGCTTTGACGATCGTGCCGTAGGCGAATCCGGTGGCGCAGAAACAGTGAGTAGCGCAACGAGCAGCGATTTTGCCGACGACGTTCGCTCTATCGTCACATGGCTTCGTTCACGTGAAGATATAAATGCTTCACAGATCGTTCTTATTGGACACAGTGAAGGCGGCATAATAGCACCAATGGTTGCAGCCTCAGATCCTAAAGTTCGCGCTGTTGCACTTCTCGCTGGCTCTGCGTACGATGGTAAGCGAATTATTATGCAACAGAATCTGACACTGCTTAATGAGATGTCAGTGCCACAGCAAACACGCGATTCGATAATGGCAACAGTACCTGCGCGTCTTGATTCGCTTGCAGCGTCGAGCGCGTGGATTAGCTTTTTTATGAAGCATGATCCTCTGCCTGTTGTGCGTCAGGTTAAGCAACCGGTACTAATAGTCCAGGGAGAAACAGATCTTCAGGTGTCAGCTGAACAAGCAGATTCGATTGCCTCGGCGCTTCGTACCGCAGGCAACAAAAGCGTGACATTAAAGAAGTTCGCGTCGGCGAATCACCTTTTTCTTGAAGATCCGTTGGGTTCGCCCTCTGGCTATGGCAACCTTAGTAGCAAAGCTGTTAGAAGCGACGTACTCGGCGCAATCGCAGATTGGGTCTCACAGCAAGTAACAGTGCCTAACCCTTCGTCTCAGAAACGTTGACACCGATAGTACGCCTCCTGCTTGTAGTAACAATCAGCGCATACCTTCTACAGAACCAGTTACCATATGTAGCAAACCGTTTGGTGTTCTTTCCTCCAATTGTTCTTGAACAACCGTGGTCACCAATTACATACATGTTTTTACATGGAGGCTGGTCACATCTGTTTTTTAATATGCTGGCGCTCTTTTTCTTTGGTCCGCGCGTGGAATCTCGTTTAGATTCGAAGCGATTTACAGTCTTGTACTTTGTCAGTGGTCTTTCAGGCGCTGCTATATCCGCGCTCTTTTCGCCGCTATCTCCTATAATTGGTGCATCGGCCGGAGTTTTCGGAGTAATGCTAGCGTTTGCATACTATTGGCCGCACGAGCCTGTTCATATATGGGGTGTAATACCAGTACCGGCGCGCATTTTGGTTATAGCTACTACAGCGCTATCGTTATGGAGCGGCTTCGGTAATAGCAGAGGCGGAATTGCACACTTTGCTCATTTGGGTGGTTACCTTGGAGCTTACCTCTATCTCCGTTGGATATCTCGTAAACAAGATTCATTCCGCAAAAAGCACGACGCTACTCCAGTAAAAGATTCGCTCAATATCGAAACACTTCGCAAAATAGACAGTTCGCAGCTTCACCCACTTAACCGTGAAGAGCTCGAGCGAATTTTAAGTAAGGCAAGTTTAACAGGAACTGCGTCACTCACTGTTGGTGAGCGTCAGTTCCTGTCAAACTTTTTGTCGGACGGCAGCAAGTAACGTCTAGTTGCCTTTAGTTTCGCGTTTAGCGGTGAAGGGATAACTGCCCATATCTTCTGGCAGATCAACTGTACCTGTCATGGTTACGCTGTCTTTCAGGATACCATTTACGCCGACGCTCATCTCAAATCCCTGTACGTTTAACGGGAAAGTGTAACGAACTGTGTCTCCGTTACGCGATCCAGACAAAGCAGCCGATCCAATGCCTTGTATCTCGATTGTGCCAGTTAGCGTGTTGCCATCCTGCTTTATCGTGGCAACGGATGAGACCTCGCCCGTTGGCGATGACGAGTTAATAACCCATCTCCCTGAGATATCGCTTGAAGCGACATGAGCGATCGCGGCAGTCGTTAAGCCGGCGAGTAGAATAATTCCAGTTGCGATTCTGGACCTAACGGATGGCAAGGATATCATGGTTGGTTACCGAATGATGGGTTTACGGCATCAGCTCGCGGCGCGGGCAACGGCCACAGCCCTGTTGTCGCGATTCTAATGTTAACGGCGGGTTGCGTCAACATTTGCCGACAGCTGCGATTGGCGCTACTTCTATAGAACTGCAACGGAAAGAAACGGCTCTAGGCTGGCTGTCCCTCCTTCTGCGTCGATTGTCCCTCAGCTAAGCGAGCTAGGCCCCAGCTCAGCTAGTTTTGTAGCGCTACAGTTATGTTATATGCTGGAAATCTCGACCCCGTTCGCCCCTTCCTCATTTTACATGCGTAAACCAATCCTCTCGCTGGCTGCAGCGACAGCACTCATTCTTGCTTCCTGCAAACCGGCGTCTAAGCCAGCACCAGCGCCCACTCCGGCGTCTCCAAATGCTCAAGCAGGCACCGCTCCGCAGGGCCCCGGACAGCCACGTGCACCCGGAGCAGCTCCTCAAGCGGGCGCGGCTCAGCCCCCATCGGCCGCGCCTACACCAGGCGAACCTAATCCGCGTCCTTACGCCACTGTCATTTCATCGCGCGCCAAGTCGCGGGAAGGTGTTTTTGGCGTCCATCAGGTTGGCTCACGTTTGTTTTTCGAAATTCCTGCCGGTGAGTTGGGGAAGGATTTCGTCATAACGCAGGTGTTGGCGGCAACTCCAAATGGAATTCCGGGACTAGGGACTTGGCTTCCAGGTACTGATCGCGTAATTCGGTTCGAACGCCGCGATAATCGCATAATCATGCGGGACATAAACTTCCGTAATGTTGCCACCGATACGACGCTCATAACGCCGTTGGCGATGTCCATGATTCAGTTCTATCCGGTGCTTGCGTCGTACAACGTCGAAGCCTATGGCAAAGATAGCGCTGCCGTAATTGACGTTACACGCATGTTCACAGGCGGCCTTACCGATTTCACAGCTGGCGGACGTAGGGCTCAAGTTGATGCATCGCGTTCGTTTGTTGAACGCTTCAGCGCCTTTGAGAAGAACGTCAACATAACAGCGTCTCAAACATTTACTCCTGTAGGTGTTCCGGGCGCTGCGCCCGGTGGTGCAGTCGCGACTACAGAAGTCTATACCTTCTCCATTGTTAAGCTTCCTGAAACACCAATGCAGCCGCGCTTGTGGGATGCACGCGTTGGCTTCTTCGGTGAAAGCAAAATTGAGTACGGCTCGCCAGAACAGCGTATTCTGCCGCGACGCTACATCACTCGCTGGAGACTCGAGTGCGGTGATCAACGTGTTGGCGACCTGTGTGTTCCCAAGAAGCCAATTACCTACTACGTCGACCCTGCTACACCGAAGTGGCTCGTACGTTGGGTTAAGGCAGGTATCGAAGAGTGGCAGCCGGCATTCGAAGAAGCTGGTTTCAGCAAAGGCATCGTTGCGAAGGATGCACCTACAGATAACCCCGATTTCTCAGGTGAGGATGCATCGGTTTCTATGGTGCGTTGGCTAGCTACGCCTGTCCAAAATGCTATTGGCCCCAGTACGATCGATCCGCGCACGGGCGAAATTATTGACGCAGACGTTCAGATGTTTCACAACATCACTGACTTACTGCGAAATTGGTACTTTACACAGGTAGGCCATCTCGATACGCGCGCACAACGGTTTCCATTTCCAGACACGCTAATGGGACGCCTTGTGCAGTTTGTCGTTTCGCACGAAGTAGGACATACACTAGGCTTTCCACATAACTTCAAGGGAAGCTCAATGTATCCGCTAGATTCGCTGCGCTCGCGCGCGTGGACAGCAAAAATGGGACACTCCCCGTCTGTAATGGACTACGCACGATTCAATTACGTTGCTCAGCCCGAAGATAATATTGCAATCGAAGATCTCGTTCCGCGGGTTGGACCGTACGACAAGTATGCGGTCATGTGGGGATACAAGCCCATACCGAATGCTTCAACTCCTGAAGCAGAAAAGCGCACGCTCGATGAGTGGGCACGTCTGCAGGACAAAACACCTTGGTTCCGCTTTGCCAGTGACGCAGGTGCAGGCGGTGCAGATCCTGGTGAGCAAAACGAAGCCATTGGCGATGCTGACGCAGTTAACGCCACGAAGCTGGGCTTTAAAAACATTGCCCGCATAATGAAGCTAGTTGAACCAGCTGCTACGACCGATCCAACAGCAGACTTCTCACTCCTTCGCGCCACTTATAACGCAGTGATAGACCAGTGGGCTACGGAAGCTAGTCACGTTGCTCGCATCGTTGGCGCATCTGATAAACAAGAGAAGGCGGTTGGTCAGAGTGGAAACGTTTGGACACCTGTGTCCAAGCAAAGACAGCGCGACGCCGTGAAGTTTCTAAACGAGGAAGTGTTCGCGACACCGCAGTACCTTATCGTCCCGTCAATTCTTCGTCGCATCGAGTCAGACGGAAACATCAATCGTTTGACGACCTTTCAAGGTCGTGTGCTAGGATCGCTGCTAAGCAATCAGCGCTTACAGCGCATGGTCGAACTCGAAGCCTCAGCAACCAACAAATCACAAGCGTACTCGGTAGGCGAGATGCTTACGGAGCTCCGTCGTGGGCTCTGGAGTGAGATATACTCCGGCAGATCTATCGACGCCTACCGCCGCCGTCTTCAGGTTTTGTATCTTGAACAGATGGCGGCCAAAGTTCGCCCGCCTGTTGCAGTCGCGAATAACCCGGCTGCAGTTCAAGCAGCTGTCGCGTCTACACGTGATTTTCGCCCCATCATTAAGGACGAAATGAGGGTCCTAGATCGTGAGCTGGCGGCAGCCGCGTCTCGCACTAGCGATCGCATTTCCCGTGCACACATACTCGACGCACGAGACCTGATCTCAGAGATGTTGAAAGCAGATAACTAAGTACATGCTGAGCGCCCGAGCTACTCATTCGCAGCTCGGGCGCTCAGCATTCGTAGACTTATTGCTTCCTGTCAGGCAAATACTGTGCACACGAAATATTTTTAGTAACGATGAACCATCCCAACACTAACGATTCGTCGAACGAGCTTGCGGCACTAAGAGCTGCGCTTCAAGGTCAGTATACCATCGAACGCGAACTCGGGCGCGGTGGAATGGGTATCGTACTTCTTGCTCGCGACGAACGGCTTGATCGACATGTCGCGCTCAAGGTCTTGCCGCCAGCTTTGGCAGATCAGCAGGAGACTAGAGAGAGATTTCTTAGGGAAGCGCGCTTGGCAGCTCGTCTTTCTCATCCGAACATCGTTCCAGTTTATAGGGCGGATGAAATTGGTGGATTTGCGTTTTTTGCAATGGGTTACATCGATGGCGAAACGTTGGCAGAACGCGTTCGTGATAGAGGAGTGCTCCCTCTTAATGAAACGGTGCGCGTTTTGCGAGAAGTTGCGTGGGCACTCGCATATTCGCACGCTCGCGGAATCGTACACCGCGATGTTAAACCAGAGAATATTCTTATTGAGCGCGGTACCGGCAGGTCGCTGGTAACGGATTTCGGTATTGCACGATCGGAGTTCAACCCTGCACTTACCGTTGACGGTCATGTGTTAGGTACGGTGCACTACATGAGCCCTGAACAAGCAACTGGCGAACCTCTCGACGGGCGCAGCGATTTATATGCACTTGGATGTGTTGCGTTCATGGTTCTTAGCGGACGTTTGCCATTTGATGCTGATAGTCCCCAAGCAATCCTTGTCGCTCACGCTACTAAAAGACCGCCTTCTCTGCGCTCGGTTGCACAACATGTTCCTGCGCCGCTTGCTTCCGTTATTGACCGATGCCTAAACAAAGACCCTTCAGCTCGCTTTGCAACGGGCGAAGAGTTCGCCGAAGCACTCGGCAAAGCATACGATGAGTCGTCTGCGATACCAGATGAACGCCAAGGTGCGAACACTGTTGTCTCTAGCGACGACGCTATGCATGTATGGCGTCGTGCAGCCGAGCTACAAGCGGAAGCTGCCGCACGATTAGAAGCGCGCATGCGCAATACTTCTAACACGAAGTCACTCGCGCTAGTAAATCCGAATTCACAACCTGACACGACACAACAGCCGCAGTCGGATACGGAGAACGCCTATAGACTGAGAGATGTCGAAGCTGCTGCCCTAGAAGCAGGTATATCGCAAAAGTATGTCGCACTAGCACTTGCCGAACTTAAATCTCCATCTCAAAAGACTCTTGAAAGAACACAGAACATTCCTGCGTGGAAGGAACGCTTAGCCACTCGTCTTCTAGGAACGTCCCAGCGGCAACTAAGCGTGTCACGTGTGTTCAATCAGTCGCAACGAGATGTTCTGCAAGCAATTGGGAGAACTTTGCAAGGCAATCCATACAACCTTGAGCTTTTTGACACACTGGGAGGCCACCCGCTTGATGGTGGAGTGTTGGTTTTCTCTATACCTCAAGCTGGAACGGAGAACTACCGTTTCACATGGACTCGGTATGGCATATGGGTCAAAGAGTTACGGGTTTCGCTTTCTGCAATTCCTGGAGACTCGCGCAAATGCGAAGTAACTATTCAGGTCGATTTGCGCGAAGGGATCACAGCAAACTTGATAGGTTATGGCAGTGTTTCGGCCGCAGTTGCGGCCGGCGCTGGGACATTCGCCGCAGCAGCGTCATCACAACTTCTTGCGGTTGGAGGCATCGTGCTTGGTGCTCCTTTTCTTGGCGGAGCGGCTATAGCAGGGCTTGCAGCGATGCTAGCATCAGGACCTATGTACCGATGGGAAATTAAAAGCGCATCAAGTGAATTAGAAAAGCTGCTCGCCGCAATTGATGCTGGCTTGCGCTCTATTGATTTGTTTGGAGAGAGTAGCAGCGCAAGGCTACCATCAGGGACTAGAACTACAATTTAAGTAATCGTTGTGTGCCCGCATTGCTGCGAGCACACAACGATTCTCTTCTTAGCGCATTTTATCGCGACGGATACGCACCTTACGACCTTTTATCGTGGTGTTGCGCATAACCTTGATAATGTGATCCGCTGTTTCTTCTGGCACCTCAACGGTGGAGAAACCGTCAGCGATTTGTATTGCGCCTATAGTAGACACAGATACGCCAGCTTCGTTAGCAATCGCGCCAACTAAATCGCCGGGTCTAATTTTTGCCTTTCTACCAGCACCTATCCACAGCTTCGTAGAGTTCTCGTTTCCACGAGAGCGGGGTCGCGAAGGCTTGCCAGAGTCTCGGGAACTCGAACGCTGTTTACCACTGCCGCGATCGCTCCGCGACGAACGTTCGAAAGACCCTACCGCAGGTATCTCGGTTTCATCCTCACTATCGCGAACTTCAAGAAGTTTTACAGCGGCAGCGGCGATATCCATGATATCAAACTCTTCCGCTAACGATTCTATGATTGGGCGAAACCTATCTAGGTTCCCTTCAATCACAGCTTCTCTTAAAGTCGCACGAGCAAGCTCGAGTCTACGCGACCGCAAATCGGCAACAGTTGGAACCGTTGCGACTTCTATGTTCTGAGACGTTTGATACTCAATATTTCTTAACAAGCGATGCTCGCGCGGTTCTGCAAGAGTAATTGCAACACCTTCACGTCCGGCACGACCAGTTCGGCCGATGCGATGCACGTAAGCTTCTGCGTCGGCCGGCACATCAAAGTTTACTACGTGCGAAACATGTTTGACATCAAGTCCGCGTGCAGCTACGTCCGTTGCAATGAGAAGGTCCGCGCGCCTAGCGCGAAACCGTTGCATTACACGATCGCGCTGATCTTGCGACAGTCCGCCATGTAAAGCTTCAGCGCGCAGTCCACGTGCGTTCAGCGTTTCGGTAAGCTCGTCGACCTCTGTTCGCGTTCGACAAAACACTATCGCTGATGTCGGGTGTTCTAGATCGAGTACGCGCGCTAATGCGGCCATCTTGTGTGCACGAGGGACGATGTACGCAACCTGACGCACACGCGCAGCAGTTCCTTCAGCAATTTTCTCTTGCTCAATCTTTATAGATACTGGGTTATTTAACTGCTGACGTGCGATAGACTGAATCCTATTTGGCAACGTTGCAGAAAATAGTGCCGTTTGCCTTTCTGTGGGAACAGCATCGAGGATTGCCTCCAAGTCTTCTGCAAATCCCATATCCAACATTTCGTCAGCTTCGTCCAGCACCACCATACGCACAGTGCTGGTTATGAGTGTTCCGCGTCTAATGTGGTCGAGCGCACGACCCGGCGTCGCTACAACGACGTCCACGCCGCGCTTTAACGCGCGAATCTGCCCCTCCATTGAAGCGCCCCCGTATATGGGTAACGCTATAACGCCGAGTGACTTGCCGTATCGATGTACCGCCTCAGCAACCTGCATTGCAAGCTCGCGAGTTGGTACAAGTATTAGACCAATTGTACGTTCGCGCGCGGCTGCGCGCGGGTCTACCTCATGTAGCATTGGCAGGGCAAACGCGGCCGTCTTACCTGTGCCGGTTGCGGCAAGGGCAAGCATATCGCGCCCTTCCATAAGGGGCGGGATAGCGGCGCGTTGTACTGGCGTTGGCTCTTCGTATCCTAAGGCCGTAAGAGCCGCGACGATCCTTTCGTCCAGCCCAAGGGCATTAAAGCCGGCTTCGCCGGCTTCAACCTGTTCTGTTTTCACTTCTTTTTTGCGAGGCATGATATTCTCCGTTACGAACAAGCTAACATTATCACCACCCCAAGCGCTCTACTCACCGCAAGTTTTATGTCCGAGTTCGAAAAAGCTCCGTTTGAGATACGTCCCTCTGGCATCCACGGCATGGGAGCATTTGCAACCTCTTATATCGAGCCCGGAGTTAGGCTAGTCGAGTACGCTGGTAGACGCCTTACTCCAGCGGATGCCGAACGGTTGTATCCAGAGCCGGAAGATACTGGGAAGCACCATACTTTCCTTTTTGCTATTGATGACAACGTAGTGATTGATGCCTCCATTAATGGCAACGAAGCGCGCTTTCTTAATCACTCGTGCGCACCTAACTGCGACGTCGTGATCGAGAACGGGAGGTTGTGGATAGAAACCATTCAGGATATCGAACCGGGCGAGGAACTCGTTTACGACTATGCGTATATTCTGAAAGAACGACATACACTAGCTGCTAAACGGCGCTATCCATGCTATTGCGGAGCCATTACATGCCGGGGGACGATACTTGCCCGGAAACGGTAAACTGTGCATACGGCGCGCAAAGTGGGTCGCCAATAATAACGTCTTTCCATAACACCATTCGTGACGATGCGTAAAACGACTCCGCAAGAGTAAAACCTCGAATGTATCTATCAAAGAGTATTTCGGTATCGGCAAGCGCTACTGTGTATGGTTCGCTCACATACCCCTTTACCCCTGACACTCCCTGCGAAATAAGATCGACGATTCTACTTTGTCCACCTTCTGTGTGACGAAATGTACGAGCGCTAGTCGAAACAAATGTTTCTGCTAGTGCGCCCGGTAGAAACCTCAAACTCTTGTACGCTACCTCGTCGAAAGCATTGTCGTTACTACCCCAGCTTGCGTAACCCATTAGTGGCACGTTAGGCGCAACAAACTCTGGTGAAGAATCAATTCCCGTTACCGCTCCAAGTGCACGCAAGCTTCTAAACGCTCGATGCAGCGACATATCCATTACTCCGTATCCATCATTCGGTCGCTGGACACCTTTCATCGCGTCGAAAAAGAATGGCCCTGAGACAGGTCGAGCAGCAACAGAGTTGTCAACTAACGCGATGCACTCTTCTTGTTTGTCGCAGTCAAGTCGAGTTACCAAGTACATGTTGTAGCGATCACTATTAAACGGCTCTTTAGAAGCGAAGTACGGATTTCTGTACCGAGCTAACCACACACTATCGAAGCCAACCATTGGAGGTATTGATAGCCTCATGCCGGCTATATGCGCATCAACGCTATATCCCCTGCTGTTTTGTAACCGCAGTGGAACGCCCTTTGTTAGAACAATGAAGTCAACACGCTGTGGAAGCTTTTCGATAACAGCTTTTATTGGTGCCAGAACGCGGACCATAAACTCTATCTCACCAATCTCGTCATCGTCAGCTACGTCAACTGTGACAAAGTTTGTAGGAGGGATATCTCGTGCGCGCATATAGTAGTCTGCGACATCAAGTCCCTCTGCACTTCTTTCATTAGCGACGACTAACACTCGCGCGCCACTGGTTGGCGGCTCTGCTTTCACTTTGTCTAACTGTTCTTGGCGCTTGCAGCCACTTAAAAGTGTGAGTGCGAATACCGCTATTAGTAATCGCACCCACATAAACGCTACCTACGCCCTATCGATTCGCATGTTGGCTCGGGACTTCTGACTCTGCGAAGTTCAGCTAGCCGTAGTGAATCAGCGTCATCGCGTTGATATACAGTTTGCCAACACACTACACGCTCTTTCGCCGATCTGCCGCCCAACAAAAAACCAGCGGCAGTACCGGCGGCTCCGCCTAACAGTGCCGGAAACCCTGGCGACTTCCCTGCTATTGCAGCAGTACCACCACCAATAGCGATGCCGGCAAGTCCGCCGAATATAGCGCTGCGCTCAGCTATTGTAGACCAGTCGGCAAGGTGTGCCATTTCCATGCGTGAAACCGAAGCAAGTGGTAGCTGCATTTCGGTTAGCCTACCTCGCCCTGAACCAGCAAGGCCAAGAAAAACCACGGTATCGCCCGATAGCCTTTTGAACGCAGCGTACGCCGAACTGTCGGCACCATACGTCATGATGTACATCGGTCGGTTCACTGGCGGTATGGCGCGAAACGCACGAGCCAATTGAGCATACGCAACTGACGGCGCGCACAAAGCGGATGTAAACGCTAGGAAAAGCGCTCCGACTGTAACGCTGGCTCGATTGGATGCGCCCTTTCTACCTACGTCCACTGTTCGTCGGCCGAAGGACCATAAATGGAAGGAACTCGTCCTCCCGCTAAACGTAGGTAAACCGACAGTTGTCCACGATGATGAATGTGGTCGTGTAGCATTAGCCACAAGAAATCCATCGTTGGAATGTCACCTACTTTGCCGGGCCCAACATAAAACTTTATTGTAGGCGAAAGCTCGGCTTCCGTTTTGTCTTTAAGAAAATCGATAAGCATGCGGTGATTCTCTTTTACGCCTGCGACGAGTTCGTCCCAACTGTCGGGAGGAGCGACAAATGACTTACCTCTTCCGTCGCCGCTAAGCGCGCTGAAATAAACAAGTCGAGCTTCTATAGCAAATGTCCAAATAAGCTTCTGTGCAGTACTCGAGCGTTCGTGAGGTGAAAACAGCATCTGATCACCTGGGAATGCATCAATAACTCGCTCGGTGCGAACGATCTCCTGCCCCAGCGTGCGAAGGTAGTCCGTGAGTTGTGACATCAGTTTCTCCGTGAATAGTCAGCGTGATGGTACTGCAGGAACCGGACCTTTAACTGCGGCGGTAAGCTGTCCTATGAAATTGTTCACCTGGTTGTTCTCTATCCAGCGCACGACAGCAACAATGTCGTTCTCAGGATCTACGTACACAATATTGGTGCCGTTTCCAAGATGGACAAATGCTTTAGCAGGTGCATTCGAGTAGTAGCGCCTATCTGTGTTGAGAAACCAGTTCATAAAGCCGTAGGTGGGTTGAGCTGGCGTGGGAGTGAGCGACATCTGTACCCACTTTTCCGAAAGTATCTGCTTATTGTCCCATTTGCCGCGCCGCAGTGTAAGTAGTCCGTATCGAGCCATATCGTACGCATTGATAAACATTCCGCCTCCCCAATGCCCGCCGCCGCCAACCGCCTGCATGAGCTCGCCGTCTATGATTACCCACGAGTTGTCGTAACCATACCATCGCCACGAAGCTGAAGCACCAATTGGGTCCATTACTCGTTCTTTGAGAACTTCCGGAAGTGGACGACGAAGTATGTTCAACGCAGCGAGCGCGAGCACATTGACTCGCACGTCGTTGTATTCATAAACGGTGCCGGGCTCGACGCGTGCTCGTGACATCCATGTAGATGGCTGTCCTGTTGGACGGTCTGCCCAATCTGGCTTGCCCCATAGTGTTCCTTCCCAATCACTCACTTGGCGTAACAAATGATCCCAAGTAAGGCGGCCGTTGTGCGCGCCATCGAATGGGAATAGCCAACGTCCACTACCAGGAGAATCTGCGGCAAGTCCCGCTGCTGGTGCATTAGCAAGCTGTACAGGTGCCATAGAATGCGCGACTGTGTCGTGCACGCTCCCTATCAGTCCAGCATCGTATGCAACTCCAACGACAGTGGAAAGAAAGCTCTTGGTAACGCTAAATGTCATATCTACGCGTTGAGGGGCTCCCCACTCTGCAACTATGTACCCACCGCGCAGAATTACTCCGGTTGCTTCACCACGCGGTTTAAATAAACCGACGGCAATTCCAAAGGGCTCACGTCCAAAGGTTTGATAGTGCGCAACCTCGAGATCTCGCGGCGCTTTGCTTTCATTCTCAATAGCGAAGGCAACCGCTTTGGCAAGCGCAACAGAATCCATACCAACTAAAGATGGGTTCCGCTTCTCCCACTGATTCCCCTTGCTTGGATAGTAGCTACGAGCAGGAACTACCCATTGCGCTGCAGCAAGTGCCGATGAAGGTGAAGCTGGAGCATTAGTAGTAGACGGTGGTTGTTGCTGCTGAGCCGACAGCGAAGTTGATAGCAGTAACGCTATTGCGATAAGTCGTTTCATCCTGCGCACCCTCCCCTCATACACCGTTTGAAAAGGAAAACGTAAGGCGGCAGCGTTGTGAATGCGGCTACCGCTGTGCAAACGAATCTGCTAGCGCTTTAACAGACTCATAGCTGGCACCATCAGGACGCCACACCGTAAGGCTGTCAGCACCTTTGTAACCAAAGCTAAGTCCGTTGCACACTACCCAACGGTTATCGTCGTTTCTGTACACATCCCATTCCAACGCATCTGTTTGTATTCTCTGCCTAGCAACAAAACCGCCGCCGCGCCGGTTCACATCTTGCTCTGCGACTGTCGTTACTGATGCTCGCACAACCACAGTATCACCACGCATTTCAAATCCCTCTATCATCCACGTTGCAAGAACCGTAGTGGGAAAATAGGAGACAACTAAATCGTCACCACACAAAGTTAACGAATCTAATGCATCAGCGTTCGGCGAAGCTTCTAGAGACGCATTTAGGTAAGTAGCTATTGTTTGTTCAGCAAGAAAGCGGATGCTGTCCGAAGGTGCGACTGCTGTCGTACCAACGCGCCCTAGTTCAACATGTTCGTTTGTATTAATACCTTCTCGCGCATCACTACCCACGCACGCATGTAGTGAAATCACAAGTAGTATGTACGGAGAACGCACTACTCAGTCTCCTCACAAATCTTTATCTGAGCCTGACCACGCGTCGCGTTCTGAACAGCCTGTTGGAATCCATTCACCTGTTCGACAGGAAGCTTTAACAGATAGCTGACGTCCGCATTATAGCTTTCGCTAACCACCTCGACCTCAAACAGTTCCCAAAGCTGCTGCATAGTAGAGATGTCTGAGTAACCAACGCGCAAAGAGCAGCCAATTCGCTCTACCCGCATGTCACGCGGTACTGTTTCAAGAGCATGTTGAACGGCACCACTATACGCTTTAACTAGTCCGCCGGTACCTAACTTAGTACCACCAAACCATCGAGTAACAACTGCAGCTACATCTCCTAGCCCCGAGTGTAGCAACACGGTAAGCATCGGACGCCCTGCGGTTCCATGAGGCTCGCCGTCGTCACTCATCCCTATTTGGCCCGTGTTCCCGGGTGTGCCAATTACGTAGGCCCAACAGTTGTGAGTTGCGTCCGAGTACCGTGCATTCATCTCACGTACGAATTGCTGCGCGATATCAACAGTAGCTGCCTGCGTAACCGTACATAAAAACCTACTCCGATCTATGACTAGTTCGGCCGAATGACGATTTGCTGGAACTGGATATCGCGTACTGCTCATTGTTGCGGCTTACGCTTACCATAGAACTTGCGTCGCGGGGCCGCAGGAGAAGAAGCCCGTTTAGACGCCGACTCGCGTGCATTTGCCTCTGCTGCCTCACGGCGCTCTTTCTTCGCAGCTGCACGCGCTCGCTCCTCTGATTTACGCTTTCTTATCTCCGCGATTCTTTCGGCCAGTGGCACTTCAAAACGCGTTTGTGGAAGAGCGCTGTAATCAAAGTCTGGTATCGTAACGCGAGGAAGTTTTCGCCCTATAGCACGCTCTATCTGCCTTAAATCGTCTTCTTCTTCAGGCGATACAAAAGTAAACGCTTCACCTGTCGCTTCTGCACGCGCTGTTCGGCCAACTCTATGTATATAGTCTTCCGAGGCCAATGGTACATCGAAGTTTACAACATGACCTAACGCTTCTACGTCGATACCACGCGCAGCAATATCGGTAGCAACCAGTACTTTATACGTGCCATCTTTGAACCCCTGCAACGCAATCGTGCGCTGTGATTGCGAACGATTTCCGTGTATACGCTCTGCCTTAATTCCTGCCGTTACTAACTGCGAAGCAAGTCGGTTCGCACGGTGTTTTGTTCGCGTAAAAACTAAAGCCTGTGGCATATCTCCATCTTTAAGAAGCTTTATGAGCAGCTGACTCTTAAGCTCTTGCGATACAGGATAAATTGCCTGAGTAATACCAGTTGCAGGCGCCGCCTTCCTCTGAACGTTGATAGTTACAGGTTTGTTTAACATTTCCCGTGCAAGCGTCGCTATCTGCGCAGGCATAGTGGCGCTGAAAAACAGCGTCTGCTTTCTGCGCTCGGGCAAATGTTTAAGGATGCGCCGAACCTCGGGAAGAAAACCCATATCCAACATTCGATCAGCTTCGTCAAGCACAAGGACTTCTAGCTTGTCTAGGTTTGCATATGGTTGACGTAAATGATCTAGCAACCTTCCTGGTGTCGCTATCAAAACATCAACACCGCTTCTGAATGCATGCTCCTGTGGTCCCATGCCTACTCCGCCAAACACTGCGGCAGCCGTAACAGGAGTATGCATCCCTATATCATTTAACGACTCAAGAATTTGTGCCGCTAGCTCGCGAGTGGGTGTGAGTACCAATGCGCGCGTCTTTCCCCTCGGCTTGTCAATAAGTCTGTTTAATACTGGAAGCAAGAAGGCATAAGTCTTACCGCTACCAGTCATCGCGCAAGCAAGTATGTCCTTACCCTCAAGAGCTGGCGGAATTGCGTCCGCCTGAATCTGTGTCGGACGTGCGAAGCCAATGTCTTGCAGTCCTTGCTGCAAACCTGGATGTAATGCTAGTGATGAAAATCCGTCGGAACTCAGCTTCTCTCCTTTCCAGAATGTGCGGTGATCTGTTCCAACCCAGTGAAGTCTTCACCGGGATTAATGAATCTGTCGCGCTCAAGATTGTACTGCCTGTCGTACAGGTCACGGTAACGCCCACTGAGAGCCATAAGCTCGCGATGTGTTCCGCGCTCTACTATTTCGCCGTGCTCCAGAACCAATATTTGGTCGGCGCTCGTAATTGTAGATAACCTGTGCGCTATCACGAATGTCGTTCGACCAGCTCTGAGTCTACGCAAGCCTTCTTGTATCATCTGCTCGCTTTCAGAATCAAGCGACGATGTAGCTTCGTCCAAGATAAGTATACGAGGATCAGCAAGGATCGCGCGGGCAATTGCGACTCTCTGTCGTTGACCACCTGAGAGCTTCACCCCTCGTTCGCCGACAATGGTGTCATACTTCTCAGAAAACTTGTCGATAAACTCGTCAGCGTTCGCTATACGAGCGACATCGCGCACTTCTTCGTCTGTCGCCCCCGGTCGTGTGAACGCAATATTGTCGCGTACAGTACCGTCAAAGAGAAAGTTGTCCTGCATAACAACACCTAGGTGTCGTCGATATTCATGAAGCCGTAATCCTGTAAGGTCCTCACCATCTACCCGAATGTGCCCCTCACGCGGAGACGCGAATGCCATGATAAGCGAGATCAGTGTACTCTTCCCCGATCCGCTTGAACCAACAAGTGCCGTAGTCGTTCCCGCCGGTGCATGGAATGAAATACCGCGCAACACTGGGACGCCTTCTTCGTACTCAAAAACAACGTTCTCAAATCGAACATCGCCACGAACTGTGCTTAGCACCTTCTTGCCATCGTCTTCGTGGTCTTCTGTAGCCATATCACGCAATTCGCGAATCCTGTCCAAACCAGCAAATGCCTCTGTAAGTTGAGTACCAATGTTTGCGACTTGCATAAGAGGAGCCGCAACAAGTGCTACGAACGCAACATACATAATGAGATCACCCACGGTCATTGTTCCCGCTAGCACATCACGTCCACCAATTATCATCACGATAAGGTACACGGCGCCAACTACTGCAGTGGATAACGCCATAGCCGCCGACGTACCAGTAATAGTTTTTGCGATGTTACGGAACAACTTGGTGACACCTTCGTGAAACACTGCTCTTTCACGTGCTTCGGCTGTATAAACTTTTATTAAGCGTATACCACCGATAGTCTCTGCAAGCCGCCCTGTTACTTGCGCATTAATCTCGCCTCGCTCGCGAAATATCGGCCGAAGGCGCTTGAACGCAACGGACATTCCGTATGCAAATGTGCCGAGGAACAAAAGCGTGGCAACCGTCATCTTCCAGTTAATCCAGAGAAGAACTGAAAGCGCTGCCATACCTGTTACTACTCCTCCAGTAAGCTGAATTAGTCCAGTACCAACAAGGTTTCGTATTCCTTCCGGATCGGTCATTACTCGAGAAATAAGTACACCTGATTTCGTTCCGTCGAAAAAGCGCACTGGCAACCTTAGCAAGTGTGCCTGAACCTCCTCTCGAAGATCAGCAATGGCCTGTTGCGCTGCAACACTAACAACCTGCGATAGCGCAAACGACGTGATCGCTTGAACTAAAGTGGCTGCGGCAACTGCAATCGCTATTGGCGTTAGTAAAGAACGATCTCCGTTGGTGAGAACGTTGTCGATTACGTACTTTGTGCTAGCAGGAAGGGCGAAGCCCGATGCTCTGCTTATTAGCATGAGCACCAGACCTATTGAAACTGACTTACGATGTGCCCATATCAGTGCGCGAGCTTCGGCCCACGCACGCTTGGTGTCGTACTTGGGCTTCCGGGAGCTTTTCTCATTTGTAGCCATTCCCTGAAGTTAGCGAATTTGAGCGCAGAACGAGCTATCTGCGCCCTCCCAAATTCTACAAATACAGCAATTGCGCTTGAAGCTCTTATTTGAGGCGTCCTTAATGTGAGTGCCGTACAAGCAACGTCGTGCTATTTATTGCGCCATCACGGCTTCGATTCGGCGCTGGATTGAAGCGTTTGGCAGCTTCCCACGTGCGGCACCAAGATTGTCTTCGAGGTATTCAAGGCGCTCCGTACCAGGCACAACGACCGTCACCGCCGGTTGGGCAATCAGATACTTAAGGAATATCTGTGCCCAGCTCTTAGCATCAATTTCCTTAGCCCATGACGGAATTGCCTTTCCGAGCACACGCGTGAATACGCTTCCTCGTCCAAAGGGATGGTCTATAATGACAGCCGTCCCGCGATCGGCTGCAAGAGGAAGCACCCGTTTGGCAGCACGTCGATCATCCACTGACATGTCTACCTGCACAAAGTCGAACCGCTCATTTCTAAGCGCCACTTCGAGTTCCTGATGCTGATCTGCGCCAACTCCCACCACTCCCATATAGCGAACGCGGCCAGAGCTCTTGAGATCCTTAACCAAGGAGACGGTCTCTGCAGATACTGATGCTACGGCAATTTGTAGGAGGTCAATTTTGTCAGTCCGTAACCTTCGCATCGATTCCTCTACCTGAGCGATGGCTAGGGCACGGGACGGCCCAGAGGTAATTGTGTCTGCGACGAACAAACGGTCACGCACTGAGAGTGAGGTAATGATTTCGCCGAGTGTTACCTCTGTATTGCCGTAATCCGGCGAAGTGTCAATCATGCTGCCACCCTGCGACACAAACCGTTGGATTATCTGCTGTAATTCATCCCTGTTTTCATTTGTCGGCGACGTGTAGCCGCGAGCCGTACCGACGCCGATTGCAGATAGCTGTTCACCAGACGACGGGATTGTCCGTTTAATTAGCGTCCCCGCCCCGGTGCCCGTCTCCGTGCCACGTTGGACATGCAAAGCGCGCAGCGCGCTGGGCAACAGCAGAGCTGTTCCTATAGCCGCCTGGATTGCCTTTCGTCTGTTAATGCGCACGTCGTCGTTCATACGGTGTTTGATGATTCGGATGCAAAAAACTGAGTCGGGCCAGGAGTCGAGCTTATGGCGCCCAGCTGCTTATGGCGCCCAGCTGCTTATGGCGCCCAGCTGCTTATCGCGCCCACCTGAGCTAACGCGCAGTTCCCGAAGGTTGAGGATCATACAACAACGCAGCTTGTGAGCCACGTGAGCCCCGATCGGAGTCCTGCAGACGACTGCTTTATCGCCCGCGAGCCCCAGTAAGGCGCCACTGAAGCCCCAAAATGGCGCTAGCCACCACTATTTCCTGTTTATTGGTGAAGTTACGAGCTATCGTTGAGGCGTTAATTGGGTAAGTTGTCTTTGTACAAACGTTTACCCACACTATCGGTTCCGATGCACAAGTCCGCCGAATACGAAACCATGGCGCGCATCGAGGTCCTTGCCGACCTTGAGCAGGACATCCATGAGATGATGATCGCTCACGAGTCTAAGCGGATCCTATGGATGCCTAGCGAACTACTCGCTCCGCCGCCCGATACTGACCCAGATCTATGGGTCAAAGAGCTCAGAGAGCGTGCTTCGGGCATTCGCTTCCCGGAAAGAGTTGCGCTTGCCCTAAACCTCCTTACTGAAGAAGGGCTGCCGCACTTCCATAGGCTTCTTGCGCAATACCTTGGTTCCGACTCGTTCTGGCATAAGTGGACCAACCTTTGGACCGCCGAAGAAGATCGACATGGCGCAGTACTCCACGACTACGCGCGAGATAGTCGGGTATTGGATAATCCAGTGTTGGAGAGAATGCAGTTCGAGTACCTCCGCGCTGGATTTGAACCCACGTGGGATAAAGACCCTTACAGAGTTTTCGTTTATACAACTCTGCAGGAACGCGCCACCCAGTTTAGCCATGCCGCAACAGGAAGGTTGGTTGGACAGTACGAGCCCTTAATCGGCGAAGTCTTAGCCAATGTAGCCAAGGAAGAAGCGCGACATTACGTGTTCTACCGGGGCGTCTTCAAGAAAGTGCTAGAGCGTGATCCCAACAGGGGACTCGAGGCAGCCTCACTGCTCATGCCCTCAATTGATATGCCCGGTATCAACATGCCGCACTTCAGGGACATGGCCGATGTAATTCGTCGAGCAGGTATTTACGGACCGCGCGACTATCTAAAAATTGTCGAAGAACAGATCCGATTCTGGGCCATCGACAAAATAGAAGGACTGAACGAAGCGGGCCGTAAGGCGCAGGAAAAAATTATGGCCATACCGTCAAGGCTCGAGCGTGTCGCTGATATGATGGAAACTCGCTCACGTGCTAAGACTTTCTCGTTTGCCGTGGCGTTTAATAAAGAGTTTTCCATGGCGTAAGCGTTGCTGCTCAAGCAACGCCGCGAGCTTTCCAATTATCCCTCCGCGAGCTGCGTGTCGTGCAATATCCGCGACTCAACGCGCAAGCTCCGTGGTTGACGCCTCATATGGAGAAGTAACTATTAATGAAGTAACTCGATCTGATGCAGCAGCAAGTTGGTCAACTCGCGAAATCGCCGCTCTCATCGCGGAAGTCGCGTCATCATTTCGCTTTCCTCTCAATGTGTACCCATCGAGAGTAATCAGAACGCCTCCGTCGCCCGAATCTAATGCCTCCGTTGCGGCTCGCGCTCCAGATACAAGAGCGGCCAGAGTTTGCTCGGGAACTATGTCGCTAAACGAGTCACGTGACGATGGAAGCGCATGTTGAATCCATATGTCAATTCTGCCAAACCTTTGAAGGGCAGAATCGGCAAGTGCGCGCATCCCCGAATCACCTAAATTCGGCACTGTAACGCCATGCGTCCATGCGCCTAAACGAACGCACGACGACATGGGCTCATCTAATAGAGTTTCGTCATTAGCGGCCATTACTATTGCATCACCTCGAATTGCATGCTCCTGAGCTAGCGCACATCCTATTGTGCTGGAAGCATCTGTAACGACCACTACATGAGCAGGAGCCAATCTCGGCATGTTCTTCAGGCGCGTTTGGGTTGAAACCAAACAACGTGCAATGTCCACGCCGCTTTCACCTTTCAATGTCCGTTAGCAGTGATATCTCGCACAGGTATGCCACCACTAAGTAGCGTCGAGCATTTGCCGTCTTACCGTTGCTCAGCGTGTACCGCGGCTGCAACGTAGATTCCCGATGCCGGTTTACTTCTTTCCGGCCATGACTTTCCGGAGACAGACATGACAGTGTTTCTCCGTCGCACCCGCTTGACGGTGGGTGTGACCATTCTTTCGCTCGGTACAGGCAGTAATGTGGACGCGCAGCGAGCCGCGCCTCCCACTTACGCTATTACTAACGCTCGTATTGTACCTGTATCAGGCTCGGTCGTAGAGCGCGGTACGATTGTGGTCCGAAACGGACTCATAGCAGCGGTCGGAGCTTCGGTCCCAGTACCTGCCGACGCGCGCACTATCGACGCCGAAGGGCACACGGTGTACCCCGGCTTTATTGATTCCTACGGTTCTCTGGGTATCCCATCGCAAGGTGGGGGGGGCGTGGGCGGGGGCGGCGGAAGAGGTGGCGGCGGCTTCGCTGCGCCAGCAACGACTGCTGCAGGAGTTACCAACTCTAGCTATCCGGTCGGCCTACAGCCTGAACTTTCAGCTGTTTCTCAACTGCGCATTGGTGGCGACGACTTTACTGCCGCAAACGGCGCCGGCTTCACTGCGGCGCTCACTGCGCCATCGTTCGGCATTTTTCGAGGCCAGTCTGCGCTCATAAACTTGCATGGCACCGACCCTAACTCTGTAGTCGTTAAATCAGAGGTAGCGCAGCATATTGGCTTTACTGGGCTACGCGGCGGATATCCCGGCTCGTTGCTTGGCGTTTTCGCTGCGCTAAGACAACAGCTGCTAGACGCGCAACACTACCGCGACATCAAGGCGGCATATGAGCGCAATCCGCGCGGTATGCAGCGCCCCGAACTTAATCCTTCACTTGAAGCTTTGCTCCCAATTCTAGCTAAGACGCAGCCGGTCGTTATGTTCGCGTCGTCCAAACGTGAAATTGAACGGGCCCTCGATTTAGCTAAAGAGTTCAATCTTCGACCCATTATCGCCGGTGCGGCTGAAGCCAACTCAGTGGCCGATAGGTTGAAAGCTGAAGGTGTCCCAGTACTCCTGTCCGCCAACTTTCCAAGGCGAGTAGGAACCCCGTCTCCGGATGCCGACCCGGACCCATTAAGGGTGCTACGCCAGCGCGTTGAAGCACCTAAAGTGCCAGCTCAACTGCGGCAGGCTGGCGTTAATTTCGCGCTGCACTCCGGTGGTGCTAGCTGGACAGACGTCATCTCTAATGTGCGAAGAGCAACTGAGAACGGCCTATCATCAGACCAAGCACTTCGTGCCCTCACCATTGTACCCGCTGAGATCCTCGGTGTGAGTGACCGGCTGGGCTCCATCGAGGTTGGCAAAATCGCAAATCTCACCATTTCACGTGGCGACCTTTTCAGTGAATCGGGGCGCGTTACGCAAGTGTTCGTCGATGGCAACCTAATAACCGTTGCGGCACCAGCGGCGGGCCGGCCGGCAACTCCAGTCTCGATCTCCGGCACATGGACACTAAGTGTGAACATCGACAATACCGACCGATCAGTGACACTGTCGCTCAGACAGGAAGGAACGCGCGTCACCGGTTCCATGCAGGGGATGATGGGCGCCGCTGAAGTTCTAGACGGTAGTATGTCGGCCGACGGTGTTTTCCGCTTCTCTACCACCGTGACTATTAGAGACGGCACAGAAGAGGGCACCTTTGTTGGCACCATTGATGGAAATCAAATGCGCGGAAGACTCCAAATAGTTGGGCACGCGCCAGGAATCTTCTCCGGTACCCGACCTGCACCGCCAGCTGGCACCGGTCGCGGCGGTCGTCCACCACAGCAACCGTGAGAATCATGCACTCCAACTCCTCACTCAGCTTGCGAGCTTCGATGATTTCACTACGCATGGCGATCGCTGCAACGCTCATCATCGCGGTTGCAGCAACGCCCTTCACAACAGTTAAAGCGCAGACGCAAGGTGCACAGCGCTCTGCCACTCTCATTAAAAACGCTACCGTACTCACCGTTACTAAGGGAAAGCTAGAGAACACCGACATCCTTTTGCGCGATGGAAAGATCTCGCAAATAGGAAAAGGTCTCAATGCGCCAACAGGTGCAACGGTGATAGATGCGACGGGCAAATTCGTAATGCCCGGCATCATTGATCCGCATTCGCATATGATGAGCGATGCGATCAATGAAGGATCGCTGTCTGTTACATCAATGGTGAGAATCGACGACGTTCTTAACCCCACAGCAATTAACGTTTACCGCGCGCTCGCCGGCGGCGTAACAACTGTAAATCTGCTACACGGTTCTGCCAACACTATTGGCGGACAGAACGCAACTATGAAGCTCAAGTACGGTCGTGAAGTAGAGGAAATGCGCTTTCCTGGTGCGCCGCCGGGAATAAAGTTTGCCCTCGGCGAAAACGTGACGCGTAAAAATCGCACTCAAGTAGTGGTTCCTGGACAACCGTCTGCCCCCGCAAGATATCCGACTAGCAGGATGGGACAGGAAGAAGTGTTGCGCGATGCATTTACACGCGCGAGAGACTATAAGCTTACTTGGGATGAACATAAAGCACGTGTTTCTCGCGGTGATCGTACCGCTATCGCACCACGTCGCGACCTGGAGCTGGAACCACTTGTTGAAGTACTGGAGGGGAAGCGCCTAGTACACGCGCATTCTTACAGATCCGATGAGATGCTCATGCTCATCAATCTTGCAGACGAGTTCGGATTCAAGATCAAGACTCTGCAGCACGGACTAGAGGGGTACAAAATTGCGCCAGAAATAGCAAAGCACGGTGCAGGCCTTTCGTCATTTGCAGACAGTTGGTCGTACAAGCTAGAAGCTTACGATGCCATACCATATAACGTGGCAGTGTTAGTAAGAAAAGGTGTAGTAACTTCGCTTAATTCAGACAGCGATGAACGCATTCGCCGCCTTAACATAGATGCAGCAAAGATGATGAAGTACGGTGATCTCACCGAAGACGAAGCCCTTAGTACCATCACCTACAGCGGCGCTATACAGCTCGGCGTTCAAGATCGCGTCGGAAGTATCGAAGTAGGCAAGGACGCAGACTTGGCTATTTGGAGCGCGCATCCGCTAAGTGTTTACTCGAACGTAGAGTACACATTTATCGACGGTGAGCTGTTTTTCGATCGTAAGAAGGACATCGCTCAACGCGCCGATAAGGCAAAGGAACGCGCTGAACTTGAGCGTGCAGATGCAAACCAACCTCCCGGCGCCCGTGGAAGGATCACCCCCATGCAGCAGATGAATCAGGAGTCGATGCGATGATAAAGCATTCTCGCTTGCTCGCAGGAGCCGTTCTTTTTGCTTCTGTTGCTACTGCAAATAACGCAAAAGCTCAACTTGGCTCGTTCAATCCCGACCCAGGGCCGCGAGGAGTTTATGCAATTCGTGGCGCGCGAATTGTTCCTGTTACTGGCGCACCAATCGCGAACGGAACAGTGGTAGTTGGCGCAGATGGACGCATCGCTGCAGTTGGTGCAACCGTTCAAGTCCCTGCCAACGCGAACGTCATAGATGGCGCAGGATTAGTGGTGTATCCTGGAATGTTGGATGCAGGAACTTCGATTGGTCTTTCTGAAATCCCACAGGGTGCGAACGCTACAGTAGACATTTCAGAGGTTGGCACTTTCACTCCAAACGTGCAGGCCTTTTACGGCATTAATCCTCACAGTGCGCACGTTGGTGTCACTCGTGTCGTTGGCATAACGCATGTACTATCACGTCCAACGGGCGGAATTATCGCGGGCCAAGCAACGCTAATTCACCTGGCTGGCGCAACCGCTCCTGAAATGACTGTTGTCCAGCGTTCAGCGATGGTTGTTGAGCTGCCGAGGTCTGGTTTTGGAGGACGTGGCGGCGGCTTCGCTGCGGCAACAGGCGGTGCTAACACGCAAGAGGTTAACAGAACAAGGCAGAGACAGATTGATTCGCTCCGCACTTTGCTTCGTGATGCTGAAGCATACGGAAACGTTATCGATGCGTATAACAAGGACAAATCGCTTCCGCGCCCACGCCAGGATGTCGTTCTAGCATCACTTATCTCTACTGTTCGTGGCGAGATGCCGGTGCTGTTTGTGGCAGATCGTGCGACCGACATTCGTGAGGCTGTTGCTTTTGCCGAAGAGTTGAAACTCAAGCCTATAATTCTGGGCGGACGCGAAGCGTGGCAGATCGCGAGTTTCCTTAAGGAGAAGAATATTCCGGTACTACTCGGCAGCGTTATGGACCTCCCATCGCGTGAAGACGACGACTACGACGTCAACTTTTCAGCGCCGTCGCGGCTCGCGGAAGCCGGCGTTCAGTTCGCAATCACCTCGGGAGATCAGGGAGCTGAGGCCCGCAACCTACCTTACACCGCAGGGATGGCAGCTGCATTTGGGCTTTCTCCCGATGATGCACTTAAGTCGGTGACACTCTGGCCGGCGCAAATCCTAGGCGTAGCTGACAAGTTCGGAACCGTGGAGGCAGGGAAAATTGCCAATCTGGTGATTACAGACGGCGACATTCTTGAGGCACGTACCAACACCAAGTTTCTTTTCATAGACGGACGTCCGGTTCCGCTAGATACTAAGCACTCCGTGCTCTTCGAGCGGTTCAAAGATAGATAGTCGTTCAAGCGACAACTGTTTTGGCGGCCCGTGAGTCATATACCTTAAGGTTGCGACTCATGGGCCGAAACGCTTATCTGACGGAACTTTTTCTGTACCTTGCGTAGTGTACAATGCCGGTCAGCCGCCAGCTGTCGGCTTCCTACCGCCACAAAAGCGGGACGAATACTCGCCATGCAATGGCAATCGTCCTGTTCACATAACATCTTGTCCCGATGCTCGGAAGCAACGCACCGGATTTGCAGACTCGTCTTTCAACAGCACTGGAAGGACAGTACACCATTGAGCGACCGCTGGGACAGGGTGGCATGGGGACTGTTTTTCTAGCTCGGGACAACAGTCTCGATCGACAGGTTGCCATTAAGGTTATCGCGCCAGAAGTAGCTGCGTCCCCTGAACTGCGCCAAAGATTCATTCAGGAAGCTCGCACTGTCGCTAAGCTTCGGCATCCGAATATCGTGGCAGTTTACGCGGCGGGTGAGGCCGACGGACTCCTGTATTTCGCCATGGAGTTTGTACCTGGTGAGAGCCTTCGCGATCGGATGACCAGAGAGAGCCCAATGTCATCTGAGGATGGGCTCCCGGTACTCCGTGATTTGGCATTAGCGCTCGACTACGCGCATTCGGCGGGAATTGTTCACCGCGACGTAAAACCGGAAAATGTGCTGCTCGACCGAGACACAGGTAGAGCGATGCTTACCGACTTTGGCGTGGCACGCGCGCTTTCAGCAGGTGACGGAAGGTTGACCGGCACCGGATTCGTTTTGGGCTCGCCAAAATACATGAGCCCGGAACAAGCATCAGGCGATTCCAACTTAGATGGACGAAGTGACATTTACTCACTTGGCCTCGTTGGTTACGAACTTTTCTCTGGTGAGCCGGCTGTCCACGCCGATACAGCCGCTTCGCTCCTCGTTAAGCATCTCACCGAACGTCCCGCTCCGCTGTCAGAAAAAGCAGACGTGGCGCCCGAAGTGGCAGCCGCAATTGATCGTACGTTAGAGAAGGATCCCGCTCAACGATTCCAGCGTGCGGCGGCCTTTGCGGCCGCACTCTCCGGTGAAGATTTCACAGATGCCACACCCGCTTGGCAGGTGGGACGAACAACAACCGGAAATACTGCAAAGCGGCGCGCATCAAAGTCTAAATCAAGAATCGCTCTGTTCGCCGCGCCTGTTGTTGCAATCATTGCGCTTGCGGCAGTGCTCTTTGCAGGACGTGGGGGCGTTAACGAGCGCGCTTGGTTGGTGGCCCCGTTTGAGGTGCAAGGGAGCGATCAGTCGCTTAACTGGTTGCGCGAGGGGAGCCTTAACATGCTCACGACTTCGCTTGCACAATGGCAAGACCTCCATGTCGTTGAGTATGAACGTACCCTCGACCTGCTCCGCGAAGAGAAGCTCGAAGATGAAGCACGCGTTGGACTTGAAGCTGCTCAGTCCATGGCTCGTAAAGTCGATGCGGGACGCGTCGTTATGGGGCAGATACAAACAGGAACAGATTCAATAGTCGTCATTGCCCGCCTTTACGATGTGAAGTCTGGGAAGAGTTTAGAGAGCGCGCAGGCATCATCTATTAAAGGAGTCGATCCGCGTCCACTCTTCGATCAGGTTGCCTCTGACCTGTTAAATCTCGTAGGAGCTCCACGTGTAACTGTTAATCTTGCAGAACAAACAACGCGGTCTGTTTCTGCATATAGAGATTATTTGGAAGGACTAAGACACCTTAACTCCTTCCGGCTGCGCGCAGCCGACTCTGCATTCGATCGTGCTATCGAATCTGACAGTACTTTTGCACTAGCGTACTATAAAAAGGCGTTAGGCATGGGCTGGAATAACTTATATGACAGCGTCAGAATGCATGCGTCCGAAATGTCTGTCGAACATTCCCAGCGACTTTCTCCGCGACAGCAAGAACTTGTGCGCGGGCACCATGAGCTTACACTCGGCTTTTTCGCACAGCAGCGCGGTGACACATTAGGAACGATAAGGTCGTTCGTTGCCGCTCGCGAACGCCTAGCGAAATTGGTTGCGACAGATTCGACGGACGCAGAAGCGCACTACGCACTGGCCGACGCCGACTATCATCTAGTTTTTGGAACGCGCTTGTATGGCAGCAGCGCTGACAGCGCAGCAAAATATCTCACCGAGTCATTACGCGGCTTCAAACGAACTATCGAACTCGATCCAAGTTTTCACTTAGCGTATCAGCATCTAGTAGAAATGTACCAAGTGACATCACAACAAAATGCGCTAGTCGTTCTCATCGGTGATACAATTAAATCGGCGATGGATCCATCGCTTGCCAAGAACTTCGATCGTGTAGCCAAGCACCGCAGCGATTCGCGAAATCTTGCTAAGGAAGCGGCCGCTGGTTGGGTAACAATTGATCCAGACGCAATTAATGCGCGCCGAACACTAGCTCTCATTCTCGCCAATTTTGGACAACCAGACAGCGCCGCGACTGTGTTGCGCGACGCAATGAAACGTCCAACAACTTCTGACGCTTCACTGGAAATGCAGATACCGTTTATGCTGCTAAAGGCGGGAGACTCCGCAGCCGGATCTGAGACAAAACGCATTCTTACCAAGTACAATTTGGACTCACTCAAACGCATGACAGCGGCTGTGCGAGTTACCGGGCTATTGTCCGCAATGACGGTTGGTACAGCGTCCGGAATGATTTCGGTAATCGATTCCGTTAGCAGCACCCTGCAGCAAACAGACACAATATTTCCAGGTTCCGATCGAACGCCGACACGTGAGTTCTTACCATGGATAGTGGCTGCACTTAAAGTAGGTACAGGAATGGAGGTTACGCCGTCTATGCGCAATGATTTAGTCACCGGTATTCGCACGCTTGAAAGAAACCACGGCGGAGGTGACTTTGCAGTTCCCTACATAGCATTTCTTGAAACAGGTGATACAACGTTTCTAAACACAGCCGTTAAATGGGCTTCTCCTAACGCCGGACTTCGAGGGCTTCCAGAACTGCGCGCATACGCGTCGTTGCTGAAAGGAGATTCGATGAGCGCCCTAGCTTATATACGCGAACCATATCCAACGGTCGACTCGCTCAAAAAGGGGTCTTTTAGTATGAATGGAACTCGCGTTGCCGTCCGCGCATCGGTACTTGCCCAACTTGGCCGTACGGCAGACGCGCTAGCTTTGTACGAAACTCTTGAACCGGTACGCTTCGCATCCCAGTCATCTCTCGAATATGGATGGGCTATCTATGTTCGTAGTTTTGCGGCACGAGCAAAGCTGTACGAGGAGCAGGGAGATCGCGATAAAGCAATTGCGGCGTACGAGCGCTTTATTGAACTATGGTCAAACGCGGAAGCACCATTGCAACCGCAAGTCTCTGACGCAAAAAGAGAACTCGCAAGACTTAAGGACTTAACCAGCAGCGTAAAGGTGAACAAAGGATGACACGTTTTCGTTCTACACTTTCAACGACACTCGCTATACTCGCCGCCGGATCACTTGTTGCGTGCACCGCACGCACAGCCGACTCGCCAGTTGAACAGTTTTGGGGTCACCTTAGTGCTCTGTGTGGTAAAGCTTACGCGGGTAGCGTGGTAGAAGCGCCTGCTGGCGACTCTACCTTTGCTAACAAAGAGCTAGTTATGCATGTACGTGAATGCGATGACAGCGTAATTCGAGTTCCATTTCACGTTGGAGAAGACCGTTCCAGAACATGGGTTATCTCACGCACGGCGCAAGGATTGAGATTAAAACACGATCATCGTCATGCAGATGGAGTTGAAGATTCCGTAACACAGTACGGTGGAGACTCTCGCTCACCCGTGCTCGCACATCGCGCTGAGTTTCCTGCAGATTCTTTCACAAAAGCGTTAATACCAGCGGCATCCACTAACATTTGGACAGTTGAAATCGATTCTACGAGTGCCTTCACGTATGCACTTCGCCGCGAGGGTACCGATCGCAGATTTAGAATCACATTCGATCTATCACGTGAAGTGGCACTTCCGCCTGCTCCTTGGGGATTTGAAGACAAGTAGTTTATTTACGTCTACCTCCCAGTTCTAGGATACTCATATGAAGTTGTTCCTCCCCCTCTCCCGCCCCATCTCCCGCGGTTTACTCCAACTCCGCCCCGCGCTTTACTCAGGGTTTGCGGTAGCGCTGGGATTCGCGCTGAGTTCTAACAGCGTGCATGCGCAGAGTGCGTCGTCCTCTGCCACAACGAGAGCTTCGGGTGCGGCGTCTGCGTCAACAAGCGAGAAGGCTTCAGCTACTCCAGCGCGTCGTAGCGCAAGTAGAGCATCATCTGCTGGAGCATGGTCGCTTCCTGACCCTGATCAACTCGTCGAACGCGTATTCAATCGCATCGTTACACACGATAAGCCGAACGCAATTCCTATTCGTGAGTACGCACAAAGGCTTGTGGGAAAACAGGAAACTCTAGCTGCTCTCAAGCAGTTCGCTGGCTATACAGTAAATCTTCAGCCTAGCGCATTTACTTCCGTATCAGACTGGAACGATGTTCGTCGCTCAGAGTTCAAACCCTGTTTTGGCGAAGAATGTGAGTCTCCGGTTAACTCCCTTTGGCTTGCCGTTACTCGAATCGAACGTGGCGACTTGCCGCATGAACTCCATGTTTGGTACACAACGAGCTTCGCTTCTCACGGACCAACGGGACCTGCATCACACACATACTCATTTTGCGAACGCTGGCTGCGCGTTAACGGAAGCTGGAAGTACGACGGCTTTGTTCGCGTTAATACAGGCTGACGCACCTTCTTGTTACTACATAAAACACAAAGGGCGAACAATCATGTTCGCCCTTTGTGTTTTATGTGAATCAAACCAACGCCGTAACAACAGCACCCACAGTTCTTCTCATCGTGTCTTTGCTGTTTCGCGCCACAGTCTTAGCAGCTCTGCCTCACGCTCCGCCGTAAGCCTTCCTGCAGCGCGTGCCTTTTGATCGGCCGGCAGAGTTTCATACCACGCAATCGCGTCGCGAGTTGTATCGGCCAGTGTTCTAAACGTAAGGCCGGCAGCTTTGGCCTTCGTAACATCGCTTGTGGCAAACGCAACACCGTTGGAGCCGCGAGCCATCCAAACTGGAAACGAAACTCGGTTTTGCGTAAGAAACTGTTGGTCTACCCACGTAAATCGTGCATCATTGCTAAAGCATGCTTTCATTCCGTAAAGCATCTCGCTAATGCTTGCTACTGTCTGTGGTCCAGTTGCATTGAAAATACCCGTAGTCCCGCTCTCCCCCAAACGCACCATCCACTCTCCTAAATCTCTCACGTCAATGTACTGCGCTGGATCATCCGGTTTACCTGGAGTAAGAACTTCTCCGCCACGCTGTACACGTAACGGCCAGTACAAAAAACGTCCTGAAGCATCACGTCTACCAACTATGTAGCCTGCACGAACAACCGTGCCGCCAGCTCCATAGTTCTCCATAACCAACTGCTCACACTTAACCTTGTTACGTCCGTATGTCGCAGAATCGTACGGTTCAAGAGGAGCAGGTTCTTGGGTTGGATACGTCTCGTTCTGATACTCCTTCGAATAGTCCTTGTAGGCAGCCGTACTGGACACATACACGTACTGACCAACGTTCCCTTTCAACACAGCCGCTGCGTCTGCAATCCACTTAGGGTTAGTGGACGGAATATCGAAAACTATGTCCCACTTCTTCCCTTTAAGTGCGTCGTGACCGTTCGATTCGTTTCGATCACCAACTAACTGTTCAATCCCCTTGTAGGCATCGGGGTTGCGAGTATTTCTGTTAAACACAGATAACTTATGGCCACGCGATTGCGCGTACTCAACCACCGTCGGTCCGATCTGCCCTGTACCACCAAGTACCAGTATACGTGCCATCAGCGATTTGCTCCTGTGCGCGCATGCCAAGCAGCCAGCACTTCGCGCTCCCTTTCTGGTTTTAAACCTGAGCGCAACGCTTCCTGTCTTATAGGCGCCTGCGCATGGTAGTAGTCGAGTGTAGCTCGCGCGGTGTCCGCAAGCGTACGAAATGTTAGACCGGCTGCAATTGCTTTGCTGCAATCCATTCGAGCCCAACCTTCACTGTTTCCTGTTGGCGGCATCCATACAGGCAAATCGGTATAGGGGCGCAACCTATTCATAACAACGAAAGACGCATCGACCCAGGTAAACCGAGTATTCGTGGACGTTATCGCTTTCATTCCGTAAAGCATTTCACCCATCGATATGCCGGTAGACGTCGGCCCTACACAGTTATACGCGCCGCTCGCACCTTGTTCAGCAAGACGTATCATGAACTCACTAAAATCACGCGCATCTATATAGGCGACTGGATCGTGAATAGAACCTGGCGCAAGCACCTCGCCTCCCTGCTCAACTCGAATAGGCCAGTACGAAAATCGGTCAGTTAAGTCTCCCGGTCCAACAATAAGTCCCGGTCGTACAATTATCGCTCGCTCACCGAACTCCTTTGTCGCGTTAAGCTCACCTCTAACCTTTAGGTTGCCATATTGTGAAACAGTCGTAGTTGTATCGCCTGCTGCACGAAAAGAGGCAGGTACAGCGTTCGGCGGTGACGGTTCTGATAATAAGTCGGTGTCGTTTTCGTTAATTCCTATCTTACGACGAGTGGCATACGCAGACAGCGTGCTAACATACATGTAGCGACCAATGTTATCGCGCAGAACCGACGCAGCATCGTTAACCCAGCGTGGTATCTGTACTGGATTGTCAATTACAACGTCAAACTTACGTCCATTTAAAGACGCATAGCCGTTGGTAGCGTTCCTGTCGCCAACAAGTTTCTCGACACTAGGAAACAACGAAGGATTGGTGCGACCACGATTAAACAAAGTTACCGTATGTCCGCGTGATAGCGCATACTCAACTTGATGCGGACCGATAAAACCAGTACCACCTAAAATGAGAATCTTAAGTGGAGCTGGCTTGAGTGCTCCTTGTAGGCCGCTCATTACTTGATACCTTTAGCAGCCTTCCACGCTTCTAATACAGCTTTCTCCTTAATTGGATCAAGGCCGGCACGAAGCTGGTCTTGCGTTCTAGGCGGCTGCTTGTGGTACCAGTCGAGTGTATCTTTGGCAGTGTCTGCGAGTGGTCGCGTTACTAAACCGTTCGCAAATGCCTTTGATACATTTACTGCCATAAAGGCCTTCTGTGTTCCGACTGGGTTAACCCACAGCGGAAGATCGGTCCAGCCGCGCACTCGATGCTCTCTTAAAAAGTCCGCGTTCACCCATATGAATCGCGCTTCTTTGCTAGTTATTGATCGAATACCATAAAGGAGCTCACCAATATTGGTTGGAGTACGCGGTCCAGTAGCATTGAACGTTCCGTAAACCTTCCCTTCAGCGAGCCTAACAATCCACTGAGATAAATCTCGGGCGTCAATGTACTGAACTGGATCGGAAGGATCTCCAGGTGCCAATATGTCGCCACCGCGATCTATCCTGCCGGGCCAGTATGTGAAACGGTCGCTGTTGTCTCCAGGTCCAACAATCAATCCCGGACGAACTATGGTGACATTCTTAAAGGTGCGTTCTGCCTCAATTTCACATGCTCGCTTGTTTGCACCATATGCCTGTGCATCGTATGGGGCATCGATATCTACAGGCGCAAAAAGTTTTCCATTCTCATCGTTCGGTTCGCTGTTGTCGTTGAAAACAGAAATCGTTGACACGAACATGTAGTGAGGCGCTCGGTCTTTAAGCGCCGCCGCCGCATCGCGTACCCACTTTGGATTAGACGTAGGTATATCTATGACAACATCCCACTCACCATTCCCGATGTTCTTAAATGCATCAGGTTGATTGCGGTTTCCTTCTATTCGCGGAACGTCAGGGAACAGCGTTTTGTTATTCCCTCGATTGAACAGGGTCACATTATGTCCTCGATCAAGTGCATACTGCACCTGGTGAGGACCGGTAAATCCGGTACCGCCCAAGAATAAGATGCGAAGCGGCTTCTGAGCTCCAACCTCAGGACGGTAGCGTTCGGACCCTACTAAAATGCCATCCTTACCAATGGCATTTGCTATTGCCGGAATGCCAAGCCCAGCGGCACCACCGATGATTGCCGATCTTCTCAGGAAGTCGCGCCGCGAAACGGTCATACTGCCTCTCCTGGCCTTCGGATCAACCGAAAGCCGTAGCTAGTTAGGTAGGAAAACGAAACAAAGGGTCGTCTGACCATACAATACGGATGTATGGCCCGCCGCGTTACTACTTCTTCCTATCCATCTCTTTTATGGTCTTTATCGATGGCGCACGGCTCTTCGTTAGACGCTCACTCGTCCGCTCCGCCCCTTCCAACGCGCGCAATACGTTGTCACCGGCAAGCCCGCGAAGTTCGCTATCGCTCCACCCTCTAGCGATAAGCTCCGCAAAGAGGTCAGGGTACTTGGAAACGTCCTCAAGCCCCTGAACCACATCCGTAATTCCGTCAAAGTCGCCCCCCAAACCAACATGAGCAGCGCCAGCTACTTTCTTAATGTGGTCTAGATGGTCGGCAACATCACTCATTACCGATCGCGGAGTTGGGTTCTTCTCGCGCCAAGCAGCTATCGCGCGGAACTGAGCATCGTTGTCGTTCGGGTACAACTTCGAAATCGAATCGCGAATAGCACTACTCCGCGCTACATGATTTGCTACGGTCGTATTTACGAACATCGGGACGAAAGTCACCATCACAACTCCACCGTTTGCTTTCATACGAGCAAGAATCGAGTCAGGGACGTTTCGAGGCACATTGGTCTTACCACGCGCTGATGAGTGCGAAAAAATCACCGGAGCTTCGCTCACATCAAGTGCATCACTCATTGTTCCATCTGACACGTGAGAAAGATCTACAAGCATACCGAGCCTGTTCATCTCACGCACTACTTCCTTACCAAACTCCGTCAACCCGCCATGCGTATATGGACCAGCGTTCGCGTCCGCCCAATCAAGGGTCACGTTGTGCGTTAGTGTCATGTAACGAACGCCCAAATCGTAATACGCGCGTAGTGCTCCGAGCGAGTTCTCAATAGCATGGCCGCCTTCCATTCCTAGTAGCGAACCTATCTTCCCTGATGCAAACGCCTTTCGCACATCCGCCGCCGTTAACGCTGGCGCTAAAATGTCAGGATAACGCGCAATCACTCGGCGCCCTATATCAATCTGCTCCAGCTGCATACGCGCGTATCCACTGTCGCGCACTTCGCCAGGTATATACACCGACCAAAACTGCCCGCCGAGCAGTCCTTTACGAAGTCTCTCTATGTCGGTATGCCCCGCAGTAGTGCGACGTAAATCGTACGCCGCTACATCCATAGGAGCGTTTGCCGCGTTGCGCATAGCCCACGGGAGATCATTGTGGCCGTCAACCAACGGCACTGTGCGCAACAGTTGCTCTGCATACGCCCGTCTCGTTTGCAAATCCGCCTTTGCAAGCGATGCTCTGGGCACCTGCGAACCTCCAACAGTTCCTCGCTCTACAACCTGACCATATAAACCGTCAGCGCTAAGAACAATGAAACTGACAACTGCGATCGTCGATCGAACCAACGCTGCGCGGGATACTCTGCTCATCATGCACCTATCCGTTCGAGGTAGTATGGCAACATCTTTCTCCACCAAGGCCAGTCGTGACCCACATCGTACCCCCATAGCTCGTACGTATGCGAGATGCCTTTTCGGTCGAGTAAGTCGTGAAACTCACGCGAAAGTTCTGGCTTCTCCCACGACCCCTGCCCGCTAACAACGACTATGCGCGAATGCTCGCGAAGCTGCTGCAACGCACTTCCTTCTGTATTAGCCACATACCAAGCTGGATTATTGAAGTAAACGCTGTCATCGCTGTATCCTTTCAAATAACTCGGTGCGAGATCATAAAACCCGCTCATGCCAATCACGCCGCCAAACAAATCAGGGCGTCGGAAAAATGCATTCGCAGCATGAAAACAACCGAAGCTTGCACCTGTTGTTATAGCACGGGCTGAACCGTCGCCCGAGTGGTGCCTTATGTAAGGAACCACTTCGTCTTCAACGTAGCGCGAATACAGCGCTTGCCGCCGCGCTTTCTCGGAAACGGGAAGCTTGTTATCCATCCAAGCAAGCCTGTTAATGCTATCAATAGAAAAAACGCGAATACGTCCCGATAGAATAAGTGGTTCGACAGCTTTTATAAGCCAGAATCGCTCATTCTCTAAAAAGTCGGCTGCAGCCGTTGGAAACAGCAGCACCGGTAAGCCAGCGTGGCCGTACGTAACGATTGGCATTTCAATGCCAAGTGCGGGTGAGCGCCAGCGGTCTATGCGGCGGTACATCCGTGGGTCGACGAATTGAGGCATATGTTAAGGTGATCTACGTACGCAGTGAGTGCCAGTTGTTTATCTATGGCACTGTGAGATTACGCCTGAAACAGAACTTGCGTCCGATGGATAGCTCCGAGCGAGAAATCGAAGCGTAACGCGCAATCTTTTCAGGGTAATGAACAATACTTGATTCTGACCACCCCATTGAAAGAAAAAGCGGCTCAGCAAGCGAGACCGCAAATATCTCCTTATGTCCGCGCTCTTTAGCGAGACTCTCCGCTGCCTGAATTAGCATTTTCCCTAACCCATGCCCTTGGGCAAACGGGGCCACAGCAAGCGACACTAGTTCAACGAGTGATGGCGAATACTCGTCCAGCGAAACCTGCCCTATTACCGAACCATCAGCCGCTCTTATTACTTGATAGTCTTGCAAATGGTTGTACACAAAGGCTTCACTTCGTCGCAACGTAAGCCCGTCAGGAGCGTAGAGGTTGTTAAGCGCAACAATAGAAGGTATGTCGCGCTCAGCGGCGTGCTCGACGCGTAACTTGTTAGTAGTACCAGTTGCAACCATCGTTGAACGGCAGCCTTATCGAGAGGCGTAAATACGACTCTTTCCTGCTTTATCGAACGCAAGTACATCGTACTTGTCTTTGCGAGAACCCATTTCCATTCCAGGCGACCCGATAGGCATCCCCGGTACTGCTATTCCACGTATATCTGCCTTCTTCTCTCGTAGCATACGAACTATCAGATCTGCCGGTACGTGACCTTCAACTACGTAACTTCCAATTCGGGCAGTGTGACACGAATAAAGTGCCGCTGGAACCCCCATAGATGACTTCACACTGTTAAGGTCGGCGGTATCGCGAGCCGTAGCACGAAAACCGGCGTCCTCAACGTGTTTAATCCATTCGGTGCAACATCCACATGACGGGTCTTTGTAAACCGTCATATCGGTTGGCACGCCAGCCGGCAGGGATCTCTTTTTCTGCTGATCTACGGGTAAACCCGCCATTAACCGCTTTGGCATGCCAATGGCTAAAGCCGAGGCCGCTAGGGCCCAAGAGAAAAACGCCCTGCGAGAGGTGTGGAGCTGCTGAGGATCTTTGTTCACAACTATGGTATACCGGTTTAACGTGAACTATGGGATACCCGGGTAATCTGTCTTCGGCCTCAGCTAGGTGACAGCCCCACCTCCGTAATAATCCCGACTTATATATTCGGCTTTAATGGTGAATGATTCTTTCTCCTCCAGAACGAATCCTTTGATGTCTAAACCTCACAGATCGCGTTCCCGCTCGCGCTCCCACTCACACGAGCTGCTTTTCGAGTCTGCCAACGGTTGCGTACGAGTTTGCCGGTCGTGCAGAGCCTACGAGCTGAGATTTGGCAACGCGATTATCCGACTCTCGGCTTCGGATATGGAAGACTTCTGCGACGCCATTGCGGGATTTGATATCGACAAGCCCGTAGCGGCCGACCCGTTCGATCACACGATAATCTGGGTTGGCGACAGTGAAGCCGGTTACCGCTTCCGTCGGGAGGAGGTAAGCGAGCTAAATCGTTTGCTGGCAAGCGCCCGCCTCCTCTCAAACTTCCGCGCCGACGTGGCTGTGTCAGGCGTTGGCGTTCACTGATACTCTTTTCAACTCAACCACCGCCATATGTCCAGAATTGGACCGCGCCTAAGAATTGTTAGACGTTTGGGCACCCCGCTGCCGGGACTAACGTCAAAGGACCACGAGCGTAATCCGTCTCCGCCAGGTCAACATGGCTCTGCAGCTGGAAAGCGCAGAAAGGTGAGCCTATACCGCAAGCGCCTCGAAGAGAAGCAAAAGGTGCGCTACCACTACGGCATAACGGAAAGCCAGTTGCGCCGAGTCTATTCGGTCGCTCGCACAAAAACTGGGCGCACCGGCGACGTTATGCTTGAGATCCTCGAATCAAGGCTCGACAACATACTTTTTAGGCTGGGTTATTCGAGGACGATCCCTGCGGCACGGCAGCTTGTCTCTCACGGGCACGTTTTGGTGAACGGCGAGAAAGTCGACCGTCCTGGCTTTCGCGTTAGCGTAGGTGACGCCGTTAGCATGGCGCCAAAGTCGCGTGATAACGTGGGGTTACAGATTCAGGTCGAAGCAGGTCCGCAGGTTAAAATGCCGGCTTGGTTGGCTCGCGACCCAGATGACGCCATGACAGGACGTATGATTTCTCCACCAACCCGCGAAAGCGTCCCTTTTATTGTGGACGACGCTTCGATCGTGGAGTTCTACGCCAGATAGTAGTTAAAGCAGCACTATCCATAGCTGCTAAATAGCATCAGAACACGTCACCAATTAGGTGGCGTAATGGCCTAGTCGGGGATTCCCCGACTAGGCGTAGGATATCCTTGTCGCGAAAACAGCGCCTCCCCGACGTTCCTATACCTGTGATTTGCCAATACTCCTGTGTTGGAATCTCTTTTTCTTCGGCCCGCTTACCCTGAGGCAACAGATGACGGCACCTGACAGCGTGAACTCTCCCACGCCGCCGGCACGATCAGGAACTGCTACGCAGCTCGACCGCTTTTCCTACGATGACGATATAGTCCGCAAGTTTTTGTGGGCGACGTTCATCTGGGGATTGATCGGAATGCTCGCAGGACTTCTTATCGCTCTACAGCTCGCAAACCCCATCTTCAATTTCGGCTCGGAATGGTTGTCGTTCGGACGGTTGCGTCCGCTTCATACCAACGCCGTAATATTCGCGTTCGCTGGTAACGCATTCTTCTTAGGATGCTATTACAGCACTCAACGGCTACTTAAAGCGCGAATGTATTCGGACACGCTAAGCCGAATACACTTTTGGGGTTGGCAAGCGATAATAGTCTCTGCAGCGTTAACGCTCCCCTTTGGATTCACACAAGCAAAGGAGTATGCAGAGCTTGAGTGGCCAATAGACATTGCAATCACCATCGTGTGGGTGGTGTTTGCGGTGAACTTTATAGGGACACTTATCAAGCGACGTGAACGGCATCTATACGTGGCTATTTGGTTCTACATTGCGAGCATTGTCACCGTTGCCATCTTGCACATTTTTAACAATCTTGCCGTACCGGCTGGACTTTTTAAGTCATACAGCCTTTACGCAGGTGTGCAGGACGCATTCATGCAGTGGTGGTATGGACATAACGCCGTCGCATTCTTCCTTACCACACCATTTCTGGGTTTGATGTACTACTTCATGCCCAAGGCGGCTGAAGGGCCGGTGTTCTCGTACAAGCTATCGATCCTCCACTTCTGGTCGCTTGTATTCATGTACATTTGGGCAGGTCCGCACCACCTGCATTACACCGCTTTGCCTGAATGGGCGTCAACTGTTGGCATGCTGTTCTCAGTTATGCTGTGGGCGCCAAGCTGGGGCGGTATGATTAACGGCTTGTTAACTCTGCGCGGTGCTTGGCATAAGGTAGCAAGTGATCCAATTCTCAAGTTTTTTGTTGTTGGTGTTACAGCGTACGGTATGGCCACCTTCGAAGGTCCTATGCTGTCAATCAAGAGCGTCAGTGCGCTCGCACACTACACAGATTGGATCATCGCACACGTACACACCGGCGCACTTGGTTGGAACGGCTTCCTTACGTTCGGAATGGTGTACTGGTTGCTTCCGCGTGTATTCCAAACGCCCGTGTACAGCAAGCGCGCGATGGAATTGCATTTCTGGATCGCTACCATCGGCATAGTTCTTTACGTTGTCGCTATTTACAGCGCAGGCGTAACACAAGGACTTATGTGGCGCGCGTTCGACGAAACTGGGCGTCTTGCGTATCCTGATTTCGTAGAAACAGTTGTCCGACTTATTCCGATGTATTGGATGCGCGTCGTTGGTGGTTCGTTGTACATCATTGGCATGCTGATCTTCGGCTGGAATCTCCTTATGACATGGAGACGCAGGCCGGCGAGCTACGAAGTTCCCATCATTGAAGCAGCACCACTTGCCAAGAAGTACGTACCACACGGAGAAGCTACCCCTGTTCCATCAGGGCTGGTTGCACGCTTCGTGAGCGCACAGTGGCATCGCAAATGGGAGCGCATGCCCGTGTTGTTCACAGTGCTCACAACTATAGCAGTGGTTGTAGCGTCGCTTTTCGAAATACTTCCCACGTTCCTTATTAAGTCGAACGTGCCTACGATCGCCTCGGTTAAACCGTACACGCCGCTCGAACTGCTAGGGCGTGATATTTACATAGCCGAAGGTTGCTTTAACTGCCACTCGCAGATGATTAGGCCATTCCGTTACGAAACAGAGCGGTTCGGGGATTACTCTAAGCCAGGTGAGTCGGTATATGACCATCCTTTCTTGTGGGGATCACGTCGTATTGGTCCTGATCTCGCTCGAATCGGAGGCAAGTATCCAGATCTTTGGCACGTTAGACATTTCGAGAATCCGGCGGCGGTTACCACGAACTCGATCATGCCAGCATACAGGCACTTCATGACCAAGAAGATCGATTTCGAGAACATCCAGAAGCGTGTTGACGCGATGGTTATGCTCGGCGTCCCGTACGGTGATGCTATCACTCGTGCTCCAGAAATGGCGCGTGAGCAAGCTGCTGAAATCGCACGCAACATCGCAGAGCAAGGTGGTCCAACAGGCCTCGAAGACAAGCAGATGGTTGCGATGGTCGCCTACATGCAGCGACTCGGCAAAGACATCAAGGCCAGTAGCGCGGCAACTACGCCGGCGACAGGCGCTACATCGGGGACACACTGATGAAACTCTCTGATATCATGTCCAACTCTGGACTATCGGGATACGCAGAGATCGCACTGGTGATTTTCCTAGCAGTGTTCATCGGAGTAGCGATTAGAACCTTTGCACCGTCCCGCAATCGTGAGATGCAAGAAGCAGCCCGACTGCCACTCGACGACGGAAAACAGGTCGGAGTTAGAAATGGAGAGGAGCACTGAGATGGCGATTAACGATAGCGAACAGCGTAAAGATCGTATTCTTGAACACGAGTACGATGGTATTCAAGAGTACGACAACCCGATGCCGCGTTGGTGGTTACTCACCTTCGCTGGAACGATCGTGTTTTCAATTCTTTACTACATAAACATCGGCCCGATAGGAAACGGTAAAGGACGCATTGCAGACTACGAAGCGTCCGTGGCGGCACACGAGGCACGCGCACCTAAAAACGATGTTCCTCTCTCTGACAGCCTCATTGCATCGTTTGCTGTAGACGCTGAACTGAGAAGCGCGGGCGAGCCAGTGTACAACTCGTACTGCGCATCTTGTCATGGACCGGATGGAGGTGGACTAATCGGTCCAAACCTCACAGATGACTACTGGATACATGGCGCGAAACCAGCCGACGTTTATAGAATCGTTGACGTTGGCGTGTTAGACAAAGGAATGCCGCCCTGGGGCAAGTCCTTAAAACCGGAACAGCTTCGCGCAGTTGTAGCATATGTAACATCACTGCACGGAACCACACCTAAGTCACCGAAGGCACCGCAAGGCGACCTCGTCGCACAGTGACTGCGACAGCAAAGCCACCTGATGCGGGAAGACGCGTACTTCCCACGTTAAATGAGGACGGATCGCGACGTTGGATCCGTCCTAAGCCTTCGCACGGCAAATGGTGGCAGCGCAGGAGGGTAGTGGCGTACGCGTTGATGTTTGTCTTTTTCATCATTCCACATTTGCGCGTTGGAGGAAGACCAGTATTTCTAATGGACTTGCCTCACAGACAGTTCACTTTAATGGGTTATACTTTTCTGCCAACCGATACGCTTCTGTTTATGTTCGCGCTTGGCAGCGTAGTCGTGGGGATATTTCTAGCTACTGCACTATTCGGACGAGTTTGGTGCGGATGGGCATGCCCGCAAACTGTCTACCTGGAGTTTTTGTTTCGCCCCATCGGTAGGTGGTTTGATGGCGGATACACTGGTTCGCGCAATCTTGATAAACAGCACAGGTGGTTTACACCAAAGCGTCTGGCCAAGTACATAACGTTCTTTCTGCTGTCGTTATTCGTGGCTCATACGTTCTTGGCGTACTTTGTAGGACGAGATCAGCTGCTTTCTTGGATGACACAATCTCCGTTCGATCATCCGCAGATGTTCTTAACAGTAGCGGTCATGACCGGAATTGTGTGGTTCAATTTCACATACTTTCGCGAGCAGACATGTTTAATCGTTTGTCCGTACGGTCGTTGGCAAGCAGCACTAATAGATCGGCAATCACTTATTGTTACCTACGACGTTAACCGTGGCGAACCACGAGCGCTTGGAACCAAGCAGCGCGACCCAGGAGCTGGTGATTGCATCTCGTGCAGTGCATGCGTTCAGACATGTCCAACTGGAATCGACATTCGCAATGGCCTGCAAATGGAGTGCGTTCACTGCACTCAGTGTATGGATGCTTGTGATGACGTAATGACACGCATCGGCAAACCGACTGGTCTTATCAGATACTCGTCGCAAGATTCCATAGAGGGTAAGCCGTTTAAGTTGCTACGCCCTCGCGTTGTTCTTTATCCGCTTGTGCTAGCAGTACTGTTAAGCGCATTAGCTTATAATCTGGCAACTAAAGCACCAGCGGATGTTACAGTACTTCGTGGACTTGACGCTCCATTTGTTGAAGAGCAGGACGGAACTATCGCGAATCAGTTGCGCATTAAAATCGCTAATCGTCGCAGCGCAACAACTCCGTTTACTATTTCTGTAGAGCTACCGGTAAACGAAGGCCGAGTTGAGGACTCTATGCGTATTATTGCCCCTGAGAATCCTCTCATAGTTGATGCAATGGGAACACGATCTACCTCAGTATTTCTATTGTTGCCACGTAGCGCGTTTAACAACGGCGAACGTGCGGTAAACATAGTCATATCCGACAGCACGGGTGGAGTACTCACTACTATACCATACCGATTGTTAGGACCTGCAACTCAGGGATCGCCGTGAAGAAAGGAGGGTGGTGGCCAATCGCTATTACGCTTGTTTTAGCAAGCACAGTAGCCGCGAACTTCACTGTCATGCGAATAGCAGGTAGTGATCCTTCGTTTGCAGTAGAGCCGGACTACTACAAGAAAGCTGTCGCTCACGATTCGACAATGGAGCAGCAGCGTCAAAACCTAGCGCTGGGTTGGACAGCTTATGCCACCGTTACACGCAATGAAGCGGGATCGCTCCAGCTAATTGTTGCGTTAACAGACAGCGCCGGAGCTGCAATCCGTGATGCAACTGTTTCCGCCGTTGCGATGTACATAGCTCGCGCCGCCAACCCAGACTCTCTCGCACTCGCTGGAGATGGTACAGGGAGGTACATCGGCAATCTCAATGGAATTCACGCTGGACAGTGGGAAGTCCGTGTCATTGCTAATCAGGGAGGCAGTCGCTTCACTAGTGTACTACGCGCCGAATCGCCTGGTGCGCTACCGCCATCACATCGGCAGTGATTAGCACGACGCTGCCGGTTGTACTAGTTGCAAGCTTACTCGGCAGCTTGCACTGTGCTGCCATGTGCGGAGGTTTCGTTTGCTTTTACTCCGGCGGTACCGAAGGTGCAGAAGCTATTCGAGGGCATGCGCTGTACAATCTTGGCCGTTTCGTTGCGTACATCTCCCTTGGAGCCGCTGCAGGCGTTGTAGGCGCGACAGTCACTCAACTAGGCGTTCTTGCAGGGGTTGGTAACGCCGCAGCAATTGCGGCAGCTGTACTCATGATAGCTTGGGGCGCTTCCACACTTATTTCAGCAGCGGGTATTAAAGTTGGCAGCAAACGTGCACCAGAAGCTTGGCAACGCTTTGCAGGACGCATACTTCACAGCGTCAGATCGCAGTCTGTTGGCAACCGCGCGTTTCTTACAGGACTACTAACTACACTTATTCCTTGCGGATGGCTTTACGTATTTGTTGTTGCTGCAGCTGGTACTGGATCGGTGTACAGCAGTATGGCAACAATGGCTGCATTTTGGTTAGGTACTGTACCAGCTATGGTAACAGTTGGCGTAAGTGCGCAAAAGTTATCGGGCAGATTTATTAGGTTTATGCCAGTCGTTGGCGCGTCTGTAGTTTTGGTTCTTGGTTTACTTTCGCTTGCGTACCGCTTAAGCACCCCCGCATTGGACAGTCACGCTCATAGCGGACATGGTGTACACCATTCATGACATCCATTGCTGTCGATGCCGTCGCTAACCGCTCGTCGTTTAATGACGTAGCCTGTTCGCATTGCGGGCTTTCTGTTCCGAAAGGAGCTGTCGTAGATAACGCTGAGTATCAGTTTTGCTGCTCTGGCTGCCACTCAGTGTTTAGCATTCTACATCAGCACGGACTAGACAGCTATTACAGCTTTGCGGAGCGAAAGAACAAAGCTGTAAAGGCAAGTAGCAGGTCTTACGAAGAGTTCGATCATCCTGCCTTTCGTGAGCTGTACGTTTCAGCAACGGGTAATGGAGTATCTCGCGTCGAGCTGTACCTTGAAGGAGTGCACTGCTCTTCGTGCGTATGGCTAGTTGAACGCATTCCACTACTTCTTAACGGCGTAGTTCGCTCTGAGCTAGATGTCCGCCGTTCGCTCGCAGTTATCGAGTGGTCAGAGGAGTCGCTTAGTTTGTCGTCAATAGCGCGTCAATTAAGCGAGCTAGGATATCCTCCGCACCCATTTAGGGGTATCGCTCGAAATGCTGTTCGCAAACGGGAAGATCGTGCGATGTTGGTTCGAATTGGAGTCGCCGGAGCAATCGCTATAAACGTTATGCTTGCGGCTCTCGCTTTGTACGCAGGAGAAGTAAATGGAATGGAGAAAGACTATGAGCGACTCTTTAGATGGATAAGTTTTGCGGTAACAGTCCCTGCGTTCATATGGCCTGGTCGAGTTTTCTTTACTGGAGCGTGGGCTGCTTTACGCACTCGTACGCTTCACATGGACTTGCCTATAGCAATTGCGCTCGCCGCGGGACTTGTTCGTGGAGCCATTAATACAATCACCGACTCCGGACCAGTTTATTTTGACGGTCTAGCAATTCTTATTTTTGCGCTGTTAACTGGGCGTTTTTTGCAACAACGTGGACAACGTATGGCCAATGATTCGGCCGAACTGTTGCACGCCTTAACGCCGAGCACTGCTCGAGTAGTAGACGGCGACGAAGTTGACAGTCCGTCGCGAGAGATTCCTGCTGAGGCAATCCTTCCAGGCATGGTGCTAGACGTTAGAGCAGGAGAATCGTTTGCGGCAGACGGTATTGTTCTAAACGGACGTTCAAGTGTGAATGTGGCGTTGCTAACAGGTGAATCACTCCCTGTAACAGTTAGCACTGGCGATTTGGTGTATGCGGGTACTACAAATGTTGAAGCGCCACTACGCATTACGGTAAGTGAAGCCGGTGAACGCAGCAGACTTTCCCAGATTCTTCAACAAGTTGAAGCAGGTGCTGCACGAAAGGTTCCTGTAGTTCTTTTGGCAAATAGACTTGCAGGAATTTTTGTTGCGGTCGTACTAGCACTTGCCGTTGCGACATTTGCTATTCGATATGTCATCGCACCTGAGCATGCGCTCGATGATGCAATTGCTCTTCTTATCGTTACTTGTCCGTGCGCACTTGCGTTGGCTACTCCACTCGCTATTACAGTTTCCGTTGGTCGTGCCGCACAGCGTGGAATACTTATTAAGGGGGGCGATTCGCTAGAACTGTTATCTAAAGCTGGCACTATAGTTTTGGATAAAACCGGGACTATAACTGAAGGACATGTCGCGCTTGTGCAGTGGCTTGGCGAAGAGTGGGCTAAACCACTTGTGCTTTCCCTAGAATATGGGTCGTCGCATCCAATCGCAGATGGATTTCGTAGAGCTTGGCCCAGTGAAACAGTAAGTGAGGTTATCAACCCATATCACGAAACGGGTGGTGGTCTTCAAGGAACAGTCAATGGCAAACTTGTTCGTGTCGGGTCTTCAAAGTTTGTCCTTAGCGAAGCCGTAGATAGCAACGATATAATGTCGCGATTTCTACCATATGCGGAAACATTAACGGCCGTTGTTGTAGCAGTAGACGGCGAAGTCGTAGCAGTTGCGGGTATGGGCGACAACGTGCGCCCCGACGCACACGCCGCTCTCAACGCTTTACGTGAGCGCGGATGGAATACCGTTTTGTTAAGCGGTGATTCACAGAGCGTTGCAATGTCTGTTGGTAAAGCACTTGGGTTTGCTACAGAGAACATCATTGGTGGCGCCACTCCCGAGCAAAAGCTTGGCTTTGTTGAACAAGCTAGAGCTCGCGGGACAGTTGTCATGGTTGGCGACGGCGTTAACGACGCTGCGGCCATAGCGGTGGCTAGCGTAGGCATTGGCGTTCACGGTGGTGCTGAAGCGTGCTTGTCTACCGCGGACATTTACCTTGCTACACCTGGTCTCTCCCCACTTATGGAGCTAATAACGGGAGCGGAACGAACAATGCGCGTAATACGACGTAACATTTTGTTCTCACTTACATATAATGTTGTAGGAGCTGGGATGGCGATGATTGGTGTTCTCACGCCTCTTATAGCCGCCATCCTTATGCCAGCCAGTTCAATTACTGTCGTGCTGGCATCTTGGTATAGCCGCACATTCGACAAAGAGAGGCAATCATGAGCGTCCTTTACTTGGTCCTGCCTTTGGCGCTAGTTATAGTCGGCGCCGCCGTTGCAGCTTTCATTTGGTCTGCAAAGTCTGGACAGATGGACGATCTAGAGACCCCCGCAGTTCGCGTACTTCACGATGATGTAACGCGTAAAACAATAGGTACGGAATAACACGCGACGCTGCCATTCCCAATTCTCATCGCCAACTGGACAACCCGATGAAAATTAGAAAGATTGACGCATGGACAAACAACAGATGGTTTACGGCGGGGTGGAGAGGCGCACCAATCCTCGGCTAAGAGAACTCATAGACGAGATGCTCGCCTCGGTGCGGGCAGCGCATCGAATTGAGCTCTGGACCGATGACGAGCGCGCTCGTTACGAAGAAGAGTTGTCGCGAATTTTGGACACTGTCCGCACTGAAGCGCTTCTACGCACCCGCCCTGAAGGGCGCGCGCGGCTGAGCTAACGAACTAGGCCAAACTCCTCGCGTGCTTGTGCCCGCGCACGCGCGAGTGCTTCTTCGTCTGCCACGGCCTCTTCACCAGTACGCCCCATAGCAAGAGCATCTTCGCGGCGCTTAACTAGAGCCCAGAAATCGCCAGAACTAGGATCTGTGCCTTCCTCGGAAGGAAGCAGTGCGTAAATTGCGTTGTACATTAGCGAAAAGCCCCAAAATAGTGCCAACATATCCGGCAATACGAGGACTATTCGTGTTATAGCATTTACATTCGCAACTTGGTCGTTGAACAGCGCGGTACCAAAAGGCGCGAGAACCATTTTCCAGTTAATTATGTAGTTCGCTACGCCGGCTAGAAGGTTACTTGCCGTAATTAGCCAAGACGCCTTAATTAACGCCGACCGAACAGTGGGTTCGTCCAACAGCCGCTCCATCGACTGCACCCTCTCGGGCGTGTCGGGGGATAGCCCCTGAAGCGCAATAGCACGTGTTACGGGCCGAGATATTAGCACAGACCCACCAAAGACGAACACTGCCAGTATGTAGCTAGCGCTATCCTTAAATGCGAATAGGGCACCGTCGACGTACCAAAACGCCAAAGCACCGCGCATTACGGCACCTAAGCCGCCGTAGCTCGATATAAAGTTGAAACGGCGCGTAAGTACAAACAGGTCGAGCATGACCCACGCAACAGGGACTAACGCAGCCAGCAGATATGCCGGCAACGTGCCCAGTGGTGCGGTTCCGTACTTCAGTATCAGGACCGGTGCCACGGCACCGATCAGAATATCGAGTGTAAGCTTTACCGACTTCGACATGGAGGTTCTTCAGGGCCAGACTGCGCAAACATTGCGCCTGCGCATCTGAAGTAAATCTTGCCCAGTTCGAGCGCAGGTGGTACCCGTTCAGAAGGCTATTACAGCTTTTTCTTCAGACTAACGTCTCCATGACTCCCGTTTCCAAGATCTTTTCATCCGTCGCTCTAGTTGTACTGGCATCCGCATGTGCAGACGCTTCAAAAAAGCAAAGTCCAATCATCCTCTCCCTGCTCGGAGATACGCTGCACGTCGTAATGCCTGACTCCGCCACGAAGCAACAGCTTGAAGAAAATCTAAAAGACGCGACCGACTCACTTCGTGATAATCCACAAAGTGCGGACCATCTTATTTGGGTAGGCCGTCGTCTTGCCTACCTTGGTAGGTATCAGGAAGCTATCGACACATTTACAGTTGGGATAGAACGTTTTCCGAATGATGCAAGGTTCCTACGCCACCGAGGACACCGGTATCTCACGATAAGAAAAGTTGCGGAAGCGACTTCTGACTTCGAACAGGCAACAACACTTATCGCTGGAAAAGCCGATGCTATCGAGCCCGATGGTGCTCCAAACTCTAGCAACATTCCTCTAAGTACTGATCAGTTCAACATATGGTATCACCTAGGCCTTTCACGCTACGTTAGCGGTGACTTCCAAGGAGCTCTCGTAGCGTACGACTCCACTTTATTAGTCTCAGTTAACCCAGACCTTTACGTAGCAACCAGCTATTGGCGCTATCTCACATTGCGACACCTCGGCCGTCAAGCTGCCGCAGACTCCGTGCTACAAATAGCACGAGAACCCTTTGTCCTAATTGAGAACGAAAGCTACTTCAAACTGTTACGCCTTTTTGCAGCTGTCGACGACATTTCTAATGTCGCTCCGTCGGATAGTGAGGCAGCAACAGTCGCGGACGCAACCACGGCATATGGCATTTCCATGTGGCACTACTTTAGCGGCAGAGAAGAAGAGGCCGCGAGAATGTGGACACAACTTACGAAGAGTCGATCATGGCCAAGCTTTGGAGTACTCGCAGCAGAATCCGAACTGAAAAGAACGGTTAAGAAGTAGTTTGTAAAGCTTTATACGAACTCTCAGCCCTCCCCCTCCCCCTCCCCCTCCAGCCCCATTCTACCGTCGTGCAACCTCTCGTAGCCCAATAGCGCTGTTCAACCACCTCACAAACGGCACCAGCTTCTTATAACGTCTCGCAAGTTCATCAGGCAACTTCGGCGATACTACATCATCAAGGGTAAGTTCACTTCCTGCAGTAAACGATTGATATCGTAACCATGTAGCTGCAGGATGATCTGCTGCATACCCTTTAGGCATCCGCGTTAACATTGACGTTTCGCTTAGTGCACCGAACTCTGCACGAAAGGCTCTCGCCTTAACTATTGTGCTAAGCGCATCGGGGTCAGCCGCAATTGCCTGTCTTATTCTCTGAAGAGCTGCACGTGGTGGCATCCATATTCCGCCACCGCAAAATGCAGAGTTACCCTCCATGTGAAAATAAAATCCTGCTCCACCGTGCACCGCCTCACCACCAACTCCATGCCCCGCATCACGGTGAAAGAACCAGCAAGCCGCATGTGTCTTATACGGAGACTTGTCTTTTGAAAAGCGAACATCGCGGTGTATCCTGAACATCGATTTTCGCGGTGTACCCACAATCTCAGGAATAATTACAGCAATACGTGCATCAACCTCCTCTATTAAGTCAAGCATAGGCTGACGAACGTCTCGCTCGTAATCAGAACGATGCTCTTCGAACCACAACTTATTGTTGTTCCGAGCGAGTGATCTAAGAAACTTGAATGATCTCGACGAAAACTGCGAAACGTTATCCGCGCTCATCTGCCTCGCGTTCTTAGTCAGAACGATGGGTAGAGAAAACGTAAGAATAACCCTGTCCGTTCTCCCCAAGCGCGTTCATCGTGCAGTGCGCCATCTGCTTCCATGTACTCGAAATCAACGCCTCGCTGCCAACCTTTACGTATTAGCATTCGGGCAAGTAGCTGTGCTCCCTTCATCATTCGAGTTTCACCCGTACCTACATCGAGCCAGATACGCAAATCGGGACGCAGAGCGTCGCTAGCTCCTAGCTGCCTCACTATCCATCTATCGTCCCACCATACTGACGGAGAAAGCAACGCAAGTTTGCCAAACACAGCGGAGTGTGTAAGGCCCAAATGCAACGACAGCAATCCTCCTAAAGAACTGCCTGCAACTCCAGTGTGCTCGCGCGATACTTTCGTGCGATAGTGACGATCTATAAACGGCTTAATCTCGTACACCAACATCTGACCATACCGGTCAGCAAGTCCACCTGCGTCGTGCGATGCATCACGCGTAGGCGTATACTCATCAATACGATCGCGGCCTGCATTGCCTATAGCTACCAAAATTATTGGCTCGATAACTTCCGCATGAATGAGTGCACGCGATGTTGTGTCAGCTCCCCACTGGACACCTGTGATAGACATCGGGAAATCATCAAATACGTTCTGGCCGTCGTGCATATACAACACAGGATATCTGCGCTCTTGATCACGATCATATCCTGGGGGCACGCATACAACTATATCGTGCGGTTGGGAAAGAAACCGTGACTCTACACCACGATAACAATCGAGCGATCCTATTCGTTCCGCTTCGAGAGGAGAATTAACACTCTCATTTGAGGGGCCTATATGAACCATACGATTAAATAGCGCTGAGTACTTAACTCCTAGTTACGCCAGCTCATGATTGCTGCTCGGAAATCTCATCAACAACCAGAGACGAATCTGCATTTGGCGTTTCGTCCGACGACGTCGCGTCATCATCCCCACCTTCTTCGTCGGTAGAGCCTTCATCGCGAGAGTCCGGATCAAGCGATCGAAGCAGCTTCGCACACAAACGGGCAAGTTTGGATTTCTGCGCTCCCTTTAGTTCCGACATTACGTCGACAATAGCACGATCTCTATTTGGTGCGGCCTCAGCATACAGGTCTCGTCCTGAATCGGTAAGCTGAATAGTGATATAGCGCTTGTCGTCCGTTTGCCGCTCTCTGCGCACCAATTCACGCCCTTCCAGTGCATCTATTATAGCTGTCATCTGAGCTTTACTTCTTCCAAGAGATGACGCTAGGTCCTGCTGATGTGTTGGACCGCTTGTTACGAGCATGTGCAGTACACCGTACTGCGACGATGTAAGTGAATGCGCGCCGAGCGTAGCTTCGACCGAAAGTGCAGAACGAAACGCTGCACGTTGCAGCCTATCGTATGCTTCTACTGCTCGTTTGCGCTTCTTATCACCTTTGCCGCTGGTGTCGCTCATGGCGTCCGCCCTCTGTATATGTAACAAACGTATGCCGCTACGCAGGAAGTCATGGTAAGCAACTGTCGGAGTGAGCACTCAACTGTTTTAGCATGTGCCAACTCTTTGTTCACTCCTGTATCATCCACGTACGTGTGAAATGTAGGCAATCCGCGAGATATCTGTCAGCTACGCTAGTCAATGAATTGCACTCCCGTTGCATCGCACCGACCTGATATAAGCCGGCAACGATGCGCAGGGAGGCTTACAAATCTTCTTAAACTTGCAACGCTTTAGGAGCGGAAAAGCTCGACCGTTTCTTTGTTAAAGAGTACCCACAGCGCGTAGATACCTAGGGCAGTGCCGAGCCACGGGCTGAACACGTTAAGCACGGAGACCAGAATCAGCACGTATCGCGCCCATGGGCGGTAACTCAGAAAGGCGAACCCAGCAGCCAATCCGAAAAGTGCGATAACGCCATAAACTATCCCAAACGCTACGCCGGCAGCGCCCGCGATAAGAAGCGTTGCTAGGCTTCCGGAAAATACTCCGCCCAAAATTCCGCCGAACAGCATCCCTGCCGCTGCAAGTAGCTTCAGCGCGCAGTATATGATGTAGGACCAACCGACCACCTTAATGTGTGTACGCATGCCGAGACTCTGATCTGGAGTTGTGTGGTACCGCCTGATCTGTTCTGCCATGTTAAAAAACAGACACGGCCTGAAAACCGTACGGACAATGGTGGCACTGGGATTCGCGTTGGCCAAGTTTTAACCTCTAGGACCTTCCATTGCGGTTATTTCTTACCGCTTGCCGCAACTGAGGACCCAGTGATACCATCGCAACGCCTCCTACTATTACCAGCATGGCCGCGAATGCTTGAGTAGGTAGTCGCTCACCTCCTAACACAACCCCTAAAAGTACGGCTACTAACGGGTTCACATAAGCATAAGTTCCCACGGCTGCAGGGCTTGCGACTGTTAAAAGCCACATATAAGTGCTAAATGCGATTAGCGATCCGAAGACAATGAGATACAGCAACGATAAGACCGATGACAAACTTATGTGCGATGCAGAAAGCTGTGACAGCTCTCCTGCAAACATAGAAACAATAAACATCATTGCGCCACCTGAAATCATTTGCATGCCACTCGCCATTGACGCCGGACGCGCAAATACTGCTGTCCTTGAGTAAAGAGATCCCACCGTCCATGCAAGGGAACCGATAGATAGGACAAGTGCTCCCAAAGGATCTACAGCACTGCGTTTCACTTCGGCTCCTGAAGGAAGCACGAGCAGTCCTACACCAACCAACCCAATAAACACGCCCGCAAGCTGAGATAGTCCCGGACGCTTTCCTCGAAACGCCTCACATACAACAACCCACAGTGGCACCGTTGCAACTAATAGCGACACAACTCCCGATTCGACTCGCTTAGATGCCCAAACAACTGCACCGTTACCAACAAGCAGCAACAGTGCTCCCACGATCGCCGCACTTCTCCACTCGGCTTTAGTTGGAAGTGGTGCACCTCGCACGCGAGCCCATAAAAACAGCAGTCCACCTGCAATAACAAATCGCACCGCCCCCAACAAAAATGGAGGAATCGACGCAACTCCCCAACTAATAGCTAGGTAAGTCGAGCCCCAAACTACATATATGCAAAGAAATCCCAACACCAATTGAACCGGTGTCGCTTTGGCATGGGCATTCATCTACTGCCTCGAAGTCGAACTGGTAACGGAGCCATCCTCAAAGTGTTTTCGTCTACGTACACCACGTAAGGCAGCATCCCCCGCTGCGATTCCACCTATAATTATGTACAAATAGAAGGTGTAAAACCTCCACCAAATTAGTGACGCGGCAAAAACAGCCGCAGGAATAGAATCCTTTAGCGTTAACGCGAACGCACCCTCAATAAATCCTCCCCCGCCAGGCGCAGGAACTACCACTCCGCCATAGAACAGCGCTAGCGGCCACAGTACCAGCGGTGCAAGTGTGTCCCAGTTCAGCGGAAAATCTGGTGCGCCCATAAACACTAAAACGGGGAGTGCCGCCACTTTGCACAGTATGTGAACAACCGATCCGGCAAACGCCAGCCACATATACAATTTGTTTGCATTCCTCAACGCCAGCACCGACGTGCTTAGCTGACGAAGCGCGCGCTGAACACCGCGCCATTTGCCAGCGCGTAAACCAATACTAAGCGCCCATCGTGGTGGTGGTCCACGTCGAGCCGATTTAGATAGCACGTATCCAACTACACCAACTGTCAAAACGAAAGTGCTGTATCCTCCAACTAATGCAAGCAGCCCTGCCGACGACGCACCCCGCCCTGAAAACACTATTGCCATTGCACCACAAACAAGCGCAAGCGATAGCATCTCAAGGAACAGCTCCAGAAAAAGAATCACGAAACGCGAAGCAACCGGAACGCCGGCTTCAGCTAAGATAATGAACCGTGCAGGTTCAGCACCCGAACGGGCAGGAGTTACAGCCGCCGCAAAATCACCAGCAAGACATACTTTAGCAGCGGTTGTGAACGTCAGCGGAACACCGGTACCACGAGCGGACGCCTGAATCTTTAAAGCGCGCGTTGCTAGCTCAATAACAAATGTGGTTAGTGCAGCTGCGTGGGCTTGCCACGCTAGTAACGGAAATCCTCCTGCCGGCCAGTTTGCGCGCAGTACATAAGCCGTCGCTAATAGCATAACGGCAAACGATACGGCTGTAAGAAACCACGTAATACCGCCTCTCGACTGTTCTGTCACAGTACGCTTTCACTCATGTTCCACGCGGCTTCGCCCTGCGTGTAGCAGGTTCTGTAAGCGGATCTTCTGGCCACACATGACGAGGATATCTTCCTCGCAGCTCACGTCTAACCTCAAAGTAAGAGCTTCTCCAAAAACCAGCTAAATCCTGAGTCACTTGTACGGGTCTGTTCGCAGGAGATAGTAAATGTAGAGTAAGTGGAACTTGTTTGTTCATTATTCGCGGAGTTTCTGTTAGCCCGAATACTTCCTGTAATCGTACAGCCAGCACCGGCGCATCTGAGTCGCTATAACTAATGGAGTGTCGCGAGCCAGATGGTACAACGATACCCGTTGGCGCTAGCTGATCGAGCGATGAACGCTGCTCCCAACTCATCAATGATAGAAGCGCGCCTCTCCAATCAACTTGTGCCAGCTCTTTCCATGAGGTTACGCCATGCAATAATGGCGACGACGCATCGCACACCATATCGCGTAACGCAGCATCCGAAACAGCAGGCCAACTCTCATCGTGCCGTTGAACAAACGCCATGCGTAGCCGCAGTTCTTGCGCCGACTCTGAAATTGGCCAACTGCTTACATCACTTCGAACTAAAACATCGCGCAATGTTGCGTAAACGAGCGCAGCATCTGGCTTGGCAATTCGCTGCTCTGCGAGAACAAGTGCACCAAGTTTTTCTCGCTTCCAAGCACGCACAGTTCGTGTACCCTCATCCCACTCAGTATACTCAATCCATTCAATGTTAGACGCAAATTGGCTGCGGATATCTTCTTCAGTTATCGGCGCAGCAAGTGTAATCTGTGCCTCTGCACCGCCGTCCTCGATTGCCGCTACAGCAAGAAAGCGCTCACCGGAAAGCGTATCATGAGAACTTACTTTTGCTCCCCTTCCATTTGCCATTATGTATTTAGTACCAGAGCCAACACGTTGTTGTGCTATTCTGTCTGGCCATGCTAGTGCTACCAACGCGCCAGCTGTTGATGTACATGACAAATCGTCAACCATTGCCGCCTCTGCTTTTAACCAGTCTTTCTCAACGCTTAATGGTAAACGCCGATACAGTTCACCCGCAGCGCGACGCACTGTAGTCATTGCCTCCCGTGAATAAGGAAGTGGCGTATTACTACTATCGCTACGACCGTGCGAAAAGCGGACCATCGCTTCTAACCTTGTGCGAAGGTCGGCAAAACTTTCGGCTCTGGGCAGTTGCAGTATATCTCGTTCTCCCACCAGAGCTGCTATTACGGCTGCAACAGCGATGGTTGACTGCGTAGTTGAATTGCCACTTACGCCATCAACTTCGCATGCGTGGATCAGCATGTGGGCAAGCCGCGGAGCTGTTGGAAGCTTAAGAAGCTGCTTGCCGTGTCCACTAATTGCTCCGTTAGCATCAATTGCGTCTAGCTGCCTTAGAAGATCACGTGCAACGGTCATAGCGGCAACTGGAGGCGCATCGAGCCAGCGCAACTCACTTGAGTCAACCACTCCGTTTGCAGCAAGCTCTAGCGCCAAATGCGAAAGATCGGTGTCAACAATCTCAGGGCGTGTATAATCTGCAAGCGATGCATCTTCGTGAACATCCCAAAGCCGTATGCACACTCCAGGAGCTACGCGCCCTGCACGCCCGCGACGTTGATCAGCAGATGCTCTACTCACTCTTACTGTATCTAAACGTGTTAGTCCGGTACGTACCGAATGGCGCGGTAGCCGCGTTAACCCACAATCAATTACCACTCGTACCCCCTCAATCGTTACGCTCGTTTCTGCAACACTTGTAGCTAACACAACCTTACGTCTACCACTTGGCGAACTGCTTATCGCCAACTCTTGGTCCGAAAGTGAATGCGATCCATGCAAGGTGTAAAGATCAACGTTATTCGGTAACGATAGCTCCAACAAATCATAGGTGCGCCGCTGCTCTCCCCAACCGGGTAGAAAAACCAACACATCTCCCTCAAATAGCTGTACAGCTTCCTTCGTTGCGCGCGCAGCGGTTGCACTTATGTGTTCGCCTTCACGAGGTGTGCGATACAAAGTCTCAACTGGAAACCGACGCCCTTCGCATCTGACAACGCTCGCCCCTCCTGCGCTATCGGCAAGCAAATCCGCGACTGCATTTCCATTGAGAGTGGCTGACATAACGACAATGCGCAAATCCGGACGTAGGAGCTCTTGTGTTTGAAGAACGAGTGCAACTGCTAAGTCTGACTGTAGCGTTCTTTCATGAAACTCGTCAAATATTACGGCCCCATAGTCCAGCAACAGCGGATCTGATGCACGTATGCGCGAAAGCACTCCTTCAGTCACAATTTCAATTCGCGTACGCGAACTTATGCGCGCTTCTCCACGCATTCTGTAACCTACTGTTTCACCAACACTTTCTCCTAACTGCTTGGCCATATACAACGCAGCAGTTCGCGCTGCTATTCGCCGCGGCTCAAGCATCACAATTTTCTTATTATTCAACCAAGCCGCATCAAGCAGCGCTAGCGGCACTCTGGTGGTTTTTCCTGCTCCAGGAGCCGCCTCTAAAACTGCAACGCTACGATGACTCAGCTGTGCCATTAGCTCTGGCAAAACGTCATCGATAGGAAAACGCCTATCCAACGTCACGCGTGAATATCTCCTACTACCTTCTTCGCCGCACTGAAGACGGTGGCGATAGCTCCTGACGTATCCACTGCACAGTTCTATCTAAAACCGCATCTGTTCCTCCTCGCACTGCACGAACTGTTTGATAGAACTCCAACTGAGGCGAAATGCCAACTCTGTGTAACTGTCCGCCATCAATTCGTCTTATCTCTTCTAAAGGAACTGTCGCAACAATTCCACCTGGCAAGGACAGACGTGATGACGCGCCGAGTACGCCGCGTGTTGCAGACCCTGCAACACGAGCACCTGCACTCTCTAGTTCCAGTGCAAGCCACTCTCCGCGCGAATCTGTATGCTCGTTCACAAGTACTACCAACAGTCCGCTATAAGCCGCGTCGTTCTTCGTCGTTGATACCGTTACTGAGTTACTCCAGCGAGAGTCGGCACAGGTAGATTGCGAATGTTTTAACGAGGACGTAGAACATGGCATCATCGATCCACGTCTAATGACTCTTGCATACGGATGTTCGGCCAGCTTGAATGTGCGCCTTACAAACGCTTCGCCTTCACTGCTCACGGCGCCTCGCAAATCGACAATGGTCGCTGGTGTCGACGGGTTTGACGCGGAGTTAAAACCAGTTGCAACTGTCGGGTTTACAACGGTAACGTCTGTACCAATACCAGTTATTGACGATGCAGCAACCAGATCGAGTGAGGCTGTATCATAGAATGGCCTAGTACGTGGCAGTTCAACGTTCCGCTCGTTTCCCTTTGTATCTCTAACTCTTAGCAGCGCGTTCCCGTTGCCACGACGGATAAGAGCTGTCAATGCATCATCTCTCGCCCAATCGTTAGAGGATGAAATTGTTCTGCGCATCTCACTGATCCAAGCAGTAATTGGAAACCCGTCTACTGCCACGATTTCGTCACCTACCGCAATGCCCGCTCCTACAGGCTGCTGTCCACCTAACTCTTCGGCTGCGCGCACCACTATTGCCCGCTGTTCTATCAACTGGACAGCCATAGGAACAACTGCTGCGCCTATAAGCCTGTCTAGCGAGCTTCCTTCGAGCTTCAATCCAGAGTCATCACCAGCAGAAGCTAGAAATAGGAGCGAGCGAACGTATCCTGTGTCAGTCGTTGCGCTCTCAGCCATATTTAGTGCACGCCTAAACTGTACATCCAAATCTTCATCGTATGCATCTCTATTAGCGTGCAACGTGCGCATTGCGCTCCACAGCTGCGTTACTCCCAGTATCCGTACTCCCATTGAGGGATACGCTGAACTATCGGTGTTACTGCCGTGACCATTCGCATTTAACGTGCGTAGCCGCTGTCTACGCACAGCGCTGTTGTTTCGAACTGCCGCTAGCGCTGCCTGAACAGCGGGAGCAGTTGAATCAGCAACCGAGCTCACTTCGAATATGCTGTCCGCAGCGAATAATTCGCGTGTACCATCTGTGTATTCGCTTAACCGCAGCTGAAGTATCGAAGCGTCGCCAACTGGTAAATTCGCAGTTCTAATCGATAGTGCGTCGCTTGTAACACCCTCAACAAAAAGAGCGGCCTTACTAGCTGAAAGCAGCGCCAGAACCGACGACGGCCACACACTGTTACTGTTCGCAACAATAACGATGCTTCGTGTAAGTGTAGACGACGGTTGCGCACCTTTAATTCGGTTTCGTGATGCAACTGTCGGTGCTAAAAGCGGTATAGCGGTTGCAGGAAGTGTCCTTGCATTATCATACCGCCACGCGAACGGTTCACCGCCAACATTCATCTGCAACGGCAGTTCATCAACATACATTGGCCCTACCACTCTGCTCCGCTGTGTTGGCACAACTAGCGCGTCGGTAGTAAACCGTGATGCCAGCCCTGAGCTGTCAATAGCGTGAGCAACAGTCTGTGCTTCCAACGGAGTTACCTTAGCGGTCGCTCGCATATCCAGTATTACACGCGCGAACTTCTCAACATCAACTAGCTGCTTGGCTAACAGTGAGTCTCCTCCCACTACTAATGAAGCTGCTGGTAGCTGCAAAACGAGAACGCTGTCGGCAGTAACGTATCGTGCCGCAGTTTGCATTTCTCTTGTCGTTATAATCTCGTTACCAGAAACAGCGATAATCTTTGTGGCTGAGTCATTCAGTGTCACCAACATTTGTGTCACTACATTGCGAAACTCAGTGTCCGATGACGCTTTTCTTGTTCGAACCGCCGCCGCCACAAAAGCAGAATCCCAACTTGCGCGGTTGCTAGCGGCCCAAGGGTGATAGTTAGCAACATCACTCCACACCTTAGCTAAGCTAGCAAGTCTTTCGGTCCCTACCGAATCAGAAGCTTGCGCAACTGGCTCCGGCTCCCGAGCAACCGCATGCACCGAACCACTATCTGTAGTTACGTTACTCGCAGATATAGAAGTTGGGGGCGCCGGCTCGGCAGACATCGGAGGTAGCGGCGGCGACACTTCGACATTCGCCTTAGAAAGCCGAAAAAGACCGCTACTGCAGGCAGTCAAAGTCGTCGCTAAAAGGAATCCGGCCCCGACTGCTACCAGTTTGCTCAGGTTGGTTAAACGCATACTCGAAGATACTAGAAACAACCGATGACAGAACGCCTATACTACCACGATTCGGAGCTACTCGACTTCGACGCTCAAGTCACAGCGGTTTTGGACAATGGTAGACAGGTTGTGCTGAACAGAACTGCTTTTTACCCCACATCTGGCGGGCAGCCGTATGACACCGGCTTTATTAATGAGTATCGCGTAACTGATGTTGTCGACGCAGACGACCACATCGTGCACCTCCTCGACCCCCCGTTCTCAGGTTCCGTCGGAGATACGGTGCACGGAACCGTTAACTGGGAACGACGGTTCGACCACATGCAGCAGCATACGGGGCAGCATTTGCTTTCCGCTTTGCTCGCCGACTCACTAGGCATGCCCACTGTAAGTGTTCATTTTGGAGATCACTCCTCTTCCATAGACGTATCGGCCCCCGCCTCCGACAATGCTCCAGACGAACAGTGGGTTGAAGCGCTGGAAAGGTCGGCAAATGAACTAATCGCAGCGAATCTCACTGTTTCAGTAGCTTTCGAGGATGTTGCCCAGGCAACTGGTTTGCGGAAGGCCTCCGACCGTTCGGGAACCATCCGAATCGTTAGCATAGGAACAGTTGACCGAAGTGCCTGCGGCGGAACACATGTGAGTCAAACCGGCCAAATCGGCTCCGTTCTTCTACGAAGAATTGAACGTACAAAAGGGCTGCTTCGAGTCGAGTTTCTCTGCGGCATGCGGGCTGTGCGCGCTTCCAGATCTGACTTCGCGATACTTCAGGATACGTCCAAGAGGCTCAGCGCTTCAGTGGCGGATATCCCTACTTTGGTGGAAGGAATGCAGCTGCGAGTCCGAACGCTTGAACGCCTCCAGCGTCAACTCGAAGAATCAGTGGCGACTTTTCGCGCCCAAGAAATGTGGAACAACAGTAGTCCGGTTAATTCGCTCCGACGAATCCATATTTCCGACCTTAGCGGTACTCCTCGCAATCAACAACCACTCGCGGTCGCTATCACAAAGCTCGGTAGTGCAGTCGTACTAGTAACTGGAAGCCTTGAGCCTCCTTATTCTTTTCTTCTAGCAACCTCCGACGATTCTGCTATCGACGCAGGTGCCACCGTAAAGAAAGTGCTCGCCGAACACGAAGGGCGTGGCGGAGGGTCACCACGCGTGGCACAAGGATCGGTTTCAAACAGAATCGCGCTCGACGCAATCGCGGACGCCATCGGCTGTACCCTCAACTAGCGCTTCTACATTTTAGCCCTAGTACCTTCACAAGCCCCCGTTACCAACACCCTTAAGCAAAGCAATGCTCATCCCTCAACCGCAGGAAGGCGAGTACGCTGCCTACTACGACAAGTATATAAAGGCTACCGCCAAAGATCTTGAGAGCAGCGAAGCAAGCCTACTCGCGCTGCTCGCGCACCAACCTGATCAGCTCGAATCCCTTCCGGGCATGCAAAATGACGCCAATGGCACTCTGTCCTATGCACCTGGAAAATGGACGCTTACCGAGTCTGTAATTCATGTTTCGGACACTGAAAGGGTGTTTTCGTACCGACTCCTGCGTATAGCTAGAAATGACGCCACGCCGCTCCCCGGATTTGAACATGACGACTGGGTGCCGCAAAGCAGAGCTCACCTACGATCTCTGTCATCGGCGATCGCCGAGTTTCGGACAGTTCGCAACGCAACCGTTTCGCTAGTAGAGACGCTTGATCAACAGGCGCTAGCGAATGTGGGTGCTGCCAGCGGTTTTTCGGTGTCCGCACGCGCGCTCGTTTGGATTATTGCCGGTCATTCTGCCCACCATATGAGAATCATCGCCGAACGCTACCTCGGAACGGCTGTACCGCGCTAACTTGATCGCGATTCAGATACACAGCGCGACGACCGCGCTATCTGTCACATACTGAACGACCTCTGGAGTTTTCGTGTCCGTTTCCGTACCTGAAGCTGCTTCATCCGCAACTGAACGACTGGCCATAGATGCTTTACGAATCCTTGCCATGGATGCCGTACAGGCGGCCGAATCCGGGCATCCGGGTACACCTATGGCGCTCGCTCCGCTTGCCTATCGTCTTTATACGAAGCACTTACGGCACGACCCGTCAAACCCACAGTGGATCGATAGGGATCGTTTTGTTTTGTCGGCAGGTCATGCATCAATGCTTCTTTACGGCTCACTTCATTTGGCAGGTTACAACCTGCCGCTGGAGCAGCTGCGAAACTTTAGACAGTGGAAAAGTAAAACTCCCGGTCATCCAGAAGTTCATCATACTGAAGGTGTTGAAACAACGACTGGACCACTAGGGCAAGGTCTTGCCAATGCTGTTGGTTTCGCAGCGGCAGAAGCGCACTTAGCTGCCAACTTTAATCGCAACGAGTACTCACCAATCAATCACTATACCTACTTCATAGCCGGCGATGGATGCCTTATGGAAGGTATATCGCACGAAGCAGCTTCGTTCGCTGGACATTTCGGACTTGGCAAGCTTATCGGCTTTTTTGACGACAACAGAATCACAATTGACGGAAGTACTGATTTGTCATGCAGCGATAACGTCGAAGCCCGCTTCGCTGCTTTAGGATGGCAGATACTCCACATTAGTGATGTAAACGATCTTGGTCAGATAGACAAAGCAATTGAAGAAGCAAAGGCTGACAACAAAAGGCCGACACTCGTTATAACAAGAACACACATTGGATTCGGGTCACCTAATAGACAGGACACTGCTAAAGCACATGGCGAGCCACTCGGTGCGAAGGAAATTGAACTCACGCGTGCCGCATACAAATGGCCGTTGGCAGAGGCTTTTGCGATTCCTAGTGAAGTTCGCACGCACTGGTCGCAGCTCGTTGCTAAACGCGCGGAAATACATTCGTCTTGGCGTGAACAGAAAGCAGCTTACGCAACAGCCTACCCAGAGCTCGACGCAGAACTGAATCGACGCATGTCTGGCAATTTACCAGCGAATGTTGATTCCGCATTTCCCCAGTTTAACGCGGAAACAGGTGCTGTGGCATCGCGTAGCGCATCTGGTACCGTAATCAATGCAATAGTTGACGCTGTTCCAGAGCTAGTTGGTGGATCCGCCGATCTAACAGGATCTAACCTAACTCTCATAAAGAACTCTTCGCGTTTCACCGCGAGTGATCCTGCAGGACGCAACATTCATTTTGGTATCCGTGAACATGCCATGGGTGCGATAATGAATGGTATGGCTCTACATGGTGGCACCATTCCGTTTGGCGGAACGTTCTTAGTTTTCTCAGACTATATGCGTCCCGCAATTCGCTTGGCTGCGCTAATGGGCACACACGTCATCTATGTGTTCACTCACGATTCCATCGGACTCGGCGAAGATGGCCCAACACATCAGCCGATTGAGCATCTTTCTGCATTAAGAGCTATTCCAAATCTCCTAGTACTGCGCCCAGCAGATGCTGACGAAGTATCTGAAGCGTGGCGAATAGCACTCAATCATAGCAGTGGACCCTCGGCTCTAGTCCTCACACGCCAGAAGTTACCTTGGCTAAACGAAGCTGCACGAATTAGAGCCTATGGTTCGCGAGGCGCTTACGTGCTTAGCGAAGCAAATGGAGGCAATGCGGCTGTCGTGCTAATGGCAACCGGCAGTGAAATATCGGTTGCTCTTGAAGCACAGAAACTGCTTGAAACACGCGGCGTCTCTGCTCGTGTCGTTAGCATGCTATCTCACGAACTCTTCGTGTCTCAGAGTGCCCAGTATCGGGAATCAGTCTTACCGGCTGGCGTTCCGCGAGTTGCGGTAGAGGCTGCACACCCCATGTCGTGGCACCGTTTCACAGGGATCGGTGGAGCAGTCGTTGGTATTGAGACATTTGGCGCCTCTGCACCATACCAAGTGTTGTATAAAGAGTTTGGTATAACGGCGGAGAACGTAGCAACGGCTGCGGCTTCTGTGCTACGAGAGTAATGACGCGTTTCCGGACGCGACTGCTGCCGCGGGCAAAAGCATCGCACCGCAGCAGCATGCTGCGCAGTATCCGGGAAAAGTGCGAGAACAGGCCGGGCACTTATCGTATGTTGGGTGAGGCAGGCGCAGTACTTTACGTCGGCAAAAGCCGACGATTACGTACGCGCCTGCTTTCATATTTCAGAGCTCGAGGACGAAAGAATAAGGCTGCTGCCATTCTAAAATGCGCATTCAGTATAGAATGGGATTATTCACCTACAGAGTTTGGAGCACTGTTAAACGAGCTGCATTTGATTAAGAAGTTCAGGCCATGCTTTAACAGCGTTTATGCTGACGACGATCAACGTAGAGTCTGGATATCAATATCTAACGACCCAGTTCCTGCGATTCGCATTGTCTCCAAGTCGGACGATCCTAGTGCTGCAGCACTGTTTGGTCCATTTAGACGCGTTGCACAAGTGAAAGATGCGGTTAGGGCACTTGTAGAAGTTATGAACATCCGAGACTGTACGATCGAGTCCGCTAACGCAACGGAACCAAAGGGCGTCAAGTTGCCGACACTGTGGTTTGAGGACGATGCTGGAAGCGCGACCGGCAATAGCAGACTTTCACGAAGTCGAATGGCGGGCTGTTTACGATACGAGTTTAAAAGCTGTTCTGGACCGTGTTTGGGTAAAGGTACTAGAAGCGAGTACATGTTAGCGATAAACGAAATTCACCGCTTCTTAAGCGGAGAGTCTCAAAGCCCCGTTGATATTATCAAGGCGCAAATGACAGAAGCAGCAGAGGCTATGGAATTCGAGAGAGCCGCTGTACTGCGAGACAGGCTTGCGCTATTGGAGTGGCTGAACTCTAGAGTAAGGCGGTTTCGAGCCGACGCAGATCGTCTTTCTTTTAGATACCACGCCAAAACATTCGACGGGGGGGAACAGCTGTACTTCATACGGCGTGGAACAGTTCGCGCAGAGCTTTCCTCATCGAACCCAACTGTTATCGCAGAACTGTCCAACCGCATATTTAACGCCCCTGACACAAACGGGACCGATATCCCGTTGCACGACATAGATGAGTTCCATCTTGTTGCAAGCTGGTTTAGGCGGCACCCCAACGAGCTTGCACTAACTGTTGCGCCCACCACTATTTGACCACGTTTGGTGGCAGCTATACGTACTAGTTGAACAGCCAAGCGAAGCACATAATGGACATAAAGGACACGGCGCGCCCGGATTAACTCCGGACACGCCGCGAACTTCCACCGACCCTTGCTTCGGGTCCCGCCCCTGGCCGCGGATCGGTTTCAGCTAACAGTGTAAGCACCCCAACCTTACTGAACGATTAACAACCATGCGCCTGCTAATCGTCGAAGATGATCCCCGCCTCTCTAACCTGCTCGCCCGCGGGTTGCGCGAGAACGCGTATGCCGTCGATCTAGTTAATGATGGCAAAGCCGCAGTCATACAGGCCGCTGTAAACAGTTATGACGCCATCATTCTTGATGTAATGTTGCCCGACACAGACGGGTTTGAAGTTTGTCGCAGCATTAGATCGCGCGGACTTAGAACGCCAATTCTAATGCTCACTGCACGTGACGCCGTTGCAGACAGGATACTGGGACTCGACTTAGGTGCCGACGACTATCTCACCAAACCCTTCGACTTTGGTGAGCTTCTCGCGCGGCTAAGGGCCGTTACTCGCAGGCCCGAAATGCTGCATTTAAGTTCGCTTACTGTCGGCGACCTAACAGTAAACGCTAGCTCACATGAGGTAACTCGCTGCGGCGTGCTCATTCCGCTTACGGGTAAAGAGTACGCGCTTCTTGAACTGCTTGCTAGAAATGCGGGACGCGTGGTATCTCGTGGCGACATCGTTGCGCACGTTTGGGATGACAACCATGATCCTTTCACAAACGCAGTAGAAGTATACATAAATCGTCTCCGTGCAAAAATTGATCGTGCACCTTGGCCTGCTATGCTGCATACAAGAAGAGGCGCTGGTTACATACTCATTGCGACAGACGCATAGTACCACTCAGCCAAATGGCATTAAAACTATCAATTCGAGTTCGACTTACGTTGTGGAATGCTGGGGTGCTGGCGTTCCTTCTTACAGCGTTGGCATTCGCTGGATGGTTAACCCTTGCGTACACGCTTAAGAAGAAAGCGGACGATACCATTGTAGAAACAGCACACGCAGTAGCAGGTGCGGTAATCGCTGAAAGAAAAAATGCGAGTCTACAAGGACGCTCTCGTTTAGGTGATTTTGAAGCTCGCAATGCACTTAGCGAAGTGCGCGCAGGCGACTTAGATATCATCGTTGCCGACGATGCAGCACGCGTTATAGCAGCCAGCCGACGCGCGCGGCAACCCGGGCGAAAAAATAAAACTGCCAATGTACGCACAAACGCACCAAGCAAAGCTGCGGGCCCAACAGCAGAAGTGTTTCCAGATACAGCGCACCTCGCGCAGCCAGTTAGGAATCTTCTGCGTGCGGCGTCCACCGATTCACTGCCCGCTATTCGGACTCTTGAATTAGACGACGGTGTAAGGCGTGCGGCCGCACTAAGATTTGTCCCCGGCGATAGTGACGCCGAACCCGCACTTGTAGTAGCAGTTTTACGTGCGACACATGATGACGACCTACTACTCGCACGGGCTAGAACCGTTTTGTTACTAGCTATTCCGGTTGCTTTAACGGTTTCGGTGTTAGCAGGCTATTTGCTTGCAAGGCAAAGTTTGGCACCGGTAGACTCTATGGTACAGCGAGCATCACGCATATCTGCCGCAAACCTAGAAGCGCGTTTGCCTGTCGCAAATGAACACGATGAGCTCGGCAGACTCGCAACCGTTGTAAACGCTTTGCTTGCACGTGTTGACGATGCATTCCGTAGACAAAAACTGTTTGTCGCCGAAGCGTCACATGAACTTAGAACACCAATAGCTATAGTTCGCGGAGAAGCGGACGTAACACTGCAACGTTCTAACAGAAGTGCCGATGAGTACCGAGAATCGCTAACGGTGATTCGAGACGAGTCCGTCCGACTGACATCGATTGTGAATGATCTATTCTTGCTTGCTAGCGCCGACGCCGGCGCCCCTTTGCCAGCAAACGAGTATGTTGATATCGCCGAAATGGTTCACAATGCGGTGCGTAGTGTTCGTTCTTTGGCAGATGAGAACGGAGTGCAGATTAGTCTCCGTGTTGGCGAGCACGACAGGCCACCTATAGTAATTGGCGACTACGCTTTGCTTAGAAGAGTTGTTCTAAACCTTCTTGATAACGCTATTAAGCACGTTCCAGCCACTAACAACGAAGGTAGGATTGATATAGCAGTACACGTAATATGTGAAAGTGCTGTTGTAACAATAGCTGATAACGGACCTGGTATACCGAGTGAGTTACGTGATCGAGTGTTTGACAGATTCGTACGCGGACATCACTCCACGAAAAGCGTTTACGATAGTCAAGCTCCAGTGAAATCAAGCGGTGCTGGACTTGGACTAGCCATTGCAGGTGCAATCGTTGCAGTTCATCGTGGCCAAATAAGCTTAGATGAAACCGAAACAGGCGCTGCATTCAGAGTTGTGCTTCCGCTAGCAAGCAGTGTCGGCATGATTACTAATCTGAATTCTGCTCGCGACGGGAAAGAGACATGATTTTCCAGAATAGTTCCCTTACATCGCCTTCCGGAAGACCCGCATCGCGAGCGAGTTGCGCAACGTGAGAAACAACCGCTGCCTCGCGCGCCGGATCGGCAACCGGCAGCGCGAGGTCCCGCTTCAGATTCCCAATCTCTCGCACAACTGACATGCGTTCTGCAAGCAACGACACTAGCTCAGCGTCAATGCGTTGAATGTCGTGGCGAAGTCTGGATAGTTCTGATGCGGATGAATCGTTCATGCAGCGCTCCATTGCTTCAGGTCTTGTTCGTTAGGTTGCAGCGGGCGTGTTGAGGCAGCAACTGCCTTTCCAACTGCTGCCGCCACCGAAGACACCTGAGACATCAGCGACGTAAATGCAGGAAGGGTTATCGTTTGCTCTGCATCTGACTTGGCTCTCACAGGATCGGGATGCACTTCTATAATTAGCCCGTCTGCACCAGCCGCTACAGCTGCAAGGGCTAAAGGCATAACTAGATCAGCGCGCCCGCCAGCATGACTAGGATCTACAACCACCGGAAGGTGAGTCTCCCGTTTTAACACAGGAATGGCTGCAACATCCATGGTGTTTCTAGTTGCCGTCTCGTAAGTGCGAATTCCACGCTCACACAATATCACCGAACGGTTGCCTTGCGCCATTACATACTCTGCAGCCATTAGCAATTCGCTAATAGTCGCTGAAAGACCTCGCTTAAGAAGCACAGGGCGGTGAACTTTGCCCACCTCTGTTAGCAGGGAAAAGTTTTGCATGTTTCTAGCACCGATCTGAAGCACGTCCGCATGTGAAGCCACAAGCTCTACGTGACGAGGATCAAGCACCTCCGTTACAACGGGCATTCCGGTGAGTTGACGCACTTCAGAAAGCATTTCTAGAGCCGGAACACCTAGCCCCTGAAAGGCATAAGGGGAAGAACGAGGCTTGAATGCTCCTCCTCGCAGCAGTCGAGCACCATCCTTGTACACCGACGTAGCTGTCTCGTGAAGCATCTCTCGCCCTTCAACTGAACATGGACCTGCAATTACCACTAATTCATTTCCTCCAATCGTCGTCCCCGACGGGTCTCCCATTGATATGCGCGTACGCTCAACGGAGAACTCACGGGAGGCCAGCTTGTAAGGCTTAAGTACCGGAAGAACGTCATCAACGCCCGCTAGGCTTCGAAGACCTCTGTCGGCAAGCAAGCTGTCATCACCAATACAACCTATGATTGTCCGCTGATCGCCATGAATAAGGTGTGTTCGTAAACCCGCTGCCTCGACGTGCTCAATAATTCGATCGAGAGTGTCGGACGTAATCCCTGCTTTGGTAACGATGATCATGCTTTTCCCGGTTCTGGTTCGTATTGACCGGGCCGTCACAGGGCTCTAAACGAAAAGAGCCCGTGATCTCACGGGCCCTGTCGCGTTTCGATAAGCTTACTGCAAAAACTCGTGCGCTATCGTTCGCCGGACTCCGTGAGGAGCGGCGTAAAGTAAAAGCGGGTATAGGTTTCTGCGTTTCGCATATCTTCTTTAAGCTGCAGCAACGTTAGCTTGCTGTCAATATGCCTCAAACCTTTTACCATCGCCCAATCGTTGTCTAACCAGCTACCATCTGTCTCATTTCAAGGGGCACTCGGCGCCTTCAGCGACTCTGCCATTAAAGAGATATGGCCAAGTGGTGCCTTCTCGGTCCCATGCAAATCGTTCGAAGGCGCACTAGAGGAGCTCATTTCAGGGCGAGCGGGGTTTTCGGTTATCCCGGAAGAGAACAGGATAGCAGGAAAAGTAGACGCAGCCATCGCAGCGGTCGCAGCGGTCAGATCGGATATAAGAGTAATTACAAAGTATGTGCTTCCTATTCGCATGGCCCTTCTAGCACCACTCGGCGCATCAATAGGAGATCTACACACAGCGCTTAGTCATAAAGTAGCGCTAGCACAGTGTAGCCTGTTCTTTGCAGCGCATCCGCGAATTACTCCTCGTGCACATTATGATACCGCGGGAGCTGCACACGAAGTATCACAAATGAACGATTTGTCGATTGCAGCAATAGCCAGCGTGCATGCTGCTTCGCGCTACAATCTCTCGGTATTGGCAGATAGCATCCAAGACGTTCCTGATAACTGGACGCGCTTTTTAGTACTACAGCGTAGAGGAGAATCTACAACATGAAGTCGCTTCATAGGTGTGTCGCATTTGCTGGTTCGTTGCTTACACTTTCAACGCCTGCTGTTGCTCAGAACATATCAAGCGCTTCTCGGTCAACCGCGCATGTGACGGGAACTTCTTCATTCGAGAGAATACCCATTCTCGTTTCTCGTGAACTGTCTGGAGAGAAGGCTCACTCTACAGTTGCATATGTAGAGAAGTTTTTCAGACTTCCGGGTAATCGAGGCTTCGACGCATCTATAGATACCGTTGCTTCGTTGTTGGAATCAGCTGGCTTCGTTCGTAAGGCATCAGCAAAAAGTTCAAATCGGTTAGTGTATCGCATTGACTCTATTCCTATGCTTAATCCAGCATGGACCCCTGATTCGGCATCGATAACTATAGCTGGGCGTAAAACCCCACTACTCCACTGGAGTACGAACCGAAACATGCTTGCAATAAACTCCGGTTCGACAGTTCCAGGAGGCGTAACAGCAAAAGTAGTAGATGTAGGGAATGGTGCAGATAGCATACTTAGCAAACTAGATGTACGTGGTCACATCGTACTTACTTCGGGAGCAGCAGGTAGAGTATTTCCTCTTGCAATGAAGTATGGCGCCGTTGGTGTGCTCGCGCTGCAGCGGTTGCCTGCTTACAACCAACCACAGAAAAATGTTCAGGCCATTGGCTTCGGAAGTATACCGCGCGATCTTGACGGCAATGGATGGCTAATTTTTCTTCCACCTGCTGCTGCAGATTCACTCCGCAAAGCAATGGCTAGTTCTAGTTTACTGGAAGTTCATGTGATGACAGCAACGAAGCTTGAACAACGACCTGAGCGAACTATCGTTGCAGAAGTATTGGGAAGTGAGTTTCCAGAAGAGCGTTTTGTGTATTCGGCGCACGTACAAGAACCAGGCGCAAACGACAACGCTTCGGGAGTTGGACTGTTGGCGGAAATGGCGCGAACAGCAGCTGAGTTAATGAAGCAGCGTGCGATTAACCCGTCGCGAACTATCACCTTCCTATGGGGCGACGAGATACGCTCAACCAGGCGTTACCTTGCCGAGGATTCACTTCGTAGGTCCGGAGTACGGTGGGGTATGTCACTAGACATGGTGGGCGAAAACACTGCGCTAACAGGTGGTACTTTTTTAATTGAAAAGATGCCTGACCCTTCTGCTGTATGGGTCCGAGGAGAAGACCAGCACAGTGAATGGGGCGGACGTCCGCTAGATAAATCAGCGATTCGTTCGCACTGGTTTAACGACTTCGTGCGTCAACGTTGCCTTGCTCGCGCAGCTGAAACAGGATGGGTCGTGAAAGCGAACCCATTCGAAGGTGGGAGTGATCACACGCCGTTTCTTAACGCAGGAATACCGGCAGTACTTCTTTGGCACTTTACCGATCAGTATTACCATACAGATATGGATCGAATTGAAATGGTGAGTAAGGAAACGCTGGCAAACGTTGGCAACTGCGCGCTTAATACAGGTCTATTGCTTGCTACTGGCGGTTCCGAAATAGCGTCTTCAGCGCTCGAGGAAATTACTGAGGTTGCCATCAAAGCGCTTGCATATCAATCTGGTTTATCGGTCGATACGCTCGGGCGCGGCGGTTCTGTAGAAACTGAACGTGCTATTCTAGAAACTTGGCGCGATTTCTACATAGGCGCTTTGGCTAAGGTAACCGAGATCGGGGATGTTACTTCTCAGCGCATAGCTACCGCCCAGCAACGTGTCCGTGCTGCATCAGAATTGGGTATTGCCGCGCTCGTGCAAAGAAGAGAGTAGTGCTAAAACTGGTGGGCCCGTAGAACCTGTCTTATAACGGTATCTGGACCTAGCTGTGTTTCTACGCGAAGGAGTACTCGTGTTGCATCGTCAAACCATACGTGCGCGGTTCTTCCTCCGCCGAGTTCTACAATGACGTGAATTACATCCGTCTTTCCGCGCACACTCCTTTCTATGACTTGAACAGAATAGAGCTGACTCTTCCGATCGACATCGTACATAGACATTATTGCGGCCTCACCTTCCGCCAATGGAAGTGATCGAACTGCAAGATCCCAGTTGGAAGCGCTAAACACAGGATTTGAAAGTACAGTGTCGAGTACCGTGGCATTTGTATCGTTTGGTGCTACAACTCCGCGAAGCCTAAGTCCTTCGACCTCATATTCTATTGTACGTCCTGGTTGAACGGATTTATGCCAAACGGGCGCGAGCGTTTGTGCGTTGCTCCAGCTGCTATCAATAACCATTGATCCAGAGCGTACGAGTATCTGAACCCTACGAATTATTGGATCCGCTTCGTTGATAGGCATTATCTCGTCGCGAACAACCCCTATGGCTTCCTCCTCATCTCCTCGTACAACCGTAAGATTGTACTCGACAGTGCCGTACCGTATGCGTTTGGGGTCGATCTGATATGAACCGGGCGCGATTGGTTGTGCCTGGATAGTCGCAGCTGTAAGAAAAAACAGCAGCGCCGATGCACGTGAAAGCAGTACAGTTAAGCCCATGTTTATAACGTCCTGAGATAACGTTTTTCAGCTCGACACAGTATGAGTACCATGTTTTTAGCTATTTTGACAGTACATTCTTCATTTCTGTTAATACCGCAGTAACGCTATGCAACCATTCCAGTAATAATTACGTCCTATGCTACATGTTTAAGAAACTTCTTATCGCCAGCACGCTTGTTTTTGTCGGCGCTGCAACCTTACCGCTGTCTCTAGTCGCCCAAAGTTCAGAAACAGTTCGTGGAAAGATTGTCGACGATTCTGGAAAGGTCGTTGTTGGCGCCACTGTTACAGTTACACGGGGACCAGACAGGCTCGTTCAAACAACCCTTTCGGATTCAGTCGGTCAGTACTCAAGTCATTTTGAAGAAGGTACTGGCGACTACTTGGTTCACGTCGCCTATACAGGTTTTCAAAGTGCCCGACGCAGAGTTCAGAGGGTGGGGAGCGAACGCGTTTTGGTTGCCGACTTCACACTGGCCAGAGATGTCACGACACTTGCAGCGGTAATAACAACCGCTAATAGACCCGTGAGAGCATCGAACTCTGTTGGTCCCGGTAATACCGAAACAGGTGGCAGCGAACAATGGTCGAGCGGTGTAAATGGACAGGTGTTGCCAGGTTCGGCTGGCGACCTTGCGGCCATGGCAGGTACGTTACCGGGAGTCACCATAACCGGCGCGGGACCCACCATGCTGGGTGCCTCCTCAGAATCCAACCTAACAACTCTTAATGGAATGGCATTGCCTGGCGGATCGCTTCCTAGAGCGGCCCGCACCAACATGCGCGTTACCGGCGCAACATTCGACCCAACACGAGGTGGGTTTTCAGGCGCAAACATAGATGTCCACTTAGGCGCTGGTGATCGCAACTTCCAAAGAAGAAATGCCTTTCTCACACTTAATGCGCGGCAGCTTCAGGTAACCGATCAAGTCGGACGTTCTTTGGGATTAGTTAATCGTGGCTTCCGAGGAAGTGTAGGTGCAGATGGCGAAGCCATACGAACAAAGCTTCTATATAACATCGCTCTAGATGTCGATCACCGTGAATCCTCACCTGCCACACTCGTAGCGGGCGACGCAAACGCATGGCAGCGTGCAGGCGTGTCACCTGATTCTATAACAAGATTGTTAAGCATTGCATCACAGTCCGGGATCCCAGTGGCAGGATCAGCTGTCCCGAGTAACCGCGCTCGAGATGCGGTAACCTTTTTGGGACGATTCGATTACATCAGCGACTCGCTTAGGACGCTTACCCTAACTACCTACCTGTCTACACTTCGCGAAGGTGCGTTAGGTTATGGACCGCTTGCTGCTCCCGCGGCGGGAGGAGAGAACAAGAACAACACCATGGGAGTGCAGTTCATGCATTCCCAGTATGTAGGAAAGGCAAACAATGCCCTTACTCAAAATAGACTTGCTCTAAGTAGGGTGAAACAACGTACGTCGCCGTATCAGGAGCTACCGTCGGCAAGTGTGCTTGTAAGATCTATTACCGATGCCTCTACCAGTGATATCGCGTCGCTATCTCTGGGAGGTAACTCATGGCTAGCAACCAACGACGCCAGTTGGACAGCCGAGGGTTCTAACGAAACTATATGGATGGCAAGAGGTTCGCGTCATCGCTTTAAGTCGCAAGCTTGGTTTCGTGCAGACGGGTTAAACCAAACGGGGATTTCTAATGAAAGGGGAAGCTTTACCTATAATTCATTACAGGACTTTGCAGACAATAAACCGTCTTCCTATTCTCGCACCGTTCAACAGCCTGAGAGAAGCGCTACTGCATTGAATAGTGCCGTGGCGCTTGCACATCAGTGGAATCCATCTCGCTGGTTTAACATGCTGTACGGAGCACGCGTTGAGGGAAATGCGTTTTCGGGTGCACCTCCCAAGAACAGTGCTATTGAAAACTCGCTAGCTGTAAAAACAGGAGTGTCGCCATTGAGAGTTCATGTTTCCCCACGAGTGGGCTTTAACTACACTTACAATAGAGATCGCGATAACGGCAATAGCGTTAATATGAATCAGGTTGGAACCTTCTACCGTCCCACCATGGGATTCTTACGGGGTGGTATTGGAGAGTTCCGCGACCTTTATCGCCCCTCGATGTTAGCTGACGCAGTTGCAGGCGCAGGCTTGCCAGGCAGCACTTTATTCTTATCGTGCGTTGGATCAGCTGTGCCGATTCCAGATTGGCAAGGTATGAACGAAGCAAGCGCTCAGTTCCCTTCAATGTGTGCTGATGGAAGTGGTGCACTGGCAGAGCGAGCTCCATCGGTGACGTTGGTTAGCGAAGACTTTGATGTTCCGCGCAGTTGGCGCGCATCGCTTGGTTGGGCAAGCAATGTTGGCAGGTTTATTACTCGACTAGATGCCCTTGGCACCTATGATCTTTCGCAACCCAGTACCGTTGATGCAAACTTTGCTGGTATATCGCAGTTCACACTTGCAAGCGAAGGCAATCGTCCTGTTTATGTTTCACCGGCCGCAATAGATGCTAACACAGGAATTGTGTCTGCTAGAGAAGCCCGAATCTCGGACGACTTTGGTCGAGTCGCAATGCGAACCAGTGATTTGCGTGGTTATGGTGGTCAGATAACTACCACCATTCAGCCGGATATGATGCATTTCAGATCCGGCATTTCGTTGTACAGCTCTGTCTCTTACACGTTGCAGCGTGTCCTTCGACAGTATCGTGGCTTTGATGGTGCTAACTTCGGCGACCCACGTACGGCCGAATGGAGTAGCAGTAACAACGACGCGCGTCACGCCTTTGTACTTCAAGGAGGTGTATCACTTCCTAAAGTTGGGACAATTACTCTCTTCTCACGAGTGCAAAGCGGGTTGCCATTTACTCCCATCGTGCAGGGTGATGTTGACGGTGATGGTAGAAGTGGTGACCGTGCTTTTATTCCAACCGCTGCTTCGGATGCAAATAGTGCTTCTGCTATGAGTTCTCTTCTAGCAGCAGCGCCTAACAACGTTCGCGAATGTTTAGTATCGCAAGGTGGACAAGTTGCAGGTCGAAACAGTTGCCGCGGCCCTTGGACACAACAGCTGAATCTTACTTGGACGCCGCAGATACCATTCAAAGTGGCCGGACGTTCACTTAGCGCTAACGTCGTTTTCGAGAACCCGCTTGCTGGTATCGATCAGTTAGTTAACGGCGCAAGTAACATGAAAGGATGGGGCGCTCAGGCTATACCTGATCCTGTTTTGCTTATACCGCGGGGATACGACGCTGCGCAACAACGGTTTAACTACGACGTCAATCCGCGCTTCGGTGATACGCGTGCATTCCGCACGCTATCCCGATCTCCGTTCCGCGTTACTATAGACTTTAGCATGGACCTATCAACTCCATTTTCTGTGCAGCGCCTGCGCAGAGTGCTCGAGCCGGTAAAAATTCAGGGACGGTGGGAACGACGCTCAACAGATTCTATAGCATCTTATTATTTGCGGACGACAACGTCGAGTATTTATAGAATAGTGCTAGCAAATAGCGACTCTCTATTCCTAACGTCGGCGCAACACGATGCACTATTTCGCGCCGACTCAATATTTGGCGACACAGTTCGTAAAATCTATGCTCCGTTGGCTGAGTATCTAGCTAACCATGAAGGCAATAAGCCGGGCGCGGCTTCGTTGGATAGCGCCGAAGCAGCCGAGTCGCGCTACTGGAGCGTGTTTTGGGATCAGGTTGCCATCGTTGTACCGATCCTCACACCGCAACAAATCGAGTGGCTGCCGCTGCTAAAGAACATATCTGTTATACCGAAAGAATCTCATAAGGGCTCAAGATGGTACTTCGGTTATCCCGTGCCATTGGTTCACAATAGACCTCGAATTAATTAGCGGCTTACGGCAAGGTTTGTCGTGAATCGTTAGTCGGCGAAAGAGGGAGCTACAGATTATCGTAGCTCCCTCTTTATAGCCTATCTCTAAGATCGCATTATCGGTTCGTAGCATGCAGCGCAACATGCAGCGTGCCACGTGCAGCATGCCACATGTAGAATGCCTCTCCACATGCAGCACCCCACGTTCGGCTACACAGCTTAGTAACGATAATGATCGGGCTTATACGGTCCGTTTTGCGACACCCCTATGTACTCTGCCTGATCGTCGGTAAGAACTGTGAGCTTTACTCCAAGCTTTTCTAGGTGTAGTCGCGCAACCTTTTCGTCTAAGTGTTTGGGTAACGTGTACACCTTGCGTTCGTAGCCCTGAGCGTTGCCGTGTAGCTCTATCTGCGCCAAAACCTGATTCGTAAAGCTAGCGCTCATAACAAACGATGGGTGACCTGTTGCACAGCCGAGGTTTAGAAGACGCCCTTCGGCGAGCACAAGAATTGAGTGACCGTCGGGGAACACGAATTCGTCGTACTGAGGTTTGATATTGACACGTGTTACGCCATCGCGCTTACGCAACCCGGCCATATCAATCTCGTTGTCAAAGTGACCAATGTTCCCAACGATCGCTTTGTCTTTCATGCGAGACATATGTGCAACCGTTATTACATCCTTGTTGCCAGTTGCAGTGATGAACACGTCTGCTGTTTCAACAACGTCTTCAAGCGTTGACACTTGGTATCCTTCAAGCGCTGCCTGAAGCGCACAGATTGGATCAATTTCTGTTATCACTACGCGCGCTCCCTGGCCTTTAAGCGCTTGTGCACAACCCTTACCAACATCACCGTATCCTAGCACAACACATACTTTACCTGCTAGCATAACATCGGTGGCGCGATTCAAACCGTCGACAATTGAATGGCGGCAACCGTAGAGATTGTCAAACTTCGACTTAGTTACAGCGTCGTTGACGTTAATCGCCGGAAACGCCAAAGTACCAGCACGTTCCATCTCGTATAAACGGTGTACGCCAGTAGTTGTTTCTTCTGATACACCTCGAATTGCGGAAAGAACGCTTGTCCAACGCTTGGGGTTCTTTGCTTGCTCCTTTCGAAGCAGTTCAAGAATGACACCCCACTCTTCCGGTTCGTTATCAGCGTCAAACGACGGAACCGCGCCTGCTAGCTCGAACTCCTTACCACGGTGAACTAGTAACGTTGCATCGCCTCCGTCATCCAGAAGCAAGTTGGGACCATTCCCGTCGGGCCACTGTAACGCTTGCTCAGTGCACCACCAGTACTCCTCAAGTGTCTCGCCCTTCCATGCAAAAACAGGGATGCCCGCGGGAGCGTTCTCAGTTCCGTTTGGCCCAACAGCGACAGCGGCCGCTGCATGATCTTGTGTGGAGAATATGTTACAGGACACCCAACGCACATCTGCGCCTAGTTCGACAAGTGTTTCAATAAGGACTGCCGTTTGCACGGTCATATGCAGAGAGCCCATGATACGTGCACCACGCAATGGCTTGCTTGCACCGAACTCTTCACGTAACGCCATTAAACCAGGCATTTCCTGTTCCGCAAGACGAATTTCCTTACGTCCCCACTCTGCTAGCGTAATGTCTTTTACCGCAAACGGAGGACGCTCGGCCCCAGTGGTTGATCCTAATGTTGCTGTAGTCATCGATAACTCCTTGTTGTTTTATGTATACGCGCCGTTAACAGCTTCTTATTGTGCTACCAAAGTGAACAATGCTGGTCCTGCAACTGTCGCATCTATTGACAGTGCCGTATAGCGCACGTCGCAGAAGCCCGCATCAGTGCACCACGAACGCAATGTAGACTCTTCAAAGCCAAGCCATACATGACCCATCTGTTGACGATACTCCTCTCGTGAATGAGCACGCATATCGGCAATTAGAATGCGCCCACCCTTTCTTACCACTCTTCGTGCTTCCGCAAGTGCTGCTTGCGGCTGCACTAAATGATGTAGTACCAACACCATTATTGCCACATCAAGTGATGAATCAGCGAGTGGCAAACTCTCTAGCGAACCACTGCGAACTGTAACGTTCGTATAGTTACTTACGCGTGCTTGCGCTGCTGCTAACATCTCGGGTGATAAATCGATCGCATGAACGGCTCGCACATGAGGAGCAAGCGCAGCAGAAAGCACACCGGTTCCGCAACCTAAATCGCCAACCTCAAGATGTGGGTCTAGTAGGGCAAGTGTAGCAACTAAGTCTGCGCGCGCACCAAACATCGCTGCACGCATCGCATCCCATTCAGTGGCTGCGTTCGCAAAAAACTCCTCACTGCGCGAACGCCTTAGTGCAATAGTTGCTTCTACTCGTTCAATGTCTTGCCTTATTGCTGTCGTTTCAATTAGCGACCGTCGTACCAACGCCCAAAGAGCTTCCCCTTCATCATCAACTATCTGGACTTTGGTATACCAACGGCTGGCACCCTCCGCCCTTGATACCACCCATCCGTCATCTGAAAGAATGCGCAGATGTCTACTAACAGTGCTCTGAGGAAGCACCAGCGCTTGGCAAAGCTCACCAACGGTAAGCTCGCGCCGCTCCAGCGCCACCAAAAGGCGGCACCGTGTGACGTCAGAAAGCTCAGCGAGGCGCGATTGAATCGAGGGCTTGGGTGCTGTCATATTCGCTTATCCGGATATATGGATATATTAAGTTGCAGCGATAGTCAAGGGCGTGGGCGACCGTTGGTTAGACGGTAAACTCTTTTCAAGCCTGACTTTGGCTGTCACCTTAGTCAGATTGGAAGTCATGGTTGTTGCCACAATTACCGCAGTTGGTGCGTTTGTTCGAGGCGCCTTTGAGTCAGTTGGGCGGAGCGCAGCGTTTGTGCGTCGCGTTGCGCGCTCCTTAAGCGTCGTGAACGACTGGCTTCCTCAGTTCAGCCTTCACGCTCGTACGCTAGGTATTGGGTCACTGCCGATCGGCATTTTTATTGCCCTGTTTACTGGAATCGTACTGGCACTCCTTGCTAGCTACTCGGTGGGTGACTTGGTGCCTCCCTACTTTGTAGGAACCCTGGTTCAGAAAACGGTTACACTCGAACTTGCGCCCGTGCTTACGGGCTTGGCGTTAGCAGGGCGTGTTGGCGCTAATATCGCAGCCGAACTTGGGACAATGCGTGTTACCGAACAGATAGACGCGCTTGAGACTCTCTCCTTCGACCCTATAGCATATCTAGTTGCGCCGCGCGTTTTGGCTGCAACGCTTATGTTCCCGGTTGTAGTTGGTACAGCGATGATTGTGGGCCTTTTATCGGGATGGTTAGCATCGCTTTTCCTTCTCGATCTCTCGACGCCTCAGTTTGTGAAAGGCGCTCGCATTTTCTTTTCGTCGTTTGATGTTCGTTACGGCCTTGTTAAAGCGGCCAGCTTCGGCGCGGCCGTGTCACTTATTGGTTGTCATGCAGGACTTAACGCGGGGGGTGGTGCGCAAGGCGTAGGACGCAGCGCGACCCGTGCTGTTGTTATATCAGCGATCATGATACTGGTGCTAGACGCGTTCTGGGCATTGGTATGGCTGTCAGGCAAGGAGCTACAGTGAACGACATAGCAAAGGTTCGTCGCAACAACGATTTTCTCGTGGGGCTCACTGTGGTTGTATTCACAGTGTTGCTGGTTGCCGCAGTACTGTGGCTAAAACAATCGGAGTTACGTGGAAGCTCGCAAACATTGGTTGTTAGAACGCGTGACGTTGGTGGTATATCGCCCGGCAATCCGGTGGTTATTCGCGGTGTACGTGCTGGACGCGTACAAAGTATCTCACTTGGGGAATCAAATTGGGTCGTCCTAACACTTGGCATTGATAAAGACGTATCAGTCCCTGCCGACCCCGTTGTCCTTATTGCTGCATCAAGTCTTTTTGGCGAGTGGCAAGCAACGGTTACATCACTGTCAGGGCTTCCATCCGATCGTGAGCTGCGCACGCTAATTGCTGAAGCAAGAACGGAGAACGATACGTTAGCCGGCGCAGTTCTCCCCGATATCGCTCAGCTCACAAGTGTAGCGGGAAGAATCGCTGGTGATGTCGCACAGGTAGCTGAACGTGTACAGGTCGCATTCGACGATGATGCAGCTAGCGAGCTTCGTGAGTCGATTCGAAATGTCGCAAAAGTGTCTTCCGATCTGTCACAGATGGTAACGGAGCAGTCGCGTAATATTGGAAGAATTAGCACAGACGTTCAGAAAGGGATTACATCCGTTAATCAAGCAGCAGCAACGGTGAACCTTATTGCCAGTCGTATTGATTCATCTACCAGTAAGGGTGAGCTGTTGCAGCTTGTACAAAACTCTAGGCGTGCAGCTGACGAGCTTGTTCAAGCAACAACGCGACTTCGTGAAATAGCTGACGACATCGGTACTACTCAAAAAGCTCTTGCGGCTACGATACAGCGCACCGACTCTATAATGCACAAGATTAACAATGGCGAAGGCTCGCTGGGACTAATGCTCAACGATGATCGTCTTTACCGCAACAGTGACTCTCTTGTTATGGAGCTACGTCACCTTGTTCAAGATGTAAAAAGCAATCCACGTAAGTACTTTAACATACGAATTTTTTAATTGTCACTCTTCACTACAGTGCATTCGTTCGGCGAATATGTGTTCGTATTGTATTGATTCTAGTATCCGCTTGCTTGTAGCACAGTACCACCAAGTTTTGCAGGAACCGCTAGCACACTACAGCGCGAAGTTCTCAACACACGCGTTGCAACACTACCTACCGCAAGTCGCTCAGTTGGAACTTGACGTTGAGTACCGACAGCAATGATGTTGGCATTCGATCGTTGAGCAAACGTCGGTAACATTCTGGCTGGGTCACCGCGAAGAGTGACTGTTTCGATTGCTACGCCAAGTGGCACGTTGAGGTTGTCTAGGAAAGAATCGAACAGGTAAGGGAGTTTTCGCCCGTACTCCACATCGAGCTTCTTCCATTCACCGGATGGTTCACCCAGCAAGGGGCGCACATGAACAAGCGAAAGTTTCCCGCGCCCTTCTAGTAGTTTGATTGCATATTCAGCAGCTCGAATACTAGCAGCACTAAAATCGACTCCTACCACAGCAGTGGTCACAATCGACAGTGACTCTGCAACTGCCAAAACCGGTACAAACGATTCGCGTATAGTAGCTAGCGTTATATCCGTACCAAACAGTCGATCGAGCGGGTTGTGCCTACCGATTCCCATTACAATAAGTGACGCGCTGTGCAACCGTGCCTCATGCGCAAGAGTTCGTGGCGGCGCACCAATGCTAACGCTAACCGGCCAATTGGTGTCTCCAGCGGCCGCTGCGGATATGAAACGCCTCACTTCCTCAAGCATGGATTTCCGACGGATCTCGTCAAGCGCGGAAGCCTCGCTTAGAAGTTGCGCCTCTGAGGCATAGTCTGCTGCCGGAGAACAAACGCCAAGTACTTCAATATCAGCAGCTAGCGCCCTTGCTGCGGTCGTTGCCGATACAAGTACACTGTCGTCTGCCGCCGTTCCATCACACGCTACAATAACAGGTCCTATCGTCGTCTGACGATAAGCACCTGCTTCAGTAGCGCTTGCAACACCTATGCTCACTGAACAGACCTGTTGAGTTGGTATCCGGTTGATACAAGGAAGGAGCTTAATCATGCACTGCCTAATACACTTCGAGAATCGGGGAGTAGTTGGCATGCATGTCGGGTTATCCCTCACATGCCGAATACCCTATTGAATGGCTGCTAAAGGGCCCAGCGAAGTGACCTTGCTGCGAAGTCTAAGACAGCATGGGAATAGCTACGTTTCTTCCACCCGTCTGTAGTTATTTCCTTGCTGTGGCGCAAATCCTCAAGGAATGACTCCTCCATTTCCGCACCACAATCGTTGTCAAACATTAGCAGGTTGCACTCCGCGTTCAACCAGAACGACCGGTAGTCAAGATTTGATGAACCGACCAAGCTAGCATGACCGTCGGCCACAAATGTTTTGGCGTGAAGCATTACCGCCTCGTACTCGAATATGCGAACTCCGTTGGCTAACAAGTACGAGTAAGCGCCATGCGCCGCATGTTGTACAATTACCACATCGCTCTCGGCCGGCAGCAATAGTCTTACATCTACGCCTTCCCTTGCTGCCCGCGCTAACAGCCACAGCGCTCTAGTAGGAGGCGCAAAATATGGTGTTGTAATCCATAGTCGTTCGCGAGCCCCGCCTATAATTGCTGCCATTATAGCTAAGGTTTCGCGCTGAGCACGCCCTGGCCGCGGATCTAAAACTGCAATTCTTCGCTCGCTTTCTGCACAACTGATCGTACTACGAGCCAAACGTGACACTCTCCGTCCACGTTTCTTATCGCGACGCAACGCAATTCTTTGCTCAACGCGCGCGCGAATTGCCGCCGGCGTTAGCGCTTCAAGTCCAAGCTTGGGTACCACAATACCTTTTGCCCACGAAACATACTCAAGTCCAGGTAATGACGGACCTTTCGCACGGTCCCAACCTTCAGCGAATACCGCTGCCAACTCGTTCGCAACAGTCCCCTCGACCTGAATAAAGGTGTCGCGCCACGCATCAGCGTGAGCATGGATTGATGACCCGTACTCTTCCGCAATGTTCATCCCGCCAGTAAAAGCCAGTTTTCTATCGATCACAATAATCTTGCGATGATCACGCTGGAATAATTGAAGTGGTGCATGTCGAAAGGAATGAAAGTGTCGAACTATAACGCCTTCTTCCTTAAGCGCACTCCAAAAGCTGTCTGATGTTGTTGCAGATCCGATGGCGTCAACAAGAAGACATACTCGAACTTCTCGTTTAACAGCTGCTGCCATAGCAGTTCGTACATCGGTTCCGATTCTATCGTCCTTCAAAATGTAGCTTTCAATTAGTATCTCTTCTTTCGCATTAGCCATTGCCTCTAATACTACTTTGAAAGTCTCCTCCCCATCTACAAATAGTCGTACCGGTGGTGATTCATGCAAAGGAGTTCCATCTATCCTTTCAATCATTCGTCTAAAGCCTTCGTCGCGCACACCTCTTTCGAAGAGTCGTGCAATTGCGAACGCCTTATAAGCACGAAGCTCGCGAGGAACTTTGTACTGTTTGGGAAGCGTCATTTGTACGACACGGGCTGAACCAGCGTATCCACTTCAAGGCCAGCTCTATGCGCAACAATCTTTGCATATGTCTCGCTCTGTGCCTCGTACTGCTTAAGTAGAGATTGAAACAGTGTCGTACTGCTAGTTGTTTTCCAATCAACTACCGTTGCTTTGTTGTTCTGTACGTTAAGAGCATCAAGTCTTCCCTCTATGAGTTGCATCGGTTCACCTGTCGAGTTTGGCATAAGCATTGACAACGGCGTCTCAGGTAGCGTTGTTCCCTCTGCAATTAGCTTCCATGCGTCAGAACTCATTGCTTGCTCAAGCAAAGCCGCGAGTTCACCTCTGTTTTTCTCAATGCTTCCTTCTCGCCCCCAAGTACTCCATGCGATAGCGTCTATGTACTCCTCGAGGTCACTTCCTCTTCGACCACGCAAAGCTGCCTCAACTACAGCATGAAGCGCGTTCCCCATTTGAAGTGCATTTGAACCGCTGTTGCCGCTATCCCAGCTTCCAGAGGGCGAGAACTCTAACGTATTTGTGCTATCGGCATCTTCGGAGTGAGCGGTTGCCGCTGTTACCGACGTAATATGGAACTCGCTTGTCGAGAACGCTGAGTGCCTATTTTCAAGCTCCCTTAGATTGGCGTTAAGCAGCTCTGTGTGAGCTATTTGCTCGCGATGGGCTGCTGCGGTTGCTTGAATATCAAGTATGGGCAAGTGCGCTATTGCCTCGCTAAGAGCACCCCAAGCGCTCACGCTCTCAGCCGCACCGTTCGTAGTTGTGCTGTCTACTAGTTGAGAAACGATAAGTTCTTCTTTTGCGCGCGTAGTTGCCACGTAAAGTAGTCGAGCTTTCTCTGCACGGTCTCTTTCTTTATCTGAGATCTCAAGGTTTTCCCATTGTTCAGGCGCAGCAACAGTCGCCTTCTTATCCATTACTTTTAGCCATCCCTGCGAACTGTGATCGTCACCTCTTAACACAATCATTGACGCGTTGCGCACGCTATCTGCGATAGGTGCAGCCAGTATAACGGTTCTAGCTTCCAGCCCCTTAGCACGGTGCAAGTTCATAACGCGAACAGCGCCACTTAACGATGGGCGAATTGGCGATGCTGTGTTTTCTGCGCTCATCATGCTGTTCAGTAGCTCGAGCGCGGTGCTAATCGATGTAGCGCTGTCCTGTTGCTCCCGTAACTTTGAAATGAACTGCAAAAGTACCCCGGCTCTATTCTCTCCAAGCTCTTCACCAGCAATTAACGGGAGAAGCGCTATATCATCGATAACTGTATCGATAAGCGAGGCAGTTGGAAGTTGCTGTGAGCACTTCCACCACTTGTGTAGCGCATAAAGAGCCGCACCAACCGTCGAAATAGAATCCTCGGGAGCCTCTGTAATACTCAACTTTCCGCGAAACTGAAGTAGCTCCTCGTGGCTCGCGCCGCACATTATTCCTTCAAGAGCCGCCGCTACATGTAACGCACTGCAGGGATTCGCAATAGCGCAAAGAATTGTTGTAAGCTCGTTTATTAAATCATCTGTTTCATATCGCGCACCGTCGATCGCAACTGGAATGCCATAGTAGCCGAGTTCCCGTGCGTACACATGTAATGCAACCCGTTGCGATGTAATAATTAAAAAGTCTTCCGGGCGCTGCTCATTTCGCGCCACTCTACCTGCTACTAATGATGCGACTAAACGCGCGTCTGTATTAACAACATCTGACATTTTAGACTTGGGAATGTCAACCAAGTAACGAGACACCTTCCCTGCAAAGCGTTGAGCAATCTCACCAACTGGTTGCATTGGCGCAAACGCTGCTTGAATCACCGCAGCTCCCTGCGCTTCAACGCTGGCTGGAAAGACTTTGCTAAAGTGTTCGTTTACTACTCTTGCAACTGCATCAGTTGAACGAAAGTTTGATGTAAGTTGATGTACCTCTCCACCAGCCTCTATTCGTGATCTGACAAACTCATAGGTGGCAATATCCGCACGTCTGAATCGATATATGCTCTGCTTAGGGTCACCAACAAGAAATAGTCGCCCATCCCGTGGTACTACCTGTCGCCAATCCTCTGTCGTAAACGGCGACGACAACAAGAGTGCAATCTCTGCCTGTGCAGGGTCGGTATCTTGAAACTCATCGATTAGTAAATGAGTCCATCTGTTCCCTACCGTTCTGCGAAGTGTCGGCTGCTCTCTAAGTAGTCGCGCAACCTCAAGTATAAGGTCGTCGAAAGTAAGCTTGCTAAGCCGTTTGCACTCTGCTGCGAAAGCATTGCTAGCCGCTCTTAAGTATGCAACGACGGCTGGATACGAATGAGCCGACCACAAGCGTTCCCAAGGTTCGACATCTTGTGAGATCACACTCATATATTCCGCCTTTATGAGTTGTAGCGGCTCCTTCTCACTGTTCTTTCTTCCTAGAAGTGTAATCGGGATGAATGCTGAATTGGGTTCGCCACGCGGAAGTCGTCGAAGCAAACGAGCTACAACTGCGCCACTAACATCTTGCGCGTTTGCGAATTCACGAACTACGGCAGACAGTTGAGTCAACATGCCAAACTTAGCGCCTCCCGCAATTTCACTAACTCGCTCACAGCTCGCATGAAGCTTTGTCAGCCCACTAATAACACTCTTATACGATGGAGCAGGAAACTCTGGTGTATTAAAGCATGCATCACGATATGAATGAAACCCAGCGAAGCTGTCTTCTAACTGACGTACCGTTATCCCCGCATTGTGCAAATTAGAAAGTAGTGGGCTTCCATCTAGTTTCGCACGAACAGCAAATGCTTTCCAGAACCGTTCGCGGTGTATCGATTCCTGAACTTCATCAAGCTCCTCAAATGCGGGTGATATCCCAGCTTCTATTGAATGCTCCCTAAGAACACGGGCACAAAAGGCGTGAATAGTACCGATGAAGATTCGGTCTCTATTACGTAAAGCCTCCATGCAAAGTGCGTTGTTTGCCGAATACTCTTCGAGCTTTGTTTCGAATCGCTCTCGTAGCTCCGATGCCGCCTTTCGAGTAAAGGTAACAGCAGCAATCTTCTCTACGTGTACGCCTCTCTCAATTAGCGCGAGCATTCGCTTAACAATGAGCGTTGTTTTGCCGGAACCTGCACCAGCTTCAACTAACATGCACATGTCTAGTTTGCTTACAACAGCCTCACGTGCACCACTATCAGGAAGTCGTATTGTGGTCACGCTGTGCCTCTTCTTTTAACCATAGGCTCATACTCTGGAATGTCTTTATTTGCCTTGCCCCAGTCCGCTCGAGGGCTATTCACACCACCGAATCTACTTGGTGTTGCTTTACATATCTGCGAATAGTTGCACATCGCACAATCTTTCGCGTCGTACGTTGGAATGAAGTGCCCTGCGTTTATCTGTTGCACAATGCTCGCAACTAACTCCGATAGTCCGCTTAACTGTTCTGCGTTCGCACCGAAAACTTCACCTCCACCAACAACTGTTGGGAAACGGTACTCAACTCGGGTTACAGGCTCATTGTATAGCTGCTGAATGGCGTGCGCGTACACAGCGAGCTGAAGTCGTCTTCCGCCATCAAGCGGTTTCTTGTCATTCCATCCACTAAAAGGACGCCCTGTTTTGTAGTCAACAACGCGTAAACCGTTCTTCGCTCTGTCAACTCGGTCTACTCTACCTCGCATTCTTACAGACATATCTTCTGATAAGGTGAGCTGTACCCTAGTGTTGTTACCAAACTCTAGTTCACCTACGATCTGTTCCCAAGGCTCATCAAACCAGCTCCGGTTCTCTTCTGCCAAAAAGGTCTTTACGTCAGCCTCGAGTTCAATTGCCTCTGCGGCGAATACTGCTTCTGACGGAGGCGGAAGTTTTTCCTTGTACTCGTTGGCTAGCTCGTTCAGAATAGTAACCGCTCTGTTCGCAGAGTCATTTACATCCTGTTCGTGAAGTCTTTCCTCGACAATGCGGCTGTAAACCTCATGCAGTAGTGCGCCGCGCCTAGTGGCATCAAGCCAACGTCCTTCATCATACTCAGCCTCTGCTGGCACAGATATTTGGACACCGTACCTGTAAAACCAGCGTAGTGGACAGGACGCGAACGCTTCAAGCGCCGCAGGTGATATCACGCTACCATTACCAATTCTTAGTGCATCAACGTTCTGCACAATACCGTGCCAAGGCGTCGGCGTTCTGGAGCTCTTTCTCACACTCGCTGCGTCAAGTCCGCGAGCTACATGTGGGTAGCAGCTACGTATCGCTTCCTTTGCGTCGCTAAGCACCGATAGACTCGTGCTTCCTTGCAGCAACTGAAGCCATACATCGCGCGCATCAATGGGAGTGGCAGACAAGCTAGGAACCGCGCACTCCGGTGCTCCGAGTGTGCTGCGCATGTCAGCATAAGTTGCGTTATGGTTTCCTGAAACCGAACGCCACGCTTCAAGTAGTTGATGCGAAATTCCCGAACTACTACCGTCCGCACTTTCAGCGTAGCTAAGTACTGCAGATGTATCGGATGCCACAATTGCGCTGTCTAGTTGCATGGCGCGAATAGCTCGCCATTCATCGCTTGTTCGTAGTGAGCGAGGAAACTGCCGACGGACAGAATCAGGGAGTAGCGATGATATCTGTGAACTGGTTGCTAAGCTATTTGCATCAAGCCCCACTACGTAGCGGTACTTTCTCCCCGATAGTCCCGCATGCTGTAAGGTAGTGACATGCAGATGACCTCCAGTTACACGGTTCGGTCGAAGTGTATCGCTTACCTGTGTCCATGCCCGCACTTCACCTAGTGCTTTGCGCACCAATCCAATCGCAACGGCTGACGTCGCTTCAGAACGCATGTTTAGCGATATGTCTTGCATTAGACTGCGAACTTTCTCAATGGTACGTTTGTCTGAATCGTTGTTTACGGTTATAAGAGCCAGTACCGTAATAACCGACTTAGCTATTTCGGCAACTGAAAGCGTCACATCACTTTCGTTAGTTGCATCTCTAACTAAGGGTGCTGCTGCTAATAGTTCGGTTAGCATTGAAGCTGCACCCTTCTCCAAAGACATCTTTCGCTCTAGGTTGTCGTCTTCGTCTACAGTGCTGTCATAGCCTGTTTCAACCGAAGCTTCTAGCCTTTTTATTCCCCGTACTGTTGCATCGCGTCCCCAGCCAATAGAGGCATGGCGTATTACTCGAGCTATCTCAGCACCGTCGTGCATCTCACTTATGAAGTCGTTGGACTCAAGTGCGCGGCACAGTACAGTTGCGTTAAAGCCACTTGCTAGCCAATCCAACCAATGGTTAATCGCCCTTCCTAGTCGAGTGGCGAACAAGGGTATGCCGCGAAGCGTGTTTACATTTATTGATAGTCGCGAGCATAGTGCCTCTATAGCAATACCGTACTTGTCAGGATCTGTGCACGCAATCTCTATCTCTTCATATCGCCCGCCGCGAGCAGCCGCATCACGTAAAACTGCGCGTAGTTCGTCGGTGACGGTTGCAGCACGTAAGAATCGTGTGTGTGAGTCACAACTAACGATCTCATCACTTTCATTGTAGAACGCGTCGTAGTTTTGAGCCGCTGTATGAGTATTGTAGGTAGCGGTTCCTCCGCTACGCGCAGGGAGCACCCGTGCACCGCGCTCAATAAGCTTGCTTAGTAGCTTTGCTGATAGTCCGGTAACAGACCACGATGGTACAACGTAAATCTGTGCATCACCTAACACATAAGGAAACTCGTCATCGAAAATCTCAACTGCCTGTTCAACTATCCACGCTGAATCAGCTAGTTTCCGTTCGCTTAATATCCTGCTGTAATGCGTCATTAGTCGCGCTAGCGATGCACAGTACTCGCCAGTTGCTTCGAGTATCTGTTTGTCCGATATGCCACCATGCCTCAAATCATCTAACGCCTTGAGCATCTCCTCACGTGCGCCATGATCAGAAGCAATTGATGCAAGCAACGGATGCAATTCGCTGCGGGCGCTATTTATTGTAGCCTCTCCAACCGATGCAATCTCGCAAGCAGTAGCAATATGACGCTTCGAGCGTGCAAGTGGTTTTAGCGCAAGCGTATTTGCAAGCGAGTTAATGGTTGCAACTTCCCATCCTACCCAAGCGCCACGCCTTCGGGCAAATGAAGCCAACAACTCTCGCCCAAAAAGAAGGTCGGGACATAGGAGTATCTTCCGCCCGACCGGGGCTGCGTTATCGATTCTTTCGATATGAGGAAGCAGATGGTGCATGTACACATAATGATAAAGGGTACAGGGAAACTACTACCCTGTACCCTTTCGCACACGTCTGAGGTACCGCCCAAACAACTACTTCTGTAGTCCTCCGACAACCCGCTTGAATAAGGTCCCCTTAGGTATCAAAGTGGACGCTTGAACACCGTTGATTATATAAACTTGCTCCGCGGGGATAGACGACGGATAGCGTTGCGTAAACTGCTGCGCCGTCATGGCATCTGGGAGCGTAACTACCGATACGCGAGCGGGTTGAACATTAAGTGACGCAGCATCTGTTAAAGCGCGAAACGAGCGAATCGAGGCCAGTATCTCAGGGCCCCTAGTATTAACGGCCGCTGGTGTCATAAGACCGAGCAACATATACGTGTTGTTGTTATGCGATATGGCGCCTGCTATACCACGTATCGTACCCTGCTCGGTTTGCGCGCTGAACTCGCCAATAGAAGCTTGTAGGCCATTTATAGTCGTTTGTCCGGACTGTATGGTTGTGATACCCTGCTGTCCTAAAAGTTGCTGTAGCACTTGAGCAGGTGTGCCTTGGGCAGGAGTGAGTTGAAGCTGCGCGCTTTGATCGGGCGCTTGTGAAACAACCGCTTCCGGCATATTCGCTGAACGCCAGTTGTTTGGTAAGTCGTACTGAAAGCGAAAGTCCGGGTGTTTAAAGGTGCTACCACTAAAAAACCCGTGACGAGGATTCTCGCCAAAAACAAAGCCGTCTAGTAAACGCAGATAGCTTTCTCTGTTCACCTTTGTACCGACAAGATCGGCTTCGGAAACTCGAGTTAAACGGTCCTCAGCGCGCTGAACACGGTTACCGGGATCGGGATGCGTACTTTGCCACTCAGGGATGCGTGCACCAGCATCACCTGAAAGCCTTCCCAATGTTTGGAATACCTTAGGAGCCTCACGCACATCGTACTGCTGTTGCAAGGAGTATTTGAAACCAAGTGCGTCGGCCTGGAGTTCATCATCTCTTCCAAACTTTAAGAAAAGGAGTGAAGCGCCGGTGCCAAGCAGATCGCCAAACTGTGCAACTCTCTCAGAAAAAATGCTCCCCGCTACCAAGCCAATTTGAGCTACCTGCTGCTGTGATATTGCAGCGACACTGTGTTTTGCCGTTACGTGTCCTATCTCATGCCCAATCACCTCTGCCAACTCTGCTTCGCTGTTAAGGTGAGTCATAAGACCACGAGTAACGAAAATGAAACCACCGGGATAGGCAAAAGCATTTACTGCGGCGTCATCTAGTAAATGGAACTCCCATGGCAAACTGGGACGTTCAGACTTTGCTGCCATCTGCTGCCCAATCTGTTTTACGAGTGCTTGCGCATTGGTATTGGCGTAGGCACCCACTCTCTGAAGGTCAGCCTGCGACGCCTCCTTTCCCATTTGTATCTCCTGAGACTCAGATACAAGGGAAAGCTCGCGGCGTCCAGTAACTGGGTTTACCGCGCAAGCAGCGAGTAAGAAGATCAGCGATGT
>CAYYSP010000006.1:0-131796 GCA_964474535.1 uncultured Gemmatimonadaceae bacterium
CCACGTTCACGTGCGGCTTGTTCCGCTCGAACTTTGCCTTGCCCATGGTTCGATTCTGTGTTGGGTAGTGAATGAGTGGGTGAGGCTTACGCCTTCACCTTGCTGATGATCTCTTCGGCCTTCGACTTTGGAACTTCCTCGTAGTGAGCAAATTCCATAGAGTAGACCGCTCGCCCTTGCGACATACTGCGCAATTTGGTCGAGTAACCGAACATCTCGGCAAGCGGCACTGTCGCCGAGATCACCTGCGCCTCGCCACGCTGCGTCATACCACCAATCTTGCCACGCCGCGAGGAGAGATCGCCGAGGACGTCGCCCATGTAAGACTCTGGACATACGACCTCGACCTTCATTACCGGCTCAAGAATAACAGGCGATGCCGCTTTCGCTGCTTCCTTGAATGCCATTGAGCCGGCAATCTTGAACGCCATTTCCGACGAGTCAACATCGTGGTATGAACCGAATGTCAGCTGCACCTTAACGTCGACCACTGGATAACCAGCAAGCACGCCGTTCTCAAGCGCTTCCTTAATTCCCTGTTCAACCGGGCCGATGTACTCACGCGGAATCACACCACCAACAATCTTGTCTTCGAAGACAAAGCCTTGCCCTGGCTCACTCGGCTCAAGATTGATGACAACGTGTCCGTACTGACCCTTACCGCCGGACTGACGAATAAACTTCCCTTCAATTTTTTCAACGCGCTTGCCGATCGTTTCACGATACGCGACCTGAGGACGGCCAACGTTTGCATCGATCTTGAACTCGCGCATCATACGATCGACGATGATTTCAAGATGCAGCTCGCCCATACCGGCGATAATTGTCTGCCCAGTTTCTGCGTCGGAACGGACACGGAATGTTGGGTCTTCTTCTGCAAGCTTCTGAAGCGCAAGACCCAGCTTATCTTGGTCGGCCTTGGTCTTCGGCTCAATAGCAACGTCGATAACAGGCGCAGGAAACTTCATCGCCTCGAGAATCAACGGATGCTCTTCGTCGCACATTGTGTCGCCGGTGCGCGTGTCCTTAAGACCGATAGCGGCAGCGATATCACCAGCACGTACTTCTTCAATTTCTTCACGCTTGTTGGCGTGCATCTGCAACAAGCGGCCAACGCGCTCGCGCTTGTCTTTCGTGCTGTTGTAAACGTACGAACCTGACTTGAGCACTCCCGAGTAAACGCGGAAGAATGTCAGCTTACCAACGAACGGGTCGGTTGCAATCTTGAACGCGAGCGCCGCAAAGTTGGCGTCATCGGAAACAGGTGCGTCGACGAATGTTTCGTCATGATGCGGCAAGTGTCCCTGAATTGCAGGAACGTCGAGCGGTGCTGGCAGGTAGTCAAGAACAGCGTCAAGCAGCGCCTGAACGCCCTTGTTCTTGAACGATGCGCCGCACAACACTGGAACGAACTCCATGGCGATGGTCGCTTTACGAATCGCGCGACGAATCTCTTCAATGCTCAGCTCGGCGCCGTCGAGGTACTTAGCCATGAGCTCTTCGTCTTGCTCAACAGCGGCCTCAACTGCCTCACTACGCATCTTCTCCACACGCTCACGAAACTCTTCAGGAACGTCTACTACAGAGAACGTTTTGCCGAGTGTTTCTTCGTGGAAGATGTACTGCTTGCGCTCAATGATATCGATGTGACCAGTGAAGGTTTCACCGGAACCAACGGGGAGCTGAATTGGGAATGCGCGACGTGTGAGACGATCGCGAATCATTTCTAGGCAGCGGTCAAAGTTCGCGCCAACGCGATCCATCTTGTTGGAAAAAATCATACGCGGCACACGGTAGCGGTCGGCCTGGCGCCAGACTGTTTCCGTTTGCGGCTCAACGCCGGCCACAGAATCGAGGAGCGTGCAAGCTCCGTCGAGGATTCGAAGGGAGCGCTCGACTTCTACTGTAAAGTCTACGTGCCCTGGTGTGTCAATAATGTTGATTCGGTATTCCGGTCCTTCACCTTTCTTGTCACTCTGACCATGCCTTTGCCAGAAACAGGTGGTAGCAGCGGAGGTAATGGTGATACCGCGCTCCTGTTCCTGTTCCATCCAGTCCATGGTGGCAGCACCATCGTGGACTTCACCGATTTTATGCGACTTTCCTGTGTAATACAGGATGCGTTCGGTGGTAGTCGTTTTTCCGGCATCGATGTGGGCCATGATGCCGATGTTACGGTAGTGCTCAAGCGGGGTGGTACGAGGCATATAGTCTTCGGTTGGCAGCGCGGAAGCGCGGCGCCAGCGTGTATCTGAGGTAAACGAACGGAGTAGCTACGACGGTTGTGTATCTCACCTGCTGGCTCCAGCCCTCTGCCAGCAAAAAAACGAATGGACCAGACGCCTTTTTAAGGCCGGTGTCCATCCGCTGCCGCCGGGTGTAACCGCCATTGCTGCGCGGTGGGGGACCCAAGCGCGTCGGGCGCAGGAACACACTTTATAGAAGTGTGCGACTCCCAGCGAACGACGTTGAATTGCCTGCGTTGCTTCTCGGGAGCTTCAGATCGTCACAGACGTTGAAGCCGGTACCGCTTTGTGCAGTGGACGCTAACACCTTTTAGGTGAAGCAGCCCCAGCACACCACCCTCGCGAACGAGGGCCCCATAGGATTCGGCCGCAGTTTGCCGAGCGACTATCGGGGTAAAAACAGGTACGTAAAAACAGGTGCATCGACCCCGGAATAACAGGTATTCCAAGGGAGACACGCAACTTGACGGAGAAAGCGCTACAAGTCAAGTGCCGAGCGAGTCGCGTCTAGACTGCTCTTGTTCGTCATCGAGCAGCTGTCCCGACTGCTCCCTCCCCGACTCGAGCTGTAAGGAGGTGGACTTGGCGGCAATGGCTACAGTACCTGCCGCCGACAGTGCGCCTGCGGCGGCGAGGATCGGCCCAACTGTAAGCATTCCGTCACCTATCCCCGAGCCGGCAAGCGCGCCGACTACGGCCGTTAGCAGAAAACCACCCGCAGCGCCACAGGCCGCAAATAGCGGCACTGATAGCGACTTAAGCCGACGCCTAATCGACAGCATGCTGAGCAGCAATGAGCACAGCGCCCCAGCAATAAAGCCTAGAAGGCCAAAAAAGAGCGGGAACGGCACGTCGGCAGCGCCGAAGCCGACAACGAACAGAAGTGCCATACCGGCTAGAAACCAGGCCGCGGCCCACATCCCCCCGATTACGGCTGCTCCCTTGATCCTTTTTATCCAACGGACTGCCATGGGCCTATGCTCCTAATTTCTGTGAGCCAAACTGAGCTGTCGTCTCGCGAAGGTGTGCTGAACGGGAAAACCCGTAGCGACCGTCAAGGCACTTTGTAGTACAAAGTAATAATTGGGGTGAAGGCCGCAAGTCTCGGATAGTTCGCTGGGTTCATTGGCGCGCGAAGACAAATTGGTGCGCGAAGACGCGAAGACAAATTGGCACGCGAAGGCGCGAAGACGCGAAGACAAATTGGCGCGCGAAGACGCGAAGACGCGAAGGGTTGATGCGACTTTCCTAAATTATTTCCGGTAATGTATGTTCATTTACATGATAGTTCTTTTTTGTCATCCTTTTTACATGATAGTTCTTTTTTACATGATAGCTCTATTTCAAATCGTTCAATTTCAAGTGCAAAGGGCAACGCTAACTTTCAAATAGATGCAGTAACTATAAAAAACAGTTAGCAACCATGACTTGAATATCGGAACATGCCACCTAAGCTCGACCTTACCTTCGCGCCCTCGCGTCTTCGTGCGCCACAATCCTCCTTCGCGTCTTCGCGTCTTCGCGCGCCACAATCCAGCTCATAAGCGATACCTGCCTAACACCGTCATGCCTTCTGAGTCTGTATACGTAATCCACACTCTGTCACGAGAGGCCATAATAATTCGATGCGAAGCAGGTACAGCCACTCGCACCTCGGGAACACCGCTATCAGATAGACGCCAGTAGTAGTTCTGTTTCGGTGCAATGCCACCCTCCTCCAGCAACCATATGCTACCGTCCAAACCCGATAACATGCCCTTCACTGGCGACCAATAAGCCGGTCGCTCAATGCTATCGCGCAACGCTACGCCATCAATTTCTATCTTTACGGCAGCCGCCGCGTTACTGCGCGGCCGCGCACCAGTTGGGGGAGTGCTAAGCTCAGCTACAACCTTATTTACCTCAGCATCCGTAAGGCGACGAGGTACATACGTAAGTGAACGCGTCCATCTAACAGCACCAGTCGGCGCAAACGACTTCAAAAGCAATTCGCCCCGACCGGGACTTGAAGCCGCACGACGATCCGCGTGAAGCAACGAATGCCCGTCGTGAGATACACTCCATAATGGACTACTGGAAAACGGCTGGGTCGAATAGCTACGCCCAAAACCACCTTTCAGCAACCGTACCAATGGACGAGGCGGCTCTACAATGAAAAACGTTGTACCAACACGCGTACCAACTCTATGAGAGAAACTGCTGGGTGATCGTTCATTGGTAAGAGCCATCCCACTACGTCCGTCTGCACCACGTGCTTGTTGCTGTGTCATGACCCATTCACCACTAGGAGAAAAAGCCAATAGTGCTAACTGCATCCCACCAGCAGACGGAGAACTCCGCGCTAACGTACGAAACTTGCCCGTCGCTATGTCAAATCCAGTTAAGCGATTGTTCCTGTCGTCAGAAACCCACAGCGTATCCTTGAAAATGCGCATGCCTGACGCATTCTGAAACTCGCCTGGCCCCTGCCCTTTGCGACCAAACGAACGGATAAGCTTTCCGTCAGCACTAAAAACCATTACCCGCTGCTCTTGATTGTCTAACACATAAAGTGTGCCTTTCGCATCTGCCACCAAACCACCAACTGTATTCCACCCATCCGGTTCCGTATTGGTGATGTTCTTTTCAAGACGCGGTACAACTGCTTTCTGATTCCAGTCTAACTGCTGTGAAACAAGTACTGTGGGGCTCGCCACAAGTAGTAGTTCGGCAAACCCGACCAGTACCAAAACCTTAACTCTGCACGCGAGTATCACTCTAACTCCTAGGGATGTTGTACAAACAAAAAAACGCCCTACAACTGCCAAACGGTCTCTACAAATAGCAACAACACGATGCGGCATAACATCGTGATTGAGTATTCGTCAAACATCGCAAAACCGCAAGCAAATACAGAACAAACAAACTTCCTAATGGTAAGAAACCATTCAGCATTCAAACGGTTCTAATCCCAGAGGCCCCCGACCATTGCGCGCTGCCCCCCTCCCCCGCGCTAGACTTCTGGGCCAAGAAGATCGACACTTTCAGCTAAAGACTTACAATGCCATGCCAACGCCAACGCCGTGCTTCGAGCATCTTGGTCCTTTCATTGATGCTTACGCTCCCGCTTCAATCGCAGCCCGATGCGAGTCTCCTACCATCGACGGGTACTGTACATAAAGCGACGCTCGATCTCCGCCTAGAGCCTAACAGTGAAGCGTTCGAGCTATCGCAGGTACGTGCAGTTCAAGCCGACGCTCGTGGCAACATTTACGTACTCGACTGGTCGGACCAAACCGTGCGCATGTTTAACAGCGCAGGGCGAGCAGTACGAACATTCGGCAGAAAGGGTCAAGGGCCAGGAGAGTTTGTCACTGCCTCCTCAATAGAAGTGCTACGTGATTCCATTTGGGTGCTTGATAGAAGCAACGATCGCGTTAACGTATTTCCAATTAGCGGAAATGGCGTGCGCTCATTCCATGTACCCGGAACTGGACCAAACCAGAAGCGCATACTCGCTATCGGCGCGAATGGTTTCTACTGCGTAACAGCGGCGCGGCGCGGCGGTGCAAGCAGTAGTAATCAATCGAGCGACATTGTTCGCGTGAGCGCAACCGGAGCTGTGCTTGGCACCGTGTTCAGTGATATACCTCCTGTACGTTCTCTTATCTTCACTGCTTCACCGCCAGGCAACAGTAATGGCAGCTTCAGGAGTTTTACAAAGCAGCCGTTCTTGCATTCCACTGCGTGGAGACTAACGGATAACGCAACAGCGGTTGTATCAGTAGAAACAGTGATCACGTCGGGCAAAGAAACCGATCGCATTCGAGTATCAAAACTCAACAGCAAAGGTGAAAAAGTCTGGGATCGAGTGCTCCGCTATAACGCACGCACACTGTCAGCGGCACACGTCAACACTTTTATAGACTCGGTAGTTAAAGCGTCACCAGTCGTGCGCGGAGTTACGTTAGTGCCCAATCGCAAGATGCTTGAGGACTCGGTAATAAGAACCGCTTACCTGCCTCCTGTTTCGCAAATGATCGTTGGTATTGATGGAACGATTTGGCTTAAGCAGAACTATCAGACAACCACAAGTAACAGATACTGGCGTCTCTCTCCTACTGGCAGTTTCGAAGCTATCGTTGAGTTGCCAAAAGGCTTTGAACTCGCAGCCGCAACTCGCTACAGTCAGTGGGGGTGGCGAATTGATGAAGATGGTCTTCCAGTTGTTGAACGATACAAACTAACCCAACGGTAGGTAGATAATGAAAAAGTTTACTCACACTCGTCATTCGCCATTTCTACTATGGCGAGCGCCACTTACTTTCGCATTCGTTGTTGCCTTTGCTGTTACTGCATGTAGCGGCGATCGATCTTCTGGCCCATACCAAACAGCGGCGATTACAATCCTCTCGGACACTGTAACTATCGCTCGCGGTTCTGCAGGAGGCATCGTATTCAATGTCCAACGTTTCAACGCTCATACACCCGACATTAATTTCGCCTTCGATCCTACACCCCAAGGAATCACTGCGTCGTTTCTACCGCCTAAAGTTACCACATCCACTACCGCTACCAACGGTGCGATTGCCGTTGCGGCAAACGTATCTGCTGGATACTACTCACTAACGGCGCGTGCTTGGGGCGATTGGTTGGACAACCGCACTACCGTTTTCCCAATCACAGTTCGTGTAGTTGAACCCGGCCTTGTTGTTACACCCAGCAATTTGTCACCCTCCTCTGAACAGGGCGTTGCTGTTTCTATGCCAGTTATTGTAGAACGAACTGGCATGTACAATGGCGACGTAATGCTTAGCACATTCGATCTTCCCGAAGGTTACGCTGCTACTCTCTCTCCTCAGTTTTTGTCTAGAGGTGCAACTACTTCTGTACTTTCTGTTACCCCCTCGCTTGCCACGGCACCTGGAGTACACCGTATTGGTGTTAGGGCGTCTGGAAGCGGCGTGTCCAACGCAAACGCGTACTTCAATCACCATGTTCTCCCTACTTCAACGCCGTCAATTCACGTTCGCGCTGACAGTCTTACTGTTACGCTTGCGCAGTCATCAACTGTCACAGTAAAAATTGCGATTGAGCGTCATGGGGGAGCTCAAGGTCCGGTGACCCTATCTTTCGGCGAGTTGCCTCTATTTGTTACCTCGTCTTTCTCTCCTGCAGTAGTAGAGGGCGATTCCGCGTGATTCTCTCTTCACGCCGCAGCAGATATTCAGAACGGTGGACACTACGTTACGCTTCGAGCCACCGCAGCAGGGGCTGCGCCATCTCTAACCCAAGTTTTGTTACGCCTTATACGATCGAACTAACGCTTTCTATTTTGTACGTTGCCAGTATCCCTTACTGTGGTCGCGTAATAACCATGCTTCTTTAACCGGTTGCTCCGCCTCCTCAACCGGTTGCTCCGCCTCCCATTAAAGTTTTTGACTAACCGCATTTCGTAGCAACAACGCAACAGTTCGGAGGTTGCGCCACCACCACACATCTTGAAATTGTGTGCGCTACGCAACACATTTAATAAGTATCAACTGACGCAAGTCTAAATAGAACAACGGCTTGCGTTGCCTTTACTAAGTTGGCAAGTCTCTGCTTCAGTTCGGCACAGCTCCTGCACTTACCGTGGTGCACAGCAACGGCTGCAACGAATGCGTCACCGTCGTGTACGCTTCGTTTCCGGCTTTAAACAGAACGATCGGCTTTTAGCCTCACATCCATGAAACGCTCATTCTTTAACCGCCTTCAGTCGCAGACACTAACCGCAATTACTGCGGCCGCAGTCGCACTGTTGGTTTCCACACCTAACCAGCTTAGCGCTCAAGGGCAGGTTGTCGGACCTGGCGGTTATGTAGTTAAGGGAACAGGTCCCAACTGGATACCTTGGACAATGGCAGGCGGCACCGCCGAGGTTACACGGGATAAGCCGCGGTCCGGCTGGGGCGATGTGGGCGAAGGTTCGCTTCGACTATCAGTAACTGGACAGCAAAGCGGAGACTATCCCGACTGGGCTTTCTGGTATCGATATGCAGGTGGTACCGCCGAGAATAGTCTCGCCAACTGGAACACGTCTGGTTCATTTGGATCGTTGGCAGATATTTCTTCGTTGTCGTTCGACTGGTTCCGCCAGAGCGCTGACGGATGGGACACACCTTGCAATCCATCGCCAGACGTGGTGTCCATTCCGCCATGTGACTGGGTGGCCAAAACGCCTGTGCTAAGACTTCAGCTCGCTGAGTACATCAATGGGCAGGTGGTCCAAACAGAGCTCATTTGGGAGGGCTACTTTAATCAGCAAGCCCAAAATGCCGGCGGTATCGGCGGGACTCACACTCCAGTTAATGAGTGGGTGTCAACCACCAATATGCAGGAAGGCAACTTCTGGTACCACCGTCCAGCAGGCGAAGGCGACCCACTTTACTCTACTACTGGTGGAGCCTGTGATATGAACACCTTCAACTTTTGGCAGGGCGACGCGTCAGCAAGTGCTATTCAACAGCTGTTAGGTGCCGGCGGCTGTATCGACAGCAACGCTCAGGTAATTGGTATTGCGGTCGGTGTTGGTAGCCAGTGGCCCCTGCAATACACTGGGTTTGTCGATAACGTTATGCTTGGCTTCGACGGTCAAACCGTACTCGACGCCAACTTCGATTATGTTGTCCCGGAACCGTCCACTTGGGCTCTTATGAGCGTTGGACTTTCGGTTCTGGCAATAGCAGCTCGCAGGAAGCGTCGGTCCCAGGCCGGCAACATCTCTCAGAACGCAGAAGGGAAGCTGCGACGCTGATATCGGTGTAGTTCCTTGGTAAAGGACGATCCGGTGCCGCGTTTCCCCCGCGGCACCGGATCGTCTTTCTATCGTGAATACACCGTCACGTCATCGAATCTGCCTCGTAGTCGGGACTCGCCCGGAAGCCATTAAAATGGCGCCGGTCATTGAGGCCATCCGACAGCATGAAGGCCTAGAACCACTCGTTGTTGCCACAACGCAACATCGCGAAATGCTTACTCAAGCGTTCGAAGTATTTGGCATCAAGCCAGATGTCGACCTTGGACTTATGCAAACCGGGCAAAACCTCGGCGTTTTCACTGCGCGAGCATTGAGTGCATTAACTGAAGCGTTCATTACACACCGCCCAGACTTTTTGCTTGTGCAAGGCGATACTTCGACGGTTACCGCAGCGTCGCTCGCAGCATTTTATCAGGCCATTCCGATTGGGCACGTAGAGGCCGGCCTACGATCCTTTGATCTTAGCAGCCCCTTCCCAGAAGAAGTAAATCGGCGAATTGCTACTTGCACGGCGGCTGTTCATTTCGCACCTACAGAAGACGCGAAAAACAATCTTCTCGCCGAAGGTATACCAGAGGAAGATGTTTTTGTTACCGGAAATACTGTAGTCGACGCGCTCAACCGTATACCTGCGCGTGAGAAGTTCGCTACACGACAGCTCGACTCAATCGATTGGTCTATTCCGGTTGTTCTTACGACGGTTCATCGACGTGAATCACAAGGCGAACAGCTCCATGCGATTTGCGACGCACTGTCGGATATCGTGCGCACTAGGAACGCTCAAATTATTTTCCCTGTTCACCCGAATCCTCGCGTGCGAGACATTGTTTTTGAAAGACTCGCTGGCAACGAACGGATTCACCTAATTGAGCCGCTAGAGTACGGCGATTTACTCGAGGTAATGCGAAGAGCAACGCTGGTGCTTTCCGATTCAGGAGGCATTCAGGAAGAAGTTCCTTCTTTCCGCAAACCCATACTAATCCTTCGTGACTGCACAGAACGTCCAGAAGTTATTGATGCTGGGTTTGGGCGCTTGGTTGGCACATCACACAGCGCAATAGTCGAATGGACCACGCGTCTTCTCGACGATGACGTATTGCGCGCTCGCATGACGAGTGGTGCAAATCCGTTTGGAGACGGCATGGCATCTCAGCGTATCGCGTCTGTTGTTTATGAACGTTTAACGCGACAAGGTGGCGCTCACGGCCCGCGTAGACGTGACCATCACGCTACAACGGGGTTGATTGATCGACGCGCAAGGGCTCGTTGAAATGTCGCCACGTCACAACGCACTTACTGACAGCTTCAAACTGTCGTTGAAGACAGCAGCGGTAACTTCACTGACGCTAATCGGTGCGGCTGCATATGCACCTGTTTTGTTAGCGCAAGCACCTCTTGCAGGCGGTCTCGCTGGACGAAGCGTAGAAGCACACGCCTTTCATCAGAAAGTTTCGAACGACTACGGTGATTGGACTGGAGTTTATTTACGCGGCGTCTTTCCCGGCACGAAGCAAACTTTCTTTACAGACGTTCTCGCTCTACGTGGCTTTCGCGAGGAGGGCTTTCAAGGTGGTATTGCACACCGCTACGATTGGTCGGACAGGTGGTTTCACTTAGCGGGAGTAAATGCAGGCGATGGCTCTCCGCTATTCCCCCGCTACCGCGCTGACGCACTTATCGGAAGAAGGTGGGGAGCCTCCCGCACTATTCAAACAGTAGCTGGCGCATCGGTTGTTCAATCTGTTGAAGAGCTCAAAGATGTTGCAGCACTCGGCGCGATTACTTGGTATGCACCACGCGGCTTTGTGCTTGAAAGTGGAGTACGGTTTAACACTAGCAGCCCTGGCAGCGTAAAGAGCCACCGTGTGCACGGCATTGCTATGTATACCCCTAGTAGCCGGCGCTCATTCTCTGTGCGCGGCATAGCTGGAACCGAGGGGTGGCAAATTGTTGGCGCAGGAACGACACTTACGCAGTTTTCGTCGCAGGAACTGTCACTTGCATGGCGCGAACGCATCGAATCCAAGACCGCAATTAATTTGCAACTCGATGGTTATCGCAATCCATTTTACACTCGCTCAGGAGTGACACTCGGTGTCGCGCGTTACTGGTAATCCCTCACGTCGAATAGACGTTCTGCGCAAGCGCGGCGTTCGCGGCGGCACTATCGCGCCCCACCGCGCAATGATAGGCCTAGAAGTATCGCGTTGGCTGCTCCTTGATTTAGTTATCCTCCCAACAGTATTCGCGGTTGCCATGTTCGTTTCGCTCGAGTATTTACTCGAAGCTTGGCGAATGTTATTTGTGTGGCTGCATTCTCCACTGGGATTAGAGGGAGTATCAACGCGGGTAACAGAACTTGTCCCTCGTCTGTTCATAGCAATCCCATTCTATAACGCTCAGGCTGCGTGGCCATCTGACTCTCAGCTAATAATAGGCTGGATCGTAACAATAGTACTCGCAGTTGTAGGTGTCTTACTACGCGGTCGTGCACTTCCGCTTGGCTACTTACTTCGCGGCATTGCAATCATTCAGCTGTCGGCACAAATCTGGTTTACGTTGGCTGAACCTCCTTTCGCATACACGCTTCCAGAGTACATCGGTGGTTTGTTGCAAAGTGGTATAGTTATTCTGCTGCTGTCACCTTTCATGGTGGCACTAACCTTCTTTGTGTTCGACTTTCCACTTTTGCATAAGTTTGCACTTGCAACGTTGCTGTTGCTGCACCTTGCAGTAATGATCCCGCTGCAGGCCAGCATACACGCGTGGATAATCAGTAACGCATCCTTATTAGCGATGCCCGTACTGTTCCTCGTGTTTGGTGTTTTGCTTGATATATTCGTGTACGTGGCGTTGTACGGATGGGGCATGAGCTGGCGTTCTGGTGGCGCGCTAGACTGGAAAGACAGAAGCATACCTGTCAACGTGGATACACCCGTTGAGTCAGCGAGAGCGGTAGCATGATTGTTTTAATTGCAGATATCGGGCTGTGGATAGCAGTCGCCGTACTCACTATTTATACGGTGCGACACTACTGGTTCACGTTAAATCGACTGTTTGGCAAACACAGACAACCATTCGTGGATGTACTCGTTGCCGAATGGCCTAAGGTCGCAGTGTTCGTTCCAGCGCACAACGAAGGGCGTGTAATTAGGGATTCACTAGACGCACTTCTGGCTGCTGATTACCCACGCGATCGCTATGTAATAGTTCCTGTAGACGATCGTTCAACAGACGAAACGCGGGAAATAATTGAGAGTTATGTTGCCGCACACCCTGGACGAATAGTCCCGTATCTTCGTGATGAAGGGAAGCCGGGAAAGGCGGCAGCGCTTGCGGAAGCAACAGCCTCTAGAGAAGAAGAAATACATCTCGTATTCGACGCAGACTACATACCTGGTCCGCGACTGCTACGTCAATTGGCAGCTCCGTTTTTTGATCCGCAAGTTGGTGCAGTTATGGGACGCGTCGTCCCGCTAAACGTAGGACTTTCACTGCTAACTAGATTGCTCGACTTGGAACGCGCAGGCGGATATCAAGTAGATCAACAAGCACGCATGAATTTAGGACTGATACCCCAGTATGGTGGTACGGTAGGTGGCGTTCGCAGAAGCGCGCTTATGGCTGTTGGCGGATGGAATACAGATTCGCTTGCCGAAGACACCGACCTAACAGTTCGGTTAGTGATGCAAGGTTGGGAAGTCGTGTATCAGAACCGAAGCGAATGCTACGAGGAAGTACCGGAGTCGTGGGAAACTCGCATTAGACAAATTCAGCGTTGGGCGAAAGGACACAATCAGTCACTGTCGCGTTACGTAGGTGGCCTAATGCGCAATCGTCGTAAGATTCCATTTTGGCAAATGGTGGACGGTGTACTGTTACTCGGCGTTTTTGTCGTTCCACTCGTGCTCATTATGGGGTGGGTGTGTACAATGGCGCTATTCTACGCCGGATATCCGCCTGAATGGGGTAAGATTACACTACTAGCTATCACGTCGTTCAACACTGTCGGAAACTTTGCGGCGTTCTTTGAGGTTGCAACGGCAGCGCGACTCGACGGTTCGCGAGAGCGTATTCGTATGCTACCGTTCCTACTACTTGGCTTTTTGGTAAGCATGTTTTCGGTTTCGCGTGCGACGCTATCGCGCGGCTCATGGTCGCGCACGCGTCCCATTACGTGGGAGAAAACGGAACGCTTTCGCGGCACCAACGGCAACGGCAACGGCAATGGCAACGGTCATAAATCTGGCAACGGCCATGCTGCTAGCTCCAATGCCGCAACACGCGCTAACACAATCGGTAGTAGCGAGCCATCGGGAGGCAGAGCCTAATGTCATCCACGGTTGCATTCGTTTTATTGTTGCTTGCGTTTATCGCTTGGGTATCCCTGCCTTTCATTCCTGCAATCATGGAGCTTGTGCGACCGCGTGATGCGTCGCCACTTGCCGGCGTTGGCAACGACTCTGGAGAGCTTACTTGGTTTGCAGAAGGATTTCGTAGATACGGAGATCAAACAGGGCTATTTCGAGAGCTGGACAACCGTTACGGCGCAGTGGCAACAGCTGGAGTTGTTCCCACGCGAACAGATCCGGAACCATTTTTTCAACTCAAGGACCAGACAACAGTTCGTGTTCTCCGCTCGGTAAACGCAGCGAAAGACATAATGCTGCTTCCTGGTATACCACGTGCTGGCGACCGCGCCCCGGAGGGGGTCCGCGATGTTGTAGTCATTGATGTCGCGTCACAGTTGCCTGACAACCTAGCTGTAGACCGAGAGGTTTATGCGCGTTCATCGTTTGTTGGCGGCAAAGGTATGCGCATGCGTGCGCTGCTTGCCGCTAGCAATGCAAATCTTGCTGCTGGAACAACAATAGTTCGTTGGGCGCATGCAGATGATGTTCTCACGGTAGAGGGTGAAAGTTCACTGTTTGGGCGCGCAACCGCTGGCAAAGAGCTCCGCATCGCGTCGAACGTTCACTTCGAACGTATCATGGCGCCTCGCATTGTAGTTGGTAGTGAAGGCGACGAGTTCGTACCTCCTCCCGTGGGAGATAGTTTGCACAGCGAGCCTTGGGCACGTCCTATGACCGACCGCATTACGCAAATGTCGCCAGACACTTTGCGAGTGCGTGGCGATCTTATAGTTCCTGAGGGCGCAGTTGTTACCAACAATCTCGTAGTACTTGGCGCACTCGTCCTTGAGCGCGGATGCCAACTGCACGGCAGCGCCAAGGCAAACGAGGGTATTCAGCTTGCGGGAGAGAATATCATTACCGGCTCACTTACGGCGCGAAAGGACCTGCACGTTGGAGAACGTTGCCTTATTACCGGCCCGATAATCGGAGAAGGCGAGATAAGAATAGGAGCTCATTCCATCGTTGGTACGCCGCAAAGCTTAACTACGGTAACTGCTCCCGAAATCACACTATGCCGTGGTGCCACTATCTATGGCGTGGTATCGGCGAGGGTCGCTGGTAGAACTGTTTAGCAGTTAGTTATCGTTTGTTCGTATAAGCATGCCGCGCGCAGGACGTAGCACTCTGCGCGCGGCATGTTTGTTTACTGTACTGAACGTCTGCTGGAACTCAACGCTTACGGCAACTAAGCGTTTACTGAACGTTTTAGTTACTGAACGTTCACCGTTACTGTCTTGCTTATATCTACGTGGTCTTCTTCAATGTGAAAGAGATTAACCGTGAACGCCGATCCGCCTGTTACGGTTGGTTTGATCTTACCAGTAAAGCCAGTACCCGCCGTGTAAGTCATTCCCTGCGGCACATTAATGCGAAGTTCAAACTCATCGGCCGTTACATGTGGGTCGTCCTGCCCAGCAGCGTTCAGCCAACGGACCGTGATATTGTTGTCGACGTTCACATTAAGAGTTAGCGGCCCAGGAGTTTGCGATCCGTTAATAGGCACAGTAACCGAGTTGCTACCCGAAGTGATGACGATGCTCACCACTTCTGGTTCATGATCATGGTCATGATCATGGTCGTCTGGTTCCGTTGTCTTGTCACCGCAGGCGGCTAACAAAACGCTTGTAGCGATCAGCGCCGCGAAGCCACGCGACTTGGTATATCTAAACGCTCTCTTGAAACGCACGCTGGTTTGTTCTGCAAACGATGGCATATTAAAGGTGGTTGTTTGTTTGAGCTACATGCTAACCCGGTACAACAATGAGATGTTGCGACCTGGTTCAGGGACAATGCTTCTTGTTCGGGATAGGTGCTCCCTGTATTCCACATCAAAAACATTGTCTATACGCAAGGTCAGCGAATGAAATGTCTTACCGCGCAGCATCCTTAAGCCAGCGTCAATATGAGCAACTGCAAAGCCGGCGGTTGGACTTTCAAAATCACCGAGGTTCTTCTGAGCAGCCGCTGTTCTAATTACCAACGTACCGAAGAAACGAGTACGATCATACTTTATGTCCACTCGACCATTTAACGGCGGAATTAGAATAGGATATTTTGAGCCAGCTACATAGGTAGTGTCTATACCTGTTTGTACAAGCGTAAACACAGGTATGTATGGACGTTCACCCGCCAGTGTTGCGTGAACATATGATACTACCGCGTCGATTCCTAACCGTTGAGTAACTGCGAGGTGCAGTTGACTCTCTGCTCCCGTAAAGCGAGCGTTGTCATTCGTATACTGAAATAGTGGCCGCCCTTGTGCACTCTCAATAGTCCTACCACGACTTGAGGGCGCTATGTATCCGTTAAGCCTATTATGAAAAACGCTAGTTTCCCAACTTACATCGTCGTGACCTATCCTAACAAACGCATCGCCCCCAACACCGGTTTCTTCACCGAGTGATGGGTCACCTACTTCATAAGCGTTCGCAGCCAAGTGCGGACCGTTCGAAAACAGCTCGTTGAAGTCGGGAGTGCGATATGAGCGACTTATACTCGCGCCAGCCCGAACGTTGTCGCTTATAACGTACAGCGCGCCCAAAGAGCCAGTTATCGCACCGAACGTGCGCGGCTCAGTAGCTAGTCGTTGTTCTCCAACTGCAACGAAAGTTCGCCGCTTCGGCTCTACATGCGACCAGTCGTATCTAGCGCCAACCTGCCAACGAAGTCGCTCAGTCCCGAACTCTTCGATTGCGTATCCCGCAATTGAAATGTCATGCGTCGACGGGGTACGAAGCGAACCTCCAGTTGTTATGTCTCTATACTGAAAGCGCATTCCCGCAGCACCCAGCGTAAACGGCCCTAGCCGATCGTGACGCGCAACTACTTCGCCAGCAATAAACTCTTGCGAGAACGCCGTTCCTATACGACCTCCTTTCTCGCGCTCGTTATGACTATACGATGTGTAAGATGCGGTGGCATTTAGCGTTGCTATCGGTGCATCATCGAAATGATACTCGCCTTCCGCACGCACGCTATTTCTTTTCATATCAATGTTCACGCCACCGGGATGCCCTCCAATAAAGCCGCCTGGTATTCCATAGTTGTTGTCGTAGTAGCGGTACGAAACTCCCGCATGGCCATGTTCTCCGATCGCGGACAAGCCGGCGGCTGCACCGACGGATCTTCCTCCACTGTTCACCATTCTCCCAATCGGCGTATCTAGTTCTCCTGAATGCCTAGTACTTGCTTCCGCACGCATCGCGAAGATAGAGCCGAGTGGCGCACGGAACTCGGCGCCCGCGGTTGTTCCACGAGTGGCGGATTCTGCTTGCATTGATGTAACTGCGCCCCAGTGCTCCGGGCGCGAACGTGGTATTTCTTCACGAATAACATTCACAACTCCCCCCAAAGCTGAGCTTCCATACAGTAGTGACATCGGCCCTCTCACAACTTCAATTCTACGCGCGGTAAGAGGGTCAATCGCTACTGCATGGTCACCAGAAGTAGAGGAAAGGTCGCCTGGCCGTTGTCCGTCCTCAAGCATAACCAGCCTATCACCTCCCAGCCCTCTAAGTACTGGACGAGCGGTCGCAGGGCCCACGGAGGAAACAGAAACACCAGGTTGGCTGGCAAGCGTAGCGGCCACTGTAGCAGCTAGCATTCTTTCGAGAGCGGCGTCAGCAAGCGTCGAGCTACTGCTAATAAGATCATTGCGATTGCGTTCGCCTGCGGCACCAGTAACAATTTGCGGTGCGAGTTGAATGACAGCAGGAACCAATACTAAGTCGAGCGATACTCTAACGCCTGGCTCAAGCGTTATCGTGCGCGCGAGAGCACGGTAACCTATGCGCTGAACAACCAACGTGTAACGTCCAGCGTGCAGATTTCTAAGTACGTAAGTGCCATCGCCATGAGACATATCTTCACGATGCAACTCCAGAATACGGACGCGCGCAGCAACAACTGGTGCACCGCTGGAGTCTCTAATAACTCCCGCAAGTGACGCCCCTTCTTGCTGAAATGGCGCAACCGCCATTGCGTTTGTATGAGTTGCAGCGCCCATAAAGAACAGGCAAAGGGCGACGCGAAAAGGCTTAACGTACTTCATGTAGCTCCAACTGGTAGAGTATCAAACTGTCCTGAACGGGCGCTATTTCCTATCCAATACCCATGAGTGGACGGATATAGGACATGAGTGGAACGACTAGAGGAACAGCAGACGGCACCGGTTGATTTTCACTCACCAGTGGTCGAAATCGACCAACTATGGTCGGTACCACAAACGTGTCTACAACGGATTAACGTTCTCATTACGCAATCCGTTCTTGACGTAGTCAAGCGCAGACGAAACCCTTAGGCGTAGCGTCTAGGCGTAGCGTCTAGGTGCATCCTATGGGCGGAACACTTTTTATCACTGTGCCTCATTACAGCTCTATAACACTACTTCACTTCGCTGGCTTCATCACCGGCTTATCACTCTATGCTATGCTCGGAGTGATGACACTGTCTGAGCCATCAAGGAGAAAATGGTACGGAGTCAACCTGCCCTCAGATCTGACTCCGCTTGTTACATCATTGTTAGGGCTAGTTTGGAATGCAGGTGCACTTTGGATGTATGCGCTACCAGAGTTCGGATTTGTGAGGCCTACCCCCTTGGCAACTGCAATTACCTTTGCCTCATTGGGCTTTCTTCCTGCAGTTGCTATTCAAGTGGCGGCCAGCTCTGTATCGTCCGCTGTAACTAACGCCCTTACTGCTGTCGCATACGCATTGGCTACAATCGCTGCTGGCATGCACATGTACAATGCAGTACGTGGTGCACCGCTGCCGAATAACAGCGCGTTTTTAATGCTAAGTGGTGCCTTTGCGCTAATACTCGTTGTTCTTGTACTCCTAGGACATCAGAAGCGCGCAGCACAGCGCGCACTTCCTGCAGCAGCACTCGGCGCGTTCGCTGTTATGTCGTTGCACTTAACAGAGCACGGCTCGCGTGGATTTGGTTGGCTTACAGAAGTAGCAGGTCATCACATATCGCTACTTCTTGCTGTTGCTATTCTCGCGCAAGACTACCGATTTGCTCTAGTAGACATATTCCTAAAAAGGGCGCTTACACTATCTGCTATTGCGGCTGGTTCAATGCTGTTGTTCATCACATCTATTGGCCTGTTAGAATCGCGGGTTCCATCTCTAGGTCCTGACGACCCCCGCTCAATAGTCATTGTTGCTGCTATTTCAGTTGGAGCTATAGGCGCCTACGGGCACATATCGCGAGCAGTATCATGGCTTGTCGACAGATTTCTTTTACGAAGAGTTGGTTTTGAGGAAGCACTTCACGACGCTGAAGCTGATTTAAGTAGCGCATCCTCTGCTGAGGATGTACTCAACGGCGCGACGTCAGCGATCGCGCGCACTCTTAACGCCGAGAGCATATCATGGATAGAGGATGGCGAGACCGATTTGGTTGACATACCAGCAGCCATACATACAGTTGGACGTTCATCCTTTCAGTTGGTAGTCGCAGCTACAGATTTTCCAAGATTCCGTATCGATGTAGGACCACTCGGCGGAGGAAGAAGAGTTCTCTCTGATGAAGCGCACTTTTTGGAACGCATTACTACTATGGCCGCAAGACGAATAAACGTTATACGAGTCACTCGAGAACGATACGAACTATTGTTGCGCGAAAACGAGATGCAACAGCTCGCAACTGAAGCTGAACTAAGGGCTCTTAGAGCGCAGCTCAAGCCTCACTTTTTGTTTAACGCGCTTACGACGATCGGATACCTTATTAGAGAATCCCCTGAAAAGGCGATGGATACTCTTTATCAGCTTACAGGGCTTTTGCGAGCAGTACTAACAAGGACCGAATCAGACTTCGTTAAGCTGGGAGAAGAATTAGATCTTGTTACGACATACCTGCGAATTGAATCAGCAAGATTTGAAGAGCGTTTGCAGTACGACGTGAATGTACCAGCGGCGCTACGTCACCTCTTGATACCCACTTTGATATTGCAAGCTCTGGTTGAGAATTCCATTAAACATGGCCTAGGTAGAAAGGTGGAAGGTGGTAGAGTTCAAGTTACGGCGTCCATAAAACCTGACGGTCAGCTTCTCGAGCTAACCGTTACCGATACAGGCGCCGGTTTCGATGCAGATGCGCTCGAAGGGAGAAAAGCAGAAGGTATTGGTCTCAGTAACATTGAGCGAAGACTTGAACGCCACTTCGGAGATAAGGCGAGCATGACAATAGCCAGTAGCAACCTAGAGGGTACGACAGTAAAGATACTACTTCCTGTATCAGCACAACTACAGAGTCTGACGCAGGATGAACCGGTAGAGAGAACAAACCATGAGCGATAAACTACGTGTTATTGTTGCAGACGATGAGCGTCCAGCGCGTCTCTTTCTTGTTTCGCTATTGCAGGGCTACGAGGACGTTGCTGTAGTTGGCGAGGCGGGATCTGGTGCTGAAGCAGTAAGGATTATAGAAGAGACTCGCCCTGACGTAGCGTTTCTTGACTTACAGATGCCGGAGATGGATGGGCTTTCTGTTGTCAGTGCATTGAGGAGCGATGTTGTTCCGTTAGTTGCGTTTGTAACTGCGTACGACGAATACGCAGTACGAGCATTCGAAGCAAACGCCATTGACTATTTGCTAAAGCCAGTAGAGCCTGCGCGACTGCGCGCTACTCTCACCCGCGCGCACGACCGACTCGACCGTCCAGATCGTGCCGACGAAGCCGATCGGATTCGCGAACTTTCACAAGTACCGGCTGCTGGAGCTTCGTCTGCTAACATAGGGAGACAAGGTTTCTTATTACGTATTCCTGTACGCCGTCGCGATGATATTGTTTTTGTACACACTTCTCAAGTCGCCTCCATTTCCGCCGACGGTGAGTTACTTCATATCACTACTCACTCCGGCGCGAGACACACCATTACGTATCGCCTTAAAGATCTTGAAAGCAGGCTCGACCCAGTGCGCTTCGTACGCATATCAAGAGGTACCATTGTTAACTCTGACGCTATTGCGTCGGTGAGCCCGATGCCGGGCGGAACTTACCAGCTAACGCTTGCCAACAAGCAGCAGTTTAGAATTAGCCGTTTGCGCTCTCGCACGCTGCGCGAGGAGCTGTTGCGACTGTAGGTTATCTTTGTATAGCGTCTACGTAAACAGAAACCATCCTCTCATAACACGCATGTCTATCCGAACGATTTCAGCTATTGGGCTGCTGCTCAGTACCGCGACTGCACTAGCGGTTGCACAGTCGGGTGCAACTCAGCGCGCGGCGCAACCTGCTAGCCCTGGAGCCGCGGCAACTCGCAGCGCGGATGCGGTTTTGCGCACGCCTATTGATACCGCGATTGCCTCTAACGACGTCGTCACTATTAAAGGTCAACGTGTTCCCTATCGGGTAACAGCTGGCATGCAGCCTGTGCGCAACGACCAAGGTCAGGCTGTGGCATCTCTCTTTTATACTTTCTATGAAAGAAGTGATGTCACCAACAAAACGGCTCGACCGCTGGTGATATCGTTTAACGGTGGTCCCGGTTCCGCCTCAGTATGGATGCACATTGCGTATACAGGACCTCGTGTTTTACGCATCGACAACGAAGGCTATCCAGTACAGCCATACGGAGTTAGCGATAATCCGCACTCGATATTAGACGTAGCAGACATCGTCTACATTGACCCTGTCAACACTGGCTTCTCACGTATAGTAGGTGACGCGCGACGAGAGCAGTTTTTTGGAGTTAACGAAGATATCGAGTACCTCGCCAAGTGGCTTGATGTTTTTGTTTCACGCAATGATCGCTGGACGTCGCCAAAGTATTTAATTGGCGAGAGCTACGGCACTACTCGTGTGTCAGGGTTAGCTCAGCGCCTTCAAGGATCGCACTGGATGTATCTGAATGGAGTAATACTTGTTTCGCCCACAGGGTTGGGGCTCGAACGCACTGGCCCGGTATCTAGCGCACTAGTCCTTCCATATTTCGCTGCGACTGCTTGGTATCACAAAGCACTTGCTAGCGATTTGCAACGGCGCGATCTCGACGATCTTTTACCGGAAGTTGAGAAGTTTACAATCGACGAACTACTCCCTGCGATAACGCGCGGCGGTTCTCTTGATGCTGCGCAGCGCAAGGATATCGCGGCAAAGATGTCTCGCTACAGCGGCTTATCGGAGAAGGTGATACTTGAGCACAGCTTTGCAATTCCGACATCCTTTTTCTGGAAGGAGCTACTGCGCGACAAGGGACTTACGATTGGCCGACTAGATTCTCGTTATCGTGGGCTCGACCGTCTAGACGCCGGGATAGCACCAGACTTCGACCCAGCGCTTACATCGTGGAATCACTCTTTTGCTCCTGCAATTAACTACTATCTGCGCGAGAAGTTGGGGTTCAAAACGGAGTTGCAGTACTGGCTATTTGGACCTGTGAATCCGTGGAACCGACAGAACGATCGCACTGGTTTGCAGTTGCAGCAGGCTATGGGTCAAAACCCATTTCTTCACTTGATGGTTCAATCGGGTTACTACGACGGCGGCACTGACTACTTCAACGCGAAGTACAACATGTGGGCCATGGACCCTGCTGGACGTTTTCAGGATCGTATGACATTTCGCGCTTACAGATCGGGGCACATGATGTATCTGCGGGCGGAGGATTTGGCGACATCTAACGAAGACATAAGGCAGTTTATCAAGAACTCGATACCAGCAGCTGGTGCGCCTGCTCGCAGATAGTGGCGTAGTGAAGTGCAGATATTAAAAGAGGCACCCCCGTTGGGGTGCCTCTTTTAATATTGCTATACGAGTTACACGACTACCAGCGATAGTGAGCGAACGCCTTGTTGGCTTCAGCCATGCGGTGTGTGTCTTCCTTCTTCTTGATAGCGTTGCCTTCGCCGCGGCTTGCGGCCAACACTTCAGCTGCGAGCCTTTCTCTCATGCTCTTCTCGTTACGATCACGTGAGTAAAGAATGAGCCAACGCATTGCGAGCGCTGTGCGACGGTCTTGGCGTACTTCAACAGGCACCTGATACGTGGCGCCACCGACACGACGAGACTTAACCTCGACTACCGGCTTTAGGTTGTTTAGAGCCTGCTTGAAGACACCGACGCCGGGCTGGCTGGTTTTCTCTTCTACAATGTCCATAGCACCGTAGAAAATCCCTTCGGCAGTCGACTTTTTACCCTGAATCATCAACGAATTGATGAACTTGGATACCGTCTGGCTGTCATAGCGTGCATCAGGTAGGATGACGCGTTTTACTGCGCTTTTGCGGCGGCTCATTTCTTCTTACCTCCTGCTGCGGCTGCGCCCGGCTTAGGACGCTTGGTGCCGTACTTGGAGCGACTCTGATTACGACCATTGACGCCCGAAGCGTCTAATGAACCGCGAACGATGTGGTAGCGAACGCCGGGAAGGTCTTTAACTCGGCCACCACGTACTAGCACAATGGAGTGCTCCTGTAGGTTGTGTCCTTCGCCGGGAATATAGGCTGAAACTTCGAGCTGATTCGTGAGGCGCACACGGGCGACCTTTCGAAGGGCTGAGTTAGGCTTTTTGGGCGTCGTTGTGTAGACGCGCGTACAGACGCCGCGCTTAAAGGGGTTACCCTTTAGTGCGGGCGATTTTGACTTCTCGACGACGTCCTTACGGGCGCGTCGCACGAGCTGGTTGATAGTTGGCATTCGCCTTCTTGTGTACGGTGTTCGGACTCCGACATCTACGTGGATCGCTCGCCATCACACAGCTCCCAAAACAGTCGGGAAAGGTGCTGGAGCCCTAGGGCCCAAAAAGGGCACAAAATGGCTCCGGCCAGCGGCACGGAACGGAATCCTGATAATAGTCAGGTATAGCCCCCGTATTCAAGGGGGATGAGCCCTTTAGAGCCCCAAAACGACCCAAATAAACAAAGAATATCCAAGCAAAACATCTCGGTAGAACATCTAGGCACCAAACAGTTAACGGCCAACTTCACTTTACGTATGTTCAAGAAGAGGGATACGCGTATCTTTGGGCCGGCCACCTCGACCTAACCTAATTCTCAACCAGTGCCTGAGCTACCTGAGCATCTGCAGTCGTCATTTGGAGATGATTACACCATCGAACGAGAACTCGGCGGTGCCGGAATGTCGCGCGTGTTCGTCGCAACCGAACGCGCCCTGCAGAGAAAGGTCGTTATAAAAGTACTGCCGCCCGAACTCTCAGGTGGCGTTAATATCGAAAGATTTCGGAGAGAAATTCAGTTAGCAGCGCAGCTACAACATCCTCACATAGTTCCGCTGCTCACTGCTAGCTCTAATCGCGATGTGCTTTGGTTTACCATGCCCTTCATTGAAGGGTCGTCGCTCCGCAGCACATTGGAGAGAACTGGGCGTTTAACAGCGCGCGATGTGGTACGCATTTTACATGACGTTGTAGACGCACTCGCGTACGCACACGCACGAGGAGTGGTACATCGCGATATAAAGCCTGACAACATCCTTATGTCAGGCGTGCACGCAATGGTCACAGACTTTGGCGTCGCAAAGGCATTAAGCGCTGCGATACCAGCTACAGTTGGTACAACAACCGGTGTCGCAATTGGAACGCCCGCATACATGGCGCCTGAACAGTTGGCAGCAGATCCAGCAGCAGATCATAGAGTAGACGTTTATGCTGTAGGACTCCTCGCATACGAACTGCTTACCGGTAAGTCACCTTTCAACAGAAACTCTCCGCAAGCAACACTAGCTGCTCAACTAACTTTTGTACCCGAAGCACCTCATAGAACCTTCACAGATGTTCCCGAGGCGCTATCAACGGTAGTAATGAGATGCTTAGAGAAGGATTCGTCCAGAAGATATCAGAGCGCAGCAGATTTACTCAGCGCGCTCAATGCTCTCCCCGACATGTCAAGCGGAGCTGTACTCGCTAAGCCACCAACCGTAAAGCGGGCGTGGTATGTAGCGACGGCTGCAATAGCGCTTCTCGCGTCAGCTGCTTGGGTCGCATCTGTAACCACAAAAGGAGCGACAGCCAAGGGAGCAGAAGCGGCAGATTCTATTAGCAGCGCCTCAAATCGGGCTCTGCTTGCTGCAAACGATAGCATTAAAGAGAACGATAACGACCGCAGCAATAACGTGGACAGCGACAAAGCAGCAACGGCTACAGTCCCGCTAGTTATATCTCGTGCGGAGTCGCTTGCAATAGTTGCGGCGTTTCAGAAGAAGCAAGAGAACATTGCTCGACCACCTGCGCAAGTCGCTACACGTTCTTTAGACGGAACAGCAACAGACAGCACTCGTTCTTCGACTAATAGCAACGCACGCGTTGTTATCGCGTCGGAAAGCGGCGAGATACAACAAATAGATCGTGACGTATTGAGGCGAGAGGTGCAGCGCATTTTTGCAGACTCCGCATTTCTGGCAATGGTGCGCGTCGATTCTATTTTGCGATTGTTGCCCGGTGTTGCGCGCGTCGAAGCCGGCGATCGTCCTCGCGCGGTTACAAGTGCTATGACACCGCTTATTCCACCGCCTCCCGAAGGCGTCACTCGCGTCGTTGTAACTCCTTTTCGCTCACGCTCGCCTGAAGGGCCAACTGTTACACGTTCAGGCTTTGAGATAGCAGGCTATATACGCAGGTCACTAGCCCGTAACCAAACCATTGAAGTACCAGACCTTCGAGTAACCGAACGCGCTTTTGAAAGCGGTGACCGCATGGTGGCAGCATGGCGCCTACGCGCCGACTACGTGGTGAGTGGAGATATCTCGACTCGAAATGACTCGGTGGTGATAGTCGTGTTTTTTAACGACGTCCGACACGGCCGATTCGCTCGCGCTGAGCGCGTAATTACAACCGCTCAGGACGCCTCTCGTGGCTACGAGATGGCCGCTACGTATGTTACAGCCTGGATTGATACAGTACGAACTGTAGGTAGACGTGTAAGCAGATAACCTTCCTCTGGGAGACACGGTATGACAACTCGATTACTCCTCTGTGCTACTGCCTTCGCAGTGAGCGTTATATCTGGTTGCGCATTCATTCGTTCAGCAGCACGACCCATAGACGTTGCATTGATAATAGGCCCTAGGGATAGCATTCATCACTTTGCTAAACCAAGCCATGCACTTGCGTCAATGCAGTTTTGCGTGGATTCGCTAGGACGACCGATTGAAGATCAGTTCGCGCAAACATGCGTGCCGTGCGTATCGTTCGAGGCGCAGAGGATTGCACGCGAAGGACTACGACATGCGGAGCGCCTGTGGGGATTGATGTCGAATGCTCCTTGGAACGAGTTTGATGCTCACAGTAATTGTATACGGTTATCGTACGACTACTCCAGAATGAACGAAGACAGCAACTCGGCTACCATATTGTCGCAAGCGCAGTTTCAACTATCGTCAGGTGCAGCAACTACTCGGGCAATTGCACTTAAAACGTTAGACAGCCTAATCGGTGGAGCGTTAGCAGATCACGATACGGCAAGGGTAGCGCATATTTACCGCAGTCTGGCTGACCAAATGATGACCAGGGCTCGCGTTATGAGTATGCGCGGTACGACGCCGTCATTGAACGTCGCCGAAAAGGGGGCTCACGATATCATATTGGGGGCTCCAACACTCAGTTTTCTGCCAGTTATTCCTCCTACTTCGGAAATGCTTGGCGAATCGGAAGCAGAATGGGCTGCTTTACTTTTCGAGAAAGGAATCAGTTTCACTGCTCCCGTTAACGAGAAGGCGCGGCTCCGAAGGCTTTCTTTAGCATCGTTTGCTGTTGCAGGACTATGGGACAAGTTAGATAGCGCGTCGAACGCTGTTCTTGGTCATAGCCCTCGAGATTCAGTTGCAGTTGTCGCTCGCGCACTTGCTTCGTATCATCTGAATCGTGGCGACATGAGGAAGTATGTTGAGATAGAGAACAGATTCACTGAAGCGCTGAATGCAATGCCGCGAGCTGACTCTGCGGAATACGATGACTTCACAGATGTGTACACACCGCAAGATGACGAGTGGCGCTTCGGCTTTCTTCCAACCGTCCGTAGAGAGCTCGACCGTCGAGCATGGGCAGTTGTAGACCCACTTTGGATGACATCAGTAAACGAAGTTCGTTTGGCGCGGTTAGCTCGCAAGGCCGAGGGAGACTTCATTTACGCTTCGCTAATGAAGCCGGGAGAGAGCGGAAGCGCTAGCGACCCGGGGATCTTGCTCATGAAAAGAGGATCTCCAAGTCGAATGTGGCGATCATCGTTTCATAGAACGCTGCACAGCCTTAGCTACCGCTGGGGTAGCCAATACGTTCGTATTGGCATTTGGAAGGACAACGATTCATGGCGAACTCTTTATCACCCGTTTTTTGCAGCTGACAGAATAGTTAAAGAACGCACCCCGTGCCCGCAAACTCGTGTTGTTCTTATCAACTGTATCCGCAATAGGCCAGCACTGTGGGACGACGTTTTGTTTTACTCTCGATTAGACACAATAGATGTTTCACTGACACGATTCCGTGGGAACAGAGACTCAGTGGATATTCATGTGGGTGCTCGAATCCCTACGCGTAGCTTCCGCGCGCGCGGATCATCCGGTGCATTGGCAGTGGACAGCGTAACCTACGGATTAATCATCGCGAACTCTTTTGGTGGAAGAATATTCGAGTCTCTAAAGTCTAGGCCTCTTCCCAGCGCTAGCGATGTAGCATGGTTCGATCAGTGGACTACACGGGTTAGTGACGGCAACATGATGCACCGTGTGGAAGCGCTAGACTTCGGGAATGCTCGCGGAGCTAGAGGGGCTGCTATGTTTACATCTGCAGACGCAGCCGTATTCCATCTCAACGGATTTGGCTTGAGCGAAATTCTTCCAGCGAGTAGAGTCACTCAAAAGGTAAATGTCGTTCGAAGTTGGAAGGACTTGGATATCGTGCCTAATGGAGGTGTGGTGTCACCACGAGTACCTGTACATCTGGTTTGGGAGGTGTACGGGCTTGAAGCAGGAAGCGACGGTCAATCGCGCTGGCGCGTATCTCTTCGTAGAGAGGAAGGAAAGCTACAAACGCAGTTCGACGTAAAGTCCATGATCATCGGCGCGCCTGATCAAAGCCGTCAGGTAATAGCAAGCGAACCTGACGCGTCTGGACTTACCTACCAACGCATTGCTCCTACATCGCCGCGAGTAGTCGAACAACTGCAGTTCAATCTGTCTGATATAACGCAGGGAAGGCACGTATTTATACTCACTGTCGAAGACATGATCGCTAAAAAGACTGTGCGTCGAGAGGTGGGATTCAGCATACTTCCTCAAAGCGCTCAAGACCGCAGCAATAGCAGACATGTACGCTCAACAGTTACCGGATATCAAATGACCGATGCCGATTACTGGCGAGAGCTACTAATGCGAAGACGTATGCGTAATTCCCCAATTTTTCCATAGCGCACAGTTAACGTTTAGTGCTCTATTTGCTGGCTCTGTACTTTCTTTTGTCAACGGAGCCAGCAAATGGAAAACTCATCACAAGAGCTACCGGGAATGTTCACTTCCCTTGCGCTTTTGTGCTGACATCGCACGTTTGTCACCAGTACGGTATCTGTCATATGGAGAACACCCGTATATGAGTGTTCTTTGAAACGCAGCTATCGCCTTGACAACTGTTGCAATCGATATCGTTTCATGCTCTTCAGGGAGTACCTCTGCAAACCATTTGTTGCTTGAGTAACATCAGTACCTGAGCAGTTAAAACACCCCCACGCTGTTACCAGCGCGGGGGTGTTTCGTAAAGCGGCCCTTCTCACCCTACAAGTCGTCGTTACCCATTGAGAATGTCGCGCTTTCTGCGAACGCTCCTGGAAGTAACGATTCAAAGTTGGGTTCCGGATTGATCTCGATTTCAGGGATAACCGGTAAGGAGTCCGACTCAACATCGACATCCGAGTAGCGGTACATACCAGTACCGGCAGGGATGAGGTGACCGATGATGATGTTCTCCTTAAGACCAAGCAGATTGTCACGCGATCCACGGATCGCAGCATCGGTGAGCACTCTTGTTGTTTCTTGGAACGATGCCGCAGAAACGAACGATTGAGTGGTAAGCGATGCTTTCGTAATACCAAGAAGAAGCGGTTCAGCTGTTGCAGGTACCTTCTTCTTCTTCTTCGCATCGTCGTTAACCTCGCGGAAGACAGAGCGATCTACGTGCTCACCTTCGAGCAACTCTGTTTCACCGCTTTCGGCTATACGTACTTTCTGCAACATCTGCTTGACGATAACGCCAATGTGCTTGTCGTTAATCTTCACGCCCTGCAGTCGGTAAACCTCCTGCACTTCGTTAAGCAGATACTCTTGAACCGCGCGCGGCCCCTTAATACGTAGGATGTCGTGCGGGTTAACTGGTCCCTCAGAAATACGATCGCCTGCACGTACACGGTCACCTTCGTGAACACGTAAGTGCTTACCCGACGGGACTTCGTATACAGCTTCTTCCTGCGTCTCATCAACGATCCACTGACCGTTGTCGATTAGAGCAGGGCGAACGAATACTTCACGCTTACCGCGCTTGATTTCACCGAAGCGCACGAAGCCGTCGATCTCTGAAATGGTAGCAGGATCTTTCGGACGGCGCGCTTCAAACAACTCGGCGACGCGCGGAAGACCACCGGTGATGTCACGTGTCTTGTAAGCTTCACGCGAAATCTTAGCGAGGATGGTACCAGCGGTTATCTCCTGTCCGTCCTCGATAATTAGAACTGCGCCAACCGGAACGATGAAGTCGCGAACGCGCTTCTCCTTACCGCCCTTGTTCTGCCAGATCTCGATGTGCGGATGCAGCTTCTTCTCACGGTCTTCGATTACAACGCGCTGACGCAAACCGGTTAACTCGTCGAGTTCTTCTGACATCGACTCGTCTTCAACGAGGTCTACGAAACGAACCGTGCCTTCTACGTCGGCAATAATGGGGTTCGAGTACGGATCCCATGTGAATACGGTGTCGTCACGCTTTACAACCTGACCATCTTCAACAAGTAGTGTCGCACCAAGCGGTACCTGCAATCTCGCTTCGATGCTGGCGTTCTTGTCTGCAGAAGCCTTAATGGTTAGCTCACCTTCGTACGACGTAACGATCTTTTGTCCATCGCTGTTAAGAACAGTTACCAAGCGATCGCCGTACTCGATGACACCAGCCTTCTTCGTTTTACGTGCGGTTTGTTCAGCGATACGAGCCGCAGCACCACCAATGTGGAAGGTACGAAGTGTAAGCTGTGTACCTGGCTCGCCGATTGACTGCGCCGCGATAATACCAACCGCCTCACCCAAGTCAACCATCTTCATGGTTGCAAGGTTACGACCGTAGCACATGCGGCAAAGACCACGCTTCGCCTCACATGTAAGAACCGAGCGGATCTTAACCGATTCGATACCGGCATCTTCAATTGCATGCGCGGTTTCTTCATCGATGAGCGTACCAGCTTCTGCTAGCAAACGCGAACGACCTGCTTCGTCGCGCTCCATCGGATCAAACACGTCTTCGGCCGCAACGTTGCCAACCAAACGCTCCGCAAGTGGCTCGATCACATCTTCGCCTTCCTTCAGCGCTGCTGTGTCCAAACCAAGTATCGTGCCGCAATCTTCCTCGGTGATCGTCATGTCCTGCGCAACGTCAACGAGACGACGGGTTAGATACCCAGCGTCAGCCGTTTTGAGTGCTGTATCAGCAAGACCCTTACGCGCACCGTGTGTCGATGAGAAGTACTCGAGAACGGACAAGCCTTCGCGGAAGTTGGACTTAATCGGGTTTTCGATGATTTCACCGATACCACCCGTAAGCTTCTTCTGCGGCTTGGCCATTAGACCACGCATACCAGCAAGCTGACGGATCTGGTCACGCGAACCACGCGAACCAGAGTCGAACATCATGAACACAGGGTTAAAACCACCCTGTGATTCACGCATCGCCTTCACCATCGCGTCGGCAACATCGGTGTTAGCGTGCGTCCACGTGTCGATGACTTTGTTGTAACGCTCACCGTTGGTGATGTTACCCGTAGCATACGCACGTTGGAAACGCTCAACACGTGTTGATGCGTCGCTAAGAAGTGTTTCCTTCTCAGCTGGGATGTGAAGATCTTCGATACCGATGGACACACCGCCACGCGTTGCGTTGCGGAATCCAAACTCTTTAAGGCGATCAAGCAACTGAACCGTCTCTGACAAACCAGAGTTGCGATAGCTCTCAAACACCAACTCTCCAAGAGCCTTCTTCTTCATGTCCTTATTAAGGAATGGAAGTCCCTTTGGAACGATAGCGTTAAACAGCACGCGCCCAGTTGTTGTAAGAACCCACTGAGGAGTGTCGCCTGTACGATCTAACCAACGAATGGCAGCCTGATGCCCGACCCTGCCATTTACAATGGCGAGCTCGATTTCAGCAGACGATGTGAACGCTGGCAGCTTAAGCTGCGCCTCCTCATCACGCGAAAGTGCATCGAAACCGGCAGGCGCCTTGGTTGCCACGTAGCAGCCAAGTACGATGTCCTGCGAAGGCTCTGCAACCGGGCGACCGTCAGAAGGCTTAAGGATGTTGTTTGACGACAACATCAATACGCGCGCTTCAATCTGAGCTTCAAATGAAAGCGGCACGTGAACTGCCATCTGGTCACCGTCGAAGTCAGCGTTAAACGCTGCGCAAACGAGCGGGTGAATACGGATAGCCTTACCTTCAACTAGCACCGGCTCGAACGCCTGAATACCCAGTCTGTGAAGTGTAGGAGCGCGGTTGAGAAGCACAGGGTGATCACGAATGATCCCTTCAAGCACTTCGTACACCATCGCGTTCTCGCGCTCAACTATCTTCTTGGCGCGCTTCACTGTTTCCGCTTCACCACTCTCAACAAGCTTGTGAATGATGAACGGCTTGAACAGTTCCAATGCCATCGCCTTAGGCAAACCGCACTGGTGCAGCTTTAACTCAGGGCCTACAACGATTACCGAACGGCCAGAGTAGTCTACGCGCTTTCCAAGAAGGTTCTGACGGAAACGACCCTGCTTACCCTTAAGCATGTCAGAAAGCGACTTGAGTGGGCGCTTGCCACGTCCACGTATCGCCTTCGAACGACGACCGTTATCAAAAAGAGCGTCAACCGCTTCCTGAAGCATACGCTTTTCGTTACGCAGAATTACTTCAGGCGCACGATGCGAAATAAGCTTTTGCAAGCGGTTGTTACGATTAATTACGCGACGATATAAGTCGTTGAGATCTGAAGTCGCGAAACGACCACCGTCGAGTGGCACCAACGGACGCAAGTCCGGCGGAATAACCGGGATAACATCGAGTATCATCCACTCCGGACGATTGCGAATCTCTCCGCCTTCGCCAGACAAACGGAATGCGTCGACGATTTTTAGTCTCTTCAGCATCTGCTTCTTGCGATGCTGCGACGTTTCGCCAACAACAGAAGCACGCAACTCGTCTGCGACCTTATCAACATCAAGTCGCTTTAAAAGTTCGCGTACAGCAGGTGCACCGATATCTGCATTAAATGCAGTATCGCCCTCTGCCTTTGCCTTCATACGCAGATCTAAATACTCGTCTTCGTCGAGCAACTGACGCTCACGCACTTCCTGCGAACCTGGGTCGATAACGACGTAGTTCGAGTAGTAAACAATCTTCTCAAGATCACGGAGTGTGATATCAAGCAGATTGCCCATTGGGCTCGGCAACGTCTTGAAGAACCATATATGAGCGACGGGAACCGCCAGCTCAATGTGACCCATACGCTCGCGACGAACCTTGCTTAGCGTAACCTCAACGCCGCAACGATCGCATATGACGCCGCGATAGCGAATGCGCTTGTACTTGCCGCAATGACATTCCCAGTCCTTAACAGGACCAAAAATGCGCTCGCAAAACAAGCCATCCTTCTCTGGCTTGAAAGACCGATAGTTAATGGTCTCAGGCTTTGTTACTTCACCCCACGACCACCATGTACGCAAACCAGCCATTTCCAGCCGTTCACGTTCCTTGGGATCCTTAGGACCGCGAATCTCCTCCGGAGAGGCAATTCGCACCGACATGAAGTCGAACGCTGACGCACGCGTCTCGCGCGTGCTGCGGAAATCGATCATGAGTTACTCCTCGCCCCCGTTACCGTTGCCGTCGCCGTCGCCGTCCAGCACGTCGAGTCCTGCCGCTTCTGATGCACCGAGTGTCACCTTAATGCCCAAGGCCTGGAGTTCCTTAACGAGCACGTTGAACGACTCAGGAATGCCAGGCTCGGGCAGGTTTTGACCTTTCACGATTGCTTCGTAAACCCTGCTACGGCCATTCACATCGTCAGACTTGACGGTGAGAATCTCCTGTAGGGTGTGAGCAGCTCCATATGCTTCGAGCGCCCAAACTTCCATTTCACCGAACCGCTGACCACCAAACTGCGCCTTACCTGCAAGCGGCTGCTGAGTAACCAGTGAGTACGGACCAATGGAGCGGGCGTGAATCTTGTCGTCGACGAGATGCGAAAGCTTAAGCATGTATATCTCGCCAACTGTTACTGGTGCGTTGAACACTTCGCCCGTACGACCATCACGCAGATGTACTTTGCCACCTGGTGTAAGTCCGGCGAGCTTAAGCAGCTCAATCCCCGCCGCTTCAACATCACCCTTACCGCTCAACATTGCAGATAAGCCAGGCAATCCAAGCCTGTTAAGCGTATCCGCAGGTGACAAAGCAGCCTGAGCTTGCAACTCGGCGAGCGCAATTGCGCCCTCCGGAATGTCGTCTGCTTCGGCGTGCAGTGTGATCGCAGCCTGAAGGGCCGCAAGTTCACGTTCCGCAAGCGTGTGAGCCGACGACACCAAGAAATCACGAACACGAGTATGCAGCTGCTTTGTGGCAGCAGACATGTTCTTCGCATTGAGATCGTTGAGGCTTGCGTCGCTAAGCAGCTCAACCTTATCAGGCGCTGTACGGTCGGGAAGCACGTCAAGCAGTAGCTGACGTACATCTTCAGGCGTTGCGTCAGAAGAACCGTCGCCGAGCATTAGCGTTTCGCGTGCCCAACGAATTCCGGCGAGCTTCATCAACAACCCAATCTCTCGTTCGTTCGCACCCTGGAACACAGGGGTCTTTGCGTAGAAGTTGAGCAGCTTGGCAGCCCACCCGAGGTGGGTTTCCAAGATCTGCCCCACGTTCATTCGCGAAGGAACGCCGAGTGGGTTTAGTACAATGTCTACCGGCCTACCATCTGGCAGATACGGCATGTCTTCTTCAGGTACGATACGGGCAACGATACCCTTGTTACCGTGACGTCCTGCCATCTTATCGCCTACTGAGATCTTTCGCTTTTCAGCAAGATAGACCTTAACCAACTGTATTACGCCCGGCGGTAACTCATCGGGCTGCAAAATGCGATCGATGCGCTCTTCCGCACGCTCTTCGATACGGGCCTTCTCTTCGTTGGCTGCATCAATGATGTCACGAACGCGATCGTTGGCCTTTCTGTTCTCAACACGGAACGTCTTGAGATCAAGCGTCGCAAAACGCAGTCCGTCGAGTAGCTCACGAGTGAGTACCGTACCTGCGGAAATGGCTTCTTCAACCGTTCCTGACTTGAGTGCCAACGCTATGGTTTCGCCCTCAAGCACTCTCGCAAGCTCTATGTCGCGGACTTCGTTTACGCGAATCTTCTCTTCGCCTTCGTGACGGCGCACTTCACCAATGCGCTCACCACGATCTTTCTCAACCACCTGATCTTCGACGCGCGAGAATATCTTCACGTCGATAACAACACCCTCCATACCAGGCGGAACTTTAAGCGAAGAATCTTTTACGTCTTTTGCTTTCTCACCGAAGATTGCCGTAAGAAGCTTTTCTTCTGGTGAGAGCTCTGTCTCACCTTTGGGAGTGATCTTACCAACGAGAATATCACCGGGGCGAACGTGCGCGCCGATGCGCACTATGCCGCGCTCGTCAAGATCTGTGAGCGACTCTTCGGAAACGTTCGGGATTTCACGAGTAATTTCTTCCTGACCGCGCTTAGTATCGCGGACATGAAGCTCGAGCTCCTGAATGTGAATAGACGAAAACACGTCGAACTTCACTAAGCGCTCAGAGAGCACAATAGCGTCTTCGAAGTTGTGTCCGTACCACGACATGAATGCCACGGTAACGTTACGCCCCAAAGCCAACTGCCCCATTTCTGTAGCAGCGCCGTCGGCTAACACTTCGCCTTTGTTTACCTTCTGTCCAACACGCACCAACGGACGCTGATTAATCGCAGTGTCTTGGTTTGTACGTAAATATTTTTTGAGCTTGTAACGATCGAGCTGGCCCAGTCGTGCAAGCGGACGGTCGTCGTCACCTGCTACTTCAGGGAGCAGTGCATCGACGATGATTTCGTCTGCTGTTACGCTCAAAATCGTTCCAGGTCGGCGAGCAATAACTACTGCCCCCGAGTCAACAGCAACGGTTGCTTCGAGCCCTGTACCAACTAAAGGAGTACGTGGCTGGAGTAGCGGTACTGCCTGACGTTGCATGTTTGATCCCATGAGCGCGCGGTTTGCGTCGTCGTGCTCAAGGAACGGGATTAGAGCAGCAGCTATAGAAACGAGCTGCTCTGGAGCAACGTCCATGTAGTCAATATCGCCAGGTGCTACCAGCGGCAAGTCACCTCGCTTACGGCAAAGCACCAAGTCTTCAACGAAGGAACCGTCTGGCTGCAGCTTGGCGTTAGCCTGCGCGATAATTGCGTCCTCTTCGCGATTAGCGTCTAGCCATACGACTTCGTTTGTCGCTTTGCTGTCGCGTACAACTCGGTACGGGGTTTCGATGAAACCCAAATCGTTAACGCGAGCAAAGCATGCAAGCGATGTGATAAGACCGATGTTTGGACCTTCAGGTGTTTCGATGGGGCACATACGTCCGTACTGGGAGTAGTGCACGTCACGAACTTCGAAGCCTGCGCGTTCACGTGTAAGACCACCCGGTCCAAGTGCCGACAAACGCCGTTTATGCGTGAGCTCGGAAAGTGGGTTGGTTTGATCCATGAACTGCGACAGCTGCGACGATCCGAAGAACGCTTGAATTACCGCAGAAACTGTACGTGCGTTAACAAGATCGTCGAGCGAAATCTTCTCGGGATCGGTGTTAATCGACATGCGCTCTTTAACCAGTCTCGCCATACGCGAAAGTCCGACAGAGAACTGATTCGCGATGAGTTCTCCAACGGAGCGTATGCGGCGGTTTCCAAGCTGATCGATGTCATCTACATCTCCTCGTCCCTCATGCAGCTCAACAAGCTGTCTAATGATTTCAACGAAGTCGTCCTTTGTAAGAACGGTCGTTGACATGGGGGTATTGAGACGCAAGCGCTGGTTGATTTTGTAACGACCAACGCGCCCTAAATCGTACCGTTTCGGCGAGAAGAACAGACGTTCCAACGCCTGCTTCGCTGTTTCGCGATTGGGAGCATCACCTGGACGTAGAAGAGCGTAGATCTGCTTCAGTGACTCTTCTTCAGTTTTGGTGGGGTCTTTGGCTAGCGTGTTTTTAATGAGCGTCGATTCAGCACGTCCTGACGCCACAAAAACAAAGACCTTGGTGATGTCCGCTTTACGGATGCGCTTGATTACTGCGTCGGTAAGGACCTCGCCCTTTTCAGCAACGCTTTCACCTGTATCGAGGTCGATTACATCGCGCGCGAGGGTGCGTCGCACTTCGCGTTCACCGCGGTCGATGGCATCCTGCTCGTCACGCAAATCAACCTGCGTGTACGATGCAAAGACTTTGATGGTTTTTATGTCTTGGCGAACAAGGCGGTTGAGCATCTCTTCTGTGAGCTCATCGCCTTCGCGTACCAGGAGCTGCGCTTCAGCGCGCTCACGTTCGGCACGGGCCTTCTTCGTTTTAAGTTTAGGTGCATCAGCGGGAGTTACTTCACCTTCGAGGGTGATGTCTTCCGCGATGATTGCGCCGAGAACTTCACGAATGTCGTTACGTGTCTCGCGCTTTCTAGTAAGGTCTAGTTCACGTTCGCCAAAGAAGAGGCGTAGGATGTCGCGATTCTCGCCCCATCCAAACGCACGTAACAGCGCAGTGGCAGGAAACTTCTTTTTCTTATCGATGTGAACATAAATCACATCGTGAATATCAACTGTGAACTCCACCCATGAGCCACGGAACGGAATAATACGCGCCGATATAAGGCGCTGTCCGTTGGGGTGAGTGGATTCTTCGAAAACGACACCAGGGGAGCGGTGCAGCTGCGAAACGATAACGCGTTCGGCGCCATTAATAACAAAAGTGCCGAGCTCGGTAAGCAGCGGAAGTTCTCCGAGATAGACTTCCTTTTCGATGATGTTACGGGGACGCTTTCCGTCACCGACATCTTCGAAGATGACCAGTTGAAGTGTCGCCTTGAGTGGTGCCGAGTATGTCATGTCGCGTGCAATGCACTCCGCGACAGCGTACTTGGGCTCACCGAGGCTGTACCTTACGAACTCAAGCGAGAAATTCTCGTGAACGTCCGTAATGGGGAACAGGTCTTTGAAAACGCGCTCGAGTCCAATGTCCTCGCGTTCGAGCTGCGCAGCGTCGAGTTGTAACAAAGACTCGAAGGCGCGCGTCTGAATATCGAGGAGGTGGGGCATATCCATGCCCGTCTCGAGTTTGGCGAACGAGATCTGGTTCATCATATCTTTAGGGGCTCACCCGCTGATGGGGTGCGCCGAATCCGGGGGTGCCGGAGGCGCAAAACACTTCAACCCCGATGGAATCGTCCGCAAAAAATGCGGCCGAATCCTGCGGGGTGGAGCGAAACAACGTTGAATGAAACCGAAGTGTCGGTTGGGGCACGGACTCGTCGAATGAAGTGAGGTGATCGGTTTCCGTGCGCCGATACCGCCTCTCTGCGGTATCGGCGACGGGCCGAGTTCCTTACTTCAGTTCGACGGCTGCGCCTTCGGCCTCTAGCTTGGCCTTGAGCTGAGCAGCTTCGTCCTTCGACACGTTTTCTTTGACGGTCTTAGGTGCGCCGTCAACTAGGTCCTTTGCTTCCTTCAGGCCAAGGCCTGTGATCTCACGAACGACCTTGATGACCTGAATCTTCTTGGCGCCGGCGTCTTTGAGGACAACCGTGAACTCTGTCTGCTCTTCAGCTGCCGGTGCTGCTGCGCCACCCGCTGCGCCAGCTGCCGGTGCTGCGGCTACTGCTGCGATCGTGACGTTGAACTTCTCTTTGAAAGCTTCGATAAGCTCGGACAGCTCGAAAACGGACATGTTGCCGATTGCTTCGAGGATTTCGTCCTTGCTGAGTGTTGCGTTAGCCATGTTACTGTTCTCCGGATTGAAATCTCCCAGGACGTCCTGGGGCGTTTATCAGGCGTACGCCTGGGGGATTAAGCAGCTTCCTTCTGCTGCTTGAGCGCGTCGAGCGCTCCGACGAAAGTGGTGAGCATGCTGTTCATCGCGCCTAGGAAGTTCGACATTGGCGCCTGCATAGTGGCACCAAGCTCGGACAACAGCTGTTCGCGTGACGGCATATTGGCGAGTTGCTTGACCTGATCGACATCAAGTCGACGGCCATCGAACAGGCCACCCTTAATCTCAGGACGAGAATCGTTCTCCTTTGCGAAGTCCGAAAGAACCTTTGCACCGGCAACGGCGTCTTTAGCAACGACGATTCCGGTAGGTCCTTTGAGTCGCTCTGAGATAAGGCCGCTCTCGTTCACCGCACGGAGCGCCAGCGTGTTCTTTATCACGACGTACTCCACACCTGCCTTACGAAGGCGACGGCGTAGATCTGTCATGCGCTTCACGTTCAACCCCGTGAAGTCGGTGTAATACAGCGCGCTCGCCTCGCTCAGCTTGTCACTGAGATCGGCTACCAGCTGCTGTTTCTGAGTTCTGTTCATCTTCATGATGGCGTCGCCTCTTACCGGAACGGTGTGATATCGACAGTAACGCCAGGTCCCATGGAGCTGGAGATCGCGACGTTACGGATATACACGCCCTTAGCGGCCGACGGCTTCGACCTAACGATCGAATCCATCAATGCAGCGAAGTTCGTCTGCAGATCGGCCGGTTCGAATGACACCTTGCCGATCGGAGCGTGTACGTTGCCACTCTTGTCAACGCGAAACTCGATCTTGCCGCCCTTCGATTCCCGCACTGCCTTTCCAACGTCAAAGGTAACAGTACCAGCTTTGGGGTTGGGCATAAGTCCACGAGGACCTAGGACCCTACCAAGCTGACCAATCTGTCCCATCTGGTCGGGGGTTGCGATCATCACGTCGAAGTCGAGCCATCCCTCTTTAATGCGAGCGAGAAACTCTGTGCCCACATAATCGGCTCCTGCTTCTTGTGCTTCTTGAATCTTAGGACCGGTGGCGATAACGAGAACGCGCATTGTTTTACCGGTGCCGGCAGGTAGTACAACTGTGCCACGTACAACCTGATCTGCATGTCTCGGATCGACGCCCAGTCGAACGGCGACTTCAACGGTTTCGTCAAACTTGGCGAAGCTCATTTGCTTGACCAGTTCGATCGCTTTTGCAGAATCGTATGGGACACCCAGCTCGCGGCGCTCACTCGCAGCGCGAAATTTCTTTCCGTGTGTCTTCATATCAATCCTTCACCGAAACGCCCATCGACCGCGCAGCACCCGCCATCATTGCAATGGCGCTTTCCATGCTGTCGCAGTTGAGATCCGGCATTTTTACTTCGGCGATCTTGCGAAGCTGGGCCTGCGTGATCGTACCGACTTTGTTTTTGTTGGGTTGCCCGGAACCTCTGTCGAGCCCGAGTTCTTTCTTGATAAGCTCTGCCGCTGGCGGAGTTTTCAGAATGAACGTGAACGACTTGTCCGCATAGATCGTGACCTCGACCGGGATAATCATGTCGCCACCCTGCGTCCGAGCGTTAAACTCTTTGCAGAAGCCCATGATGTTTATGCCCTGGGGGCCGAGTGCCGTACCTACCGGAGGCGCCGGGTTCGCCTTACCTGCAGGTATCTGCAGCTTGACGAATCCAGTGACCTTTTTTGCCATGCTCTTCCTTCGTATCGCAGGTTGCGCTGGAGGACCATCCCCCAGCGGTAGTGCTCCCACCCAATCTTTTGCGTCGCTGTGGTGTGCGACGTACCTCGCGCAACTTCTATCGACCTAGCGTTAGTAGCCGCGCAGCTGCAGGTAGTCGAGTTCGACGCTGGTGGGGCGACCGAACAGACTCACCGAAACTCTAACCTTACCCTTGTCCGACAGTATCTCTTCGACGGTGCCATTGAAATCCGCAAATGGCCCCTCGGTGATAGAGACGGCCTGCCCGATGAGGAAGGGGATCTCCTCTTTTGCATCAGCTTCGTCGGCCGGATCGGCGTGTCCAAGGAGACGGCGGACTTCGTCATCTCGCAATGGCATAGGATCGCGATCCTTACCTACGAATTTGATAACGCCTTGAATAGCGTTGATCTCGTGAAGCGTGTCCTGGCTCGCGACCATATCAACGAGAATATATCCAGGAAAGATCTTGCGTTCGACGTTTACTTTTTTGCCGTTCTTGATCTCAACAACTTCCTGAGTCGGCACAAGCGCCTGACGAATTAACCGATCTTCTGGCGCAACCGGATCAGCGTCGATTTTGCGCTGAATAAGGCGTTGCACTTTGTTCTCGTGCCCAGACGTAGTCTGGATCGCGTACCAGCGGTGCTCGAGGATCATGGAAGTCACTTATCTCAGCGGCCTAACAACATTGCAGGAAGCTTGACAAGCAACGCCTGCAGGATGTAGTCGATGACACCGATGAGCGCGCCGAGGAAGAGGACGAAAACGATGATCTGAATCGTGGCAGATTTAAGCTGCGCGCGATCAGGCCACGTGACCTTCTTCATTTCGGCAACTACATCGTGGTAGTAGTTGACCGTGCGTGTTATGAGCCCGGGGCGGGCTACTTCAACGGAGGTCATGACTACTTGGTTTCCTTATGCACCTTATGCGCATTGCAACGTGGGCAGTACTTCTTCCACTCAACGCGCTCCGGGTGCAGCCGCTTGTTCTTCGTTGTGAAGTAGTTGCGGTTTTTGCACTCGGTGCAACCGAGGATGATTTTATCGCGCGGCATAGCTAGTAGCTCCGTAACGCACCAAATCAGTCGGGCTGCGCAGCGTTCGCTTAGCGCGCCTTTCGACTGAATCTCTTAACACCTCAACACAGCTGCTTCCCTAGGGGGAGGGGGGAGGACACAACGACAGCCTCCGATCACCCACGCAGCGGGAACAACGCTGGCCAAAACAGCAACAACGCTGGCCAAAAGATGGACAACGCAGGGCCGAGCTAGGTGAGCCCTGAAACCTAGTTGAAACCCAAACAGGACGCAACTACCGGCTTGGGAAGCGGTGGCACAGGCTCGGGAATCGCACAGCGAAGCGGAAAATCGTACAAGAATCATTACACCAGAGAGCTCACGACCGGGATTGAACCGGTGACCTCACCCTTACCAAGGGTGTGCTCTGCCAACTGAGCTACGTGAGCGTAGGCGCGGAAGCTAGCAATAAATGCGACGTTTGCCAATGCCCTGCTGCCAGGAGCACCTTCGGCACACACTCCGAAGGGGCTGCCTACGGCTACGGTACGGTTATCAGGAGCGGAACAGTCCGCTCGTACTGCCCGCTGGTGCTCCGCACTCTTATTACTCCAGCGTAGCTACCTGACGCTACCGATGAAGCGACGGTTACAGTGAATGCCACCAGCGCGCTAGAACCGCTGCTAGTGAAAGTAGGAGGCAGCGAACTCGTGATCCCCGACGGGTACCCCATAAACGTTATAGTGCCTCCGTCCGTCAGACCGCCACGTTTTTGTATGTTAAGACTGTTCGAACCTGACGCGCCGGCCGCGATTGTCATTGAGCTGTCTGTGAGCGATAGACTGTAGTCCGGAGCAGCGTTCACCTGTAAAACTATTCTCTGCTCCACATCGGCCACTGAGCTACCACTCGCTCTCACCATCATATCCGAGCTACCAAGTGGGAATCCCATTGGTATTGATACCTTTAACCTGCTCTCACTACTACTTGTAGTTTGAGGATCAAACTGTGCAGTTGCACCTGATGGAAGTCCCAAAAGCGAAAACGAAACTGAACCGCTGTAACCTCCACTTCTACCAACCTTTAACACCACCTCGCCAGACAACGTAGAATCTGTAAGGAAAATCGCAGCAGGATCGGTAGACAATAGTATCCTTGGTGTAGAAGACAGTGCCACACTCAAGTCGATTGAACTCTGTTTGCTATCTACACCAGTTCCACTAGCGTTAATAACAATCGCTTTGCTTATCGGTTGAGCAACCAGTGACGCAGCTATTCGGAAAACTGTACTGCTCTCGTCTGCAGAAAGAGTAGTTTTATCAAACTTCCCTGTAACGCCCTCAGGTAGCCCCGACGCGAACAGTGAAACCGGACCACTATAACCGCCAGCTCGCGTTACACTGACCGTTATAGGAACAGTATCACCTTGAGCAACTGTTGCTAAAGAACTAGTCGAAATTGCAATTGATGGAATGGTGACAGTAACATCGAGCTCTCGTGTTTTACTATCTATTTGCGAACCTGCTGCACGCGCAACAATTCGGTATGTTCCGGCTGCGGCTGCGGGAAGAGCAGTTACCGTTAGAATCGATTGAACATCAGGATTCTTGAGTGACCGCGGACCAAACGAAGCTCTTAACCCTTCGGGAACACCCTCGACCGTAAGCGTAACATCCCCTTTGAAGTCGATATCTCGACCAATTACAAAAAACATCGTCTTTGACGAGCCGCGAGCGACTTCGATTGCCTGCCCTTCTGCGTCGAACGACTTAATTGGATGTGGAGTCGGCTCAATCGTACTATCGGAACACGCGATCGTGCCAATAGCAGCGCACGCGAGAAAGGTACGTAAAACTGTATACGGCACACGAATAGCGTGCCCACGTAAAATACGAGTAGAAGATGCGTACTTCATTACAACCTCCGCTTAACGGTGGGGATTATTCGGCTTTTGAGCGGCACTGCCTCGGTTACTACCAAATCGCGTCTACGAAAGCGCGACATCCTAGAAAACACCGCCTTTAAGAACTACCCTATACTCGTAAGCCAAACCACTTAGCTGCGTTTGGACTCCTAACTCAGTTTGCCACCAATTTGCACCATACTCAATACTCATCCCTAAGTTCACCTGTGACCGCGCTACTAGATCATGCTCCTATTTTAAACCGTCGCTGGCTAGTCAGCCTCCTACCGGACGATGGAAGCTGCATTTCAATCTCAAGTATGTAGTCCCCGGCAGATAGCTTTGTCATGTCAAGTAGAAACGCGCGAATCTGTACCGGTACTGGACCGCTTAGCGTAGCAGTGGAGCGCGCGTTATCAATCGCCGACCAACGAACCGACATTGATGTATTCGGATCGGAGGCAACTCCAGCAGCCATTCCTATGCGACGCATCAATCCTACACCTAGGTCCGTCGTAACACGAATCAACGTTACTACGCTATCGTTCGACGATACGCCATAACTTTCCCAGTATAGAACCACTCGACGTGTTGCACTATCCAAACTCACGGTCCCCAACAGTCTATTCAGAAGATCTGCAGAAGGCGCGTTAGGATGTTGACCAACTGAGTCGGGAGCTATGAAAGCAATATCAGAGATTGCGACCTCGTCCTTTTGCATCGCCGATAACGGAGACGGCAGTTTAATAGCAAATCGCGATCGTGCATCCAACGGACTACCACCAACATTACGTGCTTCCATCGCCAACAATGCACTGTCGCTTGACACAAAACCACGAAGGACTGCACTGCCGCCCGCCGGCACGACTGTTTGACCTATCGAATCAACTAAGTCAGCGCCCCGGGCTGTCAGCATAAGTGCATCGTAGCTACCTCCACGTAGCAACAGCGCGGGGTGGTCCAACCGAACCGCCGAGGCTATCTCTACACTCTCTTGGCGACGCAACAATACAGTTTGACCCTCTCCTAGTTGTACAAGTGGCCTCAATGGCTTGAAGTGCTCCACTGGCCACCAAGCAAAGTCACTCTTGCCCTGCTCATCATACCGCGATAGCTCCCAGTCAGAAGACTCCGAAGAATACGGACTGGCAACCGCTCTCCATCCAGGAATCGCACTAACGCGATCTTGTTGATACTCGAAACTCGTATAGGGCGGGACGGGAGCAGAGTTAGTAAGGCTTAACAAGTAATGATCGTGCAACCTATCATGCCTCTCCAAGGCCCACGCGAAATAACTCGGCCACCCGTAGCGATATAGCGCTGCGACAACAGCATCACCACCATACTCATCTTTGAAGGTGTGGCGCTCATCTTGAATAGCAAACCGCCGAATCGCAATATCAACCTGTCGGGCATCTTGTTCCACCCATCTTTCATTGCCGACATCCCGATATAGCGGGTCGCTTAACCACCACAACGTTTCGTTTACACCGCGCCTCCCTTCGCAACCTAGCGCATTGTAAGCAGAACGCTCTGATGAAGGAAATAGGTTCGCATAGTTATCCCAGTCGCACAACACGCTATCAGGCATTTGCGATCGCATTCTTGAGAACATCTTAGAAGCCAGCACAAACTGTCTATCGTAAGCGTATGCCCTACCCAACAAAGCAGAGCACCACCATCGCTGAGGCTCGCATTCTGAAGCCACAGCTATAGCGGAATCAACTAGTCGTTGATCAATAAGAAACCTTACGCGCTGACCAATCAGCCAATCATCGCTCTCAAGGACTTTAGATGCTTCGCCTAACTTATCCAGAAGAATTCTACGTGCAGACGATATCGACGGCCTAAATGTTTCTGCAATACCTCCGTCACGCCAGTATGTTTCCTCTGTAGTAGCCCGTCGATTAGGCGCAAGATGCCAACTCGGACACGTGCCAAACCTTGAAACGCTACCCTGCAACATTGGGAACTGAGAATCCGGAAGAATCATAAATGTCGACGAAACAGCATATAGCCGTCGATGAAGAAATGCGAATTCATCACAATGAACGTGCATATGACGAACACCGAGTTGTCGCCTATTTGAACCTGCTTGATTAATCCTTTCGCTCTCTCGCCAAGCGCTTTGCCAAATGGCATGAAACTCACTAACAGCGAGCTCAACTCTGGCGCGAGCTACAAATTGACCGCGCTCTGCTGTAGCAACCTGCGCAACCGCCGTATGACTGATACAGCATATGAGTAGCAGAAGCGATACTAAACGCCAGTTAAGAGCGCCAACAGCTACAGTGAATCGATAGGAGTTTATCATTTTACTGAAACTCTAGCTGTACGACTGAAACTATCCAAAGCGTCTCGCGATACAGTTCTGACAAAATGATTTCCGTTGGGAGGAGAGAACCGTCTGGCTATAACTACGACTGGCAGAAACTTGTCCTCTGGAGCGACACCGTCGGAGAAAATTCCCCGGGGCACACCACGTTCCACGAGATAGGAACGCACCGGTATCTAGACGTTACGTCCGCATAATATTCATGTCAACCGCAAACGCAGCCCGTCTTTTAGGTGAAGCAATTCGTCCCTAAAGTGTAGCGAGCGCTACGGATGAGGTCGCTTATGCATATACTCACTACTGCGCTAACCGCGTGAGAAAATTGATCGACATTATGCACCGTTCTCATCCACGTCGGTGCCCTCTATAAAGTCCCAACCTACTTCCTCCCCCGCATACGTCGCAAAAGCGCGTCGCCTTTGATCCCCTGAGGAAACACCAGAAAAACAAGCACGCATATAATGAAGAAGTTGTATTCGACACCGTTCCGACCGTTCCCAACTACGTACCACCCTTCAGGATAGTGGACCAATACTATTCCCATGAACAGAACAACAATCGTTATAAGCGCAGCAACACTTACATACCTGTTCACCAAGAAAAGCACCGCGCAAACTATGTGGGACAACTTCACGGACCAAGCAATAGGTACGCCCATAGGCGCAAACCCAATTTGATTCAGAAAATGCTCGCCAAATATGTAAACGTCACCTGTAACAATGCTCGGAACACTGTGACTTAACAAAATGACGGCTAGCGCCGCACGAAGTATGAGTGTATTCGTCATACCGCGATACTCTACCGCCATGGAAGAGGGAACGCCAGATGCCGCAAGCTCTATTGTTGTCTTTAGCTCCCTGCCCCAACAAATGATGTTACCAGTAATGCCCCCTTATCACTGGCGACATACGCCTCTCCAACAGATAGTTCAGTGTTATGAAGCCCACACACCCACTTCGTCGTCTCGCTCATTTCGCTCGCCCCTACCGGCGCGATGCGCTTCTTGCAGGACTTTGGTCAGTTCTTAATAAGATCTTCGATGTTCTACCTGAGCTTCTCATAGGCGTAGCCGTTGATGTCGTGGTGAACCGTCGCGATTCTTTTCTTGCACGTCAAGGCATTTCCGACCCTGTACATCAACTAGTGCTTCTTGTTGCCATTACTGCGATGGTTTGGATACTGGAATCAACTTTTGAGTACCTTTACGCTATAAAGTGGCGTGGACTTGCACAGGACCTACAACACGAACTTCGCCAAGAGGCCTACACTCATATACAATCGCTCCCGCCTTCGTTTATAGAGCGAGAGAGAAGCGGACGACTTATGGCGCTATTAAACGAAGACGTGAATCAGGTAGAACGATTCCTCAATACAGGCGCCAATGATCTAATTCAGGTGTTTTGCTCGTCTCTTCTAGTGGGAGGTGTCTTCTTCACTGTGACAGCTGATCTTGCCGCACTAGCCATGCTCCCAACTCCGCTTATCCTGCTTGGCGCGTTTTGGTTTCAGCGGCGATTGGCCCCGCGTTACTCCGCAGTACGTGAATCTGCTGCCACGCTGTCGGCACGTCTCAACAATAATCTGTACGGAATGGCGACAATCCAAGCTTACACAGCTGAAAAGTTTGAAGCAGAGCATCTCCGCATGGCATCAGATGGATATCGGCAACGAAACGCGGAAGCAATCAGAGTGTCTGCGGCCATTACACCTGTCATTAGAATGGCGATTCTCGCAGGGTTCATAGCGACTCTTTTGTATGGAGGACTGCTTGCTCTTCGTGGCGACATCGGTGTAGGCGTCTATTCTGCTCTTGTGTATCTGACGCAACGGTTGCTGTGGCCCTTGACGCGACTCGCAGATATGACAGACTTGTATAATCGCGCGATGGCATCGGTTCACCGCATTATGGATTTGCTTGATACTCCTTTGGCTCAGCATTCAAAAGCCCAGGTACTCGGCTCTTCTCACTCCCCACGAGCACTTAGATTTGAGAACGTGGGCTTTATGTATGACGAACGTGTAGCAGTAGATAACGTTTCGTTTGACGTGCCGGCGGGTTCGACAGTGGCGCTTGTTGGAGCAACCGGTGGCGGAAAAAGTACAGTGCTTAAAATGCTGATGCGTTTTCTCGATCCTAGCTCAGGACAAATTCTTGTAGATGGAGTCGATGTTAGCCGCTATTCACCGCACTCGATACGCAGACTCGTTGGGTACGTGCCGCAGGAACCGTTTCTTACCGATGGCACCGTTGCTGATAACATTGCGTATGGAGATACGATGGCTGATCGTGATCGGATAGAAGCTGCAGCTCGTGCAGCTGAAGTTCATGACTTTATCGCCGCTATGCCGCGCGGCTATGACAGCCTCGTTGGCGAACGAGGCACACAACTGTCTGGAGGACAACGGCAACGTATTGCGCTTGCGCGAGCATTTTACCGCGATCCCGCCATACTAGTTCTAGACGAAGCAACATCAGCGGTGGACAACGAGACAGAGGCAGCGATTCAGCGTTCGTTGGCGCGCGTCTCGCAGAACCGTGCTCTCACAACACTAGTAGTTGCTCACCGTCTATCTACTGTCCGCAATGCAGACCTTATCCTTGTTTTCGATAGCGGTCGAATCGTTGAACGGGGCACTCATAATGAGCTTATAAAAGAAGGGGGCACTTATTCTGGCTTATGGCGGTTGCAGACTGGAGGAGAGCTCTAGTATTCCCCACTCAGTACCCTTCATTTTCAGATGCAAAAACTCGGCTACCTTTCTTACATGATAGCCGAGTTTTTGTATGGTGTTCTACATCGTAACTTCTAACGTCCCAACGGTATGAATGCCAACGCGTTGTTAGCGTTCATAGGAATAACAAGTTGGTTTGCACCAGCATCGTAGCACATTGACGCCGCGTTCGGAATGTTAGTCGCAATTAGTTCCGGTGGCTGCCCCGGGCGGATGCGCGATACTCCGCCAAGTGTTACGCTGCTTACGTACTTGGTACCATCGGCCATAATCACCAAACCGTCGCTACCAGGTTGTGCTGCATGTTCTGTTTTTAGCAAACGCCCATTGGTCGAGTATGTAAGCACCTCGTCGTTGCCTATGTTCACAACTACGATATTGCCTTGCGCGTCGATAGCTATACCGTTGGGTTGAAGAAGTGGAGCTCCACTTACAAGAACAGTTGCATCTCCGTTGGGAGTAATCTTCCAAACTTGCCACGAGGCAGGATCAGCATTGGCTCCGAAAGCTCCCGTTTGAGTAGCATAAATGGTTCCATCATCCGCCACTTCTATGTCATTGAATCCAGTGGAGCTTGAAATGCGAACTTCACCCAACGGCGCGCCGCTTCGCATATCGAACTTTCGTACAACGGAAACTGAAGGATCATTGGGTGACGTCCCACCGTCGCGATCAGCTACATAAAGAACTCCGTTTACGATATCGCTGCCGAATGGTTCATTGAGCACAAGCGCAGGTTCTAAGTTGGCGCGCGCATTTGGAGTTTGCACACCAATCCAGCGTGCTGTATGCACAGATCCATCGTGATTGATAAGCGATACCCACGCGTTATTAGTCTGCACATTTTGAGGAACGCCTCGATTGGGCACTACAATAACATCGCGACTAGGATCGTAAGAGCAACTCTCCGCCGAATAGATCGCTCCGAACACTTTCACATTTGGTGAAACAGGAGCGAACGTACCGTCTGCAGTTGGTGTAATTGGCAAACCCAAAGGATTTCCGGTAACCAATGGCGGCCGCGTAGCTTGCTGAGCACCAAGTTCAGGCGCAAGGCAAACCAGCAGTGCTATAACCAAGTTACGTTTTAGCATATGTCGAGCTCGAGTAGGTTTGGATGAATGTGGCACGGCAGAATAGGCTTTGAAATATTCTAGCCTCCGCGTGCCAATCGCACAGCTACAAGCACAAGTATTAGGCCTATTATGGCATTAATGCGCCCTTGCATCGCGGCGCGGCGTCGCAGCAGTGCGGCCTCCTCCGTGAGCTGATCTGGTAACGTGGTGAAAGGTGCCAACTACAATTTATCAGTAGAACCTTTTTATGGGGATATTGTGAGTTCACACGGAGCTATAGAAGACTGGAGCGAGGAGCATGACGTAGAGATTCTCTCCAATATAGTTGTAGATACTTCCTATCAGATTCACAGAGGAATAGGGCCCGACCTTCTTGAGGCGATTTACGAAGCAATCATTGCGCGCGCCCTTAACCGGCGCGGGTTGCGCGTGGAGCGTCAAAAGCCACTCGCCCTTGAGTATGACGGAACGATGTTTGATGACGGACTGCGCGTTGACATCCTCGTAAACAACAGACTTGTTGTCGAGCTAAAGTCGGTTGAAAAGCTCGCGCCTGTTCATCCTAAGCAACTATTAACCTATCTTCGTCTGTTGAAACTTCCGTTAGGACTATTGATTAACTTCGGCGCGCCAACGTTTAAAGATGGCTGCGTGCGCATTGTGAATAGGCACGAGAACACTCTAAATTCGCAGCTCCGTGTAAACAGGGGCTCGCGCGAAACGTAGTGGCGCGCGAAGACGCGAAAACGCGAAGAACTGACTAATTGATATACCTGGTTCTAATTACCTCTAGATACCCAGTTCCCTACCATATCAAAACATAGACAATTCAAACATCAAGAAAGTCCCCAATCAATCAACCACTTCTATAACAAAAACGAATTTATTACCACCCCACTCGAGGCTACACACCTTCGCGACTTCGCGTCTTCGCGCGAGCCCCTATTTACGCGCGAAGACGCGAAAACGCGAAGAACTGACTAATTGATATACCTGGTTCTGATAGTCTCTAAGTACTCAGTTCCCTACCATATCAGAACACAAACAATTCAAACATCGAAAACATCCCCAATCAATCAACCACTTTTATAACAAAAACAAATTTATTACCACCCCACTCGAGGCTACACACCTTCGCGACTTCGCGTCTTCGCGCGAGCCCCGTATTTGCGCGCGAAGACGCGAAGGACTGCAGCCCAATACCAGTCCCAGCTTACCTATGCACCGAACCGTCTCGCAACAAATGCCTCGCAAAAAATACAGTCAGACGCTTCTGGAAATCATACAACGCAGGCTCTGCTTCTATTACGTGCGGCTCAAGCGGATAATACGCCATCTCAAAATCCTTTTCCAACTCAATCAACCGCTGCTGGAGTCGCACAGCGTCTTGAAACTGAACATTGCCATCTAGCAAACCATGCTGAATTAGAAGCGCGTCCGACAGCCCCTTCGCGTGATAAATCGGGCTAGAAAGCCGATACGCATCCGGATCCTCATGCGGAATGTTCAGGATACGACTGGTCCAAGCATCAGAGTAGTGTGCCCAGTCCGTTACACCTGCTGCAGCAACGCCAGCAGCAAACACACCCGGATACCTGAATAACGACATAAGCGTCATGAAACCTCCGTACGAAACACCGTACATGCCAATGCGCGTCGAATCCACTCCGTGCGTACGAACCAACCACCGAGCTGCGGCAACCGCACCGTCAACATCCTTCTGACCCATAGATCTATAAATGTCAGTTCGGTAGTCGCGACCATACCCTGCACTACCGCGATAGTCGAAATCCAAAACCGTGTATCCCTGCTGAACAAAATAGTTAAGCATACCGTAGTGCGACGCGCGACTAAAACCGTAAACCGTCCATCCGCGATGAGCAAACTGACGGTAGCCGCCGCCATGCACATAGACGATTGCCGGTTTAGTCGGATGAGGCCTAGTAGGCTTATACAACCCGGCCCATACAACACCACCGTCTGGATGCCCAATCGAAACAATCTCCGGACGCAACCAAACGCGACTCCAGTACTCATCATTACCGCTAACAGTCAGTCGCTTCGAACGCGATGCAACAGTCGCATCGCGCAAGTAAACATCCGGCATACGATCAGCGCGCGAATACAAAACAGCTAGGCGCTTCCCATCTGGAGAAAGTACACCCTCACTTCTCCCTTCGTCAGCGGTTAGCTGAACGAGTTCTCCACCAGCTGCCGGCATCGTGTAAAGGTGATCGTCAGAAGGATGCTCTCGCGAGGTGCGCAATAACCACACCGTGCGATCCCTACTTAACTGCGCATCACGCACCTCCCATTCGCCCGATGTAAGAGCACGAACGGTTCCATCCGAGTCAGCTAAGTAAAGATGACTCCACCCCGAGCGTTCCGACGCGAACACTAACCTGTCATTGGGCAACCACTCAATTAAACCAGGACGTACATTGTTGGCTTGAATAGCAGGGCCACCAAGCCAAGCACTATCGCGTTGATGGTCTATAACTGTTGTGCGCCCAGTCGCGGGATCAAGGCGCGCAATCCAAAGATCCTTGTCGTCCTGCGTAATAGTTGCAATAACAGCAGTGGTACCTTCAGGATTCCAATACGGTCCATACGTTATCGCGCCGCGATTCTGCGCTTCCGGCAGGTTTATCCATCTTACCTCAACGCTGTCAGCACTCTTACGCGGCTCTACGGAAACAATGCCGAAGCGAAATGCATCGCGTGGTTCGCCCACCTTACCGCGATCTTGACGTGTTTCGGCGTAACCCGAAGCAGTTGCGTAATCCATGTACAAAGTAGCAGGACGCCTTCTGTCAGGTATCCGAATACGTACGGTAAGAAATCGTTCGTCAGGCGACAGCGTTATATCTTCGACAATCGCATTATCAGGTAACGGGATAGGTTGCGGATCTAACGCGGCAACTGAACGCGCGTGTCGCGCTGCGTCATTAGACCGTTCCTTTTGTTCGCGGATCGCATCTAGCAGTTCTTCCTGCTGCTGTACAAGCCAGCGCTGAGCATCCGTACGCGTATCGTTAGATCGCCGCACTATACGCGTGAGTCTATTTACAGTGCCGTTAACAATGTCGTATCGATATAAGTCTTCACCCATCAAATAATGAACTGCGCTACCGCTTAGCGAGAAGCGTGCGTTGCGAACAGGTTGTGCTCCTGAAACAGCTATGCGTGTGCGCGGGCGTGTGACACGACCATCGATTCGACTATTGTCAAACAAAAACAGTCGTCCACTACTAACCCAGGACGCTGTGCTACCATTCCGGTTCCATTCAACTGCGGATGGCGGAATATATGCAACAAGAGAATCAGCGACTTGATGAGCACCACGCGCATCGCGATCGACACGAAACCATGGGTCTCTATCGGGGTCGTCAGTAGTTGTTGGCGACAAATGCCACCGGAAATACAGAGCAGCGCCGTCAGGCGACCAACGCAGATCGCGTGCACCAACACCTATCCACCTATCATTTCGCGAGACGTCGCGAAGAGTAAGTGGCAAAGCCTTTACCGCTGAGTCCGATTTAGACTGGCGTAGCGGCAGTTCGAGGGGCGGCTGACTCTTTAGCGTTACTGCTGTAACCAAAAATGTGGTCGCAGCTAATGCGGTAAGCTTGGCTTTGCTAAACATCCTAGACCTACGTGGAGGGAGTTACAGGGGTATGCGGCGTTGCTACTTGCTTGCCACGAAACTTCTTGGCGATCCAGTTACTTGCGTCATCAAAATAGGCGTACGCAACTGGTACTACCACCAACGTAAGAAGCGTCGACGTAATCAAACCACCGATTACAGCGCGTGCCATCGGTGCACGGAAACCACCGCCCTCGCCGAGTGCGAGCGCAATAGGCATCATGCCTGCAATCATGGCCAGCGTAGTCATCATGATTGGGCGAAGTCGCACTACGCCTGCGTCAACAAGAGCCGTAAAACGGTCTACTCCGCGCGCACGTCGTTCGTTGGCGTTGTCCACCAAAAGAATCGCGTTCTTCGTTACTAACCCGAACAACAGAATAACACCGATCATAGACATCATGTTAAGCGTGTCGTCGGTGATAAGTAGTGCGAGTAACACACCAATTAGCGACAACGGAAGCGATAACATAATCGCGAACGGCTGCGTCAAAGATTCAAACTGTGATGCGAGAATCAGGAAGATGAGTACCACCGCGAGAACGATAGCTTCGACAACATATCCACCTGTTTCCTCTAGTTGCTCAGTCTCGCCGCCGAGTTGTACGCTATAGCCTGGCGGCATCTCAATTGACGCGAGCTGCTCGCGAATTGCGGCTGAGGCTTCAGAGATCGACAGATCGGATGAAGTACCTGCCGTTACGCTAGCTACACGTTTCATCCGTTGACGATCAATCTGTGCTGGCGCCGTCCCTTCTTCGATAGATGCGACGTCACCCAGCGGTAGAGTGATTGCGGCTCCGTCCGCGGCTCTACGCATCGTTGCTACTGGTAGCGAAGCAAGATCCTGCACAGACAAGCGCATGCCGACCGGTGCCTGCACAACAACATTGCGTTCCTCACCTGTCGGATCCTCCCACCTTGTAACTTCCTGTCCCGCTAGGAACGGACGAACCGTTGCAGCGACTTGTGCGACATCGAGTCCCACTTCGTTCGCTACATCACGACGCACGTCTATGCGAAACTCGGGACGTGGATCGTTCAAACTTGTTTGAACATCAACAACCCCGGGAATCGCACGCATCTTTGCTGCGACTTGATTAGAGAGTCGCCGCAACTCATCTACGTCGGCACCACGAATATCAATTGAAAGAGGCGCCTGCGCACCGCCAACTCCACCCGCGGCAAGGACCGCGACCTGAACACCGTATATAGGTGATAGAACTTCGCGCGCACGTTCCATCATTTGCTGCTGAGTTAGCTGACGTTCACCCGACGGAGTTAGACGCACATAGACGTCACCTGCCGTGACCGTACCAGCTGCACCAGCACCTACAGTTGTGTACGTGTAAGCAACACCGTCAATTGATCGCAAAACGCCTTCTAACTGTTCTGCTTTCTGGCGAGTGTAAGAAAGGCTAGAACCTTCAGGTGCCTCAAACTGCACGATGAACTCTGAGTCGTCAGACTCTGGCATGAACCCTCCCCCAATTAATGGAAAGAGCATGAACGCGCCGACGAAAGATGCACCAGCAAGTGCGATGGTAGACTTGCGATGCTTAAGCGACCAAGTAATTACAGAGCGGTAACGCTCTCCAAGCCGATCGAAAGCCACGTTAAACTTGGTGATAACTCTCGTAATAGGGTTACCGCCACTGTGATTGCTTGCTGAGTGTGGATCAACGCCCCACCATGCAGCCAACATGGGAGTTAAAGTGAACGACACGAACAGCGACACCAGAACGGCCCAGGCTACCGTCAAACCGAACTGGAAGAAGAAACGCCCAATAATGCCACCCATAAAGGCGACGGGAACAAACACGGCCACGATTGATAGCGTGGTAGCGAGTACTGCGAGCTGAATTTCGCTCGTACCCTTAGCAGCAGCCGTTTTATACCCCTCTCCGTTTTCACGATGTCGTACGATGTTCTCGATAACAACGATCGCATCGTCAATCAAAATACCAATTGACAGCGACAGTGCCATGAGCGTGAGAACATTTAGCGTGAAGCCTAGTGCTCCCATTAGCACGAACGAGGATATCACCGATACTGGTAGCGCGAGTGACGTGATGACCGTTGCCTTCCAATCGTTAAGAAAGAGCATCACGATCACAATAGTGAGAATCGCGCCCAGTACGAGTTCGTGCACAACGTCGTTCACCGATCGACGTATGGTTACAGAGTTATCGCGTACAACTTGTAGCTCAACTCCTGCCGGCAGAACTTGACGCAATTCGGCTATTGCTTCTCCCACACCATCCGCAACCTCAACTGTATTAGCACCGGAAATTTTGAGGATGTCCAGTGAGACTGCCCGTTTGCCGTCGACCAAAGCAATAGATCTTTCCTCTTCTGTCCCTTCTTCTACGTCAGCAACATCGCGTAGGCGAACAGGAGTGCCCGACCTATTGGCAACGATTATGTCGGCGAACTGTGCAGGGTCTGTTATTCGACCTGTTATGCGAACAAGCGTTTCCGTTGCACCACGCTCCAAACGACCAGCAGGAGACTCGAGGTTCTGTGAACGCAATGCGTTGTTAATCTCATTAACGGAAACACCTGTAGCCCGCAGCTTGTCCGCATGAAGATTGACACGAATTTCACGTTCTAGCCCGCCGGCAATACGTACCTCACCAACACCTTGCACGTTTTCTAACGCACGTCTTATGTCCTCATCCGCGAGCGCCGTGAGTTGCGGTAATGGCACCGATTCCGACGCGAGTGCCAACGAAATAATTGGCTGCGCCGCCGGATCGAACTTCTGTACGATAGGCGGATCTATTTCTGCCGGGAGATCTCGACGAATGGTTTCTATCTTTGAACGAATGTCTTGCGACGCGACGTCAGCATTGCGAGTAAGCTCGAACTCAACCACAACTATAGAAACGCCTTCGAGCGACTGCGACGTAATTCGGTCTACACCTTCGACTGGATTAAAGGCCTGCTCCATGCGTTCGGTTACTTCGCGCTCGACAGTAGCTGCACTCGCACCTAGGTACGTTGTTTGAACAACTACAACGGGAATATCAACCGAAGGAAACTGATCGATGCTTAGTCGGCGAAAGCTAAACAGGCCGAGCACGATTAGTCCGAACATCACCATCGCAGTAAACACCGGGCGACGAATGGCTACGCCACTCAAGCCCGTCGCGTTACGCGCGCTGTCTTCGTTGTCGGAACTCTGTTTTGAAGTTTGCATTAGTTAGACCTTACAGAGTCCGTTGCGTTAGATGACGCGGGGCTTGCTGGAGTGTTTGCTGGCTTATCAGATGATATGACAATTGCCTGTCCGTCGGCTACTGACGATGTCGGACGTAGAAGAACGCGATCACCTGCGACCAAACCAGCGGTTATACCTACCGATCCCTTCGCCTCGTCTCGAGGACCAATCGTCACCGGTCTACGCACTAATCGGTTAGCCTCAACTACAAAGACCACCGCGTTGTCTCCACTACCCTGAACCGCTGTAAAAGGAACGGTTACAGCTCCATCGATACGACGGCCAACTACCTGTCCACGAGCAAACTGACCTGCCGTGATCTCACCGTTTGAGTTCGGGAGCGATACATACACACCTACTTGTCGACTTGCAGGATCAGCTGTCGGATCCTTACGCGATACTGTTCCGCGAAACTCGCGATTGGGGAACGCATCAAGTCTAAAGGTTACTGCTTGCCCCACACGAACCGAACCTGCCTCGTCAACAGGAATACGTCCGGCGAGCTCAAGAGTGGACGAATTGACGATTGTAAGAATTGGATCGCCAACACGAACTGCTTCGCCAGGTTCGACAGCTCTGTTGCTAACGACGCCAGTGATGGGAGCTTCAATGTTAGTGAAACCCGCCATTTCGTTTGTCGCCGATGCCTGAGCACTAGCTGCTGCTACCTGAGCCTCAGCAGCCGCATAAGCAGCTTCCGCGTTTTGCAAGTCTACCCGTGACGCCGCACCAGCTTCGTGCAAACGACGCATTGCATCACGTTGAGTACGAGCCACCACAAGCTGAGCTTCTGCCGCAGCAATAGCCGCCTGTGCACCCGCAGCTTGGCTTCGGACACCCTCGGCGCGAATAGTTGTTAAGCGCTGACCTCTAACAACACGCGAGCCGCGATCAACGGAAATGGAACCCAATGTGCCAGGAACCTGAGCTGTGATTGTCGCCTTCTGCGCAGGTTCTAGCGCACCGCTTAACATTGCTCCGGACGTTACATCTGCAACTGTAGCCGTAACTATGTCGCGTTCAGCAAGCACAAGTGCGCGCGGCCCAACCGCTGTTGAATCAACGGCTGCATCTCCTGACGGAGAGCAGGCAGTTGCACTGATGGCGAGTGCAGCGAATGCCGCTACAGTGAAGCGCGAAACTACTTTTGTCCTGCGCATCGGTTTAGCTGAGGTTTGAGACATGTGAATGAGGGATGTCATGGGCGAAGTTGCGCAGGGCCACCCATGGCGCGTGATACACCAGCGGCAGCGAGGTAGAAGTCAGAGAGAGCTTGTGCGTAGTTGGTGCGTGCCTGAAGAAGCGATAACCGTGCATCAGACACTTCCAACTGAGTTGCCAATCCCTGGTCGTAGCGAAGAACCGTGAGATCGTGAACACGTTGCGCTTGGTCTACAGTGCGTTGACGCGCCGTAACCTGCGATGCAGCTTGCCGCTTCTCACTTGTTGCTTGTTCATACTGCAGCAGAACATTCTCGCGAAGCTGCGTCAGTCGTAGTCGCTCCTGCTCCAACTGAACGCGTGCCTGTTGCACGTCGGCCTGAGTACGGAAGCCGGAGAAAATTGGAACACTTACGCCAACTACCGCAGTGAAGTCAGTACGCCATCTTTGATTTCCCAAATCAAAGATGCGACTTGGGAACAGCTGACGTCCGTAGTTGACTCGCAGATCAACAGATGGAAGATGGCCAGATTGTGCTATCTTCACCTGCTGTTCTCGAATAGCCACCTGTCGTTCTCCGGCCTGCACAGCGGCGCGGCGCGACAGTAAAGATGACGCATCTACATGAACGTCTGCCAACTCCTGTTGAGTTGGAGGCACTAAAGCAGTAGTCAAACGCAACGGCTGCGACATTGGGATATCGACCAGACGTTTCAAATCGAGCGTTGCAAGCAGGGCAGCGTTCTGAGCTTGTACGAACTGCGGTTGAAGGTTTGCAAGAGAGACCTCAGCACGAAGAACGTTTAGTTCGGACGACGTACCAGCGCTTTCGCGCAGTTTCTCTTGCGAGAGAAACGTTTCAGCTTGCACAACGGCCGCTGCTGCAATGCGTTCGAGTTCTTGCGCGAGCAGTGCATGTAAGTACGAAGTGCGCGTTTGTAATTCTATCTCTGCGAGCTGCTCGGTTAAGCCGTGGCGCGCAGCTTCCTTATATTCGTCTGCTATGCGAAGCGCAGCTCCAACGCGCCCCCCAGCATAAAGAGGCTGCGAACCTGACAGTGCTGCTATGTATGAGTTCTGTTGACCGAACGGCAAACTACCGAAAAGTGAACCAATTCCACCTAATCCCGCACTCGGCACCCTTTCTTCGAGATACCGTACGCGATCTTCTAGCGGCAGAGTATTATCGGGATCGAATCGCATCGAATCGGGGATGGAAATCCCTTCGGTTCGAAAAGGAGAATCGAATGTGCGCGTGTAGTTAATAGATCCACTTATCTGTGGAAGCGCACCGGCTCGTGCGGCCTTAACTTGCGCGCTGGCGAGATCGATCTCAGAACGAGCAAGACGTACTTCTTGGCTTTCGCCGCGCGATCGAAGCAACGCTTGTTCTAGACTTAGAGAGATAGTGTCTGTACTACTAGCAGAGCGCGCTTGCGCTTGCAGCTCATGGGTTGTCACGGTAAATGCAGCTACCGCGACTCCAGAGAACGCTATAAAGGAACGCAACATCATCGATGTCACAGTGTGGTTGAACGCAACGCCCGCGGAGGATTGTCGCGCCGATGTGCGCGAAGCAGTTCGAGCAGTTCGTTATTAATCCGACGCTGGAAATTGCCAAACTTTGTTAGGCGCTGTCGCACTGCGTCGGAGGTATCAGGAAGTTCGCAAGCTCTTCCAATTGCAAGCTGCATGAGTTCAAGCTCCTGCAGCTTGATCTCGAGAAGCTGCTCCAGCATATCGCTTGCTATGACGTAGTAATCACGCCTATCACCGGGCAAGCTGACCCGTTCGACGAGATTCATTTGTTCAAGTCTTCGAGTATCGCTACTAACACTGGCTTTACTTACTCCCAGCGCCGTTGCAAGAAAATCGAGACTAACAGGCTTATCCTGAAGAGTGAGGTAGCCGAGTATGCGTCCAGCAATACGAGGTAACCCATGGGTGGTGCAAATGCGCCCCATGTACTCGATATACTCGGATGCAGAACCTTCGAGAGAAGTGGTCATACGTACATTCTAGTTCATTCAGTTCGTTCAGTCAATACTGAACGAACTGTTAGTAGCGTACAATAAATTACGAGAAGTTCATCCGCGGCTACAAGGTTTTTAGCATAACGTTGCGGAACTCAACCTTCATTGGCGGACCGGTGTGTATCTGGAGCCCCAGCAGGCCACTAAGGGCTCTTCCTTGTTGGTCTTCATCGATAATGGCGCTCATCACCCTACCGTTAACCACCTGGATCACCGTACCCCCTCGAGCGACGATATGTAGAGTATTCCAGTCGTTGGGCTTGAGAAGTGCCTTTAAGGCGCTGTCTTCGCCAAAGGTCCCTATCGACGTTCTTCCGCCTGCCGACGCGTGTGCTACGCGCGTGAACGATCCGCGCATAGCTAGAAAACCGCGCCCCCTTTCCTCGTATATCTGACCCGAGTACCGGTTCTCTCCGTCGATGTCGGCCTGATACCCCTTCATTGCCCATTGACCAGCATTTGGCACAACGCTGCTTCTGTACTGCACGCCGCTATTCGAATTTGGAGATATGCGATACTCAATTTTCAGCTCAAAATCGGCCGGTGTACCGCCGCGCCAAATGAGAAAGGTGTTCTGAGTAAGACGTTTTTCAGCCGAGCTCTCACCGACTATGACGCCGTTCTCAACTCGCCAAAAATCACGATCCCCGTCCCAATTGTTAAGCGACTTACCGTCGAAAATAGGAACGAACTCTTGAGCGCTAACCAACGAAGTTCCTGCAACTAAGAAGTACGCGACTGCGCTTAGAGTTATAAGCTTTGTTCTTTTCATCTGAACATCCGGTGTTTGGAGTCGCCACCTGAAAGCATATACGCAATCAGATCCTGTATCTCCTCAGGCTTTAGACTATTCAATAGACCTCGCGGCATCATGGATACTTTCGACGTTTCTATAGACGAGATATCTGTACGCATGATGTCGGTAAACTTACCAGGCTCCAGCATGTTCTCTACAACGCTAATGCGAGGACCGCTAAGGTTTCCTACACGTCCAGTAACTACCTCGCCGTTCCTTTTGCGTATTACAACCGCTGCATACTGATCGCTTATCGCCTTGTTGGGCTCGACAATCGCTTCGAGCAAGTCACGCACTCCGAATCGGCCTGCAACAGCTGTTAGATCTGGAGCAATGGAACCTCCGTTGCCGGCGAAGCCGTGACATGCTGCACACGCTACAGCGCTATAAAGATTTCGCCCACGATCAAAGTTGCGACCACGCGTGATTCCCCTTGTTACCACCGGAACCAACTCATCTACTGTCCAGTCTTTGACGAATGAACGAGAAGCCAAAGCTTGTTGCGGCGATCTTGATTCTGGCTTCATGTCAATTACTGATTTGAGCGCAACGCGTTCAGTAGCAGTGAGGTTACTAACTGCGTCACTCTTAATCGTAGCTAGCGCTCTGTCGAAGGTATTACCTCCTCGGTATGAAGCAGCGGTTGTTGCAAACCAGCGAAAGTACTCTTCGCGTAGCGGTGTAGTCCAACCCGACTTAAGTAGCCGCAGTGCTAGCGCGTAATCAATCTGCTCTTCCTGCGTATTTGAATTTCGAAACACAGTCATTGCTTTAGCTGCGACTGTGGGCGATTGAAGGAACACAAGCAGGTTCGCCAGTTGAATGTTTACATCACGCTGGCCAGCAGGGAACAGTGGATCGAATCGGGTAAGAAGTGATCGCCTCGTTGTTTCGCTCGGATCGCCAAGTCTTGTGAACACAAGCGAGTAAGCTCTTAGCAGGTCTAACCTATCGGCGGTAGGCAACTGCGCCCATGCAATACGGTTTAGCGAACCGATCATGCGCTCTTGCAACGCTCGGTTGCCACGTGGCTCATTGGCGGCTCGATGCAGTTCATCCTTGCCGCTAACACGAGCCAACGCAACGATTGCTGCGATAGCAGTTCTTGGAGCGCGTTCAGTGAGTGCGCGTTCGCGCCACTGCGAAACATCCTGCCATTCAAGCGCGGTGCGTGCGGCGAACCGTAGCGTGCGATCGTCGTGAGCAAGATATGGCCACACTGTTTGAACCGCTCTAGGATTTCGGCTTCCGTGAAACGCTTCTAGTTGTTTTCGTAGCGCCCGTCGGTCGGCCAACCTGTTATCATGTCTACTCGGCGTTGTTGCCTCTTTCCCAACATACTTTAAACGATAAAGTACCGACTGGCTTTTACGCCCGCCTACCGCGAAGTACATAGCGCCGTCTTTGGGATTCACAACAAGATCAGTAACGGCAAGTGGTTGTCCACTAAGGAACTCTTCGATTTGTGCTCGATAGGTTGCACCCGACGGGGTGAGGTGAATTGCCCTTATCTTACCAAAGCTCCAGTCTGCTACGAAAAGTGCTTCTTGATACTTTGCGGGAAACTTTGCACCGTATCCAAAGGTTACTCCAGTCGGTGAGCCTAAACCAACGTTTACGACTGCACCGTAACTGTCTATGAAATACTCTGGCCATTTACCTGAACCGTTTCTAAAACCGAACTCCGCACCACTAATGACGTGATTAATTCGCGTTGGGCGGTACCAAGGAGCACCTATGTCCCACTCCATATCTGCATCGTATGTGAAGAGCTCGCCAGCGCGATTGAACGCAGCATCGAATTGATTTCGAAATCCAGCAGCAATGAGTTCCCATTCTTTACCATCCGGATCTGTACGTGCAATCCAACCTTGCGGGGCAAGAGAGTTATCCATAAAGCCGGTTGGAATACGAGGCAACAGATTGTCCTCACTCCACACCCTAGGCACGCGTGATGAGCTAAGCTGCGTGAGCGTACTCTGGTTACCTACCACCACATACAGCGATTTGCCATCAGGCGACAAAACGATAGAGTGTCCTCCATGCTCTCCAGAAATATCCATCTGTCTTAGCAGTTGAACGTCGTCGTAGCGATCGTCGCCATTAGTATCGCGCACGCGATACAGGCCATGTGGACGCGTTCCCTCGTTCACCATCACATACAGGCTACCAAATGCATGTAACAAACCGTGCGCACCACCAATATCGAGGTCAATTGGTTCCGGTCTAATCGGCCCACTCCTGTCAACAGAAGGAAGCGTCACACGGTATAGCTTACCGTTTTGATCACTAACGATTAGGCGGCCTTGGGGATCTACGCACATTGCCACCCATGAACCTTCGGACTCGCCCGGTACGTTGTACAGTAGGTCTAGTTTGAAATCCTTTGGCACGCGCATGTCGGTTGTACTTAACTGCATTGCGCGACTGTCATCCGCAAACGCCGTAAGTGCGGCGACGCAGAGTGTAGCGAGAGTGAGGTATGCTCTATTCATAGCTTCGCTGTAGAGTCTGGCCGCGCCTGCCAACGGAACTCGGGAAGCGGCGGTGCGGCAACACGTGAGGAAGAGGAGGACGCGAAGGGGACGTGCGGGGGGGGGGCGGAGGCGGGTAACCAACTATGCCCGTTCAGCGAATATACTTGCAGCAGGCAACCTTTGCATTATCGCAGCCTAAATGCGAAATGGAGGTGCAAAGAGATGACGTATACCAGCATAAGCCGCGCCTCCTAATAGGAAAGGAATTGCGGCAACGAGCAGTGATCGCCCAATCATTTCATGCGGAGAAAAGCCGGAAACTAGAAATACAGCGGAGCATATCCAAACGGCTTTTACACATCGTACCACAAACAATACCCACCTTCGGTGAATCTCAATACGGTGCTCCCAAACAAACAGATGCCATACCACGAATGCAGATAGCGTTAGATAAAGCACGTTCAATCCATATTCCAAAGAAAAGTCTGGCTCGCCAGTTCCTATCCACAACAGTAAGCCGAATATGAGCGTGGGGATGATACTGAGAAGCAGAATGAGATTGAGCAAAAACCCGAGCACGCGTTTCATACTATTTGTTGCATGGAGATTGGTTGTGATTTCGATCGAGCCATGAAACTACGCTATGCCAACTGTACTGCTGCGAATAAGAATAACACCGCTCTGAGCTTGTGAAACTAAATGCGGAACGGAGGTGCAAAGAGATGACGTATGCCAGCATACACCGGTCCGATAATCAAAAGAGGAACTATAAAAACGAGTAAAGGCGGTCGCTGCAGTGGTCCGTTTAAAACTACTTCCCCCATAATGGACATCACCGAACATACACATATCACCTTGACAGCGCGAACCAGTAGCAGCAGCCATCTGCGACGGATCCTTGAGACTGTCGCTCAACTGAGTAGCGTAGAATGAATGACATTGTCACCAACCTTAAGATTCTGCGTATGCGTAGTTTCTTCATGTTGTATCGCCTAAACGCAAAACCCGCCAGCCTAGCTCAGGCTAACGGGTTGTACATAGAACAAAGAGCGGGAGACGGGACTCGAACCCGCGACATCAAGCTTGGAAGGCTAGCGCTCTACCAACTGAGCTACTCCCGCAAGGAACACGCAAACTATAGCCAGCGCGGCAACGCGTAAAGGCCAACTTCAATGCTCGTGGCCACCTGCCCTATGATCGGAACGCTGAAACGCCATAAACTCGTGTATTGCCTTAATGGCCTCAGCGTCCGTCGTCGTTATACGTACCTGCCCTCCGCGAGGCAAATCGGAGTAGGAATACGCGATATGATCTTTACGTTCTGCCATAACCTTGGTTCCCGGGACTTCTATATTGTGCACGATGCCGGGAATACGAAAATCACCCGCCTTAAACAGCTTAGCTATATCGGCGAGATGCGCTCGAACTGTAGCGACACCAGCAGAATCGGCAGAATCGCGCTGCAACTCTATACGCCCACCGTCGGGTAGCGCGTCAAAAAGATGCGTAGACGTGTACTGATCTACACCCATTGCGCTCTTGCCCCGCTCCTGCAGTTCCTCGAACGAGGCTTGTGAATCGGCATTGGGGACATCGCTACTGCTGGGGCTACACGCGGTAAAGACAAGCAGTACTATCGCAAAGGACAGCGTTGCGACACGTAGCATGATACCCCCCGTTTTAAGGCCGAGTAGAAAAGATGAGCCGCACTTTTCAAGAAATACAACGATGGTGGGGGAAGGATTCGAACCTTCGAAGGCTTGCGCCGTCAGATTTACAGTCTGATCTCGTTGGCCACTTGAGTACCCCACCTTCACTGCCGACAGTTAAGTCGGCAGAAGCTGACGGCCGGGATCGAACCGGCGACCTGCTGATTACAAATCAGCTGCTCTGCCAGCTGAGCTACGTCAGCGAACTTGCCGCGTCACCTGTAAAAGCGCGTTTTAGGCAAGACTCGTAGAATAGACGGGCACATCGCTGCCAGTCAAGTTGCACTGCCGCTTAAGTTCGACTCCAGCGCGTACCGGCGGCCGAATCTTCGATTGCGATCCCCCTATTAGTGAGTTCTGCGCGAATTGCATCTGCTTCGGCGAAGTCGCGTCGCTCACGAGCGGCCTTTCTAGCGCTAAGCCGTTCCTCAACCCATGCAGATAGGTCATTGTCAGCACTTTCTTCGGGTACTAGGTCAAGTACGCCATCCATGAGGCGAAATGCGGCTCGGGCCCGATCGAGCGCTGCGACATCGTCGCCTCCGGCGTCTAGGTCGCGGTTGACTTCGCTAATAAACGTGAAGAGGGCGGCCATAGCTTCGGGTGCGTTTAGGTCGTCAAACAACGCTGCCACAAAGGCTTGTTCTGCTCGCGTAGCCGCGTCCGCCAACGAAGCCGGCCCCGCCTTTACTTCAGCAAGCCTGCGCGCAAACGCCGCTATACGACGCACGGCTGCGCGCGACTGTTCGAGCGAGTCTTCGCTAAGGTTAAGCTGCTTGCGATAATGTGCGCTGAATACGAAGTGGCGATACACAGTGCCACTAATCCCTTGTTCGCGCAGCTCAACAACGTTAGCGACGTTGCCTACACGCTTAGCCATTTTTGCACCGTCGGTGAGGAGGAACTCACCGTGGCACCAGCAACGCGCAAAAGTCTTTCCCGTTGCTGCCTCGGACTGCGCTATCTCATCTTCATGATGTGGGAATATCAGGTCTATTCCGCCTGCGTGCAGATCGAACGTTTCACCTAAGTACTTCATAGCCATCGCCGAGCATTCTAGGTGCCAACCTGGGCGCCCCCTCCCCCATGGCGAGTCCCAGGCTGCACCAGTCGCCTCATCCTCATCTTTGGCGGCCTTCCAAAGCGCAAAATCCTGAGCATTCTCTTTTGCGTAATCGTCCTGAGCGACGCGCGCACCCGATCGTAATTCCCGTTTCTCGAGTTGTGACAGCTTGCCGTAGTCAGCGAACTTGTCGATCGCAAAATACACCGACCCATCGTCTGCTACGTAAGCCACGCCATTGTTTACCAAACGTTCGACGAGCGCAATCATTTCTGGTATGTGCTCAGTCGCCTTCGGATACATCTCCGCATCTTCGATACGCAGATACCTGCGATCGGTGTGAAAGAGCTCGGTGAACGGTTCGGTTACATCAGTAATTGAAGTTCCCGTCGCCGCAGCTTTGCGGATGATTTTGTCGTCTACGTCTGTGAGGTTCATTACCTGCTGGACCTTCCATCCTGCTAGACGCAGCGCTCGACGCATTAGGTCTTCAAACAAGAACGTTCTGAAGTTTCCTAAATGCGCCGGATTGTAGACAGTAGGTCCACATGTATACATACGCACGGTTGTGCCGTCGGCTGGCGCGAACGGCTCAACGGTACGAGTGAGTGTATTGAACAAACGGAATGTATGCATGAAGCGAATCCGGCGGGTTTGCGTTTGAGTTGCCTAAATGTAATTGCTCGCTTAGCCAGCGGCATTTCCAGCTATATCAAGTGGCTGTAGGAAATGCTCTTCGGAACTCTCTATTCTTCCACCCCGCAACACAATTCTCCTAACCGAAGGGCATACGATATGGGGCGAATCGGTAGCGACCGCCGAGTCTACTGAACCCTCCTTAAGCACAAGCGCGGACGAGTTGGCGCCGCTGCGTACGCCATACGAATGCCGGAAAACGCCTTTCCCAACGACCACCATGGCGAAGTTGGAAAGCCGTTGCTTTAGCCCCCAGTCGTACCAACGTTGTATGTGATTGGGCGTGCAACTTAGCTTGTCGTCGACACGCAAGAGGTAAACGCGCGGGCAAGGTTTACGTACACCGCAAACTGACATTCGTCCGGTTAGAGTGGCCAACTGCCATGCACAAGCAATTTGAGAGATAGCTAAAGTTGGAACTGCACCACGGTGAACCTCAAGCGGACTAACTGCAAACCTATTTCCCTTAGACGCACTATGCTTTAGCGATACACCATTTAGAGCTTGAAGTATTGATTTGCCGCCTTTCTCATCACCGCTATCGACAATTAGCAGTTCGCCACGATTAACGGAAAGCGAAACCGATTCGAGCAAACGTACACTACAAAGACCTTTCCCTTCTATACCCGCCGAAATAGAGAGGGAAACGTTGTCGAGCGCTATGAGAGTGTCTGCCTTTAACGCCATGCGGCAAGCCTAACTGATTCATTCGTAACTACGTTACCACTACACTTCACTTGTTACCACTACACTTCACCCTTTACCGCCTCACTCACTTGTTACCGCTACCGCGACGTTACACAACAGCACGTCGCGGTAGCAGCACAAGAAAACCTAACTCGCTAACGTGCGAGCCTTGTGGAACTCAGATATCGCGTTAGCAATTGGAGCGGCATCGAAACGAACTGGGTCTGTGCACGGCAACCCTGTTTCCGCTGTCGCCTTACTAATTGCAGCAACAGCTTCCTCATGACTCATATCGTAGGTGTTGAGCGCCAACGCGATGACCTTAGCACTACGTAGCGGTGCAGCGAGCGCTTCATGCATGCGCACCATCTCAGGGAGAGACGGAATTGGCAACCATTCGTTGTGATTAACGACTTCACGCGAAGGTTGTGCGCAAAGCACCATGGCGTGCGGTAACGAACCGTGCAACAAACCTACAGTAACACCTGAATAAGATGGGTGAATAATCGATCCTTGTCCTTCGACGAGAACTATGTCAGCGCTGTTCGCGCGTGCTGCCTCGATAGTTAGACGTTCTGCTGCACCTGCGATAAAATCTGCGATAACAGCATCAACAGCTATACCGCTCCCTTCGACTAATATCCCGGTTTGACCAGTCGCAGCAAAAGCAACTTTATGACCATACCCAGCTACCGCATCACGTATCTGAAGCTGAGTTGTCATTTTACCGATGTTACAGTCGGTACCAACCGTTAGTACAACCGTAGCGTCTAGCTCACGTACTCTTCCCCTTGCAACGTCTATATCTGCAGGCGGCGTGCGTAGGTCGTGAATTGTAGCGGAGGATGCAGTCGCTGCGGCTGCGAACTCAGCATCGTCGTTGAGCTTAGTATGAAGGCCGTTCCATACGTCGAGTCCGCTTTTCAAAGCGTTAAGCACAAGCGCTCGCCAAGAAGCAGGGAACTGACCACCTGGCGGCGCAATTCCAATAAGGAGTGCCGTGGGGTTGTACCGCATCCCTTCTTCGAAACTCGCAACGATCGGCACGTTCTCACCAAAGCCTAGTACGTCGGCTGCGGTTTGAGCCTTAGAGGAAGAGTCGATAACAGCGACAACTTCGTCGGGGATGTATCGGATAGCTGCGTTAGCCGTTTTAGACGACTGAGGGCCAAAGTTACCTTCGGCCAAAATTAAAAATCTGCGTGTCATGACCTGGGGTGGATGTCGCGAAGCCCTTCTATCTCTGCAATAAGCTCCGCTTCGCCGGTTTTCTTCTCTTCTCCCGACTGAAGCTTACCTACCTCCTGCACAGTTTCTTCTTGCGGGGCGCCAGCAGCTAGCCTGCGTGATTCTGCAGGAGTACCAGACGCGAGTATACCCATACGCTGCTTGAGCTGCAGTAACTGCTGATCGGCACTCGCACCTCCGGCAGAGCGCTCCAACTGCTTAAACTCACCGGCGAGTCTATCGCCGCTGAACTCTTCGTCGATTTCTTGAGCGGCCTGAAGCTGACGTTCGTTCGTGGTGATTTTCTCTTCCATTCGCGCAAACGCTTCGAAAGCAGACTTGTCAGAAAGCCCCGACATGGTTTGCGAAATACGAGCCTGTGCTTCTGCACGACGTTGGCGCGCCAGCAACAGATTTTTCTTACGCTTTGCCTCTTCGATTTTGTCGTTAAGATCGCGCAGCGACTGCTTAAGCTTCTCTGTCTCGAGTCTATGCTGTTCCCATGTTGTTGCTAGCTGCTGCGCATGCTCGAGATGTTCCTGACCGCGCATTAGTGCTTGCTTGGCGAGATCATCGCGTCCCTCTTGCACAGCAAGCATTGCACGCTTGTCCCAATCGTCTGCAAGCTTAAACTCTGAGTCTGCCTGATCTTTTAAACGCTTCTCGTCGGCGATAGCCGCAGCTACTTGCTGTTTAGCACGAGCAAGTTGGTTTCGCATGTCAACGATGATCTGATTAAGCATCTTCTCCGGATCTTCCGCAGAAGAGATCAGGTCGTTGAGGTTTGACTTAATGAGCGTTGAAAGGCGATCGAAAATGCCCATGATTAGTGAGCCTCGCGAAAGGCCGCAAGCTCGCGCAAATGCGACGTGAGTGAGAGGGTCATACTTTCGAAAGAAGCGAGAAACTCTTCGAAGTCGAGATGTGCGAGTTCGAGAGCTTCAGTAAGAACGATGGCATCACCATCTATGCCATAAGAGCCGTGTAACAGATCGGTTGCGTTGAGTTCTAACAAACGCCTGCTTAGTGTAGCCAGTTCCCCTTGATTTGTTGGAACGGGCATAACGTTTACCCTCAACAGAAGAACGGGAGGGTTATGAGTAACAACTACTTCAAAATCGAACGCTCCTCCCGGCCTAACGAGCCAGAGACCATTCTCGACTTCTTTGTAGGTGGCACCTTCGGCGCCTAGGCGATCTAAAAAACTTTCGACGTCTTCGCGCGTGATCATGATGCAGTTCCTTTAGGTGGCTGATTCTGGTCCGTACGGAGTGTCATAGCCTGACGTTTCGCATATAGTTGATGCGAGCGTAAAAATGCTGGCTAAACTGTGAAGCTTCAATGTTATGGTGTGGTCACGGTGCGCGCTTCAGTTCGTATAGCCGCTCGCGCGCAAGTCTTCTGCCGGTAGGAGTAGCTGCGAGCCCACCACCAGCAGTCTCGCGATAGCGCACATCCATGTCTTTACCAATTTCCCCCATGGTATCAATCACTTCGTCTACGGGGATAAGGAACTCGACTCCGGCCATGGCCATTTCTATTGCGGCCAGTGCAATTGCAGCACCTGTAGCATTGCGAAACACACAGGGCAGCTCTACTAGCCCCCCCAACGGGTCGCAAACGAGCCCCAGTGTTCCCTGCTGAGCCAAAGCAGTGGCATGACCAGCCTGCCTCGGCGTTCCTCCCAGCATTTCTGTCGCTGCCCCCGCGGCCATTCCGGCGGCGGCTCCTGTTTCCGCTTGGCAACCGCCCTCAGCGCCTGACAACGATGCTCGATCGGCGACCACCGCTCCTATTAAACCAGCGGTGGCAAGGGCATCAATCAGGCGCTCGTCGTCTATCCCTTTTGACTTGGCTAGCCCTGTTAGGACAGCTGGTAAGACTCCAGCACCACCAGCCGTTGGCGCCGCAACTATAACCCCCATAGCGGCATTCACTTCCTGAACCGCTAAAGCGCGTGCAAGAATGTCTCGAAATGGCGTTCCGGCCAGTGGTCCATCCGGCCCAGTACGCAGTTTCGCAGCATCGCCACCAACTAAACCAGACGTACTGCGAAGGTCGCCCACCATTCCTCTATCAACTGCCTCGCGCATTACTTCCAGCGCGCGACGTAGTGCGTCACGTATCTCGCTAACGGGGCGCCCCTGATCACGAGCCTCCGTTTCAAGTGCAAGCGAGGAAAGCGAAATGCCGCGCGACTCAGCATCTCTTATTGCGTCGGCAAGCGATCTATACATTACGCGCTCACTTTGTCTAAACGAAACGCCCATTTCACCCAAGGGAGCGATCTGATCGCGTCACGCACACTCTCGCCAGGCTGCTCGTCAACCTCAATAACCATAAACGCGTCACCGCCGCGCTCTTTCCTTGTAAGCCGCAACGTCGCGATGTTTACCTCTGCATCGGCAAGGAGTGTTGTTATACGCGCTACCGACCCCTTTATATCTTCTGCGACAAGAACAACGGTGTGAAGATTGCCGGTTACTTCAACTGGATACCCGTCAATCTCATTAACTACGACTCTTCCCGCGCCGAGCGAAGCGCCCATCATTTGCGACCGCCGTTCACCACGTTCAAGTGTGATTCTTACCGTGTTGGGATGAGCATCCTCGCCGAGCGTGGTTTTCTCGAATCTGTAGTCGAGCTGCTCTCGCTCCATTATTTCGAGAGCGGTGCGTAGTCTCTCGTCATCAGGACGAAAGCCCATAAGACCTCCAACAATTGCCTTATCGGTCCCGTGCCCCTCACCAGTGCGGGCAAATGAACCGTGGAGTTCAATGGTTGCTTTCTCGGGTGTACCTCCAACAAGACAACGGGCAAGCAAACCGAGACGGCAGGCTCCAGCGGTGTGGCTGGAGCTAGGCCCGACCATTACTGGGCCGATAATGTCGAGAAGTGAGACCATGGTATTGATTGTACACTGGTTCACTTGCAATAGCACCGGTTAGGCAGGCCCTTACCTAGTCCCCTTCCCGTTGTTAAGCAATTGCCCTAGGTACAATCCCGTGTGACTCTGCGTAACGGCAGCCACCTGTTCGGGGGTACCTGCCGCTACAACGGAACCGCCTCGAATCCCGCCCTCAGGGCCAAGGTCAACGATCCAATCAGCTGTTTTTATGACGTCGAGGTTGTGCTCAATAACAAGTATCGTGTTGCCACGGTCCACGAGCTTGTGAAGCACTTCAAGCAATACCCTGACATCCTCGAAATGCAAACCGGTTGTTGGTTCGTCAAGAATGTATAGCGTGCGCCCCGTGTCGCGCTTGGATAGCTCAGAAGACAGCTTTATTCTCTGCGCTTCTCCACCCGAAAGTGTGGTGGCACTCTGCCCTAGGTGTATATAACCCAATCCAACATCACGCATTGTTTGCAACTTCGGCAAAATTCGCGGTTGGTTCTCGAAAACAGCGCACGCATCGTCAACAGTTAGTGCCAGCACGTCCGCGATACTTAAACCGCGAAAACGCACCTCTAATGTCTCACGATTAAAGCGTTTGCCTTTGCACACGTCACATGGAACGAAAACGTCCGGCAGAAAATGCATTTCTATCTTCACCAAGCCATCGCCTTGGCAGGCTTCGCACCGTCCCCCCTTAACGTTGAACGAAAATCGACCCGGTCCGTAGCCTCTAATCTTTGACTCCGGCAACTCTGCAAACAGTTCTCGGACCGGAGTAAAAATTCCCGTATAAGTTGCAGGGTTCGAACGCGGGGTGCGCCCGATGGGGCTTTGATCAATGTCAATTATTTTGTCCAAATGCTGCATCCCAGAAATCCTATCGTGTTGTCCGGGAATAACACGCGCACGATAGAACTGCCGCGAAAGAGTCTTCTGCAAAATATCTGTTACAAGTGTCGACTTACCAGAGCCGGAGACACCAGTAACGGCAACGAAAAGACCCAGTGGAAACTCTACTGTCACGTTGCGCAAATTATGCTCGCGTGCACCTTCTACACGTAAGACACGGTCCGGGTTGTATGGTCTACGATTAGTGGGAATGGGGACAGATCGCGTGCCAGTTAAGTACGCGCCCGTAACAGACTTGTTCGAGCTCATTATATCCTGAACGGTTCCCTCGGCGATAACCTCTCCGCCATGCTTACCAGCACCCGGGCCTAGATCAATTATGTGGTCAGCCTTCGTAATAGTCTCTTCGTCATGCTCAACAACAATTACGGTGTTGCCAAGATCGCGCAGCTGTTCAAGTGTTGCGAGCAACTTGCCGTTATCCCGCTGATGCAAACCAATGCTTGGCTCATCGAGGATGTAAAGCACTCCTACAAGACGCGAACCTATTTGAGTAGCCAAACGAATGCGTTGAGCTTCCCCTCCCGAAAGGGATTCAGCGCTGCGATTCATTGTTAGGTAGTCGAGTCCTACGTCAACAAGGAAACGAAGACGCTCGCGCACTTCCTTAAGGATTGGGCCTGCAATACCGCGATCTAAACCTGCTTTACCTTCACCGCGCACTGGAACCTGATCGAAAAACACCAACGCATCGGCGACACTTAGCTCTACAATGCTGCCCAAGTTCTTTCCATGAATCGTAACGGCAAGCGATTCTGACTTAAGACGCTGACCATTGCATACGTGACATGGCGCGGCGACCATAAATGAGTCCAACTCAAACCTAGTACCGTCAGAGCTAGACTCATCATAGCGTCGCTGAACGTGAGAAATTATCCCTTCCCATGCAGCCTGAGAATTGCCGCTAGTTGTGCGAGCATTGCGCGCACTTTTACGAATCGTAGAACGTGCGCGTGCAGGCTGTTCACTAGCGCCGTACAAAAGTTTACGTCGTACAGCTGCCGGTATTTTCCCCCACGGTGCATTTAAGTCAAACTCCAATGCTTTTGCTAATCCGGGAAGAATCACTTTACGTAAATAACCGTCTGGCTCTCCCCACGGCAGTACAACGCCCTCAAGAATAGAAATACTCGGATCGCCCAGAATGAGCGACTCGCTTACAGTTTTTGTAGTTCCCAGACCGCTGCACGTTTGGCACGCACCGAAAGGTGAGTTAAAAGAAAAATGACGCGGCTCAGGCTCTGGTAACGATATACCACATGTTGGACAACCGTATCGCTCGGAGAACAGCTCTATAACCGGCGCCTCTTTGTCATAGCGAACAACCTCAGTTAAGCCGTCCGCCAAACGGAGTGCTGTTTCCAACGAGTCGGTTAGCCGCGAGCGGTCTTCGCTGCGAACGACTAAACGGTCTACTATAACGGAGATAGAATGATTGAGCTTCCGGTTGAGCTTCGGCGGGTCGGCAACCTCGACTACGTCTCCGTCGACTACCGCTCTAACAAACCCTTGTTTACGTGCACTTTCAAAAAGTTCGCGGAACTCACCCTTACGTTCCTGCACCAGCGGCGCGCGGACCTCAATTCGAGTTCCCTCAGGCCACTGCAAAAGCTGTTCAGTGATTTGAACAGGGCTTTGGCGCTGCACCGCACGTCCGCATCCGGGACAATGGGGAGTACCTGCGCGCGCGAAAAGTAGGCGCAGGTAGTCGTAGATCTCAGTTACGGTCCCAACGGTAGAACGCGGATTATGACCGGCGGACTTTTGTTCGATCGAAATAGCAGGGGATAGCCCTTCGATAGAATCAACATCTGGCTTCTCCATAAGCCCGAGAAACTGCCTGGCGTATGCCGATAGTGATTCCACGTATCGGCGCTGCCCCTCCGCGTAGATCGTATCAAACGCTAGAGAGGACTTCCCAGAGCCAGATAAGCCGGTTATGACGGTAAGCCGATCACGCGGAATGGCGACGTCGATATTGCGCAGGTTGTGTTCGCGCGCACCACGAACGATTAGCTGATCAGACGCGGTGGCTGAACCCGCACTGGAAGAGTCGTCGCGCCGTTTTCCGGCGGCAGTTTTTCTCAATTTCGGCATAGCTATTGAAGCTGTTGGAAAGCATGCCGGCGAACAACCCCGCCGCTGCTCCTTCTACCCGTATTCTATGGCAGAAGTAGCGAACCGTGATCACTACACCCAGTTTGGAGCGCATGAAAACTGATACCGCTAACAGCTACGGGCAGATCGTTCTGGCCATAACCACCTCGCCTGCCGCAGACTCCAGAAGAATCGCTACCGAACTCGTAAGCCGAGGTGTGGTTGCTTGTGTGAATATTATTCCTGGGGCAACGTCGGTATATCAATGGAAGGGCACTGTTAACGTAGATCAAGAAGACGTTTTGTTAATGAAGCTTTCCAGCGAGGCAGTTTCGCGACTTAAGGAGAGCTTACCTACAATTCATCCTTACGAGCTCCCTGAACTTATCGTGTTGAATGTTACGGATGGATTAGCTGCGTACATTGAGTGGGTGAGATCAAACAGTTTGGGTTGAGCATGCGTAGGATTAGATCTCCGTGTTGAAAAGCCAGAATCAGAAGCTGTACAAACAACGTCCATGATAAACCTCGATTTAACTAGGCCGTCATCAAGAAAGGAACCCAGCCAATGCGTTTGATCACACAAGCAGCCTGCGCGGCGGCCATACTCGCTACATCAGACGTATACGCGCAAACGCACAAACTGCTACCTCCCTTCGGATTCGGAGGTTGGCTTGAGAATGATGACGCAGTGCTACTATACGATAAGTTCGACGTCTGGATGGTTAAGCCAGACGGACATCTTAATGTGGCGTGAAGAGATTCGTCAGCGTTCGCCGAACTTTTATGTTGGTAACCTTTCGTTCAACAACAAGAAGCAGGTATCTAACACCAATTCGTTTTTAAGCGAGTACGCGACCGGTCAAACGGAGCTAGTAAAGTTCAAAAACGAAGCTGGACGAGAGCTTAGCGGTGTGCTGTTGTACCCTGATAACTACGATGTATCTAAAAAGTATCCGATGATTGTGTATGCATACGAGCTGTTAAGCTCTCAAATGCACTATTGGAAATCACCGAGTGAGCGTTCGTATTACAATTTCACCCGTTGGACGCACGAAAGTTACTTCGTTCTACTTCCCGATATTCATTTTCGCCACGGCGACCCAGGGGTGTCATTACTTGATTGGAACGGTGGTTCTCCTGAGGTAGATCATTGGGAAACCGGACAAGCTCGAATGGGCGTTCCGTACTGGGAGGACAAGGATGCGCATAGACGTAACTCGCCGATAGAACGGGTCGATTCCATGACACCGCCGTTGTTGCTCGCGCACGGCAACAAGGATCGAGTAGTTGAGTACTTCCAATCGACCGTTCTCTACAACTTCGCCCGTCGGGCCGGCAAGCAGGTTGTGTTTCTCACATACGAAGATGAAGATCACTCATTCCAGAAACCTGCTAACCAAATCGATTACCATCGGCGTTTGCTAGAGTGGTTTGGCCATTACCTAAAAGGTGAACCGGCAGCCGATTGGATAACGAAGGTTATTCCTTACGGTTCGCTTGAATCCGAGAAGCGCAGACTAAAAGAAAAGAAGTAGTAATTATGTTGCTTTGGTTCTGGCGCCACGAGATATCAGGCGCCGGAACCAACTAAACTAGCAACGAACTGCCCCAACTGTTACTCAACCACCGTTTATGATCGAAGCAAAGCTAATTGTGCGCGTGCTCCAATTCGCCCAATTGATGTCCACATGTCATACAGAAACGCGATGCCACCTGCGTAATTTCTGCGCCACAGCTGGAACAAGCGCCAGGGAGATAGAGGCCACAACTTGAGCAGTACAATGCGTCAGTCTCACCACGTGGCCCACAGTTCGTGCAGCTCTTTTGCTTAAGACGCGCATTCGCAATTGCTGCTTCCACCGCATCATCAACGTTATCGCCATTGCTTACCGAAATCTTAGCCGATGACGCAGGTTTTGACGTCCGCAACTCGGTTAATGCAAGCTTAGTGTATCTCTCCTTCAAATCCTCATAGTCAGAATCAGAAAGCTTTCCTGTCTCACGATCGAACTCTATTTCGCGAAGAGCCACAATCGCACTCGATTGCTCCTCGATATGAGAGCTATCATGCGGAGTTCGCACGTTGCGAACAGCAATCTGATCTTCCGATAATGCTCCGGCGAAGGGATACAGAACGAACACTAAAGCAACCAGTGCTAGCGCAGTCCCCGCCAATAGTGGCAGTAATCCTTCAGGCACCTATTGCAGCTCCAGACCTACTCGCAGGATTCAAAGAAGAATCAGCTTCGGGAAGGTGTAAATGCTTTGCCGGCATTGTGGCTTCGTAGCCCTGCTGCCTTGAGCCACGCGTAGCTTGGGGCCACATAACAATGAGGCCACCGATTGCCATAACAAAACCGCCAAACCAAACCCACCACACGAGTGGGTTAAAGTGCAAACCAACAGCCGCTGTCTCAGCATCAACAGCACCTGTGAAAACTAGGTACACATCCTGCGACGGCGACTCCAGTATACCGACTTCTGTTGAAGGCTCAAATGTTTCTTCATCAAGCGAGTTCACATGCTGTCGTTTCTCACTCGTTAGAAGACCCATCCGCTCGCCGTCACGTGTTACGTCGAACGTAATAGCCAACACCCGCCTGTTAAGTGTCTCGAACGACGACATCCCTTGGCTCGTGAATGTCCACGTATGGCCATATGGATCTTTCGCCGTGATCACTTCACCTGTCTTCACATCCGCAGAGATATCCAAACGGAACATGAGACCTGCGAACGCGCAGAACAGTACGACTACACCGAAGTGAACAATGTAGCCTCCGTACCGCCTTCTATTCCTTATTACTAGACGGTACGAAGCCTTAAATAGATTCTCGCTGTACATGCGCATGCGAGCACTAATTCCCTTAATAAACTCCTGGAATATCGTGCCGAACACGAACGCAGCAAGGAAATAGGAGACAAGCGCGTAACCATTGCGCATGCCGAACGAGAACAACGCCACCGCTGTTACAACAGCCGCAACAACAGGCCAAGTAAACTGTCGTTGCAAATTCGCGATAGACGCGCGTCTCCACGCAATTAGTGGCCCTATGCCCGTAAGCGCTAGCAACAACAGCCCAAGAGGCGCGTTAACTGCATTGAAGAAAGGGGCGCCTACAGTAATCTTCTCGCCTTTCACCCACTCTGATAGAACCGGAAACAGCGTTCCCCATAGCGTTGCGAAACAAATGCCTACTAACACCAAGTTGTTGTAAAGAAACGCCGCTTCTCTACTAACCATGCTTTCGAGTTCAGCATTGGCCTTAAGATCAGGGAGCCTTTTCACTACGAGCCAAACGCTTATCGCCGTTGCACCGATGAGGAAGAAGAGGAACCAGTTACCAACAGGCGACTGCGCGAACGCGTGAACGCTCTCAATGATTCCGCTTCGCGTAATAAACGTACCTAGTATGGAAAGAAGGAACGTGGCCATTACCAGCACGATGTTCCACTTCCTAAGCATACCGCGCTTTTCCTGAATCATTATTGAATGCAGGAACGCAGTTCCGGTAAGCCACGGTAAGAGTGACGAGTTCTCAACAGGGTCCCACGCCCAGTAACCGGACCAGCCGAGTTCCACGTAGGCCCACCACATGCCGAGTACTATGCCAATGGTAAGGAAGAACCAAGAAACAAGTGACCATCGGCGTACCGCACCGAGCCATTCGGCATCCAGCTTTCTCGAGAGCAGCGCGCCAATTGCAAAAGCAAAAGGAATTGCGCTTGCAACCAGCCCGAGGTACAGCATTGGAGGGTGCGACGCCATTCCTGGATTCTGCAACTGCGGATTCATTCCACGACCGTCTGCCGGAACCCAGTCAAGTCGTTCAAATGGATTCGCGCCAAAACAGATTGTCATTAAGAAAAACAGGCAAATGACACCCAGCGTACCGGTAACCCACGGCATCATAGTGCGATTCGAACTTCTATTGGCAAATACAGCGATTGCCGCGTAGAAAGTTAGAATAAGCGCCCAGAAAAGCATGGACCCAGACTGTCCAGCCCAAAATGCAGTGAAGGTGTAAATCTTAGGCAGATTTGAACTCGTATACGACGCGACAAACTTTATTGAGAAGTCGTGCGTAAAAAGCGCAGTCCAAAGACCAATTGATGCAAGGACCGTGAACCCAAAGGTGGCATAAATCGCACGTTCGCCACTCAGAATGAGATCGGAGCGGCGCTGCTTACCGCCCGCAAATGACACAGTCGACGCCCAAGCGGCCATAAGCAGGGCCACCCAGAGCGAGAGCTCACCAATAAGGATCATAAGAGAGAGCGAGCGCGCTTAAGCGCGCGGTGTCTGTTGTCCCTGATATCCCGGAGTATCACGGTACTTTTCAGGGGCGTTTTCGTAGCGCGAAGCGCACTTCGCGAGCAAAGTAGTGGCGTAGAAGGTGCCGTCAGAGTGCAACCTGCCCTCTACTACAACATCAACGCCATCTGTAAACGTGTCAGGAGCGACACCTTTGTAAACAACAGAGTAGGTTTTTTCTCCGTCGGTCATTTCGAAGCTTACAGAACGGCCACCCGAATCACGCTTAATCGTACCATTTACCACGCGCGCACCCACCTTTACACCCGTGTTCACAAACGACGGATCCTTACTCACCTTGGTAGCGAGTTCGGCGGGGGTGAGATAGTAGGTTGCGGTATCTTGGGTGGACGAGGCCATAAGCCACGTTGCCGTACCAAGTATGAGCACACCACCGATTAGAAACTTTGATCGGGCTTTCACGATACTCTGTCCTGCCCGGTTATAAACAACCGAGTCGGGTAGGGTCAGTCGAGCCCGCCTGTCGGGTCGATACCGTAATGATACTGGATTGCGCACCCAACAGGGAGTGCGAAACCAACTCCGCAATTACAAGCGAGCATGGTATAAAGTGGCTTTAACCGCCCGATGCCAACCCTCAATTGCTTGTTTAACGGCTCCCATGTCGTCCCTATCGCGCGAGGGGGCAAACGCGGTAAAGTCGCGCGAGCCGAGAAAATGTGCGCCGTCTTTCCATATCCCTGCCGTAATTCCAGCCAACGCCGCGGCACCTAGCGCCGTCGTCTCTAGCTGCTCTGGCCGCTCTACCGTAATACCCAACACATCCGCTTGATATTGCATCATCCAATCGTTCGACGCCGCACCACCGTCAACACGAAGGACATCAAAGCTAACGCCACCGTGGCGGCTCATTGCTCCGATTACATCCGCTGTACCGTAAGCCATAGACTCCAACGCCGCTCTCACCAGATGCGCTCTTGTAGTACCTCGCGTCAAACCCGCGATTAGCCCGCGCGCATTTGCTTCCCAATGCGGGGCCCCTAAACCGGTAAGCGCAGGCACAAAATACACGCCATCGTTTGACGAAAGTGATCTCGCAAGCGAATCGCATTCGTCGGCGCTTTCAATTAACTCCAAACCGTCCCTTAGCCATTGAATCGCTGCCCCCGCTATAAATATCGAGGCCTCAAGCGCGTAGCAAACTTCGCCGCTGTCCGTACAGGCTAGTGTTGTAAGTAGACCGTCACCCGTTGAAGGTCGCTTGTCGCCAGTGTTAAGAAGTAAGAAAGCGCCCGTACCGTAGGTGTTCTTGCCTTCTCCAGCGCTCCAACACCCCTGCCCCATTAACGCCGCTTGCTGGTCGCCCGCAACACCCAATATGGGTGCCGCAACTCCGAAGAACTCTGGGAGAACATCGCCAAAATACGACGCAGATTTTCGCACTTCTGGAAGAATTGATTGCGGAACACCAAAAAGCGTCAACAGGTCGTCGCTCCAGCGCCGCTCATGGATATCAAACAACATCGTTCGCGACGCGTTTGTATAGTCGGTAGCGTGAACAGCACCGCCTGTGAGCTTCCAGATAAGCCAGCTATCGATGGTACCAGCCACAAGCCTTCCTGATTCTGCCAACGGAGCAATGTTTGGCTGAGCTAGAAGCCACTCAATTTTTGTTGCGCTGAAATACGGATCTAAAACTAAACCTGTCGTGTTCAGTATCATGTCGGCATGAGCCGCTAGCTCGTTGCAACGAGCGGCCGTTCGTCTATCTTGCCACACTATTGCGCGATTAACGGGCTCTCCACTTTCTCTATCCCACAATACCACGGTCTCACGCTGATTTGTAATGCCAACAGCCTCAGGGCTTACCCCTGAATCTTTGATTGCATCGCGTGCAGCCTCGCACGTACTACGTAGAATGCCCTCTGCGTCATGTTCGACAAGGCCAGGACCCGGGTAGAACTGCTGGATTTCTCGATATCCGCGTCCGACAATTGCTCCATCACTTCTGATTATCAGACAGGTGGACCCGGTCGTACCCTGATCTATTGCAAGAACGTGACGCATGAAGCAGTTCCCCCCCCGACACAGCTATGTTCATGAAGCAGGCCAGCCTTAGTAATTCAGCGACCGGTGATTTGTGCAGTAGATTATGACACTCATTCATCCCCACAACAACGGCTCGACCGGCATGACCTACAACTACCTGAAATTCGATGTAGCAGACAAGATCGCAACGATCACTGTTAACCGCCCGGACAAACTGAATGCGTTGAACGACGCAACCATTCGCGAGTTGGATGCGGCCATCACTGAAGCTCAGTCGCGCGCTGATGTGGGAGGGGTAATCCTAACCGGTGAAGGACGCGCGTTTGTTGCAGGGGCAGACATTGGCGAACTTTCGGCTCAGACGCCGCTTGAAGCGACAGAGCGGTCGCGTAGAGGACAGAGCGCGTTCTCAAAGTTTGAATCATCGCTTAAACCAACTATTGCAGCTGTAAACGGGTTCGCTTTAGGAGGGGGATGCGAGTTGGCAATGAGTTGCCACATTCGTATTGCCTCGAGTAAAGCGAAGTTAGGGCAGCCTGAGGTAAAGCTTGGTATCGTTCCCGGATACGGAGGCACGCAAAGGTTGGCGCGGCTAACGGGACGAGGAGCAGCGCTTCGCCTACTTATGACTGGCGACATGATCGACGCCACTGAAGCTTTACGAATTGGGCTCGTTGATCAGATTGTTGAGCCTGAGCAGCTTATCGATAGTTCTCGAGCGCTAATGACGGTGATATTAAGTAACGCTCCACTTGCAGTTGCAGGATGTATTGAACTTGTTAACCGCGGTCTTGAAGTTCCGCTTTCGGAAGCGAACCTAATTGAGTCCGACGCATTTGGTCTTTTATCAAGTACCGCAGATAAGAATGAAGGTATGTCCGCGTTTCTCGAGAAGCGCGCACCAGTTTTTAGTGGCCGTTAAAGCAAGCGAAAGCTGTTATCGCAAACACTGATGCTTAGCCAGCTAGAACTTCGGGACTTCCGCAACTTCACTTTGCTTGAAGTTGCGGTGCCCGAGGCTGGCTTGGTGATTGTGGGAGAGAACGGTCACGGCAAGAGCAATCTTCTCGAAGCAGTTGCCTACCTATCGATTTTGAGATCCTCGCGTGATGCACGAGATATCGATTGCGTGCGTTTCGGTACACCCGCCTTCTACATACGTGCTCAGTGCGCTGCCTTATCACGGTATCATAGCGTGAGTGTTGGTTTCGAACGTGCTACAAAGAAGAAGAAGGCGGTGTTAGACGGCGTCGATCAGAATCGACTTGCCAACGCACTTGGTGCGCTACCATCAGTGGTATTCTCTCCATCAGATGTATCGTTAGTGGCTGGCGGACCCGCCGAACGAAGGCGGTATTTGGACATTACCTTGTCTCTTACTGAGCCGGCGTACCTTCCCGCGCTCCAACACTATCGAGGCGCACTTGCACGACGTAACGCCGAACTGCGCTTAGCTCAGCGGGACAACGTTCGCGGTTCACAGTGTGCGGCGCGCGCAGCCGCTTGGGAACCAGCATTGGCGAAGAGTGGCGCCGTTATAACAACCTTTCGGGCGAAGTTTGTTGCAGCGAACGAATCGCGTTTTTCTTCGCTGGGCAGCGCGATAGGGGAAGATCTCCCCGTTTCGCTTCAGTACGCACTTTCAGCACGCGCACCAGCGGGATCATCGACCGCATCGCAATCTGCCGCATCGCCTTCAACTGCGGCGCTAGACACATCGGTAGTTGAGATCGAAAACACTCTCCTTGAAGCGTTCGAAAGTTTACGACCGCAGGAGATGCGTAGAGGCACGACTCTATCTGGACCTCATAGAGACGATTTGACCATGCTACTCGGCGGACACGACCTAAGAACATTTGGTTCTGCTGGTCAACAACGCAGTGCAGCTATTGCTCTTCGTCTCATCGAACTTGCTACTCTTCAGGAATCGCTTGGTAGAACGCCGCTATTACTACTTGATGACCCATTCGCCGAACTAGATGCGCGCAGATCGTCACGCATGTTGGAGCTTCTTAGTGATCTAAACGTGGGGCAAGTTTTGCTTGCAGTTCCTCGTGTGACAGACGTACCGAAAGAGTTCACTCGTCTTTCGCGGTGCACAATGCGAAACGGAAACCTTATGTGCGGAGATACATAATGCCACGAGATGGCGGAGATACATAATGTCACGTGATGAACGAAAGCGTCCACCGGCTCGACTTAGCGATGTCTTAGCTTCGTATCTATCTGATGCTGGATTAACGGAACGAGTTGCTCAAGCTGCTGTTATACCTGAGTGGACTCGTACTGTTGGTGCACAGATAGCGGCGATTGCGGAGCCTGTTGCGTTGCAACAGGACGGAACGCTTGTTGTTGCAGTAAAGACTAATGCGTGGATGACTGAGCTTTCGTTGTTAGAACCGGAGCTACTTCGTTCCATAAACCACGACAGCTCACGTCCGGCTGTGGCGCGGCTTAGGTTGGTGTTGCGCCGCGAGTAGCCTTCGGAGGTAGGAGGCGCCACTGGCTATGGCGTAAGTTGTTGAAAATCAACGCATTACAGAATGGTTCGCCAGTTGATTTACAGGCTCAATAAGGATAGATTTAAGGTTTGCCGTCGTTGCGCCACAAAAAGGCGCGCGGCCAGTAACATCCTGAATTCCTGCCACGTAATACCGCACATGGCTGACAGCAGCAACCAGCAAGAGAACGGCTACGGCGCCGAAAGCATTACAGTACTTAAAGGACTTGAGGCAGTACGCAAACGTCCTGGTATGTACATCGGTTCCACGTCATCGCGTGGTTTACACCACCTTGTTTACGAGGTGGTAGACAACTCAATCGACGAAGCGCTTGCTGGCTTTGCCACAAGAATTCAGGTCACAATTCATGCTGACGATTCAATCACCGTCGAAGACGACGGTCGTGGCATTCCGGTAGACATACATCCAGTAGAGAAGCTGCCCGGCGTCGAACTTGCCATGACAGTTCTCCATGCTGGCGGAAAGTTTGATAAGAACACTTACAAAGTGTCAGGTGGTTTGCATGGTGTAGGTGTTTCAGTTGTTAACGCGCTTTCCGATTCGCTTAAGGTTTGGATTAAGCGTGATGGCAAGCTGCACTACATGGATTTCCGTCGCGGTACAACTACTCAGCCGTTAAAGGTTTTGGGAACCGCAGACCGCAAGGATACGGGAACAAAGGTGTGGTTTAAGCCTGATTCAGAAATTTTCACAGAAACAACACGCTACGATTGGACCACCCTTGCATCACGTTTGCGCGAGCTTGCCTTTCTTAACAAGGGCATAAGTATTTCGCTAAGTGACGAGCGAGAAGGCGAGCAGCGCGAAGAAACGTTCTTGGCTAAAGGCGGGTTGCGTGAGTTTGTTGCGTTCTTAAACGGCAACCGTAAGCCTGTACATCAGGACATCATTGCCATTGATACGGAGCGCGAAGATATCGGCATAGAAGTAGCTATGCAGTACAATGACAGCTACGCCGACAACGTTTTCTCGTTTGTAAACAATATCAATACACACGAAGGTGGTACACACCTCACTGGTTTTAGAAGTGCGCTTACCACGGTAATTAACAAGTATATTCAGCAAGAAAGTAACGTCGCAAAGAAGGAGAAAGACATTCGTCTTACAGGTGATGACGTACGTGAAGGGCTTACTGCGGTGCTTTCCGTTAAGGTTCGTGAGCCGCAGTTTGAAGGTCAGACGAAAACGAAGCTTGGCAATTCTGAAGCTGAAGGTGCGGTTCGTAGTGTTATGAACGACCTTCTGTGGCAGTACCTAATTGAGAACCCGCGCTCTGCGAACAGTATAATAGACAAGGCGTTGTCAGCTGCACGAGCGCGTGAGGCAGCGCGTAAAGCGCGCGATCTTACGCGCAAAAAGTCGGCGCTCGATGTTGCTAACCTTCCCGGCAAGCTCGCCGACTGCTCTTGGTCCGATCCCACTCTCTGTGAGATCTATCTCGTAGAAGGTGACTCCGCTGGAGGTTCGGCCAAGCAAGGGCGTAAGCGCGATTTCCAAGCTATTCTCCCGTTACGCGGAAAGATTATCAATGTTGAGAAAGCTCGCATTGATAAGGTTCTTTCTAACGAAGAAATTCGCACCATTATTACTGCGATCGGCGCGGGTATTAGAGAAGACTTCGACTTATCGAAAACGCGCTATCACAAAATCATTATTATGACGGACGCCGACGTCGACGGCGCACACATTCGCACACTGTTACTTACGTTCTTCTTCAGGCAAATGCCGGAACTAATAGACGCGGGCTACATGTACATTGCCCAGCCGCCTCTATACCGCGTAGCTAAGGGCAGAGAAGAGTATTACGCATACAGCGAGAAGGAACGAGATGCTTATGCCGAACGACTCGGCAACGGTGATTCATCGCGCTCCAACATTATGATTCAGCGCTACAAGGGGTTGGGCGAAATGAACCCGGAGCAGCTTTGGAAAACAACGATGGACCCTGAGACGCGCACCATGTTCCGAGTAACAATGGAAGATGCGGTGCTGGCTGACCAAACCTTCCAAACCCTTATGGGAGATGACGTCGAGCCGCGCAGGATGTTCATTGAAAGCAACGCGAAGTTCGTTTCTAATCTCGACGTATAGCGGTTAGCTGTTCTCGCGGTACACAATAGAAAGTGTGTACCGCGAAGTTCGACGGTGAGGCGTCGACATAGGTGGGGAACTGAGTGTGATTTCCCAGTATGATCGACGCTCACGAGTTTCTGCGTAACCTAGCACTGGTACTGTGTGCCGCCGGTTTTACGGCGGTTGTGTTTCAGCGCCTACGAATGCCGATCATATTTGGATACTTGGTTGCTGGAATGGTTGTTGGACCGCACCTGCCAGTACCGCTTGTTGCCGATGAAAAAATGATTCACGCGCTCTCCGAACTTGGAGTGATTTTACTCATGTACTCGCTGGGGCTCGAGTTCAGCTTTCGGAAGCTGTTACAGATTGGAGCCACCGCAGGAATCGCAGCGCTAGCAGAAACCGCTCTCATGTTTGGTTTAGGTTTTGCGCTTGCTGGAATGTTGGGATGGACGCCAATTGAGCAAGCTTTCGCTGGGGCTATTGTGTCTATATCAAGCACTACTGTAATTGCTCGCACTTTCGCAGAACAAAAGATTCACGGCAGACTCCGCGAAATCGTGTTCGGAGTTCTTATCGTAGAAGATCTAATCGCTATTCTAATGATAGCGTTACTAAGTGCGATAGCAGCAGGGAGCGGAGTTAGTTTTACGTCGATAGGCCTAACCGGCATTAGACTGGCCACCTTTCTTGCGGTACTTATAACCGTCGGTTTGTTAGTACTCCCACGTTTAATGCGTTTCATAGTTTCGTTAAACCGAACTGAAACTACGTTAATAGCAGGAGTCGGTATTGGTTTCGCTGCTGCGCTGCTAGCGCTCGCGTTTGGCTACTCGGTTGCGCTAGGAGCATTCATTGCTGGCTCACTCGTTGCTGAATCGGGACACGGACACCGCGTAGAGAAACTCATTGAGCCGATCCGCGATATGTTCGTAGCAATATTTTTTGTTTCTGTTGGCATGCTAATAGACCCTAGTGTTCTAGGAGATCACTGGTTTGCGGTACTAGCGGTTACAGCACTTGTTTTGGTAGGCAAGATCGTTTCGGTTGCAGTAGGAGTTTTCTTAACTGGCAACGGATTACCAAAAGCGATTCGAGCAGGAATGAGTTTGGCTCAAATAGGGGAGTTTTCTTTCATTATTGCAGGCGTAGGAATCGCTGCCGGTGTTATTAGACCTTTTCTTTACCCGGTCGCAATTGCAGCAAGCGCCATCACCAGCCTATCTACACCATTCCTAGTTAAGCGCGCAGATCGTTTCTCCCAGTACATCGACAGAAAGCTGCCTAGAGCTCTGCAAACATACGTGTCATTGTACGGGACATGGATTGAGGAACTACGAGACAGTGCTGCTCAATCCAGAGGCTCGCGCACAGTGCGTCGTTTAGTTCGACTTGTATTACTGGACGTACTCGCGTTAATCGTTTTGATAGTTGCAGCGGGCGCAGAGACCGGAAGATTGGCTGTTTTGCTGCAGAAGTGGTTTGGCGTTTCCGAAGGAACCAGTGACCTAATTGTCGTTGCGTTGGCAGTTACAGCGGCTGTCCCATTTGTGGTTGGACTTGTTAGCATGTCGCGGGCGCTAGCAGCAACGCTTGCGTTCGGCGCCCTGCCCTCGCAAAACAACCGCCTAGATCGTGCTAGTGCACCTAGAGGTGCGCTCATCGCGACTCTTCAATTTGGGATACTGCTAAGCGTAGCAATACCTATTGTTGCAGTGCTACAGATATTCGTTCCGCAACTACCGGTATTTGGCGTTTTAACGGCTATGATTTTATTCCTTGCCGTTGCAGTGTGGAGAAGCGCTGGCAATTTGTACGGGCACGCGCGTGCTGGCGCTGAAGTGATTGCCATGGCTCTCACGCAAAATGGGCGTTCTATGGCAAGCGAAGCTGAGATAACGCAAACAATGGAGCATATGAGTGTGATGCTCCCCGGACTTGGTCATCCGGGTGCAGTTCGATTGGGAGCCAACAGCCCTGTAATAGGGCAAACGCTGCGCCAACTTGATTTGCGAGGTATTACGGGCGCGACTGTACTGGCGATAACTCGTTCGAGTGATACTGGCGCCCAAGCGATCGTTCCAACTGGACAAGAGACGTTGCGGGAGGGCGATGTAATAGCGCTTGCTGGCACAGAAGATGGAGTCGCGATGGCCCGCCGAATACTCACAGGGTTAGAGACAACCGCAGTTCAGGAAAAGTCGCTATTCGATAGCGGTGAATTGCTACAGCAGCCAAGCACATAAAAATTGAGGCGACCACATAAGCTGTGCGGTCGCCCCATCCCCCATCTGATATGCAGAATTCGTACGCGATACTGCCTAAGGGGATATACCCTACGCGATTAGTACCGTACTACGGCGTTGGGTATATCCCTTTAGCCTGTCGAGCAAGCTGCCGTGAAAAGTTTAGCGCGACCGTGATAAGGGCGCCAAATAGTACGGTAAAGGCGACATAACACACCGTAGTGACAGTTGGCTCCATGCCACCTGTACTTGTTGGCGTAGTTACGTACATAAGTAAACCATACAGCCCCAGCAGCGGTAAAACCGCGGCCGCAGCAAGCAGGCTAAGCAGTCGATTGATTTTGGGAGGGATCATGCCAACGAGCCGTTGTAGTCAGTGTAGCTAAAGCAACCGAATCCGAAAGTTACGCAGCCGCAGGCGGTTGGCGCTAGTCGTCGTCTAGTCGTTGTACGGTACGGCGCCTGCTTCCGTGACGCGATAAGATATGAGAGGAAGCGGCGGATCTGCGTCGTCAGCTACGACTATTGCGGCGTCTAGCGCCTGCCGCCCCTGTGAAACACCCTTATGGCTTGAAGCGAAGATAGTTGCTAAGGGTTCTCCTGCCCTCACTATATCGCCTGGTCTGGCAGTAATCACGAAACCAACTGCGGGGTCGATCGTGTCGTCCACTTTTGTGCGTCCTCCACCCATTGCAATTATCCCTTGCCCAACCGGCCTTGGCTTTACTTCGCTCACAACGCCGTCGCGCGGAGCTGTGTAAATCTCTACTTCTGACGCTTGAGGCAATAACGAAGGATCGTCGACAACGGCAGGATCTCCGCCTTGCCGCTCGATAATCTCTTGGAACTTCCGGGCGGCTCGTCCACTCGAAATGGCGACCTCCATTCGTCTGCGCGCTTCGTCTCGGTTTGGAGCCACGCCTGCCAGAAGAAGCATTTCCGCACCCAGCGCATAGGTTACCGACATAAGATCAGCAGGCCCATCGCCGCGCAAAGCGTTAACTGCTTCCTCAACTTCTAGCGCGTTACCGCAAGCACGTCCTAGCGGCCTGTCCATAGCGGTAAGAAGCGCTATCACCGGGCAACCATGATCTGCGCCAAGCTGAATCATAGTTCGCGCCAACTCTAGGCCGCGATCTGTTTCAGGAAGAAACGCACCAGAACCACATTTAATATCGAGAACCAATCCTGTTAGCGACTCCGCCATTTTCTTCGACATAATGCTCGCTGCAATTAGAGGGATGCTTTCTACAGTCGCAGTCGCATCACGAAGTGCATACAAACGTTTGTCAGCAGGTGCGATCTCTTCTGTTTGACCAATGAGTACCGCACCGGTTAACTCCAGAATTCTCGTTGCTTCGTCAAGTGGAATACGAGTGCGAAATCCGTCTATTGATTCCAGCTTATCTAAGGTGCCGCCTGTGTGTCCGAGCCCACGTCCTGACATCATTGGCACTGCAACGCCGAGTGATGCTACTAGTGGGGCAAGCACAAGAGAAACCTTATCGCCGACTCCGCCCGTGGAGTGCTTGTCGATTCGTGCTTGAGGAATGTGCGTGAGCTCTAGCGACTTCCCGCTAGCTAACATTGCATTTGTAAGCGCAACCGTCTCTTCGCGATCTAAGCCTTTGAAGTAAATTGCCATTGCGAGCGCTGACATCTGATAATCGGGAACAAGCCCGTTGGCATAAGCCTGCATGAGATCTCGCCATTGCGACGCGGAGATATGCTCTCCGTTTCTCTTTCTCTCGATTAGTGATGGAACGTGCATTCGTGAAGTTACATGCTGCGACGATTGTACAGCAGTGCGTGCAGTGTGTAGCGGCGAGCTAAGCGAACCGAGCTATTGAGCGGAAGTATTGAGCCGGGCTGAAGCTGCATTGCAACTCAACCCGGCTCGTGGCTTTGCTCTTTTGCTAGTGTTTTACTTCCAGCTAAACCGTTTCCCGTTGGTAAGCTCGCTTGCCATAGCGCGAGCGCGAGCGGCTTTCCTACGGGCTTCCTTCAGCCCGGCTCTTCCTGCCTTTCTATACCGCCGGTCTGCATCCTGCCATGCGTCACCCATAACATCGCTGGTACGATCGTAGGCCTTACGCGCACCTTTGCGAAGCTTGCGGCGGGTTTCGTTTCCGCTTGCTGGCGCCATGAGCAACCCCGCGGCGGCTCCCGCTACCGCACCTATAACGAGCCCTAGCCCAAATATTCTCATGCGATCCATCTGTTCTTCTTCTGAACGTCTTCCAAACATGATACCTCCTGCCTTATAGCGCTGATGATGATTGTGCTATTGCCGATGTTAGATCAGTGTCGCACGGTTCATGCAGCCGGAACAAAGAGTTTTGTTGTATCATACCGGCTACAGTATGACTGTCAGCCCCAACCGCCCTTCGCTGTATGTCTCAACCTACATCTGAACAGATAGAACGAGCGGCTGCGCTTCGTGAGCTGATTACTCGAGCGCAGTACGAATACTACGTGAAGGACAGCCCATCGGTGTCCGATGCGGAGTTCGACACTCTTTTCAGAGAGCTCGAAGTGCTGGAGCACGACTATCCGCAGTTGAAATCGGCGGATTCGCCTACGCACCGTGTTGGGTACACTGTGCAATCTGCGTTCCAACCGCATCGGCACACAGTGCGAATGATCTCACTGGACAATGCCTTTAACGACGAAGAGCTTCGCGCGTTTGAGAAGGCTGCGCAGCGAGTTGCTGGTGAAAAGGTCGGCAGCGACGGCTACACCGCTGAACTAAAAATAGATGGCGCTGCAGTATCACTGACCTATCGGAACGGTATTCTTGTGACCGGCGCCACACGAGGAGATGGAACTACCGGCGAAGATGTAACCGTGAACATCCGCACTATTCAGGATATCCCGCTAAAGCTGAAGGGTTCCAACCTTCCTGAACTAGTGGAGATAAGAGGAGAGATATATCTGCCATTCACAGGTTTTGAGAAAATGAATGAGGCGCGCGTCGCAAACAACGAACCGGTGTTCGTTAATCCGCGAAATGCAGCTGCTGGTTCGCTACGTCAACTCGACGCAAAAATTACTGCGTCGAGACCGCTGCGTTTCTTTGGTTACAGTGCGGTCCTTCCAAATGGTTCAACCCCTGCAAGAACTCAGTGGGAGCTGCTAGAAACGTTGGCCAAATGGGGAATCCCTGTCGCGCCGCACGCCAAGTTGTGCAAAAACATTGGCGAGGTTGCTGAATGGGCCGCTAAAGTAGAGCACGAAGAACGCGGAAAGTTGGGATTTGCAATTGATGGCTGCGTCGTGAAGTTAAACAACATTGCACTTCACGACGAACTTGGCGTTCGCAACGACCGTACGCCCCGCTGGGCTATAGCGCGCAAGTTCGCACCCGATATGGCCGTGACGCGTTTGAACGCGATAAATGTTAACGTCGGACGTACTGGCGTACTAACACCGTTCGCGGTGTTAGAACCTGTAGACGTGGGCGGCGCGACTGTTTCATTCGCGTCATTGCATAATGCAGATCAGATAGCGCAAAAGGACTTACGTGAGGGTGATTTCGTCCAAGTAGTTAGAGCGGGCGACGTTATCCCTTACGTACTGGGGCCGGTGCCAGAGAAGCGTGATGGAAGTGAGCGAGTGTGGCAAATGCCAGCTCGTTGTCCACGTTGTGACAGCGCGACCCTTAGAGACGGAGAAGATGTTGCCACCTATTGCCCCAATGTGCTTTGCCCAGGGCGACTCTTGGAGGGTTTGGTGCACTTCGCCTCGGGGGGTGCAATGGATATTGCGGGGCTGTCATATGCACGAATAGAACAGTTTCTGGAAGCTGGGCTGGTTAAGGATTTTGCGGACATTTTTGAGATCACCGTTCAGCAGCTCGTGCAGCTTGATCGATTCGCTGAGAAGAGTGCTGAGAATCTTGTCAATGCTATTCAAGCGGCGAAGGAGCAGCCACTTTCTAGGCTACTTTTTGCTCTCGGCATTCGCCATGTTGGCGCGCAGGCCGCCGAGTTGCTGGCTAGATACTTTGGCTCAATAGATAAGCTTGCTAGTGCTACGGCATCCGAGATTAGCCAAGTGCGCGGAGTTGGGGACATTATTGCCGCGTCGGTTATGGAGTACTTCTCTCAGTCGAGCACGCAAGCACTTGTGCAACGATTAAAAGAGCGGGGAGTGCGCACCACGGAGCCCGAGGCGGTTGGCGGGTTGGCGGGAGGGGTACTTCAGGGTGCTACAGTTGTCCTTACTGGGACATTGCCAACGCTGTCGCGTGGAGAAGCGACCGCACTAATTGAGCGATCGGGCGGCAAGGTTACCAGCAGCGTATCACGAAAGACGACATTTGTGGTTGCGGGAGAAGAGGCGGGAAGCAAGCTTGATAAGGCAAGCGAACTGGGTATCACAGTACTTTCTGAGGCAGAGCTTCTGGAAAAGCTGTCACAGTAGCGGCAAATTGGCGTGACGCGATCTTATCGCACGCGTCGTACATTGAGCGTACGCCTTTCCAACCATCCCGATGCCACACTCACTCCCATACCTGACAACGCGCACCGCGGCCGTACCGGTGGAATTTCTCTCAGCACTCCGCAGCGCGGTTTTAGGCGGAAGCGGAGGGATTGAAGCACTAAGGGACTCAGGTTTCCAAGCTGGTCAGGCGCTTTTCGATGTAATGGCAGCTTGGCTCGCAGATCGCGGCGAACCGTCTCCAGACCTGCTAAGCGATGAGCGTTTCGGCTCTCTTGCCTCTCATTTTTTTGCAGAACTCGGCTGGGGCTCGTTCACACTTTCAGATTTGAGCGAAGCGGTGGTAGCGTTTGATTCTACAGATTGGATCGAAGCTGATGTCACTGATGGAACGGGGTGTCAGATTAGCACTGGGCTCATTGCCGGATTCTTCGGACGAATAGCAGACGCTCCTCTTGCAGTGCTTGAAGTAGAGTGTCGCAGCAACGGCTCATCGCGCTGTCGTTTTTTGATTTCGTCAGTAGATGTTCTGACGTACGTTCACGAGGCTATGGGGCGAGGGATTCCATACGACCGAGCGGCCGCTAGCGCTTGACTAGGGGCTAGACTGGTTGCGCTTGTACTCAAGGCTAACCGATAAGTAGCTAGCACGGGTAGCCTACAATGTGATCCGGCTTTTTGTGTGTCCAAGGACACTCTGGAAGTCAACTAAGATTAGAATAGTGTATTAACGCGTATGTCATAGGGAAAATCATGCATTTCATTGGCGTAGCGCCTTGTAGTGAGCCGTGCGTGAGGGTAGTTTAGCGCGATCCCTTGATGCCTACTCATCGTCAACAACGAATCACAGTAGCGAGCGCATGACTTGGTGGCGCCGCCTTGTGAGCGGTTCGTCCGGGCGCGATAAGCGCAAAACGGACTTCCTATCCGAAGCACTCGATCTTGAGTCCCGTGGCGATTACGCGAACGCACTGACATCCTACCGTCTTGCGTTGCGTGAGCGCCCGGATGATTTGCGCGTCCTGCAGAATATCGCGATCGCCTTCTCCAAGACCGGGCAGCCCGAAGAAGCAATTCGCACCTATCGGCGCGCGCTAGAGCTTGCGCCCGATCTTGCCGGTGCGCATTACGGGCTCGCCTTTCTGCTGCTTAAGCGTGGCGACACTGCGCGCGCCGCAATGCATTTGGACCACTACCTGCACTCCTCTCCTAACGACCCAGAGTCGGCGGAGTTCCGGGCGCATGCCGAACGCACGCTCGATAGGTTAAAGGGGATTACCCCTGCCGACGGTATCCCTAGAATTGCCGACGAGTGGCAGGAGCAATCCAACGACGATGGTGAATCCAGCAACGGTAATCCCTATCCGCGAGGTTACTGACGAGTGGGACGCGTGCTTGCAATTGTTAGCCAAAAGGGAGGGGTGGGCAAAACCACCACAGCGGTAAACCTTGCGGCTGCTTTCGCTCGACGCGGGTTAAAAACTCTTATTGTTGATACCGACCCTCAGGGCGCAGTGCGATACGGGGTTGGATTGCGTCGCGGTCACCCCACCGTTGGATTCGACGACTATCTACGCGGAAGTCGCGCGCTGCGCGAGGTAATTCTGCCAACGGCGTTGCCTTGGCTAAGGGTTATCCTAGCAGGATCAATTAGCGACCAAGCAGACCACTCAGATTTCCAGCGCCTAATTGGAGAAAGTGGAATGCTAGACGAGCTACTGAAGGTGGCTCGTGAGCGTTGTCATGTTGTGGTTGTGGATACGCCACCAGGCTTAGGCCCAATTACGCGCAAGGTTTTAAGTAACGCGCAGCACGCTGTAGTGCCGCTACAGTGCGAACCACTTGCACTGCAAACGACACCACAAATTCTTCGCGCAATTCAAGACATTGTGGCGGTCAATCCAGAGCTCACCCTCGAGGGAATACTTTTAACAATGTTTGAAGCCGGTAATCCCGCAACAGAACGAGTCGTGAATTACCTGCGTGAACATTTACCTCGACATCTTGTATTTGATGTACCCATTCCACGAACGGCTGCATGTGCTGACGCTTTCGCTGCCGGCGAACCGGTGGTTCTTCGCTCACCGGCCGACGCAGCCAGTCAGGCGTTCGTAAATCTTGCAACGCGTCTCGCGGAACGGCTGGGATGACTGAAACGGTAGTCAAAACTAAAGTGACAAGCTGGGGCATAAGTGCCTTGTTTTGTCTAGCGACTCTTACGGCTTTGACAGCGTGCAGTCAGTTGGGCTCTGATCCCGATACCGCGGCTGCAATTGAGCTACCGGCGCTCCCTTATCCATCTATAGTAATTGGCGATTCGCTGCGCGATGCCAATGGCGTTGCCTCACCCGTGCGTGCAATCGTGCGCAATCTCAATGGCGATGAGATTCAAGACGCAGGCGTAGTGTACGTTTACGCCGAATTCAATCGCGACAGTGCGTTGCAGGTCGACGAGTCAACTGGGCATGTGTTTGCTACTAAGGCACCCAAAGGCGAATCACGAATAGCGGCACGCGTTGGTGTCGCACTACAAGTGCTACGTCCACTTATTGTTACGATTCGGCCAGATTCACTGACTCGCGATGGGGTTCCCGATGTTAGCGAGCTTGTGACCTCGCTACCCGACACATCAAGCTCTTCAGCACGCGCTAATACCTCGGGTGCGCTAACGGTTGGCGTTCGCCACGTTAATGAAGAAGGAGAAACGGAAGCTGTTAGGGGATGGATTGTTCGCTACACATTGATATCGCCTTCCAATCCCAACAACGACTCTACTGCAGCTGTTTTTCTTGTAAACAGTTCTGGGCGCGCGTCTGTAATCGATACCACTGAGTCCGACGGAACAGCATCACGATCGGTGAGAGTTAGAGCTGCCCAGTTCCCCGCTGGCACTGAACCCGATTCGGTTGTTATCGACGTCTCAGCGAGTGCTCGCGGTACGCCATTGCGTGGATCACCAGTGAGGGTCGTCCTGCCTGTAAGAAGAGGAACTCCGGCAGGGGAGTAAAGCACTAGCTTACCCCTGCACCGCGGTCCAATTTGTCGGTAGGGTTTTTGGCTAACAGTTAGCATTTGCTTGTCGCGCTACCATCAACAAACGCGCACCCGATCCCTGCCCCCACCTGCGAAAAGGGAGATGTATCACGATGAGTTCCCTATCGGATAACACCAATCCCGCACTGGCTGTAACCATGTCAGGCGTGCCGTCACCAACCGTTTACGCATCAGGCGGTCCTGCTCCTGAACGTGGAACGGTTAATAGACTGTTCTTTGAAGCAATTGAAGAGCACGACGGCGCGGCTGCTTACCGACACAAGGTAAGAGGAGTTTGGGAAGCAATATCTCATCGTACGGTACTGCAACGCGTGCGACGTACAGCATTGGGGTTGCGAACAATCGGAATAGAGCCCGGTGATAGGGTAGCTATTCTTTCCGAGAATAGACCTGAGTGGGCTATTGTAGACTATGCCTGCATAACTAGCGGAGTAACTGATGTGCCGGTTTACTCGACGCTTCCTGCCGAACAGATACCACACATTCTTGTTGATTCCGGATCGAAAGTGGTGTTTGTATCGACGGCCGATCAAGCTCGCAAGCTTTCCTCTGTCAGGTCACAAGTCCCGCAGCTAACGCACATTATAGGGTTTGCTGCTACGAAAGAGGATGGTTGTGACATGACGTTGGCTGAGCTTGAAGCGGCTGGCGCTCAACTCGATAACGATAAAGTTGCAGAGGAGTTCAAAAGCGCAGCGCTTGCAGTATCTCCAGATGCTTTGCTTACCCTCATTTATACATCAGGTACCACAGGCGCTCCTAAAGGGGTAATGCTTACGCACGACAATGTTCATTCGAACTGCGTCGCTACGACAATGATGATACCAGTTTCGCAAACCGACCAAGCACTAAGTTTTTTGCCGCTTAGTCATATTTTCGAACGAATGGGAGCTTACTACCTGTTCTCTCGTGGCGTGTCGATAGCATATGCCGAGTCGATTGATACAGTTCCGGTGAACATGGTTGAGGTAAAGCCGAGTGTTATGCTTTCGGTTCCACGTTTGTACGAGAAGATTTACGCTAGAGTATTAGAGAACGCAGTTTCTTCAGGCGGATTACGCAAGCGCATATTCTTTTGGGCGCGTGCCACGGGCCAGCGGTGGGCGAATGAGAAGCTCGCTGGCCGCGAACCTGGTGCTCTACTGTCGTGGCAATACGGCGTTGCCACAAAGCTTGTGTTCTCTAAACTAAAGGAACGCACCGGTGGAAGAATGCGACTGTTTGTTTCAGGTGGAGCTCCGCTATCGCCTGATATCGCTCGGTTCTTTTACTCAGCTGGACTGCCAATTCTCGAAGGTTACGGTCTAACCGAAACATCGCCAGTTATAACAGCGAACACACTTGAGAACTACCGTATTGGAACAGTCGGAATGCCCATTCGCGGCGTTGAGGTAATGATCGCACCAGACGGTGAGATTCTTACTCGAGGACCACACGTAATGAAGGGATACTACAACAGTCCTGAAGCTACTAACGAAGCTATAGACAACGACGGCTGGTTCCACACAGGTGATATAGGTGAGCTTACCGACGGTTTCCTTCGCATAACAGATAGAAAGAAGGATCTAATAGTTACTGCTGGAGGAAAGAACATTGCTCCTCAACCAATCGAGAATCTCGTAAAAATGAACAAGTACGTATCCCAAGCAGTGATGCTCGGCGACAAGCGTAAGTTCCCGATAATGCTAGTTGTTCCTGACTGGGATCAGCTCGAGAAGTGGGCCTCGGCGCAAAATATTGTGTGGACTAGCCGCGCGGCGCTGTTGGCGATGCCTACGATACGCTCAAAGATGGAGAAAGAGGTAAAGACGCAACTCGAAGGGCTCGCAAGTTTTGAGACGCCGAAAAAGTTTGCGTGGTTAGAGCATGACTTCAGCATAGAGCGCGGCGAGCTTACACCCAAGCTAAGTGTAAAGCGACGCGTTGTAGAATCGCGCTATGCTAAAGAAGTAGAGGCTCTGTACGAAGAAAGCTGACGCGTTAGTGCGAAAGCTGACGCGTTAGTGAAATGGGTTGCGTAGGCGTAATATCGCGCTCCGCAACCCACTGCGTATCGTCGCGCGCAATCTCGGTTACACCTTCATATTGAGTCGCGCTGACTGAAGCAACTAGTCGTGCTTTAGGCTTTAACAGGGGAACAACACTTTCGGGAATATTGTCACAGTCAAATGCTACACCATTAAAAGAAGCTTCTGCAAAGGGCAGCTTTGCATTTAAGTCGCATACGATGCGTGAAATAACCACGTCGCTATCGCATTGAACTTCCGTCGCAGATGATGCTTGTACCACAACAACCACCTTTGCTGCCGTCAGCTCATTTAACGACCGCGCCAAACTTTCGTCAAAGCCAACTAGCAAGGCGCTTTTGCCGTGAGAATCGAGATTCATTAAAGCAGCGAGACGCATTGGATCGTGGCTTACTTCATTGGGAGCGCAGCCACTTCGACTTGTGTCACTACGGCCGGTGCTACTGAAAAACGTTGTGCCGTTATCAATCTGGAACTCGGCACCACACACAGGACATCCCAACAATCCATCGACTATGCACCTGTTACGCGTAACCACAGACACAGCTACCAACCATGAGTCTTCATGCTCCTTGGTACAACGAAAGAGATCGACCAAGTCGAGGTGCATGTTATGACCGCGAAAGCCTGAGTTCGTCTATGTTAACGCCTTGCGGACGGGTTAACGCCCACACAACTGCGTCAGCTACTGAAGACGGAGCGAGCATGTCTGAACGTGATGGCAGAGAATCGGAACCATCAGGATTGTAAGGGTCCCAAATAGTAGTGTTCACTGGAGCTGGCGAAACAAGCGTGCACCTAACACCACTACCACTCGTTTCAGCGCGCACCACTTCATGTAACGCGCGTGCGCCGTACTTAGTGGCCGCGTAGGCTGCGTTGCCAGGAAAAACTACGCGATCGGCCACCGATCCAATTAGTACAATGTGTCCGTCGTTACGTTGCTGCATTCTTGGCAATAGCTCACGAATCATTCTAAATGGTGCGACAAGATTTAGCTCGACTGTATCGCTGAACAGTTCGATGCTGGTTTCATGTACGGGGGCTAGAGGGAATATCCCTGCATTGTTTATGAGAAAATTCGGAACACCGTTGCTGCAAATATGCTTTAGTGAATCACGAACATCATTTGCGTTCGCGACATCACAGCGCACGGGCACAGCGTTCTCGCCGAGTACTCGCGCTGCATCTGTAAGCGCATCTTGGTTCCTCGCGAGCATAAACGTTCGTACACCTAACGACGTAAGTGCCGACGATATTGCGAACCCTATCCCTCGCGATGCCCCTGTAACTACCGCCGTTCTCCCAGCAATTAATGTCATGTTTAGAAATGAGCTGGCGATCCATGTGCTAGTCGTAAGAACTCACTGCGAGTTCTTGCGTCCTCACGAAAAGCGCCGCGCAACGATGATGTAATGGTGCGCGAACTCTGCTTCTCAACACCGCGCATCATCATGCATAGGTGCACAGCTTCGATCACTACTCCAACGCCGCGTGGCTGCAAGACTTCTTCAAGTGCGTCTGCTATCTGTTCACCCAAGCGTTCTTGTACCTGCAAGCGACGCGCGAACACTTCGACAATTCGCGGAATTTTTGAAAGGCCAACTATACGCCCGTCGGGAATGTAGGCAACGTGCGCACGCCCAAAGAATGGCAACATGTGATGTTCGCACATTGAGTATAGCTCGATATCGCGCACCATCACCATGTTCTCGTGCTTCTCCTCGAACAGCGCGTCGCCAACGACTTCTTGCGGGGTTAGCTCGTAGCCCCGCGTCATCCACGCCATTGCCTTTGCAACGCGAAGCGGTGTTTTAAGTAGCCCATCGCGGCTAGGATCTTCGCCAAGCAGTTCTAGCTGACGTTTTACCAAAGACTCAAATTCCTGCATACACTCTGAGTCCATGTCCATGTCGTCTACATCGGTAGCGCCGGCGTTTATGAGATTCTTGTTTCTTCGCATGATTAACTGAGTAGAGGTGCGTCGCTTTACGCGCCGGTTCCGTCAAACTCGACGTAGTTATTCTCGGTCTCCCACAACTTCAGTCTTACCAGCTGGGAAGGCTCAAGCGCTGGTTTCAGCTCTCGCCAAATTGCCACTACAATGTTCTCAGTAGTGGGATTAGTACCTTTCATGTAAGGCACGTCGATATTGAAGTTTCTATGATCTGTTTTACTAACTATGACGTCATTCGCGATATCCCTAATCATGCCGAGATCAACGACATAGCCGGTTGTCGGTTCGATATTCCCCGCCACCGATACTTCGAGCGTATAGTTATGGCCGTGCCAGTTGGGATTGTTGCACTTTCCGAACAACCGCAGGTTTTCTTCGGGCGATAGATCGGGGTTATGCACGCGATGCGCGGCGTTGAAACGAATTAGCCGGGTTACGGTTACTTTAGGAGCCATATAAGCAATTTAGGGGATTGTGCATCGGCCGTGTCTTGAAAGGGTGACAACGGGCAAAAAAAGAGGGGCCCACAAGGGGCCCCTCAAAAAAACGGGTACGAAGAGGGGTTCTTGAAGCCCAAGTGAAAGGATTGAGACCCTCACCACGCTTCCGCCTTCCCCGCACTGGGGCATGACGTCTACACAGTTTGTCGAGCCCTCTCGATGGACTTATCGGCTCAGGAAGTAAATCTCTTCGCCCCGCACAGCCTTTATAATTCGAATGTACACTGGGTGACGACAACAACGCAATCGGGAGGGGGGACAGATGGACCTGTGGACGGTGGGTGCAATTCTGATGCTGGCGGTGTGGGGTGGCCTTACGGTTGCTACGGAAGCACCGGGGTGGGTTCACCTGCTGCTAACGGTAGGCGTGTTCATCCTTATCTGGAGGATCGTGGCCCGTGGAACTCCTAACGGCCCAACGGGAAAGAAGCAGAGATAGGCGGTTTAACTAAACTCCCAAACCACGACATGTCTCATTTAACCGGCGAAATATTCGATTTACAGACGGCACTCGCCGGTGAGTACTCGTTTCAAAGAGAGATAGGTCGTGGAGGGATGGGGATCGTTTACCTTGCGCGCGATGTGCAGCTTAATCGCGATGTCGCGATTAAAGTATTGCCCCCTAACTTCACGCGGCTGTCAGATTCTCGAAAGAGGTTTCTAAAGGAGGCGCGCACTGCGGCAGGTCTTTCTCACCCACACATAGTGCCAATTCACCGCGTGGGTGAGGCTAGCGGCTTCGTCTTTTTTGTAATGAGTTTCATTGAGGGTGAATCACTAGGGGACAGACTTCGTTCTCGTGGTCCTTTATTGGCCGACGAAGCCTCACGTGTAATGCGTGAGGTTGCATGGGCGCTCGCATACGCACATGGCCGCGGAGTCATTCATCGCGACGTAAAGGCCGACAACATTTTAATTGAAACCGGAACAGGGCGAGCGCTCGTTACCGACTTCGGCATAGCACACGCGCAAGAGAACGAACTAGCTAGTTCTCTAGCTGGTGAGATAGCTGGTGAACCAACTAGCGAACCAGTTGATGGCAGCGGTATAACTGAAAGCAGTAACGTAATGGGGACTATTAGTTTCATGAGTCCTGAGCAAGCAGTTGGTGGTAGCCTAGACGGAAGAAGCGATCTCTATTCTTTGGGTGTTGTTGGCTACCTGTCTATAAGTGGACAGCTTCCATATGTAGCGAACTCGCTGGCTGAGCTTATTGTTCGCCAATCGAAGACTTCGGCGAAACCAGTGAGACTGGTATCACCAGGCACGCCAGTTACTCTCGCTGCGGCGATAGATAGATGCTTAGAGCGGGACGCGGCTATGCGCTTTCAAAGCGGTGAGGCGTTAGCAGAAGCATTGACGCAGACAGCTGTTGTTAAGCCTTCACTGCCGCCAACGCTTAGATCATGGCTTGCGGCTAGAAACCCATTGTTGGTTCCATACATGGGATGGTCGGGCGGATTTACGCTGCTTACCACGATCAATATTATAGCTTGGAATGCTACGGGTAACAGTCCAAATCGTATCTTGGGTATTCTTATGCTTGGCGCGTTTGCCACTGCTCCCATACTTCCGATTGTCGGGTTCCATCTTCACCAAGCGAAGCGGCAGTTTAAAGCAGGTCATTCGCTCGCAGACTTGCGAAGAGCACTAGACTTTGCACGCGAAGAAAGACGGGAGACAGAATCCCTTACCAACATGGAACAAGGGACTTTGGTAGCACGAACACTTCGTGGAGCTACTTTAGCTTCGGTAGCATGGTTGATATCAACCTTTGCGCTAACACTCGGCGGTGTCATACATGAGAAGGATCTCCACCCTATAGTATTTGTAGCTCCGTTTCTTAGCACACTTTTGTTTGGCGCTATAAGTAACGCGTTAGACGTAGCATTCATCCCGCGCCGCATACGCAAACTTTGGCAGGAAGGGGTTAGGGAACGCCTTTGGCGTAGCAAGGTCGGTACATGGATTGCTAAACGACTAGGAGCACCTGAAGAATCCTCACACATTGACAGTTCTGCTTTTAGGCCTACCGAGTCTGTGTTGACGGTAGCGGCATCAGAACTTTTCGAAGCACTCCCAGCAGAGTATAAACGCGAGCTAGCAGGCATTTTGCCAACGGTAAAAGCACTTGAGGCACGAGCCGCGACAGCTCGCGCTGAACTTGACCACTTAGACATTCTGCTTCAGCGCGCTCCCTCTGAAGGTGCTCAATTACTAGACAGCAGGAAAACTCGCGCGACGGTAGAGTTAAAACAAAGTGTTGCTGCACTTGAAGAGATTCGCATCGACTTGCTGCGCGTGCACGCCGGTAACACAGACCTATCATCACTTACAACACTCATTAACGCGGCTCACGAAGCCGGCGACGAACTTCGACGACTTGCAGACGCGCAGAATGAGGTGAATAACTTAATCGCTGGTAATTCTGACCTTTCGCAGAATACTGCTTAACGATTTATATCTCCCAGTTCGACAGTACGAGCCCTCGGTTCGGATAGCGCTCGTTCCAACCGTGAACGCTCATTCTTAGGTCTGTCCAACGCACGCGCGCTCCCATTGCTAACAGCTGCCGGTAAGCGTCTGTGTAACCTCCCTGAAGTCTTACTGACACTCTTCGAGTGCCCGCCTTTAGCGCCTGATTACAAAGAGCAACCATCATATCGGGAAGATCTTCAGGACGCTGCAGCAGCAGTTTGAGTACGCGCAACTCATCGCGTGTTCTACCTTCCACTAGCGGCGATGTGTGCCATAAAGCGTAACCACGCAAGTTATCTTTTGTGCCGAGTAGAAGAGTGTCTCCTAGCCTGTACACTTCTGTTAGCTCGATCTCGCGCGTAAAGTCGCAACCCGGTAACAACGCATCTGTCGCATCGCGGCAACTCCTTAACACACTTTCCCGTTCGTCAAGGGAACAGCGTGAGAGTAGTTCGAAGGCAACGTTAGATGGCGCAGCGTCAAGTGTGAGCGTGATAGTAAGATGTCCCGGTACAAAACCTAGGCGCGAATAAAACCCTATGTTATCCATCGTGCGCGGCATGGTTTCGAGACCTATCACTTTTGCTCCCGACTTCCGTAATAGATCCATACCAGTTTCAACCATTTCCCTACCTAATCCCGCCCCCTGAAAGCCAGTTTGCACGCACAGAGGTCCCATCCACCCTTCGGTACCGGAGCGGTGTATCATGTTAAATGCAATTGGCTTTGAATCACTGTCTACCCACATCAAAGCACCTTCACCAGCGTCGGCAATAGCGTACTTCCAGATTGCCGGATTTAGCGGTGGGACACGCACACCGTACATTCCATCACGACGGTAGCGCTCGGAGAATGCGTCCGAAAAGATATGGTTGAGAGCAGGGATATCGGCATCCGTCGCTACGCGCGCAACAGCAGCTATTCTTTTTCGTAAACCGGGAATCTTCGCGCACATATCAGCACCGTTTCAGGGTGAGCGTGTGTTACATGTTCTCATTGCCAATAGCAAACTAGCATTACGAAAACTCTACCGCTGGCTCTTCATCAGAATCGAGCAAATCGTCTGTGAGATTGTCAGAGTAGGACGAGCGCCCCGGAACTACTGTGCTTGCACCTGTTTGCTCGTCATATGTTACTTGAAGCACCTGATCTAGGCCGTCACGAACTTGTTCAATATGAGTGATAACGATTACCTGTTCGAACTGATCGTTCAGTCTACGGAGCAGGGCTACGACGTTATCGCGGCGCGTGTCATCAAGCGAACCAAACACTTCGTCGAGCACCAAAAGCGAGAAGCTTTGCCCCGAGCGCTCCGCGATCATTTGCGAGATAGCAAGCCGCAGCACCAAGTTACAAAGGTCTTCTTCTCCACCTGAAATAACCGGCTTAGGCACACCATCTTCGATAACAAGCATTCGATACTCGTCGTCGAGCTCGATGCTTGAGTACCTACCGTCCGTAAGCATATCTAAGAATCTGCTTCCTGAATCAGAGAGCTCAGGGCGGAGTGCAAAATTAAGATCGGTGCGCAGGTCATTAAACGAGCGGTCTAGCTCTTCATGCAGACGTTTGTCTGTGTCCAACTCTTCCAACTTACTCTGAAGTCTTACAAACTCAGCGCGCGACAGCTCAGCATTACTCAGCTCACTTCGAATGTGCTCGACATCGTGCGCAGCTTTCTGTGCGTCTAGCTCTGCGCGTTGAGCATCGCTTGAAGCGCGTTCGTACTCCTGTTTTATAGCAGCGAACAACTCTTCAGAAACAGCTACTCCCTTTGTTTGTGTTTCCAAATTGATAACTTTTGCTCTTGTCTCGTCACGCGAAGTAGTAGCACGGTGTAAATCCGCTCGCAAAGCTATCTCGTTCTCAATAATTCCATCTAATCTCGCAGCCCGCTTTTCTGTATCCGAAAGTACTTGCACGTCACGACGAAGAACAGCATGTCGCGCAGAATCATAACCTGCGGGAAGAGCCGCGAGCTCCGTTTTCGCCTGCTTAAGGCGTCCCGCAGTCTCCGCAATCTGTTCCTCAAGAGATACTTTCTCTTGAAGAGCGTTCTGAATTCGGTTTAGCTTTCTCTCCAACGCAGCCAAGTCTTGCTGGGCTACGACCAACTGTTCCTGCAGTTTGGTTACTTGAGCCGGAACCTTCTCGAGTTGAGCCGCACGCGCGCGGTAATAGTTCCCGTCTGTTTTAACTGTTTCCCACTGAGTGGTAAGCAGCTCTAGAACAGATTTCCAAGACTCGCCGAGTGGTTTCCCGCAAGTTGGGCACGGACTATCTGTGCCCAATCCCTCTAGCGATTTTCGCTGCTTCTCCAGTTCAGCGTATTGCTCGCGTAAAGCTTCGAGACGAGTTTCCGCTTCCTGCCGATCACGCGTCCAAGCCGTGCGTTGTGCCGACAGTTCCTGCTCTTGCACTGCGACTTTGTCTTTCGCGACTGAGAGCGCAGCTACTGTTTCCTTTTCTAACTCGGGGGCGCTCGCAAGCTTCGCCAGTCGTTCTTCACGCTTGGCGTCTTCGTCTGCCAGCGTACGCACACGTTCCATTAAGGCTTGGCGCCGCGCGTCGGCAGCGGCCAAAGCTTCCATTCTCGTTAATTCCTCTCTGACTGAACGCGCCGACACCAACTGCGCCTCGAGCGTTTCACGTTCTTGTCGTGCAACCGAAACCGACGCCACTTCGCCTTGTAACCGCTCGACATCGCGCGTGAAAGCTTGTGCGTTACTTTCGGCAACGCGTAGCTCACTTATTAACTGTTGAGCTACGTCTCGAGCTGACTGCGCCTCTTTGTAACGAGGAGTAACCGATTCCAGCTGGACTTTGCTTCGCTCACGCACTTGGCTTGATTCCGCAAGCTTGGTACGCGCTACAGCGAGTCGCGCCTCGGCTTCTTCAACCATTCTCCAAACAGCATCTTTGTCTGGCATTCCATGTTTTACACCGTTTGCTTCAGCTACTAGCTCTCTTCGCCGCTCGCGCACGAACTCCTGCGCGACAGAAATTCTGTCATAGCCCAGTACTCGCGACAAAAAACGGGCGCGCTCGGTAGGGCCAAGCGCTGCCATTGCATCAAGCTCCTTTTGTCCGGTAAAGTAGGTATGAAAGAACTCACTCCTGGTCATCCCCAATCGGCGCTGCACCAGTTCGGTTACGCCAGTTATTGAGTTTGCCACCGGTGATTCGCCGTCATCTTGAAAGACTTCGGCAGTGGTAAGTCCGCGAACTACGCGATAGCGATGTCCCGACAGTTCAAACTCTAGTTCTACCTTTACCGGCGAACGCTCCTTCGCACGCGTGAAGCGTATTGAGTCGCGAGTGCCTCTGGCTTTCCCATACAATGCCCACGCAATGGCTTCAAGAATGGTCGACTTACCTGAGCCGTTGTCACCAATGATACCAGTTAGACCGCGATTAAACTTTATGTTCGTGTCTGCGTGCTGTCTAAAGTTCTGGAGTTTCAGCGAACGTAGCTTCATTGTTTACTCCTCTGCCACTGGCATTGCACTTGTCACCTTCTCCTCCGCACGTCCTAGGTAACCCATACCTAGCTGTACAAAACGTTCACGCTCGAGGCCTGGTGTAAGTACATGATCGCCGAGGTGGCTGGCAACTATCTCTGGAAGAGTTTGCCGTCTACCTGGCGCGCCTTCACCGCTACGCCGCGGAATAGGATCTGGCTTTCGCGCGTCGATATGAAAGCTCACAGCACGACGCCTATACTCTCTAATGGCGTTGTGATCGAGTTCGCGAACGGTGTGGCGTGGAATGTTGCGAATTTGCAAACGTATAATTCGGTCGTCAATTCCTCCACGAACTGTATCGACGCGCGCTTTGATAAGCGCGTCTATTTCAACCGCGGTAAGACCTGCGGCATCGATTGGCTCCATATCAATGAGATCGCGCGCTGTTACCACTTTGTGAAAACGGTGCACATTGGTTTCCAAATCGTGCTCTATGAATCCTTTGCCACCGACTCCGTTCTGCTCTTCAACCCTTAACTCGTTCCAAGGATTGGAACTCGTGTACTCTAGTGCGCCGCTGTAATAAGCGCGCTCAGCAACTTTACTGTAAACGTGATAGTGGCCGAGTGCGATGTAATTCCATTGTCCCGCATTTAAATCGTCAGGGCGGATTTCTTGAACAGCGCGCTCAGGCGTAGACATGTGAGCAGGCAGCATCCCCGCCACTTGTCCATGCATAACAAGAACGTTGTAGTTGTGTTCACTTGATGGAACGAGCGCTGGGCGTTCGATGCCGTGCACATCTGGTACTGCTAGAACACTCAGCCCTTTAGAAGGAAAAACGAACTGCTCAGTGCTGCTGTCAGCGACATGAATACCCAGCTCACGAAAGAGGCGAAGAATACACCCTGTTTCTTGCGTGCGCGGAGAATCGTGATTCCCCGCGATCATTACAATGGCCGCGTCAGGGAGTGAATCTCGCAAATAGGAAAAGGAACGATAGGCGTGAAGTATTGCAGGATTAGACGGTCTAACTGTATGAAAAATATCGCCACCAATAACTACAATATCTGGATTGAGCTCAACGATTTGTTTAAAAGCTCGCTGTATCGTACCAGCTATATCGGCTTCGCGCTGATTAATGCCCGAAGGAGTGTTTCTGTGATACTGACGGAATCCCAGATGTAGGTCGGCAAGGTGCACAAGGCGCATGCCCAAGTTTATCGCACCCGCACCCTCTGCGTCACCCGTGTAGCGAGGAACATTGGCGCACCCGCCGCAACAGGTCCTTGTTTTAGTTCAGACTCAACGTCGATAGTGGTCCATGCATCGGTAATCCATGCTCGTACGCGATCTATAACGAGTTGTCCTCGAATTGTACCTGCGGTAACCGAGCGCGTACCTACAGGCATATCATGCGCGGACGCATCTCGTCTAAGCGTGCCTTCCATGGAAACCCACGCGACCTTTCCGGCCTTGGTAACAGAGTCCAAGCGGAACGTAGCGCGAACGATACCATCTGCTCTCATCCCGCCTATAGGAACCGAAGGGATAGGTATATCTCGTTCCCACTTCTCACCCACCGAGAGAGCAACCATGGGCAGCATTCCCGGCATCGACGAGAGGGTGCTCCCCAGAGTCATGGCTCCCGGTGGTGGATCGTTAACGCTCATGGTGCCATCGGGGGTGACTCTAACTCTCGTATTTCGCCCTTCAAGTGGCAGAGGCATGATTTGCGGCACCGCTGAATCGGTTTCGGCACCGGCCCACATTAGTAAGGAATCGGTTGTTGCTAGCAAGGTGGTGATAGAGAGATCACTAGCTTCAACAACAGAGTGCGCGAAAAGATGCATTCGTGTAACTCGCGGCGCGGTGCTGTTGCGTCTGGGGCCGTAAACCGGAGTGCGTACCACTTTAGAACGATCTGAGCTTGCGCCAGACGTCAAGCCTTCGTCTCTCTCGCCCATCCCCAACAATGTTCTCATTTCTATCGTTTGGTCGACCTGTAACCACAGTGTATCGCCAACTCGCGGGCGTACTATGAGTGTTACCGGCTCACTGGCACGTGGCTTGGCTTGCTGAGCACACAGAACGTGAAACGGTGTAACAAAAGTTAGTGTTAACAGCAGATACCGCAGTTGCAACAACATCAACCTCCGTACTCGTCGTCAGCGAACTTGCGCAAAGGTCTTGCGCGAGTAAGTGAAGCTTCAGCGTTTATCATATCGGGCTTTCCGTAGCGTTGCAGTTCACGTGTGAACGAGTCGCGAACATCGGTAGGACGCCGACGCATAACCGCCGACCGTGCTGCAACTACTTCATGTTCTTCGTACAACGCGATTACACGCTGAACCCAACCCGCCTCGATTGATGCATCTAGTGTGCGCAAATCTCGAGTAACTGCTTGCGTAAGAGTTGGCACCGCTGCCTGTGGAAAGCGTTCTACACCTTCACGACCAGACATTACCGACGGGCGAGGGAAGCGCACAAATACCGGTTGAGCGAAGTGAGGATGCCGTATCATGAGCTGCCCCTTATCTAGCGTAGCTAACCGCGCCTTTATCGCTGGGCTAAGTACCTGATACCCGGGAGTGGCCAGTTCGTCACCGTCCATTCGTCCGTAAATAGCTGTACCAGCGTTACCTGCCACACGTCGGTGAACCTGCGACCGAAACTGCTGCGCGCTAAAAAGTACCAGCCCCAAATAGCGTCCGCGTTCAGCGATATCAAGAAGCATTTTGCGTACGTAACTGTCTGGACCATCGCTTGGTGCATACTTATTGAGCTCGTCCACGAAAACGATGAGATGATCGACCCCCAGATCTCTTCTTTCCAGGTGCTCTCTAAGTTTCGACACCACTCGCGCGAACACGAGGTCTTGCGCGTCTTCCTCGCTTTGCGCTACATCGATGACATACACCGTTCGGTCGGCGAAGCTCCCAAACGGCAAATCAGAGACTGCGCCGTCGTCAGTTACAAGGCCGGCACATCTAGTTGATAAATTTGACAACCGGTTACGCACTTTGCGAATAGTCGCTGCATGATGCGTACGCCATGTATCACCCTGCCCTTCTTCCAGCTTCCGCAAGACATCACGAAACCATGCATCTAAGTCTGCGAACGATTGAACGTTATGCTTGTGTTGTAATCCTGGCTCCTCGAACTGACGGCCAACAACGCGTTCACGGATAAAGTCGATAAGTGCGTCTGCCTTAGCGTCTATGTCGTCCCGATTAAGTAAAACATCTGCGAATTGCAGCACTTCACTTAACCCCCAACTCAATGGGGATACGTTATGCTCTAACGCTTCATTCGAACGAAGGGTGTTTATCGCGTATCCGCGCGGTGTATATGGCGCGTAGTACTGTACATTGTCAAAAGGTTTAGCAGGAACTTTGAGAACGTCATACATCTCTTGATCAGACTCCTCAATTCGACCAGGTTGATCGAGAAAAAGCAGATCAGGACCTTTTACGTTGAAGCAAACTGCAGCAACTGTTCCCATCTTCTCGGGTAAGTGTGCGAAGATAGATTGCAACAGCCATTCGATTGCACTGGTTTTAGTGGCGAGTCCCGACACGCCAGAAATATTTAAATGCGCTGCCTCGGGGCCAAGTAGAAACTCTGCATCCAGATAAACTGGCGAACGCATTCCACCCGCACGGTATACTCCAACTGGTATTGCCGTTGTCTTCTCTGGGCGCGTGTAACTGTCCATGCGTAGCGCGACTGCTACATCATTGTCGTCCGCTAAAAATACAGCGCCCATCGGCACTGGCTGCAACGGCTCTTCAGGCACATGCCGCAACACATGCGCAGTGTAAAGACGTATCTCAGGACGATCAGTAGGAGCACGACCACTTGGACTTCCATCGAACGTTAGTACGTCATGCAATGGAGTTTGCAAATCCGAATAGCTGAAACCTTCAACGACTAAACCGTAAACACGCGGAATTGTGCCGTTAACAGCAACATTCCCTTCGACACGAACAATCGTGCCGATTCCTATAGGCGCATCTACAGCTGTCCAAAAATGAAACTCGTGCGACGTGTTAGGCTTTCGTTCCGTCGCGACGACACGTCCTATCATGTTTAGTTGTGTAAAAGTATGACTGCAACGACGAGCATGCAGTTGTGCATAACAAGATACCTCAACGTTATAGAGTGTGCCTAATCAGCTGGCAACGCACGCAGGTAGCTTTCGCAGTCATGGATACCGTAAGTGAGCCTGTCCCACCGCGCATCTGGAAGTGACAGCGGGAGTCTCTCCGCAAGAATCCACCCTGATACTGTTGTCGCAAGCTCCGAAAGTTCGGCTTCAGTTTGAGCAGAAATCTCTCCCGCGGCTTTTATCTCACTATGTACTGATTCAGGCAATAGCAGTTCCACCCGAACGAGACCGTGAAGCGGGTCACCAGAAGCAGATCCTGAAAGTCGTAAATACCAGCTAAGTACGGGAGACCTTAAGCGGTGGGTTATGTAACCAACCCGGGTACGATGTTCCGCCTTAAGTAACAGCAGATCACGCACCCTGCTTTCGTCGTAGTAAAGAGTGTTGTGCGACTTAATAACGCCAACAGTATTAATGTCGGCTAGCTTATGAGTGACGGCGCCACTAATACCTGACACACCTCCATCAACCCACAGCAGCCCTTCTTCAGCCTTGTTCCACTCTAACACCAACTGTTTCTCCAACTCCTCTCTTTCACCTGATACTTTGTCGAGCAGCTGTCGTTGCCATGCAAGAGGGTGATGAGGCAAATCATCGTTGGAAATATCAATGAGTTGAATTCCTGTATTTGCAAACGTCTGCCATTGCTCCTGACTTACAGCATTTCGCGGCAGAAAAATGCTGCTGCTTATTCTTGCATCCCGCCAAGTAGTCATCTTGCGGTCCTGACGCTCGCGCACAACGGCGGCTGCATAGCCGTGAGCAAGCGGAACGCCATCAATGAAAGTGATAACTCTTGTTCTCTGTATTCCGTCCACAAACCCCTTAAAAGTCGCGTCGCCAACTGGGACATGAACCACCTCCATCCCATTTTCGAGCGGTTTGACTGCTTTCACTGAAGGCACTTCTTGCGCCCCCTCGCCGCTTGCAACCGGGACAGTGCTGTTACCTGCCCAGTTAATGCTACTAGCGACAGGGGCGAGAACAGGTTGCATCTTTCTGATTAGCTCCCGGTACGACATATTGGCAGCCGGCGCATGCGGCGCGCTTACGGGGGGATGATGCATCCGGCGCTCTTGTTCGTCTTTCACAGTGCGGAGGCTAGCACCATTGCAGCCCTTCGACAACTCAACAGCTCCGTCAGATCGTTCAACATCCTTAAGTTAGTGCTGAACTCTTTATACCGGTTCCTATCCTTTGGTGGCTTGTCGCGGGTAAGCGCGACGGCTGCGCTACTGCTTTTGCCTGCTCTCGCGTCTTGCGACCGTATTAAGGAGGCGGTTAGCGCCGGGGAAGCGCCCGACGTTCGCTGGCAGGGGGATAGCACACTGCTCGCCTCACGCCCCAATATCGTGTTCCGCATTGTTCCCAGCGGTGATACTGCCGCCATGATTGTACCTATGGCAACAATGTCGCCTTCGGGAGCAAGGGAGCTGAGACTTAGCAGAAGAGGGTGGGCTGCTTTTGACTTATCGTACTTGCAGAGTTCATCTCCGATAATCGTTACACGCAACGGGAAAGCAACAACGGACCTCCGCTCACACCGCGGCTTTTATGAACCGACAGCGCTGGACACATCGCTTGTAAATGCATGTCGTCCGGGAACCCCGATACCTTTCGCGTTTGGAAGACTCTCCGGTTCAATGCCTACTCTTGCGACTAGCGGACCCCCGACGCCCCTTAAATACACATCGTCTTTAAACGCGGACGAACTGCGTGAAGCACTAGAGGCAATTCCGCTGCTAATTGCACCTCCTGCGGGCATCGCAACGTCACAGCTCCAAAGGTACGAACGACGAGTTCACCAAGTGCCCAGTGCAGCTGGCGAGCACCCTACTATCATCGTGTCGTACGACGATCCTGAAGTGCCCGCCGACTCGCTTGTACCAATGACAGAACGTCCTCGGCACTTCCTCGTGGTACTCGACAAAGGCATATATGGCTACAAGCCATCGTGGACTTACAAATCGCTTGGCAACAGTCGAGATGTTCCGCGCTTACAATTTCTTGACGCGCTCGACGTAAATGGTGACGGTTTAGTCGAACTATTCTTTGGGATTCGTGGAGAGCCGCGGCTACGAAACACACGCGTGCTTCGATACGATGCCGACGCTTGGCGAGAGGTTATGTCGTACTCCCCACGAACACCTTGCGCGTTTTGATTTAGACTAGCCTGCGCGCTATACGTGCAGGCTAGTAGTTACTCTATACCTATGTCCCACGCTTGCTGTAAATCGTTGCGCGAATATGCACGAAACGCAGTGAGCGTTTGAGTGCGAATAATTCCCGGAACTGCTGCAAATTCCTGAGTAACAACTGTTGCTATCTTCTCCAAATCCGCTACACGAACGATAGCAACCAAATCCCATGCGCCAGACACCGAGTACACTTCGGCGACACCGCTTATTCCCGCCAGAGCCGTTGCACACTGCGGGATAGTTTTGGGGTCTGCTTGTATTAACACGATAGTTGTAATCATGATGCGTCCGACCTAAAAGATGTGAGGCACTTTGCGATCCTCGTTACCCCTTCTACTGCTGTATCCTGAGCAGTCGCAAAGCTCATTCGAATCCAGTCGGTAGTGAGAAAGGCGCCGCCGGGAACTACAGCAACCTGCTCCGTCTCAAGTAAATGGTCGGAAAAACGAGCTGCCTTATCGCCACCTGCAGCAACATGGTCTCCAACGTTGATGTAAAGGTAAAAAGCGCCTTCTGGGCGGACATAACGAACTGATGGAAAGGCACTAATCGCATTTACAACGGCGTTGCGACGCTTCTCAAACTCGGCCACCATCATTCCGACCGATTTGTTAGCTTCTTCTTGTTGGACGAGAGCAGCTAACGCGGCATGTTGCGACACGCTCGACGCATTCGACGTAGTATGTCCTTGGAATGCCGACATTGCGCGCGTAACAGCAACTGGCGCGATAGCCCAACCAATTCGCCAACCCGTCATTGCATAAGCTTTCGCAACTCCATTTATCACTATGAGATTGTCGCGAGACTCTGCTACATCTAGCACCGACGCAGCTTCCACTCCGTAAGAAATACGTCTGTATATCTCATCTGAGATAACCCACCAACCGCGTGAAGAGGCAAGCTCTAGTATCGCAGCAAGTTCGGAGCGCGAATACACTGAACCAGTTGGATTGGACGGCGAGTTGAGCATAACGCCCTTAGTGCGTGGCGTTGCCGCGCGTTCCAAATCAGCGGCAGTAACTTTTAGGGAGTTATCTTCAGAGCCATAAACCGCAACTCCATTCGCCCTCGCAAGCTCGACCATTTCGTAGTAACTAGTCCACGATGGCGTTGGAATTAACACATCGTCGCCAGGGCCAAAGCAGCACACACACGCGTTGTACAACGACTGCTTTGAGCCATTTGAAACTATGACTTCGGTGGCCGAAACAGGTGGCTTGCCATTCAGCACTGAATTCGCGTCTGCAGCGATGGCTTCGCGAAGTGGAAGTATGCCTTCGGTGGCCGTGTAGTGGGTGGCCCCACTACGCATAGCACGTTCGGCTGCGTCGAGAATAAAAGCAGGGGTGTCAAAATCTGGCTCACCCGCGCCTAGGTCGATTACGTCTATTCCGGCCGCCTTAAGCCCTCTGGCTTTGGCGGCAACAGCAAGCGTGGCCGACTCTTTCAGCTTGGCGATGTTCTGCGAAGGTTGGAACTGCAGCGACATGATGGGTGTGGGAGAAGGCGACTGGGTGGTGCCATACCGGCAACCACCATTATATGTCAAATCGCAGTGGAGAACCTGCGCGGCCGAGTGTAGCTTGAAAGCGGATACTGCGACTACGTCGCAAACTAAGCGAATCGGAGAAAGGTTCGCCACGCATGGGTCGCTGGTTAATCGGGCGCGACCGGTATTCGCTTCACCGCCAGAGGGGCGGAAGCACAGGGTTTACAGACAACTGATGGATCGGGAGCAAGGGTGAAGGACTTGGGTGAGCAGGAACGGGATGGCCAGACGGCCTCGGCGGCAGCATCTTCGACAGGGGCAAGCCGCAGCCAGCACATAGTGCTGCAGGGAGCAGCGGACTCGCGCGCCATGATGGCGGCCTTGCGACCGGCAATTGAAAGAAGCAGAGATACAGACGGCAGTGGTACAGGTGCACCAACTTGTATTGTGATTGTCCCCTCTTCAGAGCAGGGGTTCCAATGTTCGCGCATTGCGCGGTCGCTTTTAGCCGACACCGACGCTCGCGTGGTTCCCGTTAGTAGCGCCGTTCGCGCCCGCAGAGTTATCGCGTCTGCGCCCGTTTCGGTTATTGCTGGCACTGCAGCAGATCTCCTTGCCCTACGCAAGGAAGCCGCTCTTTCACTTGAGGGCATTCGTGCACTGGTGATAATAGGGCTCGACGAAATTCTGTCTGCGGCGGGCACTGAAACGCTTGAGGCGCTGCTCGCTGACGCGCCTTCCGAGATTGTGCGCATTGTAACACTGGAAGAGGAAAGCCAAGAAGCGACAGCGTTCCTTGAGGCGAACTTAAGAAAGGCGCGTAGGGTAGCGGTGGTTCCTATTGCAGAGAGTTCCCCGGAGGTTGCTCCTGCGTATGTATTGACACGTAAGTCCAATCGTGCAGACGCAATGCGCGTGTTGCTGGACGACATTGATCCTCCATCTCTTGCCGTTATTGCGCAGACAGATGAAGGGGTAAGCGAAGCCTCCAATGCGTTAGCTGAGCTAGGTGTTTTGGTCGACGACATTAACGTTAGAGTTACGCGAGAGACGCCGGCATCGCATGTTGCACTTGTTTTGTTTTGGGAAGTGCCGAGTTCGCCAGATGCACTTTCACGTGTACTCGCTTCCAATCCGGTAACCGCGATTGCGCTTATTGAGCCTGAAGAGATCGCAGCATTTCGACGCATTTCTGGTAACTCAGCAGTTGCGCATGCTACGGCATCTCGAAAAGCAGTAGCACAAGACCGTGTCCAGCAGTTACGAACGGCGTTGCGTTCAACGCTTGCGAATGGCTCGGGAGCTAGTGCGAGTGAGTTGGCGCTGATTGGCCCGCTTTTGGATTCGTACGATCCGCTTGAGATCGCAGCCGCTGCGCTGCGTTTGTATGAAGGTGCACGTCGTGAAAGTGCGGCGTTGAAGTCGCGCGCTTCAAGCGCACCGATTGCTGGTATCGCTGCAGCACCTCGTAGCTCATCATTTCAAGAGCGCGAAAGCAGAGGTGCTTCGTCGTTTGGTGGCGGCCGATCGTCAGACAGAGCTAGTTCGTCGCGAAGCAGCGGCGACGGCGCTGCGTCTGGTAAACAACGTGTGTTTCTAGCTGTAGGAAAGCGAGACAATGCACGCCCGGGCGATTTGGTTGGCGCGATTGCCAACGAAGCTGGGATTCCTGGCGACAGAATCGGAACGATTGACATGTTCGAATCTCACTCTTTGGTGGAGTTGAGTTCGGAGGACGCGACCACAGTAATAGAGTCGTTGCAATCGGCCCAAATACGAGGCCGTCGTTTAAACGCGAGGCTCGACGATCGCGAAGGTGGCGGTGGCGGCAGCGGCGGTTTTAGAGGTGGCCGTTCCGGCGGTATGCGCGAAGAGCGTGGCGGTTTCGGCGGACGTGGCGGCTTTGGTGGCCGCGGCGGCGGCGGCGGGAGGGGGGGCGACGATCGCCGTCCGTTCGGTCGTGGCGGAGATCGCGAAGAGCGGCGTCCCTTTAATCGCGGCGGAGATCGTGAAGAACGTCGTCCGTTTAACAGAGCTGAACGTGGCGACCGCGACGAACGTCGTTCTTTCAACCGCAGCGACCGCGACGAACGCGGATCGTTTGGTAAGAGTGATCGCGGGAACGATCGTGGCGACCGTGGTGGGCCACGCTTGTACCGTGATCAAGCAGGCGAAGGCGGCGACGCAAGAAGAGGCGGCGGCTTTAAGCGCGAAGGTGGCTTCCGTGACGGCGGTGGTTTTAGAGGCGGAGCACGCGGTAGTACATCGGAAGCGCGACGTTCGTTTGGCGACCGCTCGCCGCGCGAGCGTACTGAATCATCGCGAGAGTGGTCGGAACGGGGCGAAAGGATGAAGCATTCGCGCCGTTCACCGCGGAGCTCTCAGAGAGACTTCGGTTTCGATAACGAGGAGTAATAGGTGTACGCAGTGACATCACGTAAGCAAAGCAATGGCTGTCATGCGAGTCTGCACGCATGACAGCTTCATTCCAGACATCCGGTGGTTGGATTGAGGTAATTGCAGGCGTGATGTTTAGCGGCAAAACAGAGGAGCTCATGCGCCGCGTGCGTAGAGCAATCATTGCGCGTAAACGCGTGCAAGTGTTCAAGTCGCACTTAGACAACCGTTACGCAGGTCTGCTTTCGGTGTCGAGTCATGATAGGCGTAGCTTCGAAGCAACTCCTGTCGATTCTTCACAGCAAATATCGTTGCGATTAGATCCAACTGCTCAAGTAATTGCGATAGATGAAGCGCAGTTTCTGGACGCAGGTGTAATTCGCATTGCAACTGCGCTCGCAGAGCGAGGACGTCGTGTAATAGTGGCAGGCACTGATACTGACTTCCGAGGCGAACCGTTTGGATCAATGCCCCAACTTATGGCGGTTGCTGAAGTCGTAGACAAGTTGCACGCCATATGTGTGTTGTGCGGTAGCCCAGCAAGTAGGAATCAACGATTACTTAATGGAAAACCAGCGCCATACGATTCTCCTACAATAATGGTTGGTGCTGCAGACTCTTACGAGGCACGCTGCCGGGCTTGCCATATGGTTCCGCGACGTAACGACGCGCAAGAACAACTTTTGTAACACATATGCTGGTGGAGTGACACAACTGCGCTCCGCAAAACACGCTCGCCGGCAGGTATAGTAGTCTTAGTTCCAGTTTATGAATGCTTGACAGTGTGTATGCAGTGAGTTTACCAAAGCTAGCGCAGTTAGTGACGGAGTGAGCCGGACATGCGTCCAACTGGTGATGATGAAGTTTCGATTCCCCCTTTCTGGACGCGACACATGGGTGTGATTGCGACACTCCTGGCACATGACACGCGACTAGGCAGACTACGCTCAGCAGCGCGCGACCGTTATCGCTTTATTAACTGCGAAGACTGGACATCGCTTACGCGCGCGTGCGAACGCGGTCCTGTTAGCGTTGTTGTCTTCGATTTATACGTTGACGGTCGAGCAGACTTTGAACGTGTACGACAGTTGCGAGTGCGCGTACCTCGTGCTGCCCTAGTTGCCTACGTAGATGTTTCCAAGGAACGTGCACGTGACATGTTCGATGCAGGCAGATGCGGCATTGATGTACTAGTAATCGCAGACGAGAGCGACACTCCTGCGCAGCTTGCAACGCTGCTCGATCAGGCTGAAGCGCGTAGCGTTTCAAGCATGCTCAAGCCGCATCTTGCAGGACAACGCAGTGTCGTGCGTGACGCAGTTATGCTCTCTGTTACGCGTGCGCATGAGCGCTTAACGCCGGACAGCTTGGCGCGTATGATTGCTGTTTCCCGCAGACTGCTAAGCAAGCGACTTGAAGGCGCCGGACTACCGCCGCCGCATCAGATGCTTACTTGGGGCAGACTTATAGTTGCCGCAAGTATGCTTGAAGATGGTTCACGAAGTGCAGACGGTGTTGCCAGCGCTTTGGACTTCCCATCTGGCAGTGCGTTCCGCAACACCTGCCAGCGTTACTTGGGATGCACACCACATCAGATTCGTATTCGCGGTGGCGCGTCGTGGGTGATTCAGGAGCTGTTGGTGAATCGCTCGAAAAGACGCGAGTTAGCAACGCATCACGACGAACACGAAAGCGCAGCAGCCTAAACTGCTAATTGTTAGGTAAAACCGCTTTGTATGCCATGGCTTACAAAGCGGTTTTGCGTTTGTGTAGCTTCGACCCAACGTCGCTTCCGGACATTAGTTTAAATGAATGACCTGCGACTGCCCGAGATGACGCCTGACGCCCCAACCCCTAGCGACCAAGCGCTGTCCGCTAACTCTAGCTCGCCACTATCGGTTGCACTTACAGGCAACATCGCTAGCGGCAAAAGTGTAGTCGCATCGCGCCTCGGCGAACTTGGCGCTGCGATTATCGACGCCGACGTTCTCGCGCGCGATGCGGTCGCACCGGGGACTAATGGGAATCGAGCTGTAGCAGAACAGTTCGGTAGCACTGTTGTTATGGCGGATGGGACTATTAACCGCGCGGCGTTGCGCAAAATCGTGTTCGGCGACGCTGCACAGAGAGAGGCGTTGAATGCAATTGTTCATCCTATCGTGGCAAGCCTGCGTATCGAGGCGGAGAAGATTGCGTTATCACGGGGGTGCAAAGTTATTGTATCAGACATCCCGCTGCTCTTCGAAACTAGGCAAGAGAACGACTTTCATGCTGTTATACTGGTCGATGCGTCAGAGAGCGTAAGGCTAGACCGTTTGGTAAACATACGTGGTCTTTCGCAAGCGGATGCCCGTGCCATGATGGACGCTCAAATGCCGTCGCTACCTAAGCGAGCCGCAGCCACATGGGTCATAGACAACAACGGCACGCTAGATCAGCTTATGGGTCAAACCGATAAAGTATGGTCCCAAATGCTGGACCTTGCCTTATATCGGACTAGCTTGCATGTAAAGGCTGGCCCTTGACGATTCTGAGTAAGCTTCGGCTATACCAGATCACGTCACCCCACCCCCACCCACCCCCTCATTTTTCGGAGTTACCGTGTCAAACATTCCCGCCGATCTTCGCTACACCAAAGAGCACGAGTATGTAAAGCCCACCGATGAGGCGGGGGTGGTTGCAATCGGCATTACCGACTTCGCACAGGGCGAGTTAGGTGACATCGTTTACTTAGAGCTCCCTGCAGTTGGAGCCAAGTTCTCTGCGAATGATGTTTTTGGTACGGTCGAAGCTGTAAAAGCCGTTTCCGAGCTGTTCATGCCTTTGTCGGGCGAAGTTGTCGCTGTAAACAGTCGGCTAGACGGCGAGCCAGCGCTTGTTAATACCGATCCATATGGCGACGGTTGGATGATTTGCGTTCGTGTTTCTGGCGATGAAGATGCGCTTATGAGCGCGTCCGATTATCAAGCGTTAGTTGGTTAAGTAAACACTTTACCTTACCAAAAGCGCTGTGCACCCATATTGATGCACAGCGCTTTTAGTTTTACGGCCATCCTAGCCAGAACAGAATAGGGCATTTAGTCTCCCACCCGTCTAGTTAGTTAATTGTTCTGATACTCTTCGATGGGGGGGCAAGAGCATACGAGATTACGATCACCGTACGCACTTTCTATACGTCCAACATGAGGCCAGAACTTTCGCTCTCGTGTAAACGATGTCGGGTAGGCCGCTTGCTCACGTGAATATGGCCTGTCCCAACTATCGCTTGTTACATGTTGCGCTGTGTGAGGCGCACGAGTTAAGACGTTGTTCTCTCGATCTGCCTCGCCACTTTCAATGGCAGCTATCTCTGCCCTTATCGATATCATCGCTTCGATAAAGCGGTCGAGTTCGGCCTTCGATTCGCTTTCGGTAGGTTCAACCATAAGCGTACCTGCCACTGGGAACGAAATTGTTGGCGCGTGGAATCCGTAGTCCATAAGCCGTTTCGCTATGTCTTCGACTTCTACTCCTGATTGCGCCTTAAGCCCTCTTGTGTCGAGAATGCACTCATGCGCAACCAGCCCGTTTTGTCCGCGATACAGAACTGGGTAGTGTCCTTCAAAGCGCTTTGCCAAATAGTTGGCATTAAGAATGGCGAGTTTAGTTGATTCAGTGAGTCCCTCGCCTCCCATGAGCTTAATGTAGACGTACGATATAGGGAGAATGCTCGCGCTTCCCCATGGCGCCGCAGAAACTGGGCCTATCGCTGTATCATCACCTATTGGGACAACAGGGTGAGATGGCAAAAATGGCACTAGCTGTGGAGCAACGCCAATGGGGCCTACACCGGGTCCACCGCCGCCGTGCGGAATGCAGAATGTTTTGTGGAGATTCAGGTGGCACACATCTGCGCCAATATCGCCTGGGCGCGCAATGCCTACCATCGCGTTCATATTCGCGCCGTCCATATAAACCTGTCCACCATGTTCATGGACAATGTCGCAAATCTCTCGGATGCTCTCCTCAAACACTCCGTGTGTCGAAGGATACGTAACCATTAGTGCACCGAGGTTTGCCGAATGCTGCTGAGCCTTCGCACGCAAATCGATAACGTCAATATTTCCATCGGTGTCGGTCTTCACTACAACCACTTGGAATCCCGCCATAACTGCGCTGGCCGGATTAGTCCCGTGAGCCGACTGTGGAATGAGACAGATGGTTCTATGAGTGTCACCGCGAGACATGTGGTATGCTCTTACAACAAGCAAGCCGGCATACTCACCTTGTGATCCAGCGTTTGGCTGAAGTGACACTGCTGCGAAGCCGGTAATCTCGGCCAGATCACTTGAGAGTTCCTTGAAAAGCTTTGCATACCCTTGCGCTTGATCGACTGGCGCGAACGGATGGAGCTGTCCAAACTCTGGCCAAGTTACTGGAATCATCTCTACTGTTGCGTTTAGCTTCATTGTGCACGAGCCGAGCGGTATCATACCATGCACTAATGAAAAGTCTCGCGCTTGTAGTGAGTACAGATAGCGCAACATCTCGGTTTCGCTGTGATATCGCGAGAATACGGGATGTGTGAGGAACGACGACGTACGTGCGAACTCACTTGCAAAGCTTACATCCGATGAATTACCTACCGACCCAAGAGTTGGCCTGTTTGTAGAATCTGTGCTAAGCACATCCCACAGTTCGACCACATCATTATCAGTAGTCGTTTCATCGAATGAAACGGTAACTGTATCTGATGTAAGCAGCCGAATGTTTATTCCGCGCTGCCGAGCCGCTTCGACTATGGCAGCTGCTGATTGTTTGTTTGAAACAACCGCAACCGTATCAAAGAATGTTTCGTGGGCGACCTTGTATCCAAGCTGCTTTACGCCGGCGGCGAACTTCTTGGATAGAGAATGAACACGTTGTGCAATGTTGGTTAGCCCTTCTGGGCCGTGATATACGGCATACATGCCAGCCATTACTGACAGCAACACCTGTGCAGTACACACGTTACTTGTTGCTTTCTCGCGTCGAATGTGTTGTTCGCGAGTTTGCAGGGCCATACGTAGTGCCGGTTTACCGTCACTGTCTCGCGAAACACCAATAATGCGACCTGGCAATAGCCGTTTGAATTCGTCACGAGTAGCAAAGAACGCGGCGTGAGGGCCACCGTATCCCATTGGAACACCAAAACGTTGAGAGCTACCAATGGCAATGTCGGCTCCCCATTCGCCGGGAGGAGTGAGTAGGCAAAGCGCCAAGAGGTCGGTTGCTGCAGTCACAAGCGCACCCGCTTCATGAGCCTTCTCGCACAGCTGTCGATAGTCGCACACAGCGCCATCGGTAGCAGGGTACTGAACAAGAATACCGAATACCTTGTCTGACAGCTGAAACGAAGATGTCGATTCCACCACCACGGATATGCCACGCGCTTCAGCGCGCGCTTTAACTACTGCAATAGTTTGCGGGTGGCAGTCGCTTGCAACTAGGAACTGATTCTTTTGAGCGCTGCCTTTAGCTGCGTAAGCAAGCGCCATAGCTTCGGCGGCTGCGGTTCCTTCGTCTAGCAACGACGCATTGGCGATTGGTAAACCAGTAAGATCGATTACAACCGTTTGGAAATTGAGCAGCGCTTCGAGCCGCCCTTGCGATATCTCAGCCTGGTACGGGGTGTAAGCTGTGTACCATGCGGGATTCTCCATAACGTTGCGTAGTACCACAGCCGGCGTATGTGTGCCGTAGTAACCCATGCCAATGTAGGATTTAAAAACCTTGTTGCGTTCGGCGAGCTTACGAAGTGACGCGAGCACATCGGCTTCGCTGGCACCACTGCCAGTGTTTAGAGGCGCTCTTAATCGAATGGACTCGGGAACGACGGCGTCTATGAACGTATCAAGCGAATCGAAACCAAGTGCGTCCAGCATCTCGCGGCGCTCGTTGGCGTTTGGTCCAATGTGTCGGGAAACAAAAGGAGCAGTCGCCGTCGCAGCGGCAGAACGGGAACTCTGTGCCATGGACATCCTGAAGGTGGACCGGGTATTGCCCCGGAAGATTCATCGAAGCTTAGACGCGGCATAAACCGCGGGACCGCAGCTCACGGTCCATATGCTAAAATTACCTTTGTGCAACGCTCATCGCACGACGAACTCCGTTTTCTTCCGCAGCAGTGGCAGTTGCTGCGCGATTCCGCCCATTCTGCACCGTGGAACATGGCAGCCGACGAAACGCTGCTTCACATGGTACGTGGCAGAAGCGCGGGCATTCTACGTCTTTATAGCTGGTCGTCAGCTTCAATTTCGTTTGGACGTAATGAAGTCGTAAAAGGACGTTTCGACCCCCAAGCTCTCGCCGCAAGCGGTTTCGATGTTGTTCGACGACCGACAGGCGGACGGGCGCTGCTTCATATTAAAGAGGTCACATACAGCGTAACGGTACCGCTTGGGTCGACGGTTGGATGGCGTTCAGTTTACGATGGGATTAACAAATTGCTTTGCGACGCCCTACGTAGTCTTGGCGTTGACGCGCGAATCGTGAGCGATAACGAGGGTGTCGTTATCACTCCTTCAAAGGCTCTTTGCTTTTCGGCGCCGTCCGCTGGCGAGTTGGTGGCAGGAGGAGCCAAACTAGTTGCCAGCGCCGTATGGCGAGACAGAGCGGCGTTTTTGCAGCAAGGAAGCATAATCGTTGACGGAGATCAGGAGCCGCTAAGAGCTTTAGGCGGTATAGACGACTCATTGGTTGGCCAAGTGGCGAGGCTTAGCGACTTTCACGTTCCAACCGACTTTGACACCGTTGCAGATGCTATTTCCAAAGCATTCGCAAAAAATGCCAACGTTACAGAAATGGATGACATTGAAGAAGTGCAACGACTCACAGCGTCGCGCGTCCATCACTACAGAGATCCCTCGTGGCTCTGGCGCCGATAGCGTTTTAGACGCATTGTATTCGAACAGCAGGCAGACGTATAAACCGCATGACGCTGCGTACCTTTAGGGCGATAGCGGTGAGAACCGCGTTAAGTTCGCCGCGAGAGTTCTTCGAAACAGTTGGACTCCCCCTCCCCCTGACCACACTGCCCCGTCGATGACTTTTACAAACCGTCTAAACACGCGGTTGGCTATTCTGGCCGCAGCGCTGATGCTCGGCGTTACCGCATGTGACAATCGCGGAGCCGCGTCAAGCGATAGCGGCGGAACGATGATAGTCGTGGTTCCTGCCGAACCGTCGAGTCTATTCCCACCTTCAGAGTCGGCGACAGAAGCAACGATGGTTATAGCTCAGCTTTTTGATAGGCTAGCTGAACCCGACTCGACGCTAAATACCCGCGGTGATAAAAGCTTTATCCCGTCGCTAGCGGAAAGTTGGGAATGGTCGCCCGATTCAATGTCGATAGCGTTCACGATTCATAGCAAAGCAATATGGCACGACGGCACCCCAGTTTCCGCTGAAGACGTTCGTTACACATTTGGTGTGTACCAATCGCCTGTAGTTGCATCGACCCAGCGTGGTTTAATTAGCAATATCGATTCGGTATCGGTTGTTGACTCGCGTATTGCGCGATTCTGGTTTAAGCGGCGCACTCCGCAACAGTTTTTCGACGCGACGTACCACATGTATGTCCTCCCATCGCATGTGCTTGCGAGTATTGCGGACAGTGCGCTTCGCACAAGTCAGTTCACACGCTCACCAATTGGAACAGGACGTTTTCGTTTTCAGCGCTGGGACGCAGAGCAACGCATTGAAGTTGTTGCCGACACACTAAACCATAGGGGGAGAGCGCTACTCGACCGCGTAGTGTTTTCTTTTACCGGTGATGCTGGAGCCGCCACGGTTCGACTATTTGCTGGTGAAGCAGATATGTTCGAACAGATCCGCCCTGAGAATTTCGACCAAGTTGCTCGCTCACCTTCGTTAAGGCTGGTACGGAATCCAACGCTTATGTATCAGTACGTTGGATTTAATTTCCGCGACCCAAAGGACACACTTAAGGCTCACCCAATATTCAGTGACGTTGCAGTAAGACGTGCGCTTGTACTGGCTACAGACAGAGATCGCATAACGCGCTCGATATTTGACACACTTGGGGCAACGTCAATTGGGCCGGCGCCTCGCGCTTTGTTTGGTGACACGACTACTTTTTCGCGCCCGTCGTTTAGTGTAGAACGAGCGGTAGCTTTGCTTGATTCTGCCGGCTGGCGCGATTCGGATGGCGACGGTATACGGGACCGAGATGGAGTAAAGCTTTCATTCGAGCTTCTTGCTCCATCTACCAGCGTTCCAAGGGTTAGAGCTGCGACTCAGTTAATGGAGCAACTCCGTCGTATAGGAGTTGAAGTAAAGCCACTTGTTCTCGACCCACGCAATGTTATGCAGCCGCGCATGATGGCAAGAAACTTTGACGCTATCGTAGGCGGCTTTCAACCTACACCGGGGCTTCGTGGAGTACCTGTAGCTTGGTCTGCCAACGGACGACAAAACTTCCAGCATTACTCAAGCGCGGCATTCGACGCTGCTTTAGAAGAAGCTCTATCCACCTTTGATGAAGCAAAGAGTAAAGCAGCATTTGGACGCGCTATGCAGACTATATGGGACGACGCTCCTGCTATTTGGTTGTTCGAACCTCAGAACCCGATAGCTCTGCACAAACGAATCCAACATGGCGTTATACGCGCTGACGGCTGGTACTACGGGCTCGCGAATTGGAGTGTAGACCCCAACCAACAAATTGATCGAGATAGAATTGGGCTTCCGAGTGGGGGGGGAAGCAACTGAACCGAATTGCCTCGCGCTTATTGCAAAGGTTTCTACACGGCATAGTCGTTGTAGTTGTTGCAGCGAGCTTCTCTTTTATCCTGCTGCAACTTGCGCCGGGTGACCACTTTTCTGCGCTATATGACAATCCAGGTTACACAGCTGAGATTAGCGCACAACTGCGCTCTCAGTACGGCGTAGATGACGATGTTTCCGTGCAATACTTTAAATGGCTTCGAAACATTTTTACTGGAGATTTTGGTTATTCATTAGAGTGGAAACGGCCGGTAAGCGAGGTACTAATGAACGCACTCCCAAACACACTACTCCTGATGTCACTAGCGTTGTCTGCCAGCATACTGTTCGGCGTCATGCTTGGGCAATGGCAGGCGCTTCGTGAAGGGACGGTTAGGGAACGAATCGCAGAGTTGTTTACGTTCGTAGTGTACTCTATGCCGGAGTTTTGGTTGGCTATGCTCCTGTTGCTTGTGTTTGCCGGACAACTGGGGTGGTTTCCGACATCGGGAGTTCAGGGCGATTTGGACATTTACATGGATAGGTCGCAACAGCTATTCGAGCGTGTTCGAAGGCTCGCGCTCCCTTGGGCTTCATTGACAATTATTGGCACTGCGGTATTCGCGCGCTTTCACCGATCTGCCATGCGCGACGCACTAAAGGAACCCTTTGTTGCCAACGCACGCGCTCGTGGGCTTCCGGAGAAGAACGTTACGCGACACGCACGCCGTTCGGCCATAACGCCTGTGATTACGTTAGGCGGACTATTTCTTCCAGCGCTCGTTGGAGGTGCGGTGTTTGTTGAGAGCGTCTTTTCATGGAACGGTATGGGGAACGTTATGGTTCGCGCAGTGCACGCCCACGACTATGCCGTAACGGCAGCTGTAGTTGTAATCGGTAGCGCAGCGACCGTAGTCGCAAGCTTTCTTGCAGACGTTCTTCGTGAGGTCGCAGACCCTCGTTTGCGTTCGCACGAATGAAAGCTGTAACAGCTCCCGAGTCCCGTCGCATACCGGTCGTTGCGCTAGTGTGCGTTGCACTATTGGTGACAATTGCTTTAACCGCTCCGCTTATCTCGCCTTATGCTCATACTGAGCAGTTGGAGACGATAACGATGAAGAACTTGCCCCCTTCTTTTGATCATCCGTTTGGTACTGACAGCAATAGCCGCGATGTATTGTCTCGAGTTCTGTACGGATCGCGAGTCTCGCTGTTGATATCAGCGCTTTCGGTACTAATCGCATTGACAGTTGGCACTGCCTTTGGAGCGCTTGCTGCATTCGCTAAACCTTGGATAGAATCATTTATGATGCGAGTGCTAGACGTGTTACTCGCAATTCCTCGACTTCTAATATTGCTAGCAGTAACGGCACTTTGGAGCCATCTCTCGATAACATCGCTTGCGTTATTACTTGGAATAACCGGATGGTACGACATCGCAAGGATGGTTCACGGAGAAACTAGGACTTTAAGGTCTCGAGATTTTGTTACAGCTGCGCGAGCAACCGGAGCGGGCGGGATTCGGATATTCACAAAGCACGTCTTTCCGCACTTAGTACCTGTTTTGGCAGTCAGCGCAACGTTGGGGATCGCCGCAACGATATCTCTCGAAGCAGGGCTGAGCTACTTGGGGCTTGGTGTTCAGGAACCTAACGTTAGCTGGGGGACGATTATGCGCGACGGAATTGGAGTGATGGATACGCATTGGTGGCTAACAGTGTTTCCAGGCATAGCTACAGTAATAACAGCACTTGCGTGCAATGCAGTGGGCGAGGCATTGCGCGAACGCTATACTCAGAAACAGGTTGAGTCGTGAATACAAACGACATACCGGCGCACATGCCTGACGGCTCGCTTGTAGAGGTACGTTCGCTGATGGTTTCATTTGACATCAGCAAAGGTGCATCGGTTAATGTCGTGGACAACATTTCATTCTCTATAGACAAGGGTGAGACGGTTTGTCTTGTAGGTGAGTCCGGTTCTGGCAAGTCTATGACGGCACTGGCACTCATAAAGTTGGTTCCGGCTCCAGGACGGGTTGAAGTAGGAAGTAAGATTCGATTTGCAGGATCGGAGCTTATGTCTATGGACGCAGAGTCTCTTCGTAAGCTGCGCGGCGACAAGATCGCGATGATCTTCCAAGAGCCAATGACTGCTCTTAATCCTGTACTTACCGTAGGAGAGCAAATAGAAGAGGTGGTAAGAGCTCATCGCAAAGTGTCGACCAAAGAAGCGCGTGAGCTTGCGATAGCTACTCTAACCGAAGTTGGTATACCCGACGCTAGTGTACGAGCTCGGCAATACCCTCACGAACTGTCTGGAGGGATGAGACAGCGCGTTATGATTGCAATGGCGCTTGTACTCAAACCAGAGTTGATAATTGCAGACGAACCAACAACGGCTCTTGATGTAACCATTCAAGCTCAGATACTTGATTTGCTTCGCAAGCTGCGTGAGGAGCGCCAGCTATCGTTGTTGTTAATTACTCACGACTTAGGCGTCGTCGCCGAGATGGCATCACGCGTACTTGTAATGTACGCTGGTCAGATTGTAGAGGAGGCACCAGTCGCGGCGCTATTCTCTCACGCGACTCACCCGTACACTGAGGGTTTACTTGCAGCTATGCCGCGAGTAGATGCCACCGCGCCAAGGCTTCTAGCTATTCGCGGTAACGTTCCGATTCCATCTGAATGGAGCGCGGGGTGTAGGTTTCGCGATCGATGCGCTTACGCCTTTGAAAGATGTGCAAGTGAGCCACCTGCTTTGCAACAGATATCGTCTGGACACAGAGCACGTTGTCACCTTGTGTTGCAGCCGGAAATGCGTGACTTAGTTCGCCGAAACAGTATTGAAGAAGCGGCTGGCGGATCCAACGTATGAGTCCACTTTTAACTGTAAACGGGCTAACAAAGAAGTTTCCAATACGATCTGGCCTGTTCCAACGCGTATCTGGATACGTCCATGCGGTGAACGCTGTGTCGTTACACGTCAACGCAGGCGAAACATTGGCTTTAGTAGGCGAATCTGGTTCAGGGAAGACAACGACTGGTCGCGCAATCCTTCGTCTAACAGAGCCTACAGCTGGTGAAATTAACTTTGACGGTGAAGACGTACGTGCGCTTGGTGGTGAATCCATGCGTAGAATGCGGAGACGAATGCAGATCATTTTTCAGGATCCTTATGGATCGTTGAATCCTAAAATGACCGTTGGCCAAACGATTCGTGAAGGATTACTGGTTCACAACATAGCGAAGGGCGTCGACGCCGATCGTAGAGTTGCGCAACTGTTGGACGAAGTAGGGCTACAGTCATCCTTTGCATCGAGATACCCACATGAGTTTTCCGGCGGACAACGTCAACGGATAGGTATCGCTCGTGCACTCGCAGTTGAACCGTCGTTTATTGTATGTGACGAACCCGTATCGGCGCTCGATGTAAGCGTGCAAGCGCAGGTGATAAACTTGCTGCGTGATTTACAACGGGAGCGCGGTCTTGCTTATCTCTTTATAGCACACGACTTGGCGGTTGTAGCAAATATTGCAAACCGTGTTGCTGTTATGTATTTGGGGAAGATTGTTGAAACAGCTCCACGCACTTCTTTGTTTGCAATGCCAACGATGCCTTACACGCAGGCATTACTTAGTGCTGTACCTATTCCCGACCCGACCGCGCGTCGCTCGCGTTTGATACTCGCTGGAGAACCGCCGTCGCCTGCCAACCCGCCGTCAGGGTGCGTATTCCATCCGCGCTGCTCACATCCTGCACGCGACGAATCGTGTACCCGTATTGTGCCGCCGCTCGAACTCAAAGCGCCCGATCATTACGCGGCGTGTATAAAACAACTCCCCACTTCAGTGTCTTGGGAAGAACAACAGAAGGCAGGTGCTACATCGCATCCAGTGCAACCAACTTATGGTAGCTCTGTTCCTGCTGATAACAGATAGACGGCAATGTAAGACAGCGGTAAGCCTGTCGTTTATGGCCAGGAGAATATTGAGGTTGGTACAGTACGCTCACGTGCGCGCATCATATCTCGAGGTTGCGACCAAAACGAACGAGTTCTGTCAGAACTAGAAATGCGTACTTCAAAAGCCGCATCGGGATCGCCCCCAATAGGAAAGCCAAAATCTACGCGCCACAACCTGCGCGAATTTGGAGGTACGGCAGCTTGTAAAGCAATACCGGCTGTTGCACGCCAAGGTGTTGTAACGCCGTATGGAACAGCTCCTTTCCACAAACGACCTGCATCTGCGAACAACGCAACGCCACCGTCAGCTACTCCTCGTACAGACGGCAGTACCATTCGTTGTTCAGCACGCATTACTACTCGCTGACCACCTGGTATACGCGACCCGCGATATCCAAGCATCCCGCCATCTTCATCGCTCATTGAAAGCTGGAAAGGAACAACAACTCCGCTTCCAGTGCTCCATTCCACTTGCGTTAGCGTTAACTGATGAATGGCAGGACGTAAGTACCACGCAAACCTACCGCCAGTTAAAACGTTCTCCCACACAGAACTTCCCGGACGCTGTTTCCCTTCTGCAACCATCTGCATGCCAGCAAATGATCGTTGCCCTCCGAAGCCCCAGTATATATCAGTTGCGAGGTAGCGATCGGCATCCTGCCCTCCCAAGAGCTGTAATGAGCGCCCGGCAAGAAGTCCAACCTGTACACCTACACGGACGTCTTGCGCACCTGCGAGAGCATCGAATCCTTCTACTCTTTCAAAACGGAATCTCCTAACTCCCAACAATAGGTTTATGCGTGATACATCTTGTCTGCGAAAGATACCTGGTACGGCGCCGCTAGTGTCCGCAACAACTGAATCTCTGAACAGTATTACCGGATCGTCGGAAGTTCGTTGATGTTCACGCGAAAATGACAGTCCTACCAACCGCAACTTTCTAACTGGTCCAACTCTGGCAATCGCACCTACTGACAGGTAGCGTCTGTCGGTAAGTAGTGCATTCCCCTCTGTTTCTGGACGCAAAAATGATGCGTATTCTGTTGTTCCTCCAACGGAAACGCGCCAAGCAACTCTTTGTAGGTCGGTGTAGTAAGGGTGAACAACTTCGGCAACATAGCTGTTGCCATGACGATACCTCACAGCATCGAGACGAAGTTCGTTGCGCCTACCGCCAAACTGATAGTCGACTACACGCACGCCGAGTACGTCTCGAAACGCGCCTCCGTCGCGCCATAAGAGTGTTGCGTCAACCGCAGAGCCAGCAATGTTGCGATCACCTAGCCTTATGCCGCGCAACATTGGCGCTTGCGTTCTGATATCCGGAGAGAACGCAAGACTAAACTCGTCACGCGTTTCGACTTCGAGTTCTACGCCACCTTTTTCGTCATCGTATGCGGTAATACGAGCGTCAACTAAAAATGGCATCGCGCGCAGTATGCGTTCAGAGTCTGCCCTGCTCTGTTCTGTGCACTGTTCGCCAATGTTGAACAATAGGTATCTGCGAATTACGTCGTCCTGAGTATTCGCATGTGTTCGTCGCATTATCGTTCGGACAAAGTCTAAATCACGAGGTAGGCTTTCCGTATATGGTGGTTGAGTAATAACGACCACGTTAGTTATGCGTTGCCCTGCACAGCTCACTTGTTTACGCGCATCGGTATCTATAAGTGAGTATGATTTACTTGGCAGCTGCGCAGAAGCGGAAACGGTGCAAAGTGTAGTAGCGCACAATGCCGCGCGCACTGCGCGAAGAGAGTTACATGTCATACTTTTTTTCAATTACGGATCTGATAACCGGCATGTTTACCGGCAACAGCACCGCAAGGTGCGCGGTGTCACGCCGGAACATTTGTCAGCGTCCCATTCGTCGTTTCAGTGCAGCGAGTCGTTCTTCTGCGTCGGCTTCGCGCTCAGCTCTGGTCCGACGCGGTGCACTTTCTCCAAGATCTTCTAATCCGTCGCTCGTATTCGGCTCACCAGCGAGCATGGCATCGAGCTCGTTTTCAATTTCGCGGGCCTGCGCGTCGGGCGATGCTGCAACACCCGACATTGCGAGTCTGAGCTGTGAACGCATTTCGTCAAGTTCACGTTCGCCGAGCGTGAGCTCCTGCTGCTGTGCCAAAAGCTTCATTTCGAGAACACGAACGCGCTCAGCGTGCTGCGCGGCGAATCTCTCGGCGATTGCAGCTGTTTCACTGTCGCCGATACCGTTAGCAAGGGCGCCTCTTCGCTGAGTCGTTTCTAGCTCGGTGCGTTCGGCAGATATGCGCGTCTCGGTCTCAGCGATGGCTTTGCGTACGTCGTCGAGCGCCATGCGCGCGTGAACCATGGCTTGTCGCATAGAGCCAGCAACCCTGCTCCGCTCTTCTGGTGCAAGTCTAGCAGATAGGCCACGAAGTGTGTCACGCCAGTTCATAGTGTGATTACCATAGCTGAAAGGTTGGTCAGTGGCTAGTACCACTGCACGGTACCCACCCAGATGTAGCGGGTAGTTGTTATAATTCCGTACGTAGCGTTTTCAATGCATCAACCGAAGTTCCCCGGACCCCTCCTTATTCGTGCTCTTTATCGCGATCCCCGCTCACAACGAGGTTGAAACGATTGGCGTGCTGCTCTGGCGCCTTCGTAGCGTTCTTGCTGAGTTTCCGCGTGACTATGAAGTCGTTGTTTACGACGACGCTAGTACTGATGGTACTGATGAACTGCTTGAAGGTTACGCGCGCACTATGCCGCTAACTGTGCTTAGAGGTAGCAGCCAAATTGGGTATGCCCAGTCGCTGGACCTGCTGCTGCGACATGTGGTTCGCCAGACGCGGCATCCGCGGCGCGACGCCGTTCTGTTGCTTCAAGCCGACTTCACAGACCCGCCAGTTCTGATTCCTGAGTTTACCCGCCGCTTTGAAGGTGGTGCCGATATTGTGGTGGGGGAAAGGACAGCGCTTGCTGACGCCCCGAAGGCTGTGCATCGGCTGTTCAGGTTTTCTGGCTGGTTTATGAGGTCGTTGCTGCGAGTGGATGGGGTTAGGGATATCACGTCTACTATGCGTCTAATTAGGATCGCTGCGATACGGGATCTTATGCGTGAATGCGGCAACGATCCTTTGTGTGAAGGCGACTCGTGGACTGCTAATGCGGACCTGCTACTTAAGCTGGTACCGCACGCTAGGCGTGTAGAAACGGTGCCGGCGCAATCGACTTATGGCGTTCGTATTCGGGAAACGCGTCGTGTCGCTATGCGGGACAGTGTTGCGGCGTTTAAGTGGGCTTGGGCTGCTCGTAAGAGGCGCGTTAAGGCCGGAACGGCAGCGGTTGAGTCTGGGGGGGGGGCTAAGGTACGTGATGACGGTCGAGTGCGAGGCTCGCGTGGTGAGTTCGATGAAGAGTCTGCCGGACGTAGAGGCGGCGGTGAAGGAGGCAGGGGACGAACTAGGCGGGGGAATAGAAGCCGGGGTCGTGATCGAGATCGCGACCGGCAGGTAAGCGCTGGCGATTCGGCCGCTCCTGATATTTCTCGTGTCGAGGATACGGTTCCGCAACTGAATGTTGATCGTACGCCGAGCGGTGAAGGTGAGAGCCGTCAGCGCGACAACGGTCGACGCAGGCAGCGCCAAGACGGTGGTCCGATTCGCCCGATTTTGTTGCCGGATGCGACGGAGGAGTCGCTTTCGATTGTGGATCCAGCGGCTGGGATCGCGATGAATTTGCAGTTGGGTGGTTCGGTTGCGGGTAGCGATGAGAGGGAGGCAGCTGGTGGTGAGGCTGTTGACGAGTCCTTGGAGTCGGTGAGACGGCGGAAGCGTCGCCGGAAGAAACGCCCGCGCGGTGGGGCTGGACCGAACGGTGTTCCGGATTCTGGGTCGGATGCGGAGTCGGAGTTTGGTGATGATGTGGATGTGTCTGACGGCGTGGATGAGATGGACGAGGACGGTTTGGAGGGGGCTGACGATTCTGATGGCTCGGATTCGGATGATGGAGACGTTGAGGATGGTTTCCGTGCGCGCAGGCGGGGGCGTCGGGGACGTCGGGGTGGTCGGCGGGTTAAGCGGTTGGAGGATGAAGGGACGGCGGATTTCGTAGACGTTGGTGGGTCTGGGGCCGCAGATTTCGCAGATTTCGCAGATGGAGAGGTGGCGGAGCCGGAAGGGAGGTCGGCTGGTTATCCGGACGTTGGTGGGCTCGGGCTTGGAGAGAGTCTGGAGGGGAGGTCGGCTGGTTATCCTGACGTTGGTGGGTCGGGGGCCACAGATTACGCAGATTACGCAGATGGAGAGGTGGCGGAGCCGGAGGGGAGGTCGGCTGGATATCCTGATGTTGATGGGTTGGGTTTTGGAGAGAGCCTGGAGGAGAGGTCGCCGGGCTATTCTGACATAGATAAGCCGAAGTTTGCGCAGAGGCCGGAGGAGAGGTCGCCGGGCTATTCTGACATAGATAAGCCGAAGTTTGGGCAGAGGCCGGAGAAGAGGTCGCCGGGCTACTCTGACGTAGATAGGCCGAAGTTTGGGCAGAGGCCGGATAAGAGGTCGCCGGGCTATTCTGACATAGATAGGCCAAAGTTTGGGCAGAGGCCGGAGAAGAGGTCGCCGGGCTATTCTGACATAGATAGGCCGAAGTTTGGGCAGAGGCCGGA
>CAYYSP010000006.1:131896-174812 GCA_964474535.1 uncultured Gemmatimonadaceae bacterium
AAGAGGTCGCCGGGCTATTCTGACATAGATAGGCCAAAGTTTGGGCAGAGGCCGGAGAAGAGGTCGCCAGGCTATTCTGATGTAGATAGGCCGAGGTTGGGCCAGAGGCCGGGAAGGAAGCCACCTGACTACTCGGATATGGAGGGGCCGGTGGGTTCGGATTATGGCGACGAGAAGGAGTGAGGGTGGAGGGTGATGGCAACGGTGAGGAGTACAGCGACGTGAAGGACGTTCGTCCGCCGGAGTACTTGGAAGCGGATTTGTCGTTGGTGCGTACCGTACCGATTGCAGTTCGCCCGAATAAGGTGAGGAGCGAGGAGTTTGCGTCACCACCGCCTTTAGGGGTGGTAGGTAAGGGGCCGACGTTTGCTGATTTCATCGATTCGCTACCCGACATTCTTGTTGCGCGCGATTTGATTGCGGTTATTGATGCGGTTGTTAGCGCTCACCGTGCATCGCGCGCGGTGGTGTTAATGCTGGGTGGTCACGTGGTTAAGACGGGGCTTGCGCGAGTTCTCATTGATTTGGTTCAACGCGGTATTGTCACTCACGTCGCAATGAACGGGTCTGCCGCAATTCATGACTACGAAATAGCCCGCTTTGGTGGCACTTCGGAAGATGTGTCTGCTGGGTTACGCGACGGGAGTTTCGGTATGGCCGATGAGACTGGACGTGGCCTTAACGATGCTTTTGTCGAGGGGATGAGAAACGGCTGGGGGATGGGTGAGTCGGTCGCGCGCGCGCTGTATGCACTAGAGCCACTAAGACATCCCGAGCTTTCCTTAACCTATCAGTGCTGGCGTCATGGCGTGCCTGCCACTATCCACGCGGCTTTAGGGGCGGAAATTATTCACCAACATCCGGCAGCAAATGGTGCGGCCATTGGCGACACAAGTCATCGTGATTTTAGACGTCTCGCTGCTACACTGCCCCGACTTGATGATGGAGGAGTAGTGCTAAACGTTGGTAGCGCTGTTGTTATGCCAGAGGTTTTTTTAAAGGCACTGACAATTGCAAGAAACCTAAATGAAGGCAAACCGGCTGCATTCGTTACTTGCGATATGGATATGCAGCGACACTATAGACCTAGAATGAACGTCGTACGACGTCCTACCGAAGGCACCGGAAAAGGTTACGAGATAACAGGGCACCACGAAATTATGGTGCCGCTGTTGGCTTGGGGAATCGCCTCTCGCTTGTCGTAATTAACCGGAGGTAGGGCAAGCCATCGCTCGCCCTACTTAATTAACGCGGTAACCACCTCTTTAAGGCGGTCTGCGGTAGACGGACTCACCACCCTAAGTACGAAGTAAACAACAAGCCCGATAAGTGCGAGCTTGATTACTAGGCCGAGCAGCCACAACAACAGCGACACAAGTGGGCCCAGTAAACCGAACACCAACTTGAGTGCGAAAATCCCGACTAGGGCTATGAAACCGATAACGAAGAGCGTGCGCAGCATGATTCCTCTGAAAATGCAGGTGTGCAAACAGTACGTACCTACACTTAAAAGTGTTTCTGCAACCGGCTAAATTACGTTTGCCGGTTATTCGATCATGGCCCGTGACTGGACCCGCGACTACACTTCGCAACCGATACCCCCACCACCCGATAGCATGGCAGATACGCTGTACCAAATCATGGGACGCCATCGGCGCGACCCGCTACCAGAGCGCAAGCCGAGTTGGTTAAAGGTGAAGGCGCCCGGCGGCGAGAACTATATGCGCTTGAAGCATCTCATGCGCGACCTAAACCTGCACTCCGTATGCGAGGAGGCTCACTGCCCCAATATCGGCGAGTGCTGGGAGCATGGGACCGCCACGTTCATGATCCTAGGGGACGTCTGCACTAGGAACTGTGCGTATTGCGCTGTCTCGCATGGCCGCCCGCCTAAGTACGACATAGAAGAGCCGTCGCGTGTTGCTCAGGCTATCGCCGAGCTTAGGCTGCGACATGCGGTCATTACTTCGGTTGATCGCGACGACTTACCCGATTTCGGCGCTTACATCTTTGCTGAAACCATACGCCAGATCCGGCAACACATTCCCGGCTGCTCGGTAGAAGTTCTTGTCCCAGATTTTCAGGGTAATGAAAGTTCAATCAGAACCGTGCTCGAAGCCGAGCCGGACATTTACAACCATAACACGGAAACTGTACCGCGTCTGTATAAGAAGGCGCGTCCAGGCGGACGTTATCCGCGCGTCCTTGAGATATTCCGCACGGCTAAACGTATCGCTCCGGAAATCCCGACTAAAACTGGGATAATTCTGGGGCTCGGCGAGACGAACGAAGAAATCGTGCAGGTTATGCAAGACCTGCGTTCGGTAGATGTTGACATCCTCACACTAGGCCAATATTTGCGCCCTTCAGATGGACACATCCCGTTAGATCGTTACGTCACACCGCAGGAGTTCCGCGAGTTGTATGAGACAGGAATGAGCATGGGGTTCCGACACGTAGAAAGCGGCCCGCTCGTTCGTTCCAGCTACCACGCATGGGAGCAGGTTCAGGCGGCAGGCGTCTGATCAGAAGTTGCATCCATACGCGACAGTCTATCAAAACATGAGCACAGAAAAGTCACGCAAAAAAACCGCGACAGCACGCGGCACGAGAGCTAGCAGTGGCAAGGCTGTTAACAACGACAGCGCGGCGCTTAACCGCGAGCTGCTTTACTCCATGCTTTTGCAACGCCGTTTCGAAGAGCGTTGCGGCGAGATGTATGCTATAGGCAGAATCGGTGGGTTTTGCCACCTATACATTGGCCAAGAAGCGGTCTCTACAGGCACTATACATCAGCTTCGCGAAGACGATTACATAATCACTACCTATCGTGATCATGGTCAGGCACTCGCGCGAGGGATGACGCCAAACGCCGTTATGGCTGAACTCTTTGGCAAGCAGGATGGATGTGCTCGCGGTAAAGGTGGATCGATGCACATGTTCGATAGGCAATTGGGCTTTCTGGGTGGACATGGAATTGTGGGCGGACATATCCCGGTCGCATCTGGCGTTGGCTTTGCGATCAAGTACCGCGGTGGTGATCAGGTAATTGTATGCTTTATGGGAGAGGCTGCGGTTAACAACGGCGCTTTCCACGAAGCACTCAACATGGCGTCCCTGTGGAAGCTGCCGTGCGTATTCATTATCGAGAACAACAGATATGGAATGGGCACAGCAATCGAACGTGCGTCATCTATTGCCGAGCTTTACAAGCGCGGTGAGTCTTACACAATGCCTCACGAGTATGTAGACGGGCAAGACGTGCATGCCGTAATGGATACAGTTGGCGAAGCAATTGAACGCGCTCGACGTGACGGCACACCGACTCTATTGGAGATTCGTACATACCGTTACATGGGGCACAGCATGTCAGACGCAGTTAGCGGCACTTACCGAACAAAAGAAGAGTTAGACGAATACCTCAAGCGTGATCCTATCAATATCCTGCGTGAGCGTATGAAAGCTGCCGGTGAGATTACCGAAAGCGAAGTAGCCGCAATGGATGAAGAGATCAAAAAGATCGTTCAGGAGTCTATCGACTTTGCAGAAGCTAGCCCTGAACTTCCACTTGAGGCGCTTCTCGAAGACGTCCTCGTTGAAACCACGAGCTGAGCGACGACATGCCTGTAATTACATACCGTGATGCGCTTAACCTTGCGCTACGTGAAGAAATGCACCGTGATGACCGCGTTTTCCTTATGGGAGAAGAAGTGGCGGAGTATCAGGGAGCGTACAAAGTATCCAAAGGGTTGTTGCAGGAGTTTGGTGAGATGCGAGTCGTTGATACGCCTATCACCGAGTTAGGATTTGCTGGCGTTGGTGTGGGTGCTGCGATGGCAGGGCTACGTCCGATCATTGAGTTTATGACGTGGAACTTCTCGCTTCTTGCGCTCGACCAAGTGGTTAACGCAGCCGCGAAAATGTTATACATGTCGGGTGGTCAGTTTCCTATGCCAATAGTCTTTCGTGGCCCCAACGGAGCTGCATTACAACTTGCTGCGCAACATTCGCAAGCATGGGAATCATGGTTGGCGCATATCCCTGGCCTTAAGGTTGTAGCGCCCGCTACTCCATACGATGCAAAAGGTTTGCTTAAAGCAGCGATTCGTGACGACAACCCAGTTTGTGTTTTGGAAGGCGAAATGCTTTATAACACAAAGGGTGAAGTTCCCGACGATGACTACATCATTCCACTCGGCAAAGCAGAAGTGAAACGTGAAGGTGATCACTGCACGCTTATATCGCACGGAAAGATGGTGCTAGTTGCGCTACAAGCAGCAGATCAGCTCACGAAAGAGGGGATTCGTTGCGAAGTACTCGACTTGCGCACAGTTCGCCCGATGGATGTTGAAGCAATCACGGAGTCTGTAAAGAAGACAAACCGTGCAGTTGTTGTTGAAGAAGGGTGGGAAGTTTGTGGCGTTGGCGCGCAGGTTGTTGACTATGTTCAGCGCTACTGCTTTGACTATCTCGATGCACCGGTAGTACGTGTGCATCAGGCAGACGCTCCAATGCCGTATACGAAGTCACTCGAGAAGGCAGCGAAGCCGGATGTACCGAAGACAATCGCTGCCGTGAAGCAAGTCATGTACATCGACTGAGGCGAAAGATGGCAACTAAGGTGATGATGGAGGCGCTTTCGCCGACGATGGAAGAAGGGCGCTTAGTTAAGTGGCTCAAGAACGAAGGCGACGCTGTTAAGAACGGCGATGTTCTCGCAGAGGTCGAAACCGACAAAGCGATTATGGAGTTGGTTGCGCGAGGCGAAGGTGTTTTGCGCGCTCGACTTGTAGAAGAAGGAACAACGACACCAGTAGGTCAGCTTATTGGTGTTATTGGTACGGCCGACGAAGATGTTTCAGCGCTTGTTGGTGGAGGCAGTGGCGGTAGCGGTAACAGCGCCGCTAAACAGGCACCGGCAGCAGCATCAGAAGCTGCCAACGCAACATCAGTAGCACCACCAACTGCAACACTGCCTGCAGCATCGACCGCAACATCGTCAGTTGCTGCAAATCAAAGTGCGCCAGAATCGTCATCGTCGCGTCGCTCATCACCGCTTGCTCGCAGACTTGCGAATGAGCGAGGCATATCGCTCGATACTGTCACTGGGTCAGGTCCTGCAGGGCGCATTATCAAGCGTGACATCGAAGCTGTCGCTCAAACTTCGTCTACTACTCCGGCCTCACACGCGGCTGCAACGACGACATCCGCGCCTTCATCGGTTGGTACACCAGCCATCGTCATCGACGGCGACTACAAAGACGTTGCGCTCACACAAATGCGCAAAACAATTGCCCGTCGTCTTTCCGAGTCAATCGGACCAATCCCCACGTTCTACCTTACGTCAGAGATAGACATGACGAGCGCAACGGAATTGCGCGAACAAATGGTAGCACAGGGTGATCAGTTCAAGGTGTCAGTAAACGACATCGTTATGAAAGCGGTTGCGGTTGCACTTTCACGTCATCCAGAGGTTAACGCCCACTGGTTGGGTGATAGCATTCGCTACTACTCACGTGTTCATCTAGGTATGGCGGTCGCAACAGATGACGGACTCATCGTGCCGGTAATCAACGACGCTCATATTAAGGGCCTAGGTCAAATAGGTCGCGAGGCCCGCGATCTGGCCAAGCGTGCTCGCGAACGTAAGCTCACCCCAGAGCAATACACGGGTAGCACTTTCTCGGTGTCCAACCTCGGCATGTTCGGGATCGATCAGTTCACCGCCATCATAAACCCACCGGAATCTGCTATTCTTGCCATTGGCGGAATGGAGACGAAGCCGGTGTTTGTGAACGGTCAGTTCGTGCCGCGCAAACGTATGCGCGTCACACTCAGCTGCGACCATCGTGTGATAGACGGGGCTGTGGGTGCGAGATTCCTACAAACGATTCGTCAGCTTCTTGAGAATCCCATGATGATGATCTTCTGATCGTCACACAAACAACAAAACCCCGGTCCTGCCCGACCGGGGTTTTTTTGTATCTGTTACTACTGTATGGATATTTCAGCTTTACGGAGTGGCGCCGATTGTGGTATACACAGCTCTGGCTTTGTCCCTACCAATGACAGTGCAAAGTGTGGGCCGCAATCGTTACACTCCGAAACTATTTCAGATCAACGACTTACGCAAAACTTCGAAAGTCGGCCATCTTGGGAATGTTGCGTACGTACCGCAACAGCGTAGACTCTGGTATACGGTTTTCTCGATAGTCACAAAAGCCTAACATGCCTGTAACCTCGCACACAGAAACAAATAGAAAGGTCGGCTTTACAAGCGGCATAGTTCGAATAGCAACGGTGTTGTCATCGATACTTTTGCTATTAACAATCGCCGCCTGTTCTTCCGACAAGATTAGCGGCGGAGAAGCGGGAGATCCTGTTGGCTCGCTGCTAGTTTCGGTTTCAGGTTTGTCAGGAGGTACGACAGCTCAGATTGTGTTGCGATCATCTCAGGATGGGGACATAGCGGTTACACCAGGAACTGCCATTGGCTCACTGAAAGAGGGCGTTTATACAGTCGTTGCGCAAACAGTTGTAGAGAATGGTTTTACATTCGAACCTCAACCAGCTGTACAGTCGGTAACTATTGCTCGCGACATTCAGTCGTCTGCAACGGTTGCATACAGAAAACGTTCAGGGGCTATTAGCGTAGTAGTTAATGGTCTGCCCGACGGTACCAACGCGGCAATTGCTCTTACTAGTCCTAATGGTGAAACAATTCAACTCACCGACGACTACTCCAATGCCGTCGCACTACCCGGGCTATGGCGCCTAAATGCCTCGGAAGTATCTGCGAACGGTTTCACCTGGCTTCCAGACAAAGCATTCGAGCAGTTGGAGTTGGCTGCAGGCGCACAGCGCACATTTAACATTAACTACTCGGTGGCGAGCGGTGCGCTCACTGTTCAACTACAGGGCCTTCCGGAAAACGCGCCCGCATCAGTGTCGGTTACAGGTCCGCAAGGCTTCCAAAGAACGGTTACGCGTACAGAAACTTTTACTGATCTCACTCCCGGTAGTTACACTGCAAGCGCTGGCAACATTACGCACAATGGTACTAAGTATGCGCCTGCTAACAGTACCGTACAAGTAAACGTGGCGGCATCAGTGACACCAAGCATCGCGACTATTGAGTACGAGGTAATGCGAGGAACCCTAACCGTTGAAATTGGCGGCGTACCAACTGTTGCCGAGATATCGGTTACAGGGCCCGAAGGCTTTTCGCGAAACATCCAAAGTACAACTGTTTTTACCAACGTGCTCCCCGGTACTTACACTGTATCAGCGCCAGATGTTAGCGGCGCTGACGCAACGTGGGGTGCACAAACAAAGGTTCAACAAGTTGAAGTAGCAGCTGAGGCAGAAGAACGTGTAGTTGTAACATACGTTATAACGAGCGGCTCACTTTCTATTGGCGTTGCTGGGTTGCCTGTTGGAGGAAGTGGTCAAGTAACGATATCCGGACCAAACGGATTCGCAGCAACAATTGGCAACACACAGACATTCAGGAAACTTGTTCCCGGAGAGTACACACTTATCGCAGCCAATGTAGACATAGACGGTAAGACATACATTCCTACGCCGCTTACAATGAAGCGCAATGTTGTCGCGTCAACCACTGCAGCGGACGCTCATTTTGCTTATGCAGCAGTACCGACCACAGGTGCGCTTATCGTAACAATTGGTGGTTTACCAGCAGGTGCGTTGGCATCGATTTCCGTTATTGGACCCGATACAACTTTTTCAGTCACAGCAGGCAGAACCATATCGGGCTTAAGGCCTGGTATCTACACATTGAACGCCAATCAAGTAAACCATTCCGGAACTCTTTACTACGCTTCACCACCTACGCGCGAAATAAGCGTTGTTGCAGGTTCAGGCACCACTGCTTCGTTCGAATATGCCGCAGCTGCACCAACGGACGACCTTAGAATTGCATACGCGTACGTAACACAAGTTACGCAACGATCCGATGGCAGCGTTCCGCTAGTAGCGGGTCGCCCTGCTCTACTACGAGTGTTCGGACTCGGCAACAGAGTTCTCCCTGCCTCGCCTAGCGTTCGCGTGAGACTTTTTAATGGAAGTACACTCATTCGCACAGAGGTCATCGCTGCACCAGAAGCCACCGTGAGATCAACGGTTGCAGAAGCGACACTTAGTTCATCATGGAATCTTCCGCTTGAACCATTGGAAGTCATACCCGGACTTAGAATCTTGGTTGATATAGATCCGCTCAACCACATAGCCGAAGGGAATGAGGACAACAACATTTGGCCTCTAAACGGTGAGCCGAAGCAGGTCGCCGTTTTCAACGTCCCTGCGTTAAATGTGCGGTTTGTTCCAGTTGTGAACAACGGAATGACAGGTAGCGTGTCATCTGAAACAACAGACAGCTACACGACATCACTTAGACGTATGTTTCCGCTAGGTACCGTTTCTACGACTGTCCGATCGGCGTTCACTTCGGCAGCACCTCCTCTGACATCAGGTGGCGGAGGGTGGAACTTCGTTCTTAGCGAAATGCAGCAGTTGCGTATCGCAGAAGGTACCGGAGCTACCTACTACGGTGTTGTGAAAGTCGGATACGGTTCTGGCAACGCCGGCTTGGGATATGTCGGGTATCCTGCTGCAATAGGTTGGGATCATGCGTCGTCACGAGATTGGGTGGCAGCACACGAGTTCGGGCACACATTCAACCGCTGGCATAGCCCATGTGGAGTTTCATCCGATCTTGAGCCCGGCTATCCGTATGCAGGGGGACTTATTGGCGTGCTGGGGTGGAACGTGACAACGTCGCTGCTTGTTCCAACGACAGCTTCGGACATCATGGGATACTGCACAGCGAACCAGTGGATTAGTGATTACACGTGGGAGAAAGTCATGCAGTTCCGCGGTGTGTCATCAGCGCTTACGGAAAGCGCGCCGCGCGGCGCATTGGGTGGTCTTATGGTCTCCGCAACAGACATAAAAGGAAAGATCACTGTTCAGCCCGCGTTCCGTGTTGACGCCAGAACGCCTGAGCCTGCGCCATCGCCGACTCACGTTGTTGAAGCGCTAGACAGCCAAGGGCGAGTGATTGCGTCCGTAATGACACAAGCGCGTTCGGTAGACCATATCGCCGACGAGCATCACGTGGCCACAGTGATACCGTGGACACAACAGCTGGAGCAATCGCTCGTTTCATTACGCATTAGGTCGATAAGAAACCCACTCTCCGCCGCTGTTCGTACCAGTAGCATTGCCGCTGCTGCGGCCACGGGCGCTAACCTCGAATTACCGGCGCCAGCGGCGACAGTGCAAGAAACGGCGCCCAATATGGTTAAGGTCGAGCTGTCCGGACCTTACGTTGCTGCCATGGTACGGGATGCTGCCACGGGCGAAGTACTTTCGTTTGTACGAAGCGCCAACAGCGCCCCGTTTGCGGCAAGAAGTGGCAGAGCACTCAGTATCGTGTATTCCGACGGCGTGCGATCAGTTACTCGCAGAGTGCAGCGCTAGACGTAGCTGAGGGTGAGAGAGCACCAAAAGGACCTTTCGCGGTTGGCACTTTAGTACTCAGCCAACCGCGGGTGCACATTTCCTAAGTATTGAGCAAATGAATGCCAGTCGATCTGTAATTCATTATCTTTAAGGGATTAGCGCAACGCCCGGTTGCGTCGGTCCCAACTCAACTGTTCCATGGCTGCCTACGACGTCATTATCCTCGGCGGGGGTCCCGCCGGCTATGTCTGCGCCCTTCGTTGCGCTCAACTCGGCCTCAACACTGCCGTCGTCGAGCGCGAAGCGCTAGGCGGGACATGTGTAGTGTGGGGGTGCATCCCTGCGAAAGCGCTTCTAGAAAGCGCTAGCGTCGCCGTCAAAGTACAGAAAGCCGCGGAGCATGGCGTGGCCGTGGGCGACGTGAAGTTGGACTTCGGCGTGGCTATGAAGCGCTCTCGTGCTGTGAGTACTCAAAACTCTAAAGGCGTCGAGTTCCTCTTCAAGAAAAACAAAATCACTTGGATCCGCGGCGAAGGAAAAATTGCTAAGGGTAAGAAAGTTGAGGTAACAAGCGCCGACGGAAAAACGGAGACTCACGAAGCAAAGAAGGCCGTCGTAATTTCGACCGGCTCACGCGTGCGCGGACTGCCGCAAGCCGGTTTAGAGCTTAACAAAACCACCGTCATTTCGAGTGACGAAGCGCTCACGCTCGATTCGGCTCCAAAGTCAATGATTATCGTTGGTGCCGGCGCAGTAGGTTGCGAGTTCGCCGACGTTTACAGCGCATTTGGGACACAGGTAACGCTCGTAGAAGTTGCGCCTGGAATACTGCCGCTAGAAGATGCTGACTCATCGGCCGAAGTTGCCAAAGCCTTCCGTAAAAGGAAAATAGAAGTTCTTACGTCAGCTAAAATTTCCAATGTCAAAGTTGGAAAGTCAAACGTTTCAATGGACGTGGAAGTTGGCGGTAAGAAGCAAACGATTACGGCCGACAAGGTTTTGGTAGCAGCGGGACGTGCTCCAAACGTTGAAAGCATAGGGCTTGAGGGTGTAGGGATTGCGAAAACCGATCGCGGTTTCATTCGCATTAACGAGAAGTTTGAAACCAGCGTAGCAGGTTACTACGCCATTGGTGACGTGTCGGGGAACCAAATGTTGGCTCATAAGGGTTCGCGTGAAGGGCATGTTTTGGCAGACCTGCTAGGCGGGCAACACGCTCATTTGGTTAACTATGCTAACGTACCGAGCTGCACCTACTGTCACCCTGAAGTCGCATCTATAGGGCTTACAGAGCAGCAGTGTAAAGACAAGAAGCTTGACTACAAGGTGGGCAAGTTTCCGTTCTCCGCTAACGGCCGAGCACGTACATCAGGTGAAACAGATGGCTTCGTGAAAATTATTCGCGACGCTAAGTACGGCGAGATTTTGGGAGCGCACATCGTAGGTGCGCACGCGACCGAAATGATTCACGAGCTCGTGGTTGCGAGAGAGAACGAGTTTACCGTGGAAGAGATCGACCTTGCTATCCATGCTCACCCGACGCTTTCGGAGGCGATTGGCGAGGCAGTGCTCGACTCTATGGGCAAGCTCCTTCACGCGTAGTGAGCGGCGCTAGTAGAAGCGACAGAGTGCTGGCCGGTGATGAATTATCACCGGCCAGTAATGAAGACGGCGCTACAGTTGTGTCCGAGCGCGAAGTGAGCGCTAGTGAAGTGTCGCTGACAGGTAGTAATGGAGTCAGCGGCGGGGGCGGAGTGGGAGACGTGAGCAACGTTCGAAAGCTAGAGATTCGTAATGTCGGGCTAACTAGCTACGACGACGGCTTAGAATTGCAAAGGAAGACGGCCGCTGACCGAATCAAGGGAAAGCACGGTATCGAAGGCGGAATTGCTCACGACGTTCTCATTTTGTGCGAACACCCCCCGGTGGTAACGCTAGGACGCAGTACAAAGGCGGGTAACCTGCTTGTGACAGCTGAGTACTTATCAGCTGTGGGCGTGGAATTGAGGGAGGTCGAGCGCGGAGGCGATGTGACTATTCATGAACCCGGTCAGCTTGTCATTTACCCAATTGTAGACCTAGAGCAGCATAGGAAGGATTTGCACTGGTATTTACGGCAGCTTGAGGAGGTAGTGATTGTAGCGCTTAAGGAAAATGGTATTGAGGGGGGTCGAGTGACGGGGCTTACGGGAGTATGGGTTGAGAATCGCAAGATTGCGTCAATAGGAGTTCACGCGCGCGACTGGGTTACTTGGCATGGCGTTGCGTTAAACGTTGTGAACGACTTGTCGACATTTAGCCACGTTGTCCCGTGCGGGATTGATGGCGTGACGATGACGACGGTGGAGAGGGAGGTGGCGAGTGGTGGGCTGAGTGATGTTCTAGGTAAAATGCAAAGTGGCGAGACAATGATGAGTATGGTATTACGGGAGGTAAGCAGGTCGTTTGTGCAGGTATTCGGGTTTAACGAGTACTGAAGGAGAGCGTAGCGAATTGATGTTGGCCGTATTTGTGAACAGATGAACAGGCGAATGTGTTGCTTGGGCACTACACATTTATCGGCGGAGCGATGTAGCTGTGGTGCTAGCGCACAAACGTAAAGTATTGTATTGCAGCGAGTTACACTGTTGAATTCGCTGGTATGAATAGTGCTATACTGTGTTGTTGAACTTTCACACGAGACTTTCATGATAGCATTAAGGAACATCGGTCGGCTTGTTGCCGGCATCGTAGCACTCTCAGCTGCCACAACTGCTGAGGGGCAGGTAATCAAAACTGATACAGACGGTTGGTCTGTGGCATGCACCGTAATTAACGGTGGTAATCCAACGAGTCGTTGTAATGGGGCGTTTTCGTCCGCAGTCAGGGTTAATCCAACCGCTGACGGCTGGGCTACTGGTCCTATCAGCGGTGCATACTGGATCAGCAACACAGGTACTGGATCTTTGTGGTCGTCTTCGCCTGATGAAGGCGAGTACTACGAGTACACATTTCGTACCTACATTGATCTTGCTGTGGGATCCTCCAACACGCTCGCGATCAACTTTAACTCTTTCCACTTTGATAATTACTTTGTGGGTGTAAGAGTTAATGGCCACAACACGATTGCTGGCTTTGAGGGCGGAAACTTTCCATTGCCTGCACCGGGCGAAAATTGGACAAAGAGTTTCGTGTTAAACACCACCAGCAACAAGTTTGTTGAAGGTCAGAACACCCTCGACATAGTTATTAGAGGTAACGGACGCACCGATGGTATTCTGGTTGCTGGCTCATATTATCAGATGCCAGGTGCTAGCACTGTTGTTCCGGAACCAAGCACGGTTGTTCTTATGACGGCAGGCTTGGCTGGACTGGGCGTGGCAATGCGCCGTCGAAAGCGCTCAAACGGCTAATATTACTTTGCCGTTTGGAGTCTAAAAGCTCTCGTGTGAGGATGGGGATAAAGAAAAAAAGTGGCGGAGCTTCTCAAGCTCCGCCACTTTTTCTTTCACTGAGAATTGCGCACCACTATTGCTTAGGAGCCGGGTTTGGTATGCCTAACTCCGTGGCCTTCTTATCGAACTCTTTCCAACCCCGAGCAGTAACGACTCCATCTTCGAGCAGTACCGGCGTGCTGTTAGTACGAGTGATTGGTTCATCAACTGAGCGTGGCTCTTCGCTGTACCAAATGACTTCAGCGTTAATACCACGAACGACATAAACTTGGCGCAGGAAGCCATTCACAATCCGCAAACTGTCGCCTGCAGTTACTGGAGACACCTGCCCCTGCCCGAGAGAAGATAGAGCCTCTTGAGTCGAACTACCGTGTTTAATTGTCTTTACTTTACTGGCGCCAACGTCGGGCGTGTCACAAGCGGAAGCAAGTGCTAGGAACGCTACCGCAACCGCCGCTGAGCTAAGCCGAAAACGAGTTTTACGCATGGGCTATAGGAGATGAAAAGTGCCGCACTAGTGAACATGGGTATCATAAGCACAAAGGCCCCGCCGCTGGAAGCGGCGGGGCCTTTGTTTACTGCTTTGGAACTATTAGAGCGTGAACGTCAGGGTGGAGATAGCGTTACCCTGTGCGTCTACACCAATAGCACGTACTCTGTCACCCGCACCGAAAGCTGCTTCGGTGTTAGCCGCTTGGTTTCCTGTCGTGCCGAAGCCCGCGAAGCCGAAACGGAAGTGCCATGTACGCCATGTGCCATGGTCGCTGAGCGTCGGGTTAACTGGGTAGTTACCAGCAACCTGACCAACGTAGATCCACTGACCAGCCGTGGCAGCAGCGTCGCCGGCAGGTGCAAGGTTGGCGTTGGCTGCAGCTTTCCAGCGGTAGAAGTCAACGCGTGCGAACGGTGAGAACGCCACGTTGTGATCTGTTTCCGCACGGCACTCGAGGGTGCTGCCGATGAAGCTGAAGCAGTACCAGGAGAGAAGAACCTGCTGACCACTGGTGATGGGATCAACGTCCTTCTTGGCCCAGAAGTCTTCCAAGCCGGCAGCCGGCTGCGTGATGTTAGCAGCAAAGAGTGGCTCTGTGTAAGCAGACTCGTTGGCGACCGACTGGTCGTTGGACATACCGTTGTTCGGGAAGTTCACAGCCGACGTCGCACGGATGTCGAATGCGTACACACCGAGCATGGTGGCCTTGAAGTTGTTGTGAGCTGTCCAAGCAGCGTGTGCCGGGATCGCAGCGAGGTTAACAGCAGACGGCAAACGTGTGAACGCAGCACGTCCGTGCGGACCCTGATCCGAGTTAGCAGGCGCAACCTGAACGACTTCAAGACGCTGGTAGAAGCCGACCGGCATTGTCAGACCGCCAGACGACAGCGCAGCTGCCGGGCCGAACGGTGTTGACAAGAGACCGTCGCTAAGTGTTTGGACCGTGTTACGTGTTGCACCAGCGAAGGCTTCGTGCCAGTTGGTGAACAGGTTACGACGGAAACGCAGGCGACCGTTCTGGTCTGCGATAACGGTCGGGTCGGCGACATTGTCACCGCCCGTAGCCATCGTCGGGTAGTTCAAGAAGAGATCGCCATCGATCGCTTCGAGATCGTCAACACCCGTCGGATTGAACGTGATGTTGGCACCACCCTGCAGAACTGCTGGGATCGTTACGCCTGTGATCTGCGGTGACGTGATGTCAATCGCAGCCGTGCGGGTACGTGTTGTTGAGTTACCAGCGCGGTCTACAACCGTGATACGGTAGAAGTAGTAACCAGGCGATGTTGCACTCTGGCCAGCTGCGTTACCGAAGATCGCGATAGAGTCACGACGGTAGGTTGGGTCGCCAGCATCGATGACGGATTCCTGCGGTGTGACAGCGCCATCGAAGTTTAGCGTGCGCCAGTTAGCCGCGATCACTTCAGATACCACCGAAACGTTCGTGAGAACCGGTGACGGGTTTGGTGACCAGCGGGTAATGGAGCGTGAGCCGTGGTTATCCTGACGGAAACCAGAGCGCTCGTCACGGTAGCGGGTACCGAACAGAGCGTTCGTCGAGTTCACGTTACCGGAGGCCGATACGAAGGTCGTGGTTACGTTATCGAAGATTGAGTCAGCGTTGACGCGGACTGCATTCGGCATGCGCGAGATAACAGCTGCTGCGGTGAGCGACTGCTCGTCAGCGAGCTGAACCTGCGGGTTCGTCTTGTCAACACCGAAGCGCTGTGACGTTGTCGAACCACTGTTCTCGAGTACGTCGATCTGTGTCGCAGTTACTGTGAACGGACCGTTGAACAGAGCACCACCGAGCGGGTTGTTGATACACTCTGGGATTTCACCAGCTGTGCCAGCCGGCTTCACGAGGCCATCGAACGAAACGTTCGTGCCACCGTTTCCACCTGCGTCGGTGCAACCTGTCCAAGCGTATGTGCGGCCAATGCCCGTACCCGGGAGACCGACAGCTGCGTCAGAAGCAGACGTGGCGGAGACGAAGCTAAACACTCCGTTGACCCAACCGGCTTCAGCACCTGTAACCTGCGGAGCGAGCGAGACTGAGACGCTCGGGCCACGGTAGTCGAGGCGGATAGCCGTCGGACGGGTTACCGTGGAAGCGCGGCGCCAGCCACGTGGCTGCCAAACCTGCGGGAAGCCCTGGTTGTAGTTGTCGATTGCGTTCGACACAACTGGGGCGTTAAGCGGCATGGCGTTGCTCTGAAGCTTCTGCACGTGCTCGTAACCACCGCAGTTCATCGTGCGGTCGGTGAGGCCTGTGCTGCCGTAAACCGACTTCCAAGGAAGTGGCGTGCCAGCTTCTGTGTAAACGTTGGTTCCGCAAACGTATGTCTGTGTGGAACCGATGTTTGTTGTGGTGAGCGAGTCGATAGCTGTCGTAGCTGTACGGACCGAGCGGCCAGCGGTGTAGATAACCGGGACGATCGTGTACGTACCGCGGCCAGCTGTGCCCGGGCCACCGTACCAGTTCAGGTTGTTAACTGAACCAACGCCACCCTGCGCAACGCGCGACGGGAGATTCTGGTTCCAGTCTGTTGTCCAACCGTCGAAGTTGTTGAACGTGAACTGTGTCGAAAGATCGGCTGTAAGACCTTCGCTTGAAACGTCTGAAGAGTTACGAGCATAGATCTTCGCGAAGAAACGCTTCTGGCCGTTCTTGTAGCGCGTGTCAGCCGTACCAGCCGCAAAGTTAACTGTGAACTCAGCGGTGTTGATCGGGATTTCAACGCGTGTTGTGCCGTCTGAAGCGCCGGTGTAAGCATGACGCTCTGCGCGTGTCAACGTGCCGCTTGCGACGTCCTGAATGTACACGACGACTGAGTCAACGCGCTGGCCGTTTGGCGAAACGTCAAGAACGACCTGGATCTGGTCGCGCGTGTTCAGAATGTCGGCAGGTGCATTTGGTGTAAGGTTCGGGATTTCCGTAACGATACCAACGCCCTGTGTCGACGAGTCCATGGAGACGTGCGGTCCCTGGCGGATCTCTACGATCGACAGGTTGGCCGGCTGCTGAACTGTGACAGGTACTGCGAACGTGTTGTCGTAAGCTGCCAGTGTGCCGGTGCCGGCGTTCTGGACGCGAACGTTGATTGTTGCGTTGCCTGCTGCAACACCTGTTACAACGCCCGTTGCACTGACCGATGCGATGGCCGTGTTCGTGGAGCTGTAGGTGATGGTCGAAGCCGGGGCGCCAGCAGCGGTGTTAACCGTTGCGGAAACCTGACGGGTTTCGGACTGAGCAAGGGCAAGAGCGGTCGGGGTGACCGTTACGCTCGTTACGCTCGGCGGAGCTTCAACGACGTTGACCGTTACACCCTGGGTCAGCGTGGCGTTGGAGAAGCCCGTGCCTGAACCTGTTGCCGTGACCGTGATGGTCGCGGTGCCAGGAGCAACTGCCGTTACAACGCCAGTCGTGGCGTTGACAGTGGCGATCGCAGGCGATGACGAAACGTATGAGTAGGTGACCGTGTTACCCGGTGCGCCCTTCTGGACGTTCGGGACGATCGTTACCGTCTGGCCGCGCGAAAGGTTCGCGGAGGTCGGCGAAACGGAAAGGTTGCTGATTGCATCAGCAGCGGCGTTAACCGTGATTGCAGCAGCGGCCGACTGACCTGTTGAAGCAGCGGCCGTCACGTTGACGTTACCAGCTGCTACTGCTACAACGCGGCAAGCGTTGCCCTGGACTGATGCCGTGGCAACTGCTGCGTTATCAGACGTACAGCTCGCCAAGGTTGGCGGAGTTGTCGTGCTGCCACCGGAGATCTGAACCGCAAAGTTTACGGTCTCCCCGATGTTCATGGCGCGATTCTGCGGGGTGATGTTAATCACCACCGGCGGATTCACGGCCGCGGGCACCGTGACGTCGTCACCGCAAGCAGCGAGGGCGCCCATGGCGACCACGCTAGCGGCGATCAACGCCTTATTCCGAGAAAAGAAGTGCATGCATCCCCCTCTTTCGAGGTATTGGAGGTAGCTGTCTCATTCGGCTCGGGGTGCCGAATAAAACGGGTCCTGCAAGTGAAGCCCTCACATCCAGCCAAACTGCAATGAACTCTGTGCGGGGAGCGGCCGCGTTGTGTCCAAAACAGCGTTTATGACTAGAAGCCCGACGCTAGCAAAGCTGACTCCGGACGAAGTCGTAGCTAAGATAGCAAGGGGCGAATGTAGGCGAGAATTCACGCACGGTCAAGACGGAAGTTCCCGAAATTTCTGAACTGCCCTGTCACAAGGGTGTCCGAATCCACGAAAACAGCGACTTTTCCACATACGGGAGCCCTGCCAGACGATTTTTCGCCCAGAAATTGACGAACCGCCGCCCAATGCCGTCACGCAACCGGCCTACCCCCCCCCCGACTCCCCTACTCCCTCAAGCCCCTCTGCACTCTGCACCCCGCGCCCTGCCAGCGCGAACTCCGACCCACGATTAAGCCTTGCCACCCGTTCAGCACTTCATTGTCATCCCATACATTCATTCCGATGAGTATGGCCCCACCACCTAAACGCAGCAGCTCCGCGCTCCAACGGCTACCAACAGACGCCGATCGCGCCAACGCCAACTCGACGCCCCACACGCCCCCTACGCCCCCGATTCACACCACCACCGGGCCAGAGCTCAACGCTGCGCAAGCCGAAGCCGCCGCCCATGGGAACTCCCCCCTCCTCATCGTCGCTGGAGCAGGGACTGGGAAAACTCGCACTCTCATTCACCGCGTCGCGCACCTCATTAAAGCCGGCGTCAGCCCCAGCAGGATTCTCCTCCTTACCTTCACTAGGCGGAGCGCCGACGAAATGCTCAGCCGATGCCAGAAACTCGTCGGCGGAGCCTCCAAGCTCGTACAAGGAGGCACCTTCCACGCAGTCGCGCACAGACTGCTGCGCCGCTTCGGACCAAGTGCCGGCCTGCCACCTGATTTCTCTATCCTTGATCAAAGTGACGCAATTGAGCTGCTAGCCATATCCCGCTCCGAACTCGGCTACAACGAAACCAAGGTCTCAGGAGCGCCTCGCTTTCCAAGAGCAGAAACGCTGCTAGCACTCTACTCAAAGCAGATCAACACCGGCCAGGATGTTCATTCTCTACTCACCGAACAGTGGCCTCACTTCGCGGCGTGGGCCGGTGACATAGAACGCCTATTCGCAGACTACATAAAGAGGAAGGCAGATCGGAGCCTCCTAGATTACGACGATCTGCTGCTGTCGTGGGCTCTACTATTAGAACACGAGTCGCACGTCGCAACAGAAATGCGATCGCTCTTTGAACATGTACTTGTAGACGAATACCAAGACACCAATCCGCTACAAGCGCGAATTTTACGCGCACTGTGTACGCATGGCCGAATTTCAGCGGTTGGAGACGACGCGCAAAGCATCTATTCATTTCGCGGCGCTACAGTACGCAACATACTCGACTTCCCTTCGCAGTTTCCAGGCACACACATTGTAACTCTGGAACGCAACTATAGGTCGACACCCTTCATACTACAAAGTAGCAACACACTTATATCGCGCGCTCAAGAGCGTTTCACAAAGGAGCTATATACAGATCGCTCCGACGGCGAACCACCTTGGCTCGTCACTGTGCGCGATGAACGTGAGCAAACAAGCTTTGTAGTTGATAGAATCCTTCAGCTTCATAATGAAGGGACTCCGCTACACGAGATAGCTGTTCTTGTGCGCGCCGGGTACCACTCCGCCGATCTGGAAATCGAGCTCGCCAATCGTCGCATACCTTTTGAGAAATGGGGTGGACTAAAGTTTTTAGAAGCGGCGCACATTAAAGACATACTGTCGTTCCTTCGAGTACTTGAAAACCCCCGCGACGAGGTAAGTTGGACTCGAATACTTCGTTTGCTTCCCGGCGTCGGCGATGCCACTGCTCGCTATGTAATATCGGAACTAGCCGCTCACTCTTGGGACCCCGCCATTATAGCGCAAGTGCGTGCTCCTAGTCGCGCTGCTGTGCCGTTGAGAACGGTCGCGGCGCTAATCACCGGATTGCGAAATGCGTCTACGCACCCGCCCAGTGAAGAAATTCGCATTGCGCGCCAGCTTTATGACGAGTTGTTAAAGCTTAAGTACGACGATCACGTTCCTAGATTGGCTGATCTAGATCAAATGGAGATGATCGCAGCCGGATACCCAGGGCGTTCAGAGTTTTTGGCAGCAATAGCACTTGAGCCACCACGAAACACACAAGACTTGGCAGTTGGCTCAACCGACGAAGACGACGCGCTAGTTATATCCACCGTACACTCCGCTAAAGGGCACGAGTGGGACGCCGTTTTCGTACTTAACGCAGCAGACGGCGTGTATCCTATGGCTCGGTCTGCAGGCGATGAGAACCAGCTAGAAGAAGAACGGCGCCTGCTTTATGTCGCCATGACTAGGCCCCGATCGCATTTGTTTGTCACCCACCCTCTTTACAGCTACTCAACTCGCACCGGAGCCGACTACTCCTACACTCAGCTCTCGCGGTTCATTGATGCCGGCGTTAGAGGAACTATGCAGCGGGTAACCGTGAGCGACGGCACTCTACCCTCGCTTAACGGTACAACCACACCGGAAACGCCCGCAGTTGATTTGCTAGCACTTTTGCGAGGGCGACTGGGAAACCGCTAGTTAGATTTGCCCCCTCCCCTCCCCTCCCCGCGTCGCTACTTATGTTTCATGCAACAGGCAACATGCAACATGCAACAACACGATCGCCACATATCACTCAATAATTCACGTCTAGGCTACTCATGATCTTTGATTCACCACACCTTTGCTCTAGCAAAGCTCGTATGATCGGCGCATCAGCGGTGCTTGCAGTTACCACCGCGGTGTTCTCCGCTCAGTTACACGCACAGGGCGCGGCCGTCGCAGCAGATTCGTTCGCGCTATCGGCGCCACTGCCTATGGACGCCGCAGTACGCACCGGCACTTTACCCAACGGCATTCGTTGGTATGTCCGACAAAACAGTCGTCCTGAAAAGCGTGCAGAACTTCGTCTTGTTGTAAACGCAGGCTCATTGCAGGAAGATGACGATCAACGCGGACTTGCTCACTTTGTAGAGCATATGGCGTTTAACGGAACTAAGAACTTCGCGAAAAATGACGTCGTGAAGTACCTAGAGTCTATCGGCGTGCGTTTCGGCGCAGACCTCAATGCATACACTGGCTTCGACGAAACCGTATACATACTACCTGTTCCTACGGATAGCGCAGGTATACTCGAGAGGAGCTTTCTTTTTCTTAGTGACGTAGCAGACGGCGTATTATTTGATTCGGCCGACGTGGTCGCTGAACGCGGCGTAGTGCTATCGGAATGGCGAACAGGACTTGGAGCAGGAGAACGCATTCGCGACAAACAGTTTCCGGTGCTGTTCCACGGCTCGCGTTACGCAGACCGTTTGCCGATAGGCCTTCCCACGATTCTTGAACAAGCAAACCCGGGGCCCGCACGTCGTTATTGGAAAGACTGGTACAGACCAGACCTTATGGCCGTAATAGCCGTTGGTGATATCGAACCTGCGAAACTTGAAGCACTTATAAAGAACGCTTTCGGCAGTATACCTGCTCGCAGCAATGCACGTCCGCGTGTAACAGCCGACGTCCCTTCACACGACAGTACGCTTATAACAATAGCTACCGACAAAGAGGTAACGTCGAGTTCTGTTAGTGTGCTATGGAAGTTGCCGCCGGTTGAGCCTCGAACAGTTGGAGACTTGCGACGCAGTATGGTGCAACGTCTTTACACATCAATGTTAAACCAACGATTTGGCGAACTATCTCAAAAGCCTGATGCACCCTTTGTTGGTGCTGGTGCTGGCGCCGGTAGTTTCGTTCGTGCAGCAAGTGCCTTTTCGTTGGACGCGAACGCAAAGGAAGGGAAGCTTTTAGAGTCGCTCAAACTTTTGCTTACCGAATCAGAGCGCGTTCATAAGCACGGATTCTTACAGAGTGAACTAGACCGCGCACGTGCTAACGTGTTGCGTGGCTACGAACGCGCTTTCGCGGAACGCGATAAAACTCCATCAGGATCGTACGTAGAGGAGTACATCGCACACTACCTTACCGGCGACCCAAGCCCAGGTATTGCATTCGAATACGAAGCCGCCAAGAAGCTATTACCATCTATCACACTTAACGAAGTAAACGTTTTTGACAACAACAGAGCCGGCGAGAAGAATCGAGTCGTCGCTGTCACTATGCCAGACAAAGAAGGACTCGCTGTACCAACAGCGAACGAAATTCGTGCGGTTTTTGCGAGCGTTGCTTCCGCCACAATCGAACCGTGGACTGAAACCGTAGCCGAAGGTGCGCTAATTGCCTCCGCACCTACACGTGGAAGTATCGCTTCCGAACGCAAGCACGAGGAGTTTGGAGTAACTGAGTGGACGCTTTCAAATGGTCTTAGGGTTTTCATTAAGCCTACAGACTTTCAAGCCGATCAGATTCTTATGGCCGGCTGGAGTGAAGGTGGCGCGAGCTTAGTATCCGATAACAATGTGTTTCGCGCTTCGCTTACTACGACTGCTGTACAAAGAGGCGGTGTAGGCGAGTTCTCGATCATCGACTTGCAAAAGAAGCTCGCTGGTAAGGCTGCTAACGTAGCAACAGCTATCTCCGACCTTACGCAAACGGTATCAGGAAGCGCATCACCGCAGGATCTCGAAACTATGATGCAGCTTGTGTGGTTGCGCATGACATCGCCGCGCATTGACACAACAGCACATCGTGCACTGTTGTCACAGTTTGGCGCTATCTTGGCCAACCTCGGCAACAACCCAGAACAAGTGTTTAGCGATACTGTCCAGCTAACACTGGCGTCAGGACATCCAAGAGTTCGCACGTTGTCGCCAGATATGCTTGTAGAACTCGATATCGACTCTATGACTGCGTTCTACAAGGACCGTTTTGGCGATGCTAGCGGCTTCACATTCTTGTTCGTAGGAAATGTGAACATCGACAGCTTGCGTCCTCTCGTAGAACAGTACATAGCGCCCTTACCCGTTTCTGGCCGAAAGGAAACTTTCCGAGATGTTGGCCCAGGGCATTTCACAGGTCAGATCGAGAAGTCAGTTAAGAAAGGAATCGATCCGAAGTCGCAGTCGCTAATTGTGCTTGCTGGTGAGGCACCTTGGTCGCGTACCGAATCACACGTGTTGGAATCGCTGGGCGAACTCCTTGAGACACGCCTTCTTGACCGTTTGCGTGAAAGTTTGGGCGGGACGTACTCGGTTGGCGTAAACGCGGGGCTGTCGCGAGTTCCTAAACAAGAGTGGAACGTACTAATTCAGTTTGGTTCAGACCCCGATAAGGCAGACGCAATGTACAAAGCCACACTCGAAGAACTCGATTCGCTTCGCAAGAATCCGCCGTCTGCAGAGGAGGTCGAGAGTATACGCGAGAAGCAGCGGCGCGCTTTAGAAACATCTAAGCGGCAAAACGGATGGTGGTTAAGCAACCTGCAGTCGCGCATTCAGTTTAGTGAGCAGTTTAGCACGCTCAACGAACGCGAAGCACTTATTTCGGCGCTAACACCCGAAAAGATTCATGCTGCAGCTCGTCGCTATTTGGACGAAACCAACCGCGCACGCTTCACCTTGCTTCCGGAAAGCAAGCCGACACAGCCATAATCATTGGCTGAAAGAATTAATGCTAAAGCGGAGCGCGATAGTTATCGCGCTCCGCTTTCCTTTTGTTCCTCATGAGTAGCAATAATGCGTTGGATTGCCTTCCTTAGATCGTTCCCTGATGCTACGTAAACGGAATCGAACACATGCAAATCTCGGGCGTAAACCCTACGCGACATTAGTACTGCATTGTCAAGCGCTACCCGTTCCGGCCACCACGACGGATAGGTACGCAGCTTAACGCCAACCGAGTCGACAAGCCTTATTCGCGCAGCGGAATAGACGGAATCTGCCGCCCTAATTCTTAGCGCAACAGAATCTCTAGGGAGTGAAGAAAATACCGAGTCGATTTCTACTGCGAGTCGCTCCCAAAACGCGCCGAGTAAAAGATCGTCATGCCATTCGTTAACAGCGCGCGCTGTTAACGTGCTATCTCCTAACGTTCGAAAAAAATGTTCGGCACCTCTCCCTCCTACGAACGTTGCAAACGACTCATTAAATGACACGTCTCCTTTAGCGAAAAACGTATTGTGAAGTAGCTCGTGTATTACCGTGTTAACGAGCGTAACGGAGTCTTGTTTAAGAGTTGTCGTAACGAGGGGATCGTTAAACCATCCCAAAGTACTAAAGGCAGACGAAGGACCAACGGTTACAACAAACCCCTCTTCTCGAAGCTTTTCTGCTGTGCGCTGTGCGTCTTTAAAATCGAAGAAGCCTTTGTAGGGGAATCTTCCGACGACTGGAAACCACCAAGTTTTCCGCTCCAACCGATCGCGATAGGTTGCCGATACAACCAATACGAGAGTATCGCGATCGAGCTTAGAGTAAGTTGTAAAACTTTCTCCCGCATTCAGCCCTAGCGAATCAAGCGCAAAGCTACGTGCATCGAGAACCAGTTGAAGCTTATGTCTAGTAAGCGAGTCAGTAGCGGGGTTTGCAACCAGCCGCGTAATAGGTTTGCGACGCGATAATATCTTTGCCTCTTCATACGCCGCACGAGATATGTAACATCCCATAGGCGTAAGTGTGAAAAAAGCAGCAACAACAAAAAGGGCAGCAGAAGATACTCTACGCATCCAGCGCCACGCCCTAGCACGCCCTTCGCTCATGAATCGGCGAAGGTTGTCAGCTTTAACGCCTCACCCCACTCGGCTTGCAGCTCGCGCTCGTTAATGAAGCCGTCAAGAGTTTCAAAGTTCACGCCGTCGCCACTAACCTTTAAGAGGCCGGCGATATCACGTAGGTGTCGGTCGGACTGCGATTTACGGTAGTACTCGAGTTTTCTAACTACTAGGTACTCGAGCGGTGCGAAAGGAAGACTAACGCCGTCTACACTTTCAATCTTACGATTGTTTAGCGCCCAATCATGAAGCGGGTCATTACCGGCCACATAAAAGTCTGCGCGCATAACGGAGTCGAGGTGTACTACATTGAACTGCCCCTCGTCAGTTTCTGCTTCAGCTGCCATGACGTCTGCTGGAGGAGCGTAGAAATCTGAAGAGGAATAGGCGCGATACAACTTCGGTGCGTCTTCTGGCTTCAAGTCGATTACCACATCGACGTCGTTAGTCATACGCGGTTCGCCGTACGCAATAACAGCAACTGAACCTGTTATCATGAACCGAATACCGGTTTTGGAAAGCGGGTGTAGCAAACGAGAATATAGGTCGTTCATGATGCGGAAAGAAAATGTGCGCGTACGGCTTCGCTTAGTTGGGACTCGCTCCAATCGGGATGCTCGCGGCTAAGCACGGCGGCGCGCAGTCGCCACGCCGACGCACGCATTGACAACGACAGCCTGAGCCGCTGTTCCACCGTTCGTGTTTTCAACATCCGCGTTTGTAGAGAATGCAAGTCCATAGCGAAACTTACGTCGTTGTGTAACCTTCAGGAATGTCGTTTGTACACCTGCATTGCCATTCCGAGTACTCGCTCCTGGATGGCGCCAACCGCATAGATGACCTCATCGCTCGAGCGAAACAGTTCGAGCAACCGGCCCTAGCGATTACCGACCACGGTAATATGCACGCCGCTTGGGAGTTCCAGGAGAAGGCCCGAAAGTCAGGGATAAAGCCCATTCTGGGGATGGAGGCATACGTTGCAACCGGTGACCGAAGGCAGCGTGGTCGTCCGGCACCGGGAATGCGCCCGTACTACCACTTAGTGTTGCTCGCCAGAGATCTCGTGGGTTACCGCAATCTCATAAAGCTTACATCACTCGCATACACCGAAGGATTCTATACCAAACCTCGCGTTGATCGCGAGCTTTTAGCCCAGTACTCCGAAGGGATTATTGTTTCTAGTGCGTGCATGGCTGGTGAAGTCGCAACCCACTTGCTTGCTAACCGAAATGACGAAGCTCGTGAAGCTGCGGCATGGTATGCTGAGCTGTTTAAAGACCGCTACTACTTGGAAGTACAAGCCCACAATAGCGAAGGGCAAAGCGAGCTTAACTCAAAGGTGTTTTCGTTAGCAACTGACTTAGGGTTACCAGTTGTTGCCACAAATGACGCGCATTTTTTGTCGCATGATGACCACGATGCACACGACGTTTTGTTGTGTATTGGGCTAGGACGTGACAGGAACGACGCTGACAGAATGCGTTACGACGATGGACTTTACTTTCGAAATGCCGAAGAGATTAAGCCGTTCTTTCCCGGACGCGACGACGTTCTTACGAACACACTCGCAATTGCGGACAGTGTGGACGTCAACTTTGGCAAGAAATATCACGTTCCGTCGTTCCCGCTCCCCGAGAAGGTTGAAAGCGAGAACGATTACTTAGTTGAGCTTGCAACCACAGGCGCCCAAGAGCGTTACGGCACTCCGCTACCAGATCATGTAAAAGAGCGCCTTGATTACGAACTCGGCGTCATAACCAAAACCGGTTATGCCGGCTACTTCCTTATTACAGCTGATTTTATTCGTGCGGCGAGAGATCTCGGTATCCCGGTAGGACCGGGACGTGGCTCTGCGGCTGGATCGTTGGTGGCATATTCGCTTCGCATTACCGACGTTTGCCCATTGGAGTTTGACCTGCTTTTCGAACGCTTTCTGAATCCAGAACGCGTCTCAATGCCCGACGTAGACGTTGACTTTTGCTTTGAACGTAGAGGCGAAGTTATAGACTACGTGCGCAACAAGTATGGGAAAGATTCAGTTGGTCAAATCGTAACCTTTGGTACAATGAAATCGCGTGCAGCGATCAAAGATGTTGGTCGCACACTCGGCTTCACGCCAGCGGAAACTGATGCACTGGCTAAACTCGTACCTAATGCACCAAACAATTCGCTTACTGTTAAAGAAGCGATTAAACAGGTTCCTGAGGTAAAGAAGCTTTACGAGAATGAAGATCGATACCGCCAACTTTTAGATTTTGCGTCAAAGCTAGAAGGGCTTTCTCGACACACAGGAGTGCACGCAGCAGGCGTTGTTATCGCTCCTGGTCCACTAGATGAGTTTGTTCCTATTTGCACGCAGGCATCGCGCGGTGCAGGTTCTGGTGAGGACGAGAGAGTAATCGTTACTCAGTACGACATGAATGCACTTGAGAAGGCAGGAATGCTAAAAATGGACTTCCTAGGTCTTACGACGCTCACAGTAATAAGCGATACCATTGCGTTAATTAAGCAGCGCCATAACAAAACGATCGTTCTTGAAGAGCGCGGTTTCGCAGATACTGAAACATACCGTATGTTGCGTGCCGGCAGGACGTCGGGGGTGTTTCAATTTGAATCGCCACTTGCCACCGACGTTCTCAAACGTATGCGATGCGACAGATTCGACGATCTAGTAGCATCGAATGCATTACTACGCCCGGGTCCACTCGATGCTGGAATGCATAACGTATACATCCGTCGCAAACGCGGTGAAGAGCCAGTCGCGTATGCGCTACCGGAACTTGAGCCTATTCTTTCAAATACGTATGGAGTAATTACCTACCAAGAGCAGGTTATGCGAATCGCGCAGGTGCTAGCGGGAATCTCGCTTGCTGAAGCAGATGTACTTCGAAAAGCAGTAGGCAAGAAAGACGCGGAGCTTATTAAAGTTGAGCTGGGCAAGTTTCGCGAGAAAGCAGTTGCTCGCGGATACGAGCCTGCAACGGTCGATGAACTGGCTTCTCAAATTGAAACCTTTGGCCGTTACGGCTTTAACAAGTCGCACTCGGTAGCCTACTCAGTTCTTGCCTACCACACTGCTTGGTTAAAGGCTCACTACCCGGCCGAGTTTATGGCCGCTCTGCTGTCATCTCAAATAGGCAAGACCGAAGAAGTTATTAAGTACATTGCAGAGGCAAGAGAGATGGGGATCGAAGTATTGGCGCCCGATGTAAACGAATCTGGGTGGCGTTTCACTGTTGTAGGTGACAAGCGCATCCGATTCGGACTTGGCGCCATCCGTAACGTTGGGCGCGGAGCCATCGACTCGCTAATTGAGGCACGCACGGCCACACCGTTTACAACGCTATACGACCTGTGTTCGCGTGTCGATTTGCGCGTGTGCAACAAGCGCGTATTTGAGGCGCTTATTGCCGCCGGCGCTTGCGACAGCTTGGGTGGCCATAGAGCGCAGCTTCTTAAGGCTCTCGATCATGCGATAAGCGAGGCATCTTTGCGTCAGGAGGAAGAGGCACGTGGGCAGGTGTCGCTATTCGGAGATTTTGCAGACGAGGGCACCTCCGACTCGCGCGCCAGTGCACCCGACCCAGTTTTGCCTTCTGTTGAGCCTTGGAGTGAGAGCGAGCGACTTCAGCGTGAAAAGGAGCTGTTGGGCTTTTATATTTCGGGGCACCCGCTTGAGCCGTACCGAATGGAATGCGAACTGCTTCGTACTCATACGGTAGAGCAGCTGGGAGTCTGGACCCCGGACGTCATTTCGCTGTGTGTCGTGGTATCATCCATTAAGCGACAAACATCCAAACGGTCTGGGAAAGAGTTCGCCCGGTTGACAGTTGAGGATTTTACGGGAACTTCAGAGATACTGGTGTTCCCTGAAGCTTGGGAGGTCATCTCGGACGCTATTCGAGCCGACGTTCCCATGTTGGTTAAGGGCGGATATTCTCGCAGAGATCAGGACGTCGACAACCCCACATTTATTGTGGAGTCGGTTACACGACTTGCTGAGCTTAGAGCGCGGGGGGAGTGCTACGTTTATATCGAGCTCAAAGAGGGCGACGATATAGCCCCAATAGTCATGGAAGACGTTTGTAAGGTTGCAAGCGCCCACCACGGCAAAGCTCCCCTTGAGCTTCGCTACACAGATAGCAACGGAACGATGCGCACATTCAGATCGCGTTCGCTTTCGGTTGCGGCAACACCTCTGGTGCTTTCCGATCTTCGTTCTTTGCTGGGCGAAAGCCGAGTGAAGGTTGCGAGTATCGGTTCGTAACAGCCAGACACCTCTTTCTTTCATCCCATGGCAGCTGCCACAGTTCTCGAGTTTGAACGCCCTATAGCGGACCTTGAGAAACAGATCGATGAGCTGAAGCGCCTTGCCGGCGATCGCGACCTCGACGTTTCCGCCGAAATCGCGCCGTTAGAACAAAAGCTCGCTGAGCTACGCGTTCAGATTTATCAGAACCTCACTCCGCTTCAGCGGGTGCAGGTTGCCCGTATACCTCGTCGTCCGTTCACGGCCGACTACGTTAAGCTCGTATTTTCAGACTTCATTGAGCTCCACGGCGATCGTGCCTTTCGCGACGACGCAGCAATTATTGGAGGGTGGGCGCGACTAGAAGGCGAAACAGTAATGGTGATTGGACATCAGCGCGGACGAGACACGAAGGAGAACCTGCGCCGCAACTTTGGAATGCCACACCCCGAGGGTTATCGCAAGGCGCTGCGTTTAATGAAGTTGGCGGAGAAGTTTCAGGTTCCCGTTCTAACCTTCATTGACACACCAGGCGCTTGGGCCGGATTAGGTGCGGAAGAGCGCGGGCAGAGTGAAGCGATTGCGCGGAATCTTTTTGAGATGAGCCAGCTTCAAGTCCCCATTATCGCAACCGTAATTGGTGAAGGCGGCTCGGGTGGTGCACTTGCCCTTGGAGTTGCCGACCGCGTGCTTATGCTGGAGAATGCAGTGTACTCTGTGATTACCGTCGAAGGGTGCGCCGCGATTTTGTGGAAGGATGGCAAAAGCGCAGAGATGCGCGAGAAAGCAGCGTCCGCTCTGCGCATAACTGCCCCCGATCTGGTTGAACTTCGTGTAGTAGACGAAGTTATTCCTGAACCTGCGGGCGGTGCCCATTCTAACCATGATAAAACCGCAGAAAACCTGCGTGAGTGCTTGTTACGCAACCTCGACGAGCTCAAGCGACTCAAACCAGATAAGCTAGTTCGACGCAGACGTGAGAAGTTTTTGCGCATGGGCCAGTTTTCGGAGTAGCTGAGTAGTGCCACAGCTTGTTGAAGTCGCGTTTGGCGGCAACCGGAAAGAGTTTTTCAACTGGGGTGGTGAAGAAACATTTTCTTTGCGCACTGCGGTAATTGTTGAAGCCGAACGTGGCGAAGACTTGGGCTACGTGCACTCAACCGGCGAACTCGCCAGCGTAAGATGTTCCGGATGTGCACACGGTTGCGGAAGCAATGAACCCTCGAGGTCTGTACTTAGGCCTGCATCAAAGAGTGACGTAGAGACAGCGAATGAGTTGCGCACTGAGAATCAGGACGCTCGCAAAAGTGCGATGGAGCGAGTAAAGACTCACAACCTAGTAATGAAAATTACTGATGCTGAGTGGCAGTGGGATCGCAACAAAATCACTTTTTATTTCACAGCCGAACGCAGAGTCGATTTTCGCGAGCTCGTGCGTGACCTCGCGACAGTTTTCCGCACAAGGATTGAGCTTAAGCACATTGGAGTACGTGACGAAGCCAAGCGATTGTCCGGAATTGGAAGATGCGGGCGTGAGTACTGTTCTTCATCGTGGCTTCCAGATTTGAGACCTGTGAATCTGGGTGTTGCTAAAGACCAGCGCTTGTCACTCAACCCGCAGCAAATTTCCGGCGCATGTGGACGGCTTATGTGCTGCCTAAAATACGAACACAACTTTTACGTCCAATCGCGCAGACGCTTTCCAAAAGAAGGACGCGTGTTGGACACAGCGCACGGACAGGAACGTGTTGTCTCGTGCGACATATTTAACGAGTTAGTGACACTACGTAGCGTAGATGGCGATACACGCGTCGTTCCGTTGTCCGATCTTAAAGCTGAAGTTGCCAGTGGCGCGGCCAACGCCGTAGCGGTGCAAGCAATCGATGCAAATTCATTTAGCGACGGCAATGAACGCAGCAGCGAGTTATCGCATCATTTTGGTTTAGCAGAAGAGAGCGACTATTACGATGAAGAGGCCGACGAGGCCGACGACGCCGACGCTAGAGTTGATTATGACATCGCCGACCATGAAGCGTCGGATGATTTCATTGACTCTAACGATGAAGCTTTGAGCGAGAACCCGTCGGAAAACACGTCAGAGGCAGATGCGCGACGCAAGAGGCGACGCGGCAGGCGTGGTGGTCGTAGGTTGCGCAACAACAATTCCAACAACGAGTAAGCGTGTCGCGATTTTACATAACGACTGCGATCGACTATTCCAACGGCGATCCTCACCTCGGCCATGCGCTTGAGAAGATCGGCACAGACGTAATAGCGCGTTACCACCGCATACGCGGAGACGATGTTCATTTTCTTATTGGAATGGATGAACATGGGCAGAAAGTTCAGCAGACGGCAGCGCTGCAGGGAGTGAACCCTCAGGAGTTTACTGACATCATCGCTGAACGTTTTAAGAACATGTGGGCACGTTTAGGAGTGAGCTACAATCAGTTCATTCGTACAACTTCCGCTCATCATAAGTCTGGCGTGCAGGCGTTAATCCGTCGTATCGCTGAACGTAACCCCGATGTGTTTTACGAGCAGAGCTATCGCGGCCGATACTGCGTTGGGTGCGAGGCCTTTAAGCAGGACGCTGACATTACTGACGGTAAGTGCGCGTTACATCCGACACGTGAATTGGAGGACGTTGAAGAGCGCAATTGGTTTTTTAGGTTGTCGGCGTATCAGGAGTTTCTTGAGAATCTTATAAAAAGCAATCCCCGTTTTATTCAACCGGAAAGCCGGCGTAACGAGATATTGGGATTGTTGGCGCAGGGACTGGAAGACATCTCCGCCAGTAGGGCGCGTCTCGACTGGGCTGTGCCATTCCCTCTGGGTGAGGCTAGTGAAAAGCAAGGCACCTACGTTTGGTTCGATGCTCTTCCTAATTATCTAACTGCAACAGGTTTCCCTGATGCTGGCTTCGAGCAAAGGTGGCCCGCCGACGTACACATTATCGGTAAAGATATAACGCGATTTCACGCCGTTATTTGGCCTGCAATGCTTCATGCAGCTGGACTTGAGCTTCCGCGTCAGGTATGGGCTCACGGTTTCGTGCAGTTGGGTGGAGAACGTTTCTCGAAAAGCGCCGGTGTTAAGCTGGATTTGGGCGAAGCTGTAGACCGATTCGGCGCAGATGCATTTAGATACGTGCTGTTACGCGAGGTCCCATTTGATGGTGACGGTAATTTTTCTTGGGAGAGATTCGAGGAGCGCTACACGAGCGACTTAGCCAACTCACTTGGAAACTTGGCTAGTAGAGCCATTGCAATGGTGGAGAAGTATTACGAAGGAGTAGTGCCAGCGGCTTCTGCTCCTGCGGAGGAGAGCGCGGATGATGGCGACGTTGCTTCATATCACAACGCAATGAGTGGAAACGACGGCTGGCTGCTTCACGAAGGGCTCGCCGCAGTGGCTCGTATGAGCGCACGTGCAAATGAGTACACAGCCGCAACTGCTCCGTGGAAAGTTGCGAAAGACAGTACTCGACAGAAGGAATTGGATGTGATTCTTTGCTCGCTGATTCGTCGACTAGCCAAGCAGGCGCTGTTGCTTGCTCCTTTTATGCCAGAGAAGGCGAACCTACTGTGGCAACAGTTGGGAGCAACGGGCTCGGTTCACGACCAGCGTTTTGATATGATGGGCGCGCTCGACCCCTCGGGTTGGCAGGTATCCCGTGGTGAGGTGCTATTTCCCCGCCCCGAATAGGCATAGTCAGTCGACTGTTTTGCACATGGCAGACGTTGTCACGGACTGCGCGATATCACCCGCACAGAACGTATCCTAGGGCACACACGATCGTACGCTTCCTGAGGTGCCATTCCCCGGAGGCAGGCGATGTCAGGCAGTACCCTAAGGAGAAAGTCAGCAGCAGTTACCCGCGAACGTTCCGGCTTTGCGCTGGAAACGGTGCTTCTGCTGCTCGTGATGTTTACCGTTATCGTGCTGGCAGGATTGTCGGCCGTTACCTCATTATCCCGAACGTCAAACGCTGACTATCGGGCATCGCGCGCGTCTTATGCGGCGGAAGGTGGCGGTGATGATATCATGTCGCAGCTCGATGCCGCCATGCAGGACGGCGTGATCAACAATGAAGACATAGGTAATCTTCAAACGCCTTCGCTGGCCGGCTACCGATTCACGCAGACAACTACTGCGGTTGGTGCGCCAGAATCGCGAACCATTACAGCTGGCCCCTTTGCAGGGCTGTACTCTCTAAATCAGCCTATAGATATTCGGGTTGAAGCACGCGATTCATCTGCAAACAGAGCAACAGCGATATTGTCGGTAAATGCACAAACCATCCCACTGTTCCAGTTCGGTGTTTTTTACGAGAATGACCTAGAGATACTACCTGGCGCTCCTATGACATTTGCCGGTTGGGTACACACCAACGGCAATCTTTACTTGTCGTCAAATAGCGCGGAGTTCCAGAGCCAGATTACAACACCTGACAGCGTTTTTTGGCAACGAAAGGACAGGAACGAACGATTCAACGGCGTACGCATTCGTAACGCAGCTGCAACTCCTGTTTTGTTAGACTTCGACTCGCGTAGTCATGCAGGTGCAGCATTCGTAAATAGAAGCCAACAGAAGTTTAACGGACGCCTTATGACGAGTGCTCATGGCGTGCGGCCTTTGAAGCTCCCGCTTCCTGAGAACATGCCACCGGCCACGCTGGTTATGCCACGCGACGCCGGTGACGATGCCATGGTGCAGGACGTGAAAATGGCGTGGAAAGCAGATTGGTATATCAAAGTACGTTCAGAGCTATTTAGACTGGGCGATACGAACACAATGAAGAACAACGTTTGCAGCTACCTAGTCATGACGCGATCCGATGGGATGGCGGTACCGACAGGTAGCACATGCAGAAGGATTTTTAAGCCTCGTGTTAACGCGTTCTATGAAGGGCGTGAAGATTTGCGCCCCGACCTCCTCGATATCCATATGGATTCATTAAGGATATGGGCGGATGGAGCATCATCGTCGCGCGCGCCTCGCATTATCTACGTCGAGTTTGAAGACGTTCAACCGCACAACGACCGCAACGATTTGGTTGCCGTTAGGTTGCGTGGTGGTGCTAGACTGCCGAAGCCGCGCGTGACTTCAGACACTGGCGGACTTACAATCGCGACAGAACGCCCCATGTACGTTTTGGGGGACTACAACACTCAAGTGTGGCGACCAGCTGCGTTAATGGCTGACGCAATGACGTTCCTATCCAACTCGCCTAACGCTGCTATGGCCAACTGTTCCGGCGCCGGCTGGTGCGACCATCAGCAGCAGAGCATGGCACAACGTACAGCTCGTGCTACGACAGTCAATGCAGCTATTCTCGCCGGTCACTCGGGTACCACTTGTGATCATATGCGCGCTGGTTGCGGTGGGCCATCGTACGGCGGTGGACTTGAGAACTTCCCGCGCTTCTTGGAGAACTGGGGTGGAGTGACCTTCACGTATACCGGTTCGCTCGTATCGCTATATACCAACCGATTTGTTTCTGGACTTTGGAACAACTCTGGAAACGTTGGCTACGGCAACCAAAACTATTACAGCGCACCAACTCGTAACTGGCAGTTCGACATAAACTTTCGTTTCCCAGAAAGACTACCGCCTGGAACTCCTTCTGTAGGAACAGTTATTCAGACGGCGTTCCGGCCGGTGTACTGACATGCAAAGCTTTCGCGAAAGACTTAGCAGAGCTGGCTTCACTATGATCGAGGTGCTAACAGTCATCATGGTTGTTGCGGTGATGATGGCAATCGTTGCACCTCGCTTTCGCATTTCGGAAGAAATGGAAGTTCAGCTAGCCGCGCGTCAGTTGGCGCAAGACTTAGACTTTGCAAGAACACGTGCGCTTGCAGCTCGCGCACCAGTTCGCATTACCTTCGACGCAACTGCGAATAGCTACACCGGCTACCTCGACAGCAACGACGACGGAACCATCGATCAGTCAGCAGCTGAAAAACTCGCACTTCGTGGCTTCGGAAGCCGCGAGCTTTCAACAAGACTGGAGATTGAACGCGGTTCGGTACCGGAAGTAGCTGGCGTTTCCTCAGGCGGCGCTATTTCGTTTCCAAACTCACGAGTCGACTTTGACCCTCGTGGATTAGTTGCACCTATGGGTGCGTCGGGTGCCGTTTATATACGACATAAACTTAAGAACCAGCATGTAGCTGCCGTTGCAGTAACCGCGGCAGGTAACGTGCGCACGTGGACCTGGCAAAAAGGAGAATGGAAATGAGAACAAAAACAGCTATCCAAACCAAGGGTAAGAAGCGTTCTAGAAAAGGTTTCTCCCTTGTTAGCATGCTGGTTGCCATGGTCCTACTCGGCGTTGGTGTTGGAGCGCTAGCACGAGCAAATGGACAAACGGTTATCCTGCAAAACGTCGCCCAAAACAGAACAAATGCAATTGCGATTGGGCGCAGCTATCTAGAGCTAGTTAGAACTAGAGATCCGTGGACAATTGAGTCAGAGTCGGCAGTTAGCGTTGATGCAGAGGGCAACGAATCAGGTAGCGGTCAATACCGTCGAACTATGACGGTATCGTCAAACCGACAGAACCTTATTCGCATCGAAGTACAGATAGAGTATCCACGCGGCGCACAGCCGGTAACGCTCAACACCATGCTCTTCCGAGGGAATGGTCTTGCAGGAGCAAACAACTGATGTCGCCACGATCTGTTACATCGAAAGCGCGAAAACTATTTGGTTCCTCAAGGTATCGCGTAAGCACAGACTCCGACTCCGCAAAGAACAACCGTAAAGGCTTTACCCTTGTAGAGCTTTTAATCTCTTTGCTAATCGCACTCGTTGTTGTGAGTTCTGCAACGGCGTTTACAGTTTCTACTTGGCAGGCACGCAGAAACTGGACAGTGCGCGAAGGAGTCGACCGTAACGCTCGATTTATCGGTATGGCTATAGCCCGAGACGCACAGGAAGCAGGCGTTGCACTGCAAAGCAGCACAGTGTTCGCTTCGGTAGACGCCAAGGGCGATACGCTTTCTATTCTCTCTGTGCCGTACGAACCCAACGAAGCTCCGGTTTATTCTATCTGGAATGACGGAGATACTGCGGTTTTCTACCCACCCGAAGGGAACTGTGGCAATCACTGCATACGTTTTAACAAAACCAATGGCGCCTATACGGTACAGGCAGGAGACTTAGCGCTGCTGCAGGTTGGAAGTGAGCGCAGACTGCTGTACCTCGAAGGTGTTAGCAATCAGGCATCGAACAGGTTCCAAGTACAAGTAAAAAATCGTCAACGTTTGTTGGGACGACAGTCTGGGTTGTCAGATAGCATTCGTTTGGCGCGAACTGGTACAACATTGCAGGAAGTCCGCGCCGTTGTGTACTGGCGTGACCCGTCCTCGCAAACACTTTACAGAGCGCAGCGTTTTAACTCTAACGGCGATCCAATAGGTGAGGTAATCGCTACCGGAGTTGAAGAGTTCAATGTGCGACTACTGTTCATAGACGGTAGCGAAGCACCGCAGTACAACGGCTTTGATGCTGACACACTAAACGACGGAAACAAGATCATCGGAATCCGTGTGGAAGCAGTAATCAAGGCGGACAAAACCGATCCCGCGGTAAACAAAGGCGAGCCAGTACGACGTCAATATGAATGGCGCGTAGCGCCTCGTAACTTGTTATACGAAAAGAACCGCACCTAACAGTTGCGTTAGCGTACTGACGCACAGCGCGCTAACGCGCCGCGTACTTAACCAAAAGGCCTGAGCAACTTCGCTCAGGCCTTTTGGTTTACTCAGTTGGATGACGTCCCAAAATCAACCTTCGGGGCTTCGCGGGCGCTGGCATCGGTTACTTCAAAATATGTACGCGCCTTTGCGCCAGTTACCTTAGCTGTAAGAACCGCAGGAAACTTGCGTATGTATTCGTTGTACTGCCGAACAGCTTCGTTGTAGTCGGTCCTAGATACTGCGACTCGGTTTTCTGTTCCAGTAAGTTCGTCCTGCAAACGCAAGAAGTTCTCATTGGACTTGAGATCGGGGTACGCTTCAACAACAAGGTTAAAGCGACCCATCGCAGAAGTAAGATTCTGGTTGGCGTTTGCCAGCTCAGTCATATCAGCGCCACCAGGCTTCTGCAGTGCACCAACAAGCCCTGCACGCGCTTCAGTTACCTGCACCAGAACGTCTGACTCCTGCTGGGCAAAACCTTTTACTGTCTCAACAAGGTTAGGAATGAGATCAGCACGACGCTGAAGTTGTACTTCGATATTCTGCTGAGCTGCGGCTGCACGCTCGTCGTAAGACTGAATGGTGTTGTAACCACAGCCGGTGAGCGATGCAGACACTAATAATAGAGCTGCTACGCGTGCGAGCTTGCGTCCGTTAAACCAACTATTCGCGTGTTGAACAGGCATAGTGTTAGTCCTTAGTTCGGGAGATCACCGGCATTTGAATCCGGTGTAGTGAAGCCATCCAAGTGCAGCACCAACGATTCCATCGCCGACACATAGTCAGCGAGAACTAACGGTGTTTCTGCGTCTGAAAGTGCAGTGCCCTGCACCAAATCTGCAACACGCTTAAACGAAGTCGCACTAAACTCTCCACGCGTTGCCACTTCACGAATCAATACAATGCGGTCGCGAGGCGGTATAGCACCAGACAATCTGAGTGCCGCGCGAAAAATCACCATTAGAGTGGAAAAGCTGGCCTTAAGTAGCTCTCGTTGTGCTTCAGGATTCGTGCCGGTTGCCATTACACCCTGTCGAAGCCTGAGCAACTTGCTCATGGCCTCATGCTCGACCTGAAGACGAAGGTCTGCAAGCTGCACCTTTACACTATCAAAAGGAGCGTCGCCGTACAGCACCTTATGGCGCTCGAGAATGTCGGCGTACTCCATGGGGAAAATGTCGGCCGAACGTTCCCATTCACCCACGGTCATTGTAAGAGGGGGCGGATGCCCAGCCTCGCCCCACGCGCGTACGGTCTGGCCAAGCTCACGCAGCGTTTGCAGCGACAGCTCGTTGACCAACACCAAAACATTGATGTCAGAAACACCAGCCACGCTTTCGTCTGAAGCGGCAGAACCGTAAAGCACGATGGCTCGCAGCGCGGTGCCATGCAGCTGCTGCAACTGCTGTACGAATGCATCGAGTGTCAGAGTTTTTCTGTCCATCAACTACCTCGTTTTACCAACGTGCACCGCCGCCGCCGCCACCAAAACCACCGCCGCCACCGAAACCGCCAAACCCGCCACCTCCACCGCCGAAGCCGCCACCGCCCCAACCGCCACCGCGGCTACCGTGCCAACCGCCGGTTATTACAGGCGGGCCAGCACCTCCAACTGGAACAGGTATGCAGCCAGAGCAACCACCTTTCTTCCTACCACCAGAGCGCGACATGATGTAGAACACCAAAAATATCACGACCAGTGTAATGACCAACGACGAAGGACTTGACTCGCCCCGAACTGATCTGCTGCGCCCGCTGTAGGGCGTTACACCATCTAACGAAACATTAAACTCAGCCGCGAACCGCCCTGCCACGTTTCCGGTGATCTGTTCTATAGCGGCGCCATAATTCTGCTGCTGAAAAAGCGGTATCGCATCCCTACAAATAGCGCCCGACATCGCGTCGGTTATGAAACCCTCAGCACCCTGCGCAACCTCAATTCGGCAGTCCCCATAGCCGTCTGACGACGTCTCCTTGGGTACCACGAGAATAACAACGGCAACGTTGCGCGATTGGTTACCAATAGCCGAGTCGGCCCCCAATCGCCATTCGCGCCCTATCCGCAATGCCAAATCGGAAGCAGGCCGACCGCCTAAGTCGGGCCACGTGACTACCGCGATATCGCCAGCGGTTGCGGTCCTCACTCGGCGTGCCAAATCCTCAAGCCGCGCACGAGCGTCGCCCGGAATTACTCCTGCAAAGTCATTAACATGCCCCGTTGGGGCAGGAATATCCTGCGCGGCCAAAGGCGGCGCAAACGCCAGTAAAGACGCAAGCAACAAAACGGCTATACGAAAACTCCCTTTCACGGCGTGAAACATAGCTTGTGGAAAGCGATCGCGGGATGTATGGTCGGGTATAAAGGCGCAGGCCATTAGTACAACCGGCCTGATTCAATCATACGTATTCATTCACGGGGAAGTTTTATGCGCTTACTGAAACTTGCGGCCACAAGCAGCGCACTTCTGTCGCTGGTAGCCGCTTCTACAGCACAATCGCAGCAGAGAGCTGATCTGCAGAAGCCTCACTTTCTGAACGCCATCTACCTACAAGCAGGAGCTGGAGGTTCGAAGATCGTACCGAGTGAGCATAGTGACCAGAACTATATGCTGGTTCGGCAGCGTGGTAGCTCTTCGGTAGGCTTGGGTATTGAAACACGCCCAATGAATAGGATAGCAATTGCTATTGAGGGAAACCTCGAAGTACGAGGAGGGCGTTTAGTAGAACCTAATGGGATAAGTTCTCAGAACCTTCGGATTAATACGTCCTACTGGCAAGCGGCTGGACTAGCACGTTTTCAGTTGGGTTCAGTTGGTGGTTTCCAGCTTCAACCACAGGTCGGGCTGGAGTACGGCTTGCAAGCGAACCACCATCTGTCCGACGAATCAACTGGTTGGACTTTGGGACGTGTTGATACTAGAAACACAGTGCTAGACGGGCTTGTAGGCGCACGCGTGAGGCATGAAAACATGCCTCGATTTTCGCTTGATTTTCGGTACAAGCGTGGGCTAACGGAGACGTCTACTGATGGTGGATTTTACAACCGCTCGTGGCTGGTTATGGCGTCGTACGAGTTTTTTAGACGGTGAGGGGTGGGGAGGTTGGTGGGGCGATCATCTAGCAGGACTTCTATTTCCGTACCTCAGCGTTCACCGGTATGTGGTGCCTCTCCCGTGAGCACACCATAAAGAGGCAAGTTTATGTAGTAGTTGGAGCGCCCCACCTTTGTTTTGAGCAGCAGACCGTCGCTAGCCAACTTGTCTAGGTAGCGAGTGGCGGTTATGCGAGTAACGCCAAGATCGCGCTGCAGAAAATCTATCTTTGTGTAAGGGTGGGAGAACAAGCTGTTAATGAGGTCTTGGCTGTAAAACTTGTAGCCGCTTCGAATGCGGTGTTTGTAATCCATTAGTGCCTTCTTAATCGACTGGATGGTCGCAATCCCGTCTCGTGCTGTGCGCTCGACCGCGTAAAGCATGTAGTCCACCCACGCTTCCCACTGATCACTTTCGCGCACTTCCTGTAGTAGCCTGTAGTAATCGGACTTGCTGTTCACGATGGCGCGGCTAAGGTACAGTACCGGCGCCTCAAGTAACCCCTCTTTAACCAAATACAGTACGTTGATAATTCGGCCTGTCCTACCATTACCGTCGTAAAAGGGGTGTATGCTCTCAAATTGGTGGTGGATTAGCGCCATCTTGACCAGCGGATCGGCATCGAATAGCTCGTCGTCGTTAATGAAGCGTTCCAAATCTGCGACGAGCTGTGGCAACTGTTCAGGCATGGGGGGAGTATACACCACACGCCCGCCGCCATCCTTCAGAACCGTGCCAGGCAGCTTACGAAATCCAGCGTGGTTGTTCTCCAGTGATGCCTGTATCTGTATTATGTGGTTGCCGGTTAACAGACCGGAGTCACGTACTGCCGCTAAGCCTACACGCAGGGCATGAGTATACCGCGCCACTTCCTTGGCCGCTGGACTGACGGTCGTGTCTTGCGCCGCCTCGCGAAATAGCTCGTCATGAGTTGTAACGATGTTTTCGATTTCCGAGCTATCCTTGGCCTCCTGCAATCCCAGTGTACTAATAAGGATGCCTTGGTTAGGCATAGAAGCGGCCACCCCTTTTAACTCGGCTAACGCTTTATGCGCCGCGATTAACCGCTTAAGTATCACTGCGGTTTCGAACCGGGCCGGATTGAGGGTTTCAAGTGGCGGCAGGGCAAACATGTTCATATAATCGCGGTTTTTTCTATATTAAGCTAGACATTTGTATACATTTTTGCGTTTTCTATGCATATTTTTGTGATATATACAGAAATTGGATGATTTTATACCAGCAACACGCGACCTTTTGGAAAGATTTGTATTGTTTACTAGTACCGATGTGCCCTCAAGTTTAATTACCAACCCATCTTAGTTAAGGATATCCGGTTTGCCTTAATTAACGAACAGGTGAAGATAAGACTCAAATGCGTACAGACGGCCCGGCATTTGGCCGGTGGTTTCGGTCAAGATCTCGAGGCGAATAAGCTCTTTTACAGCACCTCAGCAGTTCTGACCACCCTGCTCGCGCACCCCACCTGAATGGCCGAGTTGCAATTCCCCCCCGCCCCGCACATCGTTCAAAAATGTCGCTATCCCTGCCAATCCGCGCGGCAACGCTTCTCGTTGCCGCAGCAGCTCTACTCTCCTCGTCATGCGCAAAGGCTGACGCCGACTCGACCACGCAGGACCAGGCGGGCACGAGCACCACAAGCACTGTAGACTCCGCACTCGTTTTCAACGCGGACCGTGGACGTACTATGGGTGACAGTAGCGCACCAATTTGGATCGTAATGATAAGCGACTTCCAGTGCCCCTACTGCAAGCAGTTCCACGACGGTGCACTTAAGGAAGTCATTAGCGACTATGTGAATACCGGGCGCGCAAGACTCGCTTATTTACACTTACCGCTTAGACAGCACGCTCACTCGCGGCCAGCCGCGCGCGCTTCGTTGTGTGCTTCGGCGCAAGGAAAGTTTTGGCAGTACGCAGACTCGGTGTTCGCAGCACAACAACGCTTAGAAACCAGCGCAAGTTCTACACAGCTTCTCAATGGCTTTGCTCAGTCGCTTAGTTTAGACATGCCGGCGTTTCACAGCTGTGTCGAGTCTGCGGCAATTGAGAATATGTTGCAAGTCGATATTCAGCAGGCAACGCGTGCGGGTGTGAAGTCTACACCAAGTTTCTTTGTTGGTGACTTTTTGGTGGAAGGCAACGCGCCGTACAACTACTTTCGCCAAGCTATCGATTCTGCGTTAGCTGTGGCAGCACGCAAGCCGGCCGAAGAGACGCGCGATATTACGCGCGATATTACAGGGAGCAATCGCTGAATTTTTTTGCTGGTGCCGCATACTCGCTAGTTTGGTCTGCGGCCCAAGCTATAAGTCGCGTTACACCCCAAGGTAGTTCTAAAATCGTGCGCAGTATTAGCGCACGCAAATCTGTTGTGGGGAGAATACAGCAAAGCGCTGCGAGTGTGCGCGACACGAAAAGACCTTTGATTTGGTTCCATGCGCCTTCTGTTGGCGAGGGGCTGCAGGCGAAACCTCTCATTCTCGAAGTACAATCGCGCTTCCCAGATTTTCAACTCGCTTACACGTTTTTTTCGCCGAGTGCAGAGAAGTTTGCGCGGTCATTGAATGCAGACATATGCGATTACTTACCGTTCGACACCAATGCAAATGCTCGTGCAATTCTTGAAGCGCTAAGGCCAAACGCATTGGTTTTCTCTAAGCTTGACGTATGGCCGAAGCTTGTAGAGGAAGCGGTAAAGCTCCAAGTTCCGTGCGCGCTTGTTAGCGCAACGGTTGCTCCAAACTCGGGCAGGTTATCGGCAGCACCTTTAGTTTTTTTGCGTGATGCTTACGATTCGCTTACTGCAGTCGGTGCCATAGACGAAAGCAATGCGCAACGTATTCGTAAGCTAGGTGCGCGAGCGGAACGAGTTTCTGTTACAGGCGATACTCGATTCGACCAATGTTATGCTCGCGCGCGCGCTGTCGCTTCTAGCTCTGCGCTACTTGCACCACTACAAAGCAGCAGAGCAACAGTTGTGGCCGGTTCAACTTGGCCGTCTGACAACGAGGTGCTGTTGCCTGCATGGATATCTCTACTAAAGCAACGCGAGTCGTTTTCGCACAGAAGCAGTGCGGAATTGATACCGCAAAGTGCAAACAGTGCAATACCGACAAGCAATAGTCGTCCGCGGTTAATAATCGCACCGCATGAGCCCAGCGAGCGCGAGACGGCGTTTCTTTCAGAGTGGGCGCGGCGGCACTCATTGTCATTTGCAACGTTACACAATGCGAGCGCAGACACAGACGTTGTTGTTGTCGATACAGTAGGCGTATTAGGTGAGCTATACTCGCTTGCAAATGCGGCGTATGTGGGGGGAGGATTTCATAAAGCTGGCTTGCACTCTGTTATCGAACCTGCAGCGTTTGGAGTTCCAGTTTTCTTCGGAGCTGGTCACCATATGAGTAGAGAGGCTAGCCTGCTTATTAACGCCAGCGCAGGAGACGCTGCAGCCAACGTTAGTGAACTATCCGCTTCGCTAAGCAACGTACTGTTTAATGCTGAACGACAGAAAGAGATTGGAGACAATGCACTGCAGGTTGTTAAGAACGAGTTGGGGGCAACAGAGCGTTCACTTGAACTGATACTACAACTACTTAGCAACAGGTAATTGTTGGAAGCGCGACGCAACTTCAAAGCGCCAGTATGCAACCAACACGCGACGAACCATTGCCGTTGTG
>CAYYSP010000007.1:0-158392 GCA_964474535.1 uncultured Gemmatimonadaceae bacterium
ACCGTTATTATCGAAAGCGGTATTGGTTGCCATGCATGGTAAAATAAAAAACCCTCAGGCTTTCGCCGAAGGGTTTTGGATGAAACCACGCCATATCACGCAGAAATGTGCGCTAAACCAAAAATGTGCCACGCTCGCCGTCATTGGAACTCTCCGTCCTACCGATCAGCGGCGGGCTTGTGCATTTCTACTACGTTAGACGAATAAGGTTCCCTTAGGTCACACTTTCACGCTAAATATGGAGCTGAGGGGAGTCGAACCCCTGACCTCTGCAGTGCGATTGCAGCGCTCTCCCAACTGAGCTACAGCCCCGCTATCGCCGACTTTATGTCGACATCCCCCCACACCCACCACCATAAAAATGCCCCACATGGGGAGCAGGGCAATGGGGTAACGGAGTGAACCTAGTCCCTATTGAGCTACTGTCAAGGATTAAGACCGCTACACGATGTTGATTCTTGCTGCATCTTAATCCTCTACTCTCCCCAAAAACATAAACTCATGAACGCGCAGAAAAGGGTACTACCTACCGTAAACGAAGTCCGACATGCCGCCGAACGCATCGCGCATATGGTGCCGCCGTCTCCCCTAACTCGGTCACAAAAGCTCAGCGCCAATGGAATTGACATTTTCCTCAAACGTGAGTTCCTAAACCCCACGGGCTCTTTCAAGATTCGAGGCGCTTGTAACGCTCTAACTATTCTCAGCTCTTCTCATAATCAGGTCGTAGCTTCAAGTGCGGGCAATCACGGGCTCGGTGTCGCATACGCCGCAGCTAGGCTCAATATGAAGGCCACTCTGTTTGTCCCTCATAATGCTCCTTCTATCAAAAAAGATGGCATCCGTAGTCTAGGCGCCAATGTAAATGACTCTGCTCCTAACTACGACGCCGCAATGGCCCTAGCGCAAGAGTTCGCGCACTCAAACTCTATGCCTTTTGTTAATCCATGCTCGGGAATCGACTTGCTAGCAGGACAGGGTACGATCGCGCTCGAATTACTCAACGCTGAACCTCGTAACTTCTCAACTGTCGTTATTTGTACGGGCGGTGGCGGTCTGCTCGGCGGCTGCGGAGCAGTGCTACGCGCATTAGCTCCTAACACGCGTATCGTCGCAGTACAAAGCACGGAAACGGCCGCCATTACTAAAAGTGTTCTCGCAAATCATGTCGTAACTATTCCTAACGCTCCAACGATCGCAGATGGCCTAGCTGGCCAAATCGATGAAGACGCTCTCTTCATTGCCAAACAATGCGCTGACGATTTCATACTGGTTACCGAAGACGAAATCGCAGACACTATCGCTTGGCTATGGCACGAAGAGAATGTGCGCGTCGAAGGCGCTGGAGCCGTAGCACTAGCAGCCATCAAGCACGAAAAAATCCCGCTCCTCAAGGGCCCGGTCGTAGCAACTGTAACGGGAGGAAACATCGATATCGAACGCCACCAAGATTTAGTTAACCGTTTCCCCTTTGCCTAACGGTCGCTCTCTATTGTCACTCACTACCTCTCACCGCAAAGCTTAAAGCTACTCACTGCATTCTTATGATCACGTACTCACGCTGTCTCCACGGTATATAGATCCGTGAAGACAGTCGTAAGCACGCTGCCTCAAATCTCCTCGGTCTACCTACGTTGCGAACGCTGTTCCTCACCACCGCCACCACCACTGCCACGAAGCGTCGCACTTCGCCTGTCCTCTCGATAACCGCTCTCGCGACGCTCGCTATCAACACCTCTCAAACCTTCACGCGACACGGTAAGCGAAACTTCTCGCTCCACTTTCAACGCCGCTCGCGCCGCTCGCGCCGCAGCACTGCGTGATTCGCCTCCCTCACGACCAATAGCCGCCATGTGCGCCCTATCTCGTGATACGGACTCGCCGCCCTTTCGACCCGCCTCTCTCGCCTCGTCTGATGACCACTCGTGAGCTGTACCCCTCTCATGAGCTGCTCTACCACCTTTACTCGCGATCTCCCGCTGACGAGCAGGATCCATTGACGCAAACCCGCGTCGGCTCTTTCCGCCCATACGCCCCCCCCTCTCTCGGACTGGTTACGGAACTCACAACATGCATCTTGATCACAGTACCGCCCTTTTCGGCACTCCGACAGATGCGGCGATCTGCTTGATCTACTCCAGCAAACCCTAGGCCATACCCACGACTAAAGCTCACTAAGACCAAACTGCTATTCCTATACGCAAGCACGGGGCCGCGCTAACGCGTTTCACTCCTATATTGTGTCATGCCACTTATCGTGCGCTTCCTAGGAACAGCGGCCGCAAGACCAACTGTCGAACGCGGCGTTAGCTCCATCGCGGTTATTCGCGAAGGCGAAACTCTCCTCTTCGATTGCGGTGAAGGTACGCAAAGGCAAATGATGCGATACGGCATTACTTTCGCCCTCACTGACATCTTCTTTACTCATACTCACGGCGACCACATACTCGGCCTCACTGGCCTCCTAAGAACGCTACAGCTACAAGGGCACTCCAACCCCATGAGAATCTGGTGCCCGGTCGGCGCAGCGAAAATCCTCAGGCAATGCATCACACTCGGCGGTGAACGAATCGCATTTTCGGTCAATGTTACCGAACTAGCCGCTCACCATGCCATCGATAGGGGTGATTACGAAATACGAACTTTCCCCGTAGATCACAATGCCAGTGTCTCACTCGGCTACGCTATCGTAGAAAAGGATAGACTCGGTAGGTTCGATCCCGATATGGCACGAGCACTCGGCGTTCCAGAAGGACCGCTCTGGGGACGAATTCATCGCGGTGAATCGGTAACCCTCGACGATGGCTCCGTTATCGAACCCGCTAGGATGGTCGGAAGCCGAAGACGTGGACGGAAGATTGTCATCACTGGCGATACTCGACCCTGTGAGTCGGTTGTAGATGCCGCCAAAGACGCCGATCTTCTCATTCATGAAGCAACTTTTACAGACGAAGAGGCCCCAAGAGCTTACGAAACTGGACACTCCACTGCCAGAGAAGCTGCTCAGGTCGCAGCCGCCGCAGAGGTACGTAAGCTCGTACTGACACATGTATCCGCGCGCTACTCGCGCGACACCCGCGACCTCGAACGAGAAGCTTTATCGGTTTTCTCCGAAACGGTCATAGCAAGAGACGGAATGGAGGTCGAACTCCCGCTCACAGAGGAGGTCGCAATACAAAACCTCAACGAGGTTTAGCTATCCACGCTATCCACGCCATCCACGCCATCCACGCGGCTACCCTATCTCATGACCCGCGTATTTCTCAACAACACGCACCGCCTCCACATGATCAGCCTCTTCTCCCAACTCAATATGCGCTTGCCTAAATAGCTCTGATGTAAGTTGCAATAACGGCGAAAACACTCGCTGATCACGCGCAAACTGTGCAGCTATCCCCGCATCTTTGTCCAATAATGCAAGTCTAAAGGTTCTAGGAAATGCGCGGCTTACAACACGTTCTGGGAACAGGTTCATACTTGTGTTAGATCGCCCGCTCGATGAGTTAATCACTTCCAACGCTACGTCTGCTTTCACTCCTGCTTTACCCAATGCCGCTAACCCTTCAGCAGTACTCCATATGTGCATCGCAAGTAATGCGTTGTTGATTGCCTTAACCGCATCCCCCGCACCGGTCTCCCCACAGTGAACTATTCGTGCCGCAAAGCTCTCAAGCACGCCGCGCACTCGTTCCAGTACAGCTGGATCACCTCCCACCATCACTGTTAGCTTCCCCTGCTCCGCCCCGCTCACACCGCCGGAAACAGGCGCGTCAAGGAAGAAAACGTCGCGCGCTGCAAGCTGCTCTGCGATTCTGCGTGACGTCGCCGGATCCCCAGATGTGCAATCAACTAGCACCGACCCCGCTTCTAATGCACTCGCAACACCCTGACCGTTAAGTAGCTCCTCTAGATCTGACGAAGTTGGAAAGCAGGTTATTACCACATCGCGGCCACGCACCGCTTCTGACGCAGTCGCAGCTATCGCAGCTCCTCTAGCACTAAGTCCGTGCGGACGATCAACCGTGCGATTCCAAACAATAAGGTCTATACCGTCTCTTAAAAGATGACCCGCCATCGGTGCACCAATAGCACCAAGGCCGAGGAATGCAACTCGCTTCATGTTAGTCCCTGGAGAGGAGGAGAGAGGGAGGGAGGGAGGGGAGGAGGACGAAGAGAACGGGAGAACGACGGAGGACGTGTGTGGGGAACAACTAACCTACGGTGTGACTAAAACCGCTCCCCAAACTGTTTAACTTCTTGACGAACAGCGTCACATCGTCAAAGATGATCGAACAGACCGGCGAGAACTACATGCAGGACCCCCCGCAACAGACACCTGCCCCGCATACGGTTCTGAACGCAGTTCCGAACGCGATACTGAACGCGGTTCTGATGGCCGACCTTCAAACATACCAGCTATGAAACGCGTTATCCGCACCACCGCCCTGTTCGTTTCAATCTTCGCCTTTGCAGCCTGCGGCGACGGACAATCAGGCGTAGGCCCAGACCCAATTGTCCCGCAGTACTACTCGCTTGCCATGCTGGACAACCAAAGCCTCCCATTCCTGCTATGGAGAGACGGTTTCGGCGGTACAAACCAACTACAGTCGGCTACGCTTATTCCATACGCAGTTGGCCGAACGATCGACCGTCGCCTGCTGAATGATCGTACTGGTAGAGGACAGTCCGGAGGCAACGCCCGCGACACAACAGTCGCAAGAGGACAAATGATGGACATCCGCATTTTGCGCATGGTGTCCTCCTCCGGTGATGTTAACCTTTATCGCGATTCCGCGATGGTAGATGTGGAAGTGAAAGACACAGTCGTAATCGTGTCACGCCCCCATCCCGATCCGTCGCGCGTGCGTGTTGATACAGGCTACTTCCAAAACGACAGGCTAATCCTCGCTACCGTACTCGACTACAGGGCGATGGGAGCCTCTGCAACCCGCCCCACCTTACTCAACTACAACATCACCCGGTAAGCGGTGGTGCGAACTAAAGAAATATCCCCTCAACGCCGATTGGCCGTTTTCCTAGAGATAGATGGGATGACTGCAGTGCATGCCGTACGTGCTCTACACACTGCGCTAAGCGGAATCGACGGCATTACATCGGCTAGCATTTCTATGGGCACGGCGCAACTCGGATATACAGGACCCGCTGACGATGAATCGCTAACCACCGCGCTGGTCGCTACACTCGACTTAGTTGGCCTTAGTATGATCTCTATTCGTATCGAAAAAGACCGGCAACTGCCGCTTGTTTGACGCACGCTGTAACTTGCGCGCGCGTGTAGTCCATTCGTTTTCCAGCTTTAAACCGCTGCGGGATGACACCTTCGCAGTCTGACAGAAATCGTGCGCTGGCGGCGCTTATAGTTCCGGATCTTCTTGAGTTACTCCATGAAGCTCCTGAAAGCATTGCGCCCCAAACCGAAGAAATGCACGCCGCCGACCTCGCTGATGTCGCCGAAGCATTGCCGGAAGAGTCACTGCGCGCGTTCCTTTCTGCACTCCCTGCGGAACGGGCAGCTGAAGTTCTTGAATACCTCGATGACGACTTGAGGACTCAGTTCCTCGAAGAATTAAGTGCAAGTGAGGCCGCAACAATTGTGGCCGAAATGACACCCGATGAGCGCGCCGACGCACTCGACGAACTCGATGAAGAAACTGCAGGCGATATCCTCTCCGAACTCGAACCAGAGGAAAAAGAAGAGACCGAACGGCTGCTCCAGTATGACCCCTATACTGCTGGTGGTCTAATGACCACGGAGTTCGTTTCGGTCCCTGAATTCATCACCGTTGACGAAGCTCTCAGCTCTGTACGTGCCATCGCACGCGGCGGACGCCGCGAAGCCATGTACACCATCTATACCATCGACAGCATCGGTCGGCTGTCCGGTGTGCTCTCGTTGCGCGAACTACTCGCCGCACCTGAAGGTGCGAAAGTCGAAGACCTCGCCTGGACTGAAGTCGTTAGCGTCGACCCTCACATGGCACAGGAAGAAGTGTCTCAGGTCATTTCCAACTATGACCTAAGCACACTCCCCGTTGTCGATGATCAACGAAGACTACTTGGCGTTGTAACAGTCGACGACGTAATCGATGTAATTCAAGAGGAGCAAACGGAAGACGTACAAAAGTTTGGTGGTATGGAAGCGCTTGAAGAGCCGTATATGCAAATCGGGCTCTTTCAAAACGTACGCAAACGAGTTGGATGGCTATCGGTACTCGCGCTAAGCGAGATGCTTACCGCCTCCGCTATGGCGCGGTACGAAGATGAGTTAAGTCGGGTCACACTGCTCGTTCAGTTCATTCCTCTCATTATGAGCTCTGGAGGCAACTCCGGTTCTCAAGCCACATCGCTAATTATTCGCGCTATGGCTCTAGGCGAAGTGAGACTATCTGATTGGTGGAGAATCGTACTACGCGAGATACCCGCAGGTCTTATACTAGGCGTTGTACTCGGAACCATTTCGATGGTCCGAATCGTCGTATGGCACTCGCTAGGGCTATACGACTACGGTGCTGATGTCGCACTAATTGCGCTAACAGTTGGCGTTACACTGATTGCGATAGTAACGCTCGGATCAATTACAGGCTCTATGTTGCCGTTCCTACTTAAACGCCTAGGCTTCGACCCAGCGAGTGCATCGGCACCGTTTGTTGCAACTATTGTAGACCTCTCAGGCATAAGTCTGTATTTCTCCATTGCCTACATGTTATTGGGCAACAGACTTCACTAGCTACGACCTCATTTGTGTGCCCCAACAGCACACACTACTTAAGTGACTGAAAACGCAGAGAACGGCGCGCGCACTCTGCGCGGAACACTAATGGTGTTACTGGCAGGCTGCTGCTTTGGGTCTATCGGCCCGTTAACAATTATTGCAAGACGCGAAGGAGCTTCCGTTCAAACTGTACAAGCGTGGCGTTACATCGTGGCCGCTGCGCTACTCGTTTCGATCGGTCGCTATCTCGACAACAAACGCAAGCTCAAGCACAATGCAGTCGACCACATCCCCAAATCAGTCTACTCCAACGTTCCAAATAAACGGCCTTGGTTCCATCCACTCATTCTTCTCACCGCCGGTAGTGGTCAATCTGTTGTTGCCACGTTGTCACTTTGGGCGCTCGATTGGGTGACCGCAGCAACCGCGGCCTTTCTCTTTTACACCTTCCCAGTTTGGGTAACAATTATTACCGCAGCGCGAGGTATCGAACGAATCACTCCCGTTCGCATTGTTGCTCTGCTAGTCGCACTGTCGGGAATTGCAGCAATGGTAGGAACCCCATCGGCTGGCAACATGCATCCTGCAGGAGTTGCACTGGCAGTTGGTGCCGCAATCATCTACGCAGCGTACATACCAGTATTGGGAGTTCTGCAGCAAGGACGTGAACCATTAGACATTGCTCGAGCAATTTCGACTGGAGGCGCACTGCTTTTCTCCGTTTGGGCGTTTTCAACAACCGGGCTCTTTTACTCTATCGGCATAATCGAGTGGCTTGCCAGCGCCGGCCAAGGTGTGTTATCCGCCATAGCGTTCCTTGGATTTCTTGGAGGACTGCGAATCCTTGGTCCCGTACGCGCTGCAATTACCTCCACTATTGAGCCGTTTTGGACAACCCTATTGGGAGTTCTTATCCTATCTCAACCTGCTGGATCAGGCACTGTGATCGGCGGAATTGCGATAGTTGTTGCAGTGCTGTTGCTCCAAATGAGGGTTCGTACCAGCGCCGCCACTTAGATTGGAAGTTGAGTGGCGCAGCGATACACTCGTTCGTCTTAAGAAGACCTCGGTCGACTACTCCAGTCGTCCGTTAACCGTGAGACATGCATGGCCAAAATACTGGTTACCGGTGCTGCCGGATTTATAGGATACCATACAAGCACACGCTTGCTTGAGCGTGGCGACGAAGTCGTTGGACTGGACAACATCAACGACTATTACGATCCTCGCCTTAAAGAAGCTCGCTTAGCGCGTTTAACGCCCAATGACGGATTCCGCTTTGTACGTATGGAACTGGGCGACCGCGACGCGATGGATAAGCTCTTCAAGACAGAACGTTTTGATCGAGTTATTCACCTCGCTGCTCAGGCAGGAGTACGCTACTCGCTTACCAACCCTCATGCGTACATCGATGCTAACATCACTGGCTTCATTCATATCCTAGAAGGGTGCCGACACAACGATGTACAGCATCTAACATATGCTTCGTCGTCCAGCGTTTATGGCGCCAATACGGCAATGCCGTTTTCCGTCCACCAAAACGTTGACCATCCGGTTTCGCTCTACGCCGCGACAAAGAAGGCAAACGAGCTAATGGCTCACACGTACAGTCATCTTTACGGGCTACCTACAACAGGACTTAGGTTCTTCACAGTCTACGGACCATGGGGACGCCCAGATATGGCGATGTTCTTGTTCACGCGTGCGATACTCGAAGGCAAGCCGATCGATGTCTTTAACCATGGACGTATGAGACGTGATTTCACGTATATAGACGACATTGTCGAAGGCGTAATTCGTACAAACGATCACACAGCTACATCGAACCCGAGTTGGGATAGCGACAAACCCGACCCGGCCACCAGCAAAGCACCTTACAGGCTATACAACATAGGGAACAACAACCCTGTCGAGCTTATGGAGCTCATAGGGACAATTGAGAACGCGCTAGGTAAGACAGCAGAGAAAAACATGATGGACATACAACCAGGCGACGTCCCTGCGACCTATGCCGACGTCGAGGCGCTTGTACAAGACGTTGGATTCGCGCCAAGTACATCTATCCAAACAGGTGTTTCCCGTTTTGTTGAGTGGTATAAGGACTACTACAAAGTCGGACGCAACGCATGAAGATCGCCATGATAGGTACCGGATACGTAGGACTAGTGTCCGGAGCATGTTTTGCAGAGTTTGGCCCTGACGTAGTTTGCGTCGACCTCGACGAAGCGAAAATCGCACGCCTGAACAAAGGTGAAATACCCATATACGAGCCAGGGCTAGACGATCTAGTTGCTAAGGGTTTGAAAAGCGGCAGACTTTCGTTCACAACAGATCTCGTTGGTTCAGTCGCCGATGCAGATGCGGTGTTTATTGCAGTAGGAACACCCTCACGTCGCGGCGACGGTCACGCAGATCTACGTTACGTAGAAGCAGCCGCAATCGAGATCAGCAAAGCACTTCGCGGTTACACCGTAATAGTTACCAAAAGCACAGTACCAGTGGGCACTGGGCGTCGTGTAGCACAACTAATTAGCGAAGCGAACCCAGAAGCAAACTTCGACGTTGTATCTAATCCGGAGTTCCTGCGCGAAGGTTCCGCGATTGGTGATTTCATGCGTCCTGATCGTGTTGTAATTGGTGCAGAAACAGATCGCGCACGTGCAACGATGCGCGAGTTGTATAGGCCTCTGTACCTAATGGAAACTCCAATTGTTATAACAAATCTTGAAACAGCAGAGCTAACCAAGTACGCCGCGAACGCTTTTCTTGCGACAAAGATAACGTTCATCAACGAGATGGCAGACCTTTGCGAAAAGGTTGGCGCCAACGTTCAGGACGTAGCGCGTGGCATGGGACTAGACGGCAGAATAGGGAAGAAGTTTTTGCACGCAGGTCCGGGTTACGGCGGTTCTTGCTTCCCAAAGGATACCGTTGCTTTAGTACGCACCGCCCAAGAGTTCGGTTCGCCAGCGCGCTTAGTTGAAACCGTTGTCTCAGTAAACGATACCCGTAAGGGTTCTATGGCTTCGCGCGTAATTGCTGCAGCTGGCGGTTCTGTGCGTGGCAAAACAATTGGCGTACTTGGCGTTTCATTTAAGCCAAACACCGATGATATGCGAGAGGCTCCTAGCCTTTCAATTATCCCTGCGCTCCAAGACGCGGGTGCAACAGTGCGCGCTTACGATCCTGCTGCAATTAACGAAGCACAGCAGCTATTGCCGGGCGTAGTGTGGTGTGGTGACGCATACGAAACAGCCACAGGTTCCGACGTACTCGTTCTCATAACAGAGTGGAACGAGTTTAGAGCACTAGACCTAGAAAGAATAGGATCTCTAATGCACCAACGTGTGCTAGTCGACCTTCGAAACGTATATCGCGGCGAAGATGTGCGTTCGATGGGCTTTAGCTATTCAAGTATCGGACGGCGGTGACGAAGTTCCTGCCCTCGTATACGCGATAAACCCAATCACGAATACGAGGGCAAAACCAAACCATTGCATTGCGTACGAAAAATGCGGCCCTTCGCCGAGTGACGGCGGTGGGACGCGCGAAGGAATCCCTTTAATACGTGGCACTGTATCGCCGAGTGCGAGTAAAACATAAGGTGCTACCGGCGCTCCAATTATCTCCGCAATTGTATCACGATTGGCGTATCTAAGCGATATGGTGTCAGACAGCTTTACGTTTCCCGTTCTCCCTGTTGGAAACATCGTTACTAGCACGTCCATATCCAATGAATCAGCTTCGCGCGCAAGCTTTTGATCGTAGCTTCTTCCGTCGCTTGCAAATACGAACCCCCTTACGAGCATAACTACTGTATCGCCAAATAAACTGTCAGCTGGGCGAACAGGTGTAAGGAGTTGCACACCAGGTCCGCCTGCCTGCGACCGAGCGGCTAGTACTAGCTCCCTGTCGTAAAGTGCAACGCCTTTAAGCCGCACCTTCCTGTAATGAACATATGCTGAGTCCTTTCCTAACAGTCCACCTAACTCCAACACTGGCAGCTCGGACTGCGCGCGCACTGATTCATTGCGAGCTCTACGTTCTTCTAGTCGGTTTAGCTGCCATATCCCTAACCGAACGCATAACAGAACAGCCAACAGCGTAGCGATACCAAAGCTGATAAATCGAACTGTCCAACGTTTCACTACGCGTCTCCCTCACGCTTTCGCGTCTTCTTAACAGCAACGCGCTTCTTACTGGGCACTTCCACCACTTTCTTCGCTCCTTTCTTTGCAGCAGTTCTCTTTCTCTTCGTAGCAACAGCACGTTCCTTTGCGATTTCCTCAACTGCTTCGTGAAGCAGCACAACGAGCGAAAGTGGCGGAAGCGTCAGCTCAATTGATTGAGCGAAACCATGGTACGTGCTGACCTCGGTTGCAACCGACTCAGGAACTACAAAACCACTACCACCGAATCGTGTATCATCGGAGTTAATCACGTAGTTGTACTTCCCCGAAGCTGGCACGCCAATTCTGTAAGAACTACGCGGTACTGGCGTAAGGTTCATTACAACCACTGCATGCTCTTTACCATCGAAACGAGCGAATGCGAGTACTGACTGTTCCTTATCGGCGACATCGATCCAAGAAAAACCACTTGGCTCACTATCCTTCCGCCAAAAACAGGATTTCGCGTTGTAGATGGTGCCAAGCTCGGAAATAAACGCGAGTAATCCTTGTCGGCGAGGATCGTCGCGCAACGACCATTCGAGGCTGGCATCATGATTCCACTCACGATGTGGCGCCAGCTCTGTTCCCATGAAGAACAGCGACTTTCCAGGTCTAGTAATGGAGTACGCGATTAGGACGCGCAAATTAGCGAACTTCTGCCACATGTCGCCTGGCATCTTCTCTAGCAGCGATCGCTTTAAGTGCACAACCTCGTCATGGGATAGAGGGTTCATAAACCGCTCACTGTACTCGTACATCATTGCGAACGTCAGCTTGTCGTGAACACCGCGACGGAACAGCGGATCGACTCGGAAAAAATCGAGTGTGTCATGCATCCACCCCATGTTCCACTTGAAGGTGAACCCAAGCCCGCCATCTGAAATAGCATGAGTAACACGCGGCCAAGTCGTACTCTCTTCTGCCATGGTAACAACACCAGGGTGCAGTGAGCGCACTGTATGATTCAATAGTTTTAGAAACGAAACGGCTTCAAGATTCTCGCGACCGCCGAATCGATTCCTTAGCCACTGTCCTGCCTCGCGTCCGTAGTCCAAGTACAGCATTGACGCCACTGCATCTACGCGAAGTCCATCGATATGGAACTCGTCTATCCAGTACAGCGCATTCGCTAGCAAGAAATTCCGTACTTCGTGTCTGCCATAATTAAAAATGAGTGTGCCCCACTCTGGGTGTTCGCCGAGCCGCGGATCTTCGTGCTCGTAACATGCAGTTCCGTCGAAACGCCGTAGTGCCCAATCATCCTTTGGAAAATGAGCAGGCACCCAATCTAGAAACACGCCAATCCCTGCTTGGTGCATCTGATCGACGAAGTACCTGAAGTCGTCCGGAGTTCCGTGTCTACCGGTTGGTGCAAAATATCCGCCTACCTGATAGCCCCACGAACCTCCAAACGGATGTTCTTGTACCGGCAACAATTCTATATGTGTGAAACCAAGTGAACGCACATGTTCGGCAAGCCGCGGAGCGAGTTCGCGATACGTAAGCATTCTGTTCCCTTCACCTCGCATCCAAGACGAGAGATGAACCTCGTATACGAGCATGGGCTCTCTTACCGGATCGCCATCTGCGCGGCGAGCAAGCCACGCTGCGTCACTCCATTTGTAACGACCTGCTTGAGTTACAACCGACGCATGTCCACTGCTTTGCTCAAGTGCAAATGCGACCGGATCGGTTTTTACTCGCGTACTCCCATCTGGAGATTGTATCTCATACTTGTACAAACTCCCTTCTACTACTCCTGGAACGAACACCTCGAACACTCCACTTGCGCCGAGTGCGCGCATCATGTGTGCGCTTCCATCCCAGTTATTGAAAGAACCAACTACGCTAGCGGCAACCGCATTCGGCGCCCAAACAGCGAACGATGTTCCGCTAACTCCATCTTCCGTCCGTGTGTGTGCGCCTAGTACATGCCACAACCGCAAATGCCGTCCTTCGCCAATCAAATGGAGGTCGACATCGCCAATCGTTGGAAGGAATCTGTAGGCATCTTCTCTATCGTGGACACTACCATCTCTCATTGTCGCGCGAATAGAATATCGCAGTGGCAACGATTGTCCGGGAAGAAACGCACTAAAAACGCCGTATTTTTTCTTCGCTGGAAAAACATCTCCATTCACAACTACAGATACATCTTTTACTCGTGCGTCATAGACTCGTACAACTACTCCACTTATCCCGTCGTCTTGCGCTGCATGAGCCCCTAAAACTGAGTGCGGAGAACGATGTCTACGTGATATCAACAGTTCGGCGATATTACGCGGAAGCTCTGCCGACGGAAGTGTAGTACTCCGTTTCATATTCGTCTTGATCGCGTTTTAGTTTGCACTATTTCTTCGACGAGTACCTGTTCAGCGAGTCCGGTTCCAACAACAGACTCACTACCTTCGTTTCCTATACGAAGTGTAAGCGGACCATCGAACGGGGCCTTAGCTGTGATTTCAACATCGACTCCGGGCTGCAATGATATCTCGGCAAGATACCTAAGCAGCGACGGGTTACGATCGCTCACCATTACCATACGCGCTCGTTCACCCACTTTCAAATCGCCGAGTGTTCTTAGAGTCCTCTCGAGCACCTGCCCTTCCGATGTAGGGATCGGCGCACCATGTGGATCTTCGGTTGGGTTGCCGAGTGCGTCCGCCATCCTGTCTACCAACTCGTCGGACGCGGCATGTTCGAGACGTTCAGCTTCGTCATGAACACGATCCCATGGATAGCCAAGGACACGTGTCAGATAAGTTTCAATTACGCGATGCCGTCTAATGGTGCGAAGTGCTGCTTCTCTCCCCTTATCTGTGAGCTGAACGCCGCGATAGCGTATATGATCGAGATATCCTTGATCTGCAAGCCGCCTAATCATTCCTGTAACCGACGCCGCGGCAACATCAAGCTCGGCTGCTAACTCATTAGTAGACGCAACACCGTTGCGCCTAGTTATTTCGTAAATCGCTTTGAGGTAGTCTTCTACCGATGCTGTTAGCATATCTGAGCGTGTTGTTTTTTGTTGCCACTTCTGATACGAGCATCAGCCGACAAGGATCAGCTTACGTTTTCTTCGAAAGCGCTTCGTACCATCAGTACCGGCACCATACTGCGATGACGAACACCGTTGGCCGTTGTGCCGTACAAAAGGTCTTGGATACCTCGATGTCCGTGAACCGCCATAGCTATAAGATCGCACCTCTCGCGCGCGGCCGCATCTGCTATCTCTGTAGCAGGATCACCAGCTGCCAGTAGCGGCTCAGCATCTAGCCCTTCAGAACGTAACAACGCGCACTTGCCTTCGAGATACGCGCGATCATCCTGAATCTCTTCCGACTCCCGTAATTTAAGCGCGCGCATGTTACGTGCGGCCCAACCGTCCGCTACGTGCACCAACACAATTGACGCATCGCAAAGTCGAGCCAACACTCGAATGTGCGACAATATGAGTTCGTCATAGGGCGAATGTTCTAGCGGGACTAGTATTCGGCGATACATCAGGCCATCCACTCGCGCACAGTCTGGAACAACAACCACAGATTTAGCGCTGCTATTACGGTCGCAACCAGATAAGCGGCCACCTTGAGTGTTGTAGAGTTAACAAACTCGCCCATCTTCTCACGATCAGAGGTGAACTGAACAAGCGGGAAAACCGCGAACGAAAGCTGTAGCGACAGCACCACCTGGCTGAAGACAAGTAGCTTAGCTGTGCCGCTCTCACCGTATAGAATTGCAACAGTGGCTGCAGGAATGATAGCTATTGCGCGTGTGATTAGGCGGCGTAACCAAGGACGAATTCTCAGATTCAAGAATCCTTCCATTACGATTTGTCCAGCGAGAGTACCAGTTAGTGTGGAGCTTTGCCCTGAAGCCAGCAGTGCGAGAGCAAATACAGTGCTCGCTCCAGTGACCCCAAGCAGAGGGGTAAGAAGCTGGTAAGCGTCTTGGATTTCAGCCACCTCAGTATTGCCAGTTGTATGGAAGGTAGCAGCAGCAACAATAAGAATTGCCGCGTTAATAAACAGTGCGAAGGTAAGTGCTACCGTAGAATCAATAAACGCAAATCTAACCGCCTCTTTTCTACCAGATGTAGTTTCTGCATACTTTCTCGTTTGCACCACCGACGAGTGAAGATACAAATTATGCGGCATAACCGTTGCACCCAAAATCCCCATTGCGATGTACAGCTTTTGTTGATCAGTAAGAATGGATGCGCTTGGCACAAACCCCTTAGCGATACCTAAGAAATCTGGGCGCGAGACGATTATTTCGAAAATGAAGCAGCCTCCGATTACAGCGATAAGGCTAATTACGAGCGCTTCGATATAACGGAATCCCTTGTTCTGCAGATAGAGGATTAGAAGTACATCGAGCGCGGTAATTCCAATCCCCCATGCCAACGGAATATCGAACAACAGGTTGAGTGCTATTGCAGAGCCAATGACCTCAGCGAGATCACAAGCTGCGATAGCCAACTCACACAGAATCCATAACGCGAACGCAGTTCTGGGCGGGTAGTGATCTCGGCACGCCTGTGCCAAGTCCCGTCCCGTTACGATGCCGAGTTTGGAGGCCAACCCTTGAAGCAAAACAGCCATGAGATTGGCCATAAGAATCACAGATAAGAGCGTATATCCGAACTGCGATCCACCCGCCAAATCTGTGGCCCAATTACCCGGATCCATGTAGCCAACAGCCACCAAATATCCAGGCCCAGCGAACGCCAGCATCTTCCGTATCCAACTCTTCCCGGACACGTCAACCGACCGATGTACCTCCGCGAGCGAGGGCGCTAGCCTAACCCTCCTCCACCCCGGATCTACCTTATTGCTGTCTTCCATAAAATAATAATTAGTCTAGCCTAAATTAAACGCAAGAGACAATGGCCCTGTAACCGACGATGGCCGCTAGGTCACACCAGATACAACGACAGAAGCTGGCGTACTATCCGCTCAGTTATCCCCCAGACGACATGGTCGCCCACACGGTACGCAGGGTACCGACGTGGTTGACCTTCGGATTGTGAGAATACTTCTATTTCCGATTGGGTCGACGGCGACGTTAGAACGCTGGTGGGTACCCAAAACGCGCTAGCCACCTCGCGGCTCGGGACCAGCTCCGTGTCCGCAGAGACTGTAGCTACGAACGGTCTGACAATGATGGGAGGCAACAGTTTGCTTCGCGGCGCGAGATCGTCTAATCGTCCTATTAGCGACGAGTGATCCATATCAAGCCCTAGCTCCTCGTGAGCTTCGCGCAGCGCAGTATCCTCTAGCGTTACATCCTCTTGCTCGCGGCGACCACCTGGGAAAGCGATGTGGCCACTCCAGGGGTCGCCCTTAACTTCAGCTCGCTTAATAAACAAAAGCTCCGGTTCATAGCGAACACGGAATACAGCTACGACGGCCGCCTGACGAGCGCCTTCGTAGTATTCAACATCATACGCGCTGCGAACTGCAAGATTTGCTTGCAGCCGAGCAAGTGCAACGTGAGGTAATCGACGAACTATCCGTTCCACAGCGATTGTTAGTCCTCTATGCTCCCACCCGAATCCACCCAACCTTTAATTCCGCCAGAAAGCGAAGATACGTTGTTATAACCCATCTCACCAAGCGCCGACGCCGCCAGAGCCGACCGGTTGCCGCTAGCACAATACAAAACGATCTCAGCTTCCCTAGAAACGCGCGCCTCAATGCTGGTTTCAAGGACACCGCGGCCTATATGCATCGCACCCGGAATGTGTCCAAGGTTCCATTCGTTCTGCTCACGCACATCAATGAGGACAGGAGCTGGACGCTGGTTACGTAGCTCCGACGACGTGACCTCCTTAATACGTGATTTGGCGCTAGCAATCAGTTCCTGTGCGGTTTTCATGAGACCTCGGCCCGTAAGGTAGAAAGATGTTTGGCGAAACGTGCGTGATGTGAAAGCGTAAATCACGCACCCTTATTGTACAGCGAATCTTACTAAATGTACCAAATTTCTCAGCGACATTCACATTAGTTGCACGCTCTTTACCACACGGCTACATCGCAGCTAATGGCCGTAAGCCCGCTCCAAATACCGCGTACGAATACGGGTAGCCACCGGACCGGCTGCTCCATTACCTATTACTTTGTCGTCTATACGAGTAACCGGTAGTACAAATGTAGTGGCACTAGTAATCATCACCTCATCTGCCGCTATTGCCTCCGAAACGGTAAACGGGCGCTCTATAACTGGGATTCCAAGCTCGGGAGCTAACTCTGAAACCACCGACCGTGTAACACCTGCAAGTATATCCGTAGACAGATGTCTCGTCACAAGCACGCCTTCGTTATACATCCACACGGTGCTCGAACTACCCTCAGTTATCGTACCACCCTCGTGCATAAATGCTTCCGTTGCTCCGCGTTCGCGCGCGCTCTGCTTTGCCAATACCTGACCAAGCAGAGATATGCTCTTTATGTCACGCCGACTCCAACGAATGTCCGGAACTGTAACAACGGATATCCCTGAGGCTAAAGGATCGTTGAGAAACTCCTTGCGACGAGCAAACGCAAAGATCGTTGCCTTGCTCTCGCTTGGGAACGAAAAATCACGCTCAGCTACTCCGCGCGTTACCTCTATGTATACATAACCATCACAGATACCCGACCTGCGCGCAGTTTCGTACATCGCTGCTTCTAACTCGCTTAAAGTCTGCGTTATACGAATCCCAATCTCGCGCATCGAACGCTCAAGGCGCTGTAAATGCCGGTCGCAATCGATAAAACGCCCGTTAGCAATTGCCGTTACTTCGTAAACACCGTCGCCAAAGATGAAACCGCGATCGAATGGAGAGATCCGTGCATCGCTCTCTGCGACAAACTCGCCGTTAAGCCAGCATTCTTGATGTCTTTGCATATGAAATAATCACTACCTACGCAAATCTTCGCCAGAACAACGCTGAAATAATGCGCGCACACGCACGATAAAATGGTGACACAGCTAAGCACGATCCCCTTCAAGTTGAATCCGTGCTTACCATTCGTGCCGCCGCCAATATCCTAGCCCAAGCCAACTCGCCAGAAGCCATGAACACCATCGCTTCACATTTGGGCTTTAACCCGCAAGGGCACCCACTTCCCAACGCTACGTTAAGCCAAATCGGCGTAGAAGGGATTGTTGAGCAAGGATGGGTACACCAAGGCCAAGAATCGTTCCGGCTCTGCTCAGCACTACTTCACCCGCATGACCCCCATGCTCAGTCGGCCGATAGCAGAGAGTTAACGAAAAGGCTGTGCGCATGCCTCGTGCGTAACTACCCCGCACAAAAATGGTGCGTAATAACGGTCGACGCCGCTCGCTCTTTCGTTTGCATTGCTGTGGTATCGCTAAGCGCCAACTCTCCACAAATATCCGCGCTGCGTGTCGAACGCAGTCAGGTAGTAGACTCGGATGCAGATACGCTACGCGCACTATCCGCGGTCTCAGAATCCACCGCCGCGTTACGTCACGCTCGCTTTGTCGATATCCTAAAACGCGACAACTTATCAGCTAGATTCTACAGCTCGCTTGAACGCACTGTCGACTCGCTCGCACATAGCACCACCGGACTAGCAACCAATGGCGAACGAAGGGAACTCGCACTGCTATGTACCTCTAGATGTATTTTCCTCGCGTTCCTGCAAAGCAAAGGTTGGCTAAACAATGATCAAAATTTCCTTTTGCATCATTGCACTCTACAGCTCCAACTCGGCGGTAATCTCCACAACAAACTACTGCGACCACTCTTCTTCGGAACGCTCAACACGCCACGCAATAAGCGAGCGCCATCAGCGCTAATGTTCGGGGAAATACCGTTTCTTAATGGTGGTCTCTTCGCACCCACTAAACTCGAACAGCAACGGCGAAACGTACGGTTCTCAGACGATGCACTCACTTCGCTAATAGCTGATTTACTAGACAGGTATCGCTTCACTGCCCACGAAGATTCCGCAATCTGGTCTGAAGCGGCCATCGATCCCGAAATGTTAGGCCGCTCGTTTGAGTCCCTCATGGCTCGAGAAGATCGACATAAGAGCGGATCGTTTTATACGCCACCTAAATTGGTCGATCAGGTGGTCACTGATGCTCTCGCTTACGCATTACCCAATAATGTACCTCACGATCTCTTCTCACTCTTTAGTTCGCCACAAGGTCTCGCCGCCAACGCTAGCCTGGTGCAAAAGATTAATGAACTCCGTATCCTCGATCCCGCATGCGGATCAGGCGCCTTTCTCGTACATGTCCTAGAACGTCTCTCTGATGTCCTTAAACACGCTGGTGATAGTAGACCCGTACACGCGATTAGAAGAGATGTACTCACTCGCTCAATCTTTGGCGTAGATGTTAATCCCATAGCAGTCTGGCTGTGCGAATTGCGCTTGTGGCTTTCTGTAGTAATCGAATGCCATGAGGTCGATTGGAAACGCATACCGCCACTACCTAACTTGGATCATAATATCAGGGTCGGTGACACCCTCACTGGTGGCCTTGTTCTCCACAATAACAACAATCGCTTAGTTACAGTGCTGCGCGAGCGCTACGCACGCGCAAATGGTACGCGAAAACGTACTCTCGCCAAACTGCTAGACAACGCTGAACGCAACTGCGCAATAGCTCTGCTAGATAAAGAAATATCGGCAGCACAGCTCGCTCGTGCTGACTATATCGACACGTTAAGAACGCCAGATCTCTTCGGCAAGCGCCAACGCTTAACTAAAAGCGCTTCGGTTCATCTCAATTCGCTTCGAATTGCAGTGCGCGAACTGCAAAGCAGTCGCGCTCGCCTAACACGCGGTGCCGCTCTCCCTTTTCGCTTCGCTTCCCACTTCGCCGCTGCCGCAGATAAGGGATTCTCACTCATTATCGGTAATCCACCATGGGTGCGGCCGCATGCACTGCCCTCTCGTGAACGTACGCTCCTAAAACGTGATTTCGTAACGCTACGAAACTCCGCATGGGTCGCCGGAGCTAAACGCGCGGGCGCTTATACTGGGTTCGCAGCTCAAGCCGATCTCGCAGTCGCGTTTGTAGAGAAAGCCTCGCAGCTGCTAGCACCGCAAGGCGTAATGGCCCTCTTACTGCCCGCTAAACTATGGCGCTCGTTGGCAGGCGGCGGTGTTAGAAGGCTCCTCGTCGATAACACATCTCTCCGCGTTGTTCGTGACTGGAGTAACGCTCCGCCTCTCTTCAATGCCGCGGTATATCCGTCACTTATCGTCGCACAACAAAAGCCCGCACTACTCGCCTCGCAGTCAACTCACACGACGCTACCATCTGTAAACTCTGTCAACATTGTAGCCTCTGTTGCTAAAGGCAGACGCGTCACCAATTTCTCGATCTCACCGCAATCCATATCGCTCGCCAATGACAGTGCTTCACCTTGGCTCGTTCTCCCTCCTCACGTCCAACGAGCTTTCAACTCACTCTCTAACTGTTCCACTCCCCTCGGGAGCTCGCGGCTCGGTAGGCCGCTACTCGGCGTCAAATGCGGATGCAACGAGGCATTTCTCGTAGATGCCACCGAACATGACGACGACATGGCTACCATACGAACGAATGATAAATCCGCGCTCATAGAACGAATCCTGTTGCGACCCGTACTACGTGGCGAGTCAATCGGACGAACTAGCGCGCGCTCTGAGAACGCTCGCATTGTGTGGACTCACTCTAACGACGGAGCACCACTCAAATCTCTACCGCCCGCTGCCAGTAGATGGTTCGCGCAATGGAAAAGCCGACTGGAAAGCAGACGCGACGCACAATCCAAGGGCGCATGGTACAGACTCTTTAGAACTGAAGCCGCACGTAATAGTTCTCCGCGAATCGTATGGGCAGACATCGGACGAAAAATGCGCGTCGATGTCCTGCATACCGGCGATCCAGCTATTCCTCTCAATAGCTGCTATGTAATGCACACCACGTCTGTCGAGGACGCGCTTGTACTTAAAGCAATTCTCACTTCACCAGTCGCAGAAGCATGGCTAGCGTGCGTCGCTGAGCCAGCAAGAGGCGGTTTTCATAGGTACATGGGTTGGACAATCGCAACGCTACCAATACCGTCCAATTGGTCGCGTGCACGCGTCAAGCTCGCATTACTTAGCGATCGTTTGGCCAGTGGTACTGCCATCGATGATGATGAACACTCCGCAGTTGTAGCTGATGCGTACGACGTACCATTCGCTAATCTTCGCCCCCTTCTACAATGGCACGCAGCTGATAGCCCGGAACAACCATGACAAACGCGCCAATCAATGTTGTAAAGTTTTTCATAGCGTCAAAGTTGCTAGACCCACTCCCTACTAGAACTGTCGGCAACATAACTCTCCAAGAACATCAGGTTGATGCTGAAATACGCGTGGCCGCTGCACTGAAGGATTTCTCCGGTGCACTACTTGCTGATGATGTCGGCTTAGGCAAAACATGGGTCGCACTCGCCATCGCGCAACGCTACCGCAATGTTCATGTGCTAGCACCCGCATCATTGCTGCCTATGTGGAGAAACGCCACCTCCAACGCAGCTGCGCATAACGTACATCTACACTCGCTACACCGCGTATCTGCGTCACCTCACTCTCTCACTGCCGATAATAGCTCAGTACCTTCGCTGGTCGTTATAGACGAAGCCCACCTGCTTAGAAACCACGCTACTCTTAGACATAAACGTGTCGCTGAATTCGTTGTAGGACACCACGTTCTACTACTTTCTGCTACTCCTGTTCACAACAATGCAAATGATCTCCGATCGCTTCTCTCGCTGTTCATGGGGTCAAAAGCAAGCTCTACGGATGTGACCGCGCTTGAGAAAGTTGTTATACGACGAGGTCATGACTCGGTTAACGCCGATCATATCCCAACCCTCGTACACCATGCACCGCTTTTATTGCCAGCAGATGAAGCCACGCTCGATGCCATTATGGCCCTCCCAGATCCTCTACCCGCTCGCGGTGGGAGTTCCGCTGGTGCCCTCATAAAACTCGGCCTTCTTAGAGCATGGTGCTCCAGCGATGCCGCTTTAGCACAGTCTATTCGCACAAGACGACTTAGAGGTGAAGCCCTAGCTCATGCACTGCAAAGCAACCGATATCCAACTAACGCCGAAATGAAAGCGTGGATTGTAGCCGATGACTCACTTCAACTTACGTTCAGTGAATTGATATCATCGGAGGCAACGCACCCCCATCAACTGCTGGAACGCTTATGGCGCCATCTCCGTGCACTTGCAACGCTGCAACGTCACCATTCACTACATGCCAATCATGACGCGGCACGCGCTACTTTTTTACGAACGCTCGTCGCGAATGAATCTACACGCCCAGTCGTTGCCTTTACGCGATACACAGCCACTGTAAAAGCACTTTACCGAGCTCTTTCTGATATCGCTGGAGTCGCCGCCCTCTCCGCCAAGAACGGACTCATCGCCAGCGGACCCATGCCGCGACAGGAAATACTACACAGATTCGCGCCCGTAGCTCATAGCAAACCGCCACCGCACGAGCGCGAAAGAATTCGCTTACTCATCTCTACTGATATCATTGCAGAAGGCGTGAACCTCCAAGATGCAGGCACGGTCGTTCACCTTGACCTACCTTGGACCGAAGCACTACGCCAACAAAGAGAAGGACGCTGTGCTCGTATAGGCTCGCCTTTTTCATCCGTTAATGTCTTTACTATCACTCCGCCCGCAGCAATCGATCGTATAATCCACCTCTCTCAGCTACTGCAACGAAAAGCCGGAATTGCCGCTCGTACGTTCTCAGTAACTGAATCTGTATCTTCACTCCATAATCTTTTGTCCCAGTGGCTATCTGACGGTGGCAATATGTCTCCGCTCGAACGCGAATCGTTATCACGACTGCTACCGTCAACACCAAGAACACCTTCCGAACCCAACTGCTCTCAGCGCCCCTCTCAATTCAGAGCTGGTCGTGCTAATAATCCTCATTCTAACAGTCCTCATTCCGCTACTACCAACACTAGCTATCCCATAGTTGCAGTCTCGCGAGGTACCACGTCAGGCTGGATAGCACTTACTTCTTCTCATACCCTGCTAGCCTCAACTAACGACGGTTCCGCCAGTACTGAATCATCTCACCTTCTACATGCAGCCATCGCAGTTTCTAGAGCACCTCAAGCCGCGAGGCTTCCAAAGCGCGAAGCAACGAATGCAACCGCTAAAGCGGTATCGGAGATCAACAACTACCTCCTAAATGAGAATGCCAGATCTTTGCTAGGCCTCGGCAACAGGGAGCTAAGCTCCGCGCAACGTAAGGCTCTAGCGGCAGTAGCCGACTGCCTTTCACAGCTGTCTCCGCCTAGACGTGCACAACTGGCCTCCGCTGCAGCGTCCGCTGAATGCATGATTCACGCCGCTAAACCCCTTGGGGCTGAGCGAGAATTGGAAAGGTGGATAGCAGCCCGAGAGTCTAACGAAGCGGAGCGGTTTCTTAGTAGTTGGAAACACATCCCATCACTTGCTAGGCTTCTCACGAAATCCACCGAAGCACCCCTTCCGTCACCTGAGCGCACACTCACAGTGTCTGACAGACTCCTAGCACTGATTGTCATCATCAAGTAGGGCATATTGTGCGCATATTATACGCCGAGTTGATGTTTGCTGTAGGTTACTGCAATGAAATACGCACTCCTATTCGATCTCGACGGCACTCTCATAGACTCTATCGATCTGTTAGTGGAATGCATGGAGCACGCATTTGCCGATCGAGAGCCAACCCACTCCCCAACACGTGATCAGTGGATAGCGGGAATAGGAACACCCCTTCGCGTTCAACTCGCACAGTGGGCAACCGATAGGTCAGATGTAGAACTACTAGCAGAAAAGTACCGAAATTATCAAGATCTTCATTTGGAACGCATGACAACAGCTTTTCCTGGCGTTCCAGAACTTCTTAGCTGGCTTCGCGACACCGGAAATGCAATTGGACTAGTCACGAGTAAAGGAAAAGGAATGACAGAGCGATCTTTACGCCACGTCGGTCTTCTCGATGCCTTCGATACCATCGTAACCGTAGAAGCAACGGCCCATCACAAGCCAGACCCTGAGCCGGTGCGCTTCGCGCTGCAGCAACTTGGAATCCCCTCTCACCGCGCGCTCTTTGCCGGCGACTCACCTCATGATGTGAAAGCAGGAAACGCGGCAGGCGTTGTAACTGTAGCCTGCGAGTGGGGGCCTTTTAGCACAAATACGCTCTCGCAATCAGCCCCTCGACACATGGTCACAAACGTAGCGCAACTCCGTTCTTTGATTGAATCAATGGTGAGTTTTGATGTCCGTTCAAACCTTGGTGAGGCTGGCGCCGTCATAATGGGTGACCACTTAGACGACCATGCGCACGCCAGCGGTGACCAAGCCAAAACCTGAGATACAGCTATCAAACCCCGTCAACAACGGCAGAAGAGCAGAACTGCATATCGTTCCCTCTGCTCCCCTGTACGACGACAACGGGGACGCTACCGCAGCGGCACGAGGCGACCGCGATGCCTTTGAAAGGCTCTATCGCGCGCACATGCCAAAGGTGTTTTCTGTAGTTGTACGTATGACCGGAAACAGGGAAACAGCAGAAGAGTTGGTGCAGGACATATTCGTTCGCGCTTGGAACAAACTCCCATCATTCCGCGGCGAATCAGCTGTATCAACTTGGTTGTTCCGTCTGGCTGTAAATGTGGTTCTGTCGCATCGCAAAACTCAGAACATTCGTAACAGCCGGTTCAACGACGATCCACTGGCAACAGAGTCGGCTGTCCAACATAGCGCGCCCGAAGGCGCTCGCCTTGACTTGGAGAACGCAATTGCCGCTCTCCCCCAAGGTGCCAGACATGTTTTTGTACTACACGATGTTGAAGGACATAAGCACGAGGAAATAGCCAACCTCCTTGGCATATCTTCAGGAGGAAGCAAAGCACAGTTGCACCGAGCACGCATGCTTCTTAGAGAGGCGCTTAACCGATGAAAAACAAGCTATCCTGCGAACAAGTAGAGCTACTGCTAGTTGAAGATCCGTACGCCGCTCTAAGCGAGAATGACAGCTACAGCTACGGCGACGGCGACAACGCTGATGTGCAGAAACACATCTCAACTTGTAGTAAGTGCAGCATGCTGCAGCATGAACTGCAAAAGATCATGTCTGACGTACAACAGCTCCCAGTACTCACTCCCAGCAAAGACCTGTGGAACAACATCGCCGAACAGCTACACGACGCTCGGGAACCAGCTGTTACGGTACATCGAACTAGGAATCCATCAGACGTAAATATCACATCAAGGCGCACACCGTCATGGCTACGAATGGCAGCGGCGGCTGTGGTGCTTGTGGCAGTATCTGCAACCGTAACGTGGAACCTTCGTACTGCTCCCACACCTGCCACGAGCGACTCTCTTGCGCTTCAACCCGTTGCCTACACAACAGAAACCATAGACGCGACTTACGAGCGCGAGATCCTGATACTTCGCACCATTGTAAACGAACGCTTTGCTGAGCTCGACAGCAATACAGTTAGCGTCCTAAAGAGGAATATCGCAATTATAGACAGCGCTATAGCTGACAGCAAAGAAGCACTTCGCAAAGATCCGCGAAACGAGGTTGTTACTCAGCAACTCGATCGCGCTCTCGAACACAAGCTCGCACTGTTGCGCAGAGTGGCACTTCTCTAATGCGTAGCCTCTTAAAGCTCCTGTCTGCCGCTTTTCTTTTTGTGGCATCCTACGCCGACGCGCAATCACTTTCGCTATCGCATGGAAAAGTGATTGACGTAGACGTGCCCGCCAACGATGTGCAAATCGTAGGGTGGGACAGGGAGGATATAAGCATTCAGTCGGGAAGTAGCAACTACGTGCTTAACCGCACATCAAGCGGCGCGCAGGTACGACACAACGGTGCCGACTACTCGGATGGAGTGCTACGTCTACGCGTGCCTACCAACGCGCAACTAGTATTCCGAGGCAAACTGGGCGACCTGCATGTTCAATCAGTATCAGGTGATATAGACGTGCGGATAACCACAGGCGATGTCACCCTCGAAAAAGTTGCGGGCAACATTCATGTAGAAGTTATAACAGGTGATATCGTTGCTAACGGCAACATACACAAAGCAAGAATAGTGACCATAGCGGGTAGCATTGAAGTTGGCGGAGCCAGTGGCGATGTACACGCGACTACTACAACAGGTGACATAACAGTTAACGGCACACGCTTGCGAGCAATCACATTACAAACAATGACCGGCGATGTGTCGCTAGCTGCCTCCATCGAAGGATCTGCTGGAAGAAGCATCTCAACACATTCAGGTGACATTTCACTTTCCTTTGCAACTGGCACACGAGCTATAGTAGAGGCGCGCACGTTTATGGGAAACATCTCTTCAGACTTTCCGCTAACGCTACAACCCAACAGAAATGCAAGAGGGACACAAACATTTGAGCTTGGAGCAGTAGGAGGGGGAGGGGGAGGGCCAACACTGTCGCTAACCACATTCAATGGCGCAATACGAATCCGGCAACAACACACCACCAACAACTGAGTATACCATGCTTTCACACCGTTACAACGCAAACAAGATTATCCCAGCCATTCTTCTAGCTGCTTCCGCTCTCTCGCTCCCAGACTCTGCATTAGCTCAAAACCGCGACCCAAATGCTTTTTCTTGGTCTGGCGCCGTTGCGGCTGGAAAGCGAATAACAGTACGCAACATAAACGGCGCAATAGCAGTTGAGCGTAGCGCTAATAACCAATTAGAAGTGCGTGCTGAAAAACAGTGGAAACGAGGCGACCCATCTAAGGTACGCATTGAACAACTTCGTACATCAGCTGGCGACATAGTGGTGTGCGCTATGTGGAACACAGAGTCACGTTGCACAGACAACGGTGTCACTACACCACGAGGGAAACATAGCGAAAGCAACGACGTGTCTGTGCAGTTCACACTTAGAGTACCGACCGGTGTGAACGTTGACGTGAACACAGTAAATGGTGAAGTAAGCATTACAGGCGCTACGGCCGAAGTAGCTGCAAACACAGTAAACGGCGGCATAAACGTCCGCTCTAGTGGCGGTCCAGTGCGCGCTCAAACAGTGAACGGCAGCATAGACGTTGCCATGAACAACCTTAGCAATCCGGTAGACCTCGAATACGGAACTGTAAACGGTTCAGTAAACCTTGAACTACCATCGGGGATCGGCGCACGGCTAGACCTCACCACAGTAATGGGCGAAGTGCACACCGACTTCCCAATCACGGTGTCAGGCACTGTATCATCCCGTCGGCTACGCGGCACCATCGGCGACGGCAACATACGAATACGCGCCAGCACAGTTAACGGCGGCATTGCAGTGCGTCGCGCACCCGCTCGCTAGCAACCCCGTTTGTGCAACGCAGCTTACCCCTTCAACAGCTCTTCTATCGCGCGCGCAAGCTTGAAATCACGACTTGTTATCCCCTTCAAGTCGTGCGACGACAAATGTAGGTACAGCTTCGTGTACCTAATATCAGCGTCAGGGTGATGCTGAAGTAGTTCAGCTACCTCCGCAACACGCGCCATAAATGCTATAACAGCTGGGAACGTTGCAAAGTGGAAAGTCTTCGTAAGGGCGTCCCCCTTACGCGACCAACCCTGAAGCGTCCCCAGCTCGCGCTGTACCTCTATATCCGAGAGTAGGCTCATAAATGGCACATTAGGCTATCCTCACCCCTCTGACAATTGGTGAATCAGAATCATTACACTCCACCCCCATATTGCATTTTCGGTTTTTATTCGGTATTCAATTCACATGCACTGCCGTCGCCCTAGTCGCCTTAGTCGCCCGCGCCGCTCCCCCGCACCTGTTCGGTTCCGTATCCGCACGACTGTCACCGTGAATCACTTTGCACACCTCATAAGCCCCACAAGCCGCCACATAAGTCCCGCACCCGCACGACAATGACCGCGGTCTCAAAGCACCTGCTACACGCCATACGCAGCCGCATAGACCAGGTCTCTGCGCAAAACAAAGCGTTCAGCCCACCGCTCCCAACAGGCATACATGCCCTCGATCATCACCTCAAAGGCGGAATACCCAGAGGGCGCGTCACAGAGATCACTGCACCGCTAGGAGTGGGCAAAACAGCACTGCTTCAACAAGTCGCAGCCGGTGTGCTCGCACAGCAAAGCTGGGTAGCATGGATCGACAGCTCCCTCACCTTAGCACCAGCCCCTTGGGCACAACTCGGCAAACGTTTCGTCGCTATACGTCCTAAGGCACGCGACGAAGCCGTCCGCGCGGCCGATATACTTCTAAGAAGTGGGCTATTTACACTCGTAGTGCTCGATAATGTCTCTATAATGTCGCGAAACGTAACCGAAAAGCTCGCAAGGATCGCAAGGGACAGAGATGCAGCCCTAGTCCTCACCACCGACCTTGACCGAGCCGCTCAGGGGAGCGGCGTGTTGAGAATCAAAATCTCACTAAAAGCTGCGGTTGCGGCACCAGCATCAGCACCCGCATCAGGCGGACGCGTTTTGAGCATCTCCTTACCCAACCTCACCTCTTCGATACAGGTTAGCCGTGCCACAACACCCCCACTCGCGCGTAGCCTGCGTGCGCATCCCCCGGTTCCCGATAGGCGCGGTGTGGAAAGCAGCAAATCTCGCCGCAAACAGCAACACGCAACACTGGGACACTCTCCCACTGGCCCTCTATGAAGGCAACCACTTGCGCATAGTGTCGGCTACAGCGAGCGCTTTGGGGGTGCACGCACAAATGAGCGTTGCAGAAGCGCGTTCGCGGCTTGCCGCCCTCGATATCCGCCCGTGGGACGACGCCACTATTAACGCCGAACTGCTGGCAATGTCAGCTGAGTTCCTTAGGGCAAGCCCACAAGTCACCGCTGCCCCTTCGATCGCCCACACAAAAACAGGTGCCAGCGCCGAATCCAGCACCGCCACCGCCGACACGGGGAGTGGGTGGACGGGAAGAGGGATAGGGAGGAAGAGGGAGACATCCGCGACGAACACGAGCATAGGCACGTGGTTCATTGGCGCTTCCGGTTTCGATGCAACCGGTGGTGAGAACGAACTCGCGCTTACCCTTTTGAGGATCGTACGTGCGGTGCATCCAAATGCACGCGTCGCAATCGCTGATACATGCGTCGCTGCACATGCAGCCACATGGACACAGAGAAAATCAAAATCTAGTGACACATCTAACAACGATGTCACGCGCAACAACGCGATTGTAATAGTCCCCCCTGGCGAATGCGCTAATTACCTCGCATCTGCGCCATTGGGGTTAATACCTATGGACACCGATTTTCGGGACAGCCTTCATGCACTTGGCTTACACACAGTCGGTGCGTTTGCTGCTTTAGATGCATCCGATGTAGAGCGCAGATGGGGGACAGATGGAATACGCGCATGGAGACTCGCTAAGGGCGACGATCCGCGTCGACCTGGGCTAGTTCGCACTGAAACAGAACGCAGTGCGGCAATCGAACTGCCTGCTCCAGCTGAGAGCAGTGCGACTGTGATTTTCGCAGTGAGCGCGCTACTTGAACGTTTAATTCGCGAACTAGTAGCCGACGGACGTGCTGCAGCAGCTGTTGCAATAACGCTCGTACTAGACTCCGGGGCCGGCCGCAAACACACACTAGTTGCTGGGCCCCAGCGTACCTTAACTCGCGAAGTACGCCCTGCTAGACCGTGTGCAAGATTCGATTTGCTGTTCAATCAGTGCCGTTCGTTACTCGAAAGATGGGTAGCTCCCGCGCCAGTAACCGGAGTGATACTAACTGTCCCAGCTACTGCCCCTTTAGCGGCAGATCAAGGCGACCTCTTGGTTGCGTCTTGGCGAGACACAGCGGCTCAAGCAGAAGCAGTCTTTTCACGTCTACGCACCGCGCTTGACCCATCGCACAGCGGAGATGTCGTTGTATACCCAACACTCAACGATTCACAAAGACCCGAACATTCTGCTAGTTGGACTAGCGTAGATTCAACAGAACTGGCCAAACCAGACAACGAATCATTGCAACGCCGCACGTTACAACGACCTCTAACCCTTATCGCTTCCTCTACTCAGCGCTCCAGCGAGTTTCATATTGAACTTGAACCGGTAAAACTTGAACCGGTAATGCGACTGCTTCCATCACCTGAAGCTATTGAGGTAGAAGAGCGCCCTGCGCCGGGCCACCCCACCCCTCATGCCATGTGGCGAAACGGGCGCAAGCTGCTGTTCACACATATAGATGGCCCCGAAAGGCTAAGCGGAGACTGGTGGCGCAGTGACAGTTACGCGCGCGATTACTGGCGCTGTACTACCGACAGCGATGGAGAACTGCTGATATACAGAGACCAGAAACAGTGGTTTTTACAGGGGTGGTACGATTGAACGCACGCAACGATACTTCACCGCGGCGCGTATGCTTCCGCACATTGCCGTCTTCCTTGCCCCCAGCATTCCCGCATGCCTCAGGAAAACTCCACTTCGAATAGCGGCGCTCAGGCGTCCGCACCGTCCGGTGCCAGTGCTGCACTGCCACTGCTAGTCCTCCTATTTATCGGGAGTGGCGCTGCAGCCCTTATCTACGAAGTAGTTTGGTTCCAGCTCCTTTCGCTAATCGTTGGCTCCAACGCCGTATCAATGGCTGTCATTCTTGGGACCTTCATGGGTGGCATGTGCCTTGGAAGTCTGTACCTCCCGAAGTACGTGTCAACGCGCGAACATCCGCTGCGAGTGTACGCCAAACTTGAACTGTTAATTGCAGTTTTTGGCGTAATAATTTTCTATCTTCTGCCATGGGTTGGCGGACTTTACACATCAATTGGCGGAGGCGGAGTAGTTGGACTCGTTGTACGCGCCATATTCTGCACCGTGTTCCTGCTGCCACCCACTTTGCTCATGGGTGCAACACTCCCCGCAATCGCTCGTTGGGTGCAAACAACACCCAGCGGCGTTTCATGGCTCGGATTCTTTTACGGCGGAAATATTACAGGTGCAGTCGTTGGATCTGTGCTCGCTGGCTTTTACTTGCTGCGAGTACACGATATGCAATTCGCTACATGGGCCGCCGTTGCTTTAAACGTTCTCGTAGCAGTCGCAGGATTGTTATTAGCACGACGTACTTCATACACACCAGCGGTCGAAAACACAGAAACAACACCGCTAACAGCCCACCCTGCCGCACGAACAGTCTATCTCGTAATTGCACTGTCAGGAATGACTGCACTTGCCTCAGAAGGTGTGTGGACAAGGCTTGTAACACTCATGATCGGAGGAACTGTATATACCTTCGCCATGATACTTGCTGTCATGCTTGCAGGACTCGGCATAGGTAGCACAATCGGTGCAAGTATAGGACGTTCCGTTAGCAACCCGAGAATGGCACTCGCAGTTTGTCAATTGCTACTAGTAGGCGCATTAGGTTGGGCTTCGTGGGCAATGATGGCGAGTATTCCCTACTGGCCAGTTAACGTACAGATATCAACGAGCCCCTTCTACACAATGCAGCTCGACCTTGTGCGTTGCTTGTACGCAATGTTACCAGCAGCACTGCTGTGGGGTGCAAGCTTCCCGTTAGCACTAGCTAGCGTAGCAACACCAGGACAGGATCCCGGTAAACTGGTAGGCACGGTGTACGCAGCAAACACAGTTGGTGCAATCGTCGGCTCGTTAGCTGGAAGTATCCTGCTCATACCAGTATTCGGAACACAGAACGCATTCAGAATACTCATAACTGCTGCTGCAGTAAGCGCTGCCATAATGCTGTTGCGCGTTGCGCGTGACAGTGCACCAGCAGCTGCACGTACCGCAGTTATTGGTGCCGCAGCTGCAGCCTTCGCCGTGCTCGTCGTTAAATCCGTACCGAGTATGCCACCACAGCTAGTCATGTACGGACGTTACATGGCAACATGGTTGGGCAATACAGGCGACGTAGTATTCGTTGGTGAAGGCGTTAACTCATCAATGGCAGTTTCCAGATTTCCCAACGGCTTTACCAGCTACCACAACGCAGGGAAAGTTCAAGCATCAAGCGAACCGCAAGACATGCGCTTGCAACGCATGCTCGGCCACCTCACAACACTCATCCCTGACAACCCGAATTCAGTGTTAGTAATTGGGTGCGGAGCGGGTGTTACAGCAGGTGCGGTAAGCATCGACCCCAACGTGAAGAAACTCACGATCGCAGAAATCGAACCACTCGTTCCTAAAGTTGTTTCACGCCACTTCGGTGATTACAACTTCCGGGTAATCGATAATCCTAAAACAACCGTTCGCATCGACGACGCACGTCACTTCCTTAACACAACAGACGAAACATTCGATGCAATAACGTCCGACCCATTCGACCCTTGGGTAAAGGGTGCTGCGACACTCTACACCAAAGAGTTTTGGGAACTCGCTAAGAAGCGGCTTAATTCGGGCGGAATCGTAACTGTATTCGTGCAGCTTTACGAAGCAGGTACACCAGCAGTTAAAAGTGAAATAGCTACATTCCTAGAAGTGTTCCCCGACGGCATGATTTTCGGCAACACATATCAGGGAAGAGGCTATGACATCGTACTAGTTGGAATGAAAGATCCAAAGCCCATCGATGTCGACCGAGTTTACGAGCGCCTTAATGCGCAAGACATGGCACCAGTATCGAGCTCACTCGCAGAGATCGGCATGCACAACGCGTACGACCTGCTAGGAACATACGCAGGCAAGAAACAAGATCTCGCTCCATGGTTGGCAGATGCAGAAATGAACCGAGATCGCAACTTGCGCTTGCAGTTCTTGGCCGGTCTTGGAGCCAACGTATACCAGCAAGCTGAGATTTACGACGCCATTCTGCAGCACCGTCAGTTCCCTGAGGGAATATTCACTGGCAAGCGTGAATCTCTCGACATGTTATATCAGTCAATATTACTCCCGAAGTACTAGAATCACTCCACCTGCAGTAACCACAAAAGCCCACTCAAAGTCGAGTGGGCTTTTGTTATACAACACCCTTGACCATAAAACTGTTTTCGGCTTTTGTTCGGTATGTACGCAGAATTGCACTGTCACTCCGCACTCTCTCTCCTAGACGGTGCATCCACTCCGGAATCACTTGTACTCCGTGCGGCACAGCTAAGTTATAGAGCGCTCGCTATCACCGATCACGACGAACTTGGTGGAGTTGTGCGCTTTGGCGTTGCATCTCGTAATGAAGGGCTTAATGGAATACTTGGCGTAGAGCTAACCGTGAATGTACCCGACAAAAGTTTAGGAACGCGTACCACGCACATTATACTCCTCGCGGAAACACGTGAAGGATACAGCAACATATCTACACTTGTTACCGCTGCACGTATGCACACGGATCGCGGCAGCCCTTCTGTGCCGTGGGATAAAGTAGTTCAACATTCGCAGGGAGTAACTGTACTTACTGGATGTCCGCGAGGTTGGATACCACAACTTCTGTCTGAGGGGCGCGAACAAGAAGCTTGGCATGCAGCACAAACAATGTACGACGTGTTTGACAAACGGTTAGCAGTTGAATGTTGGGACCATCGGCTTTCAGAAGAGCGTGCACTTGTGCGCATGCTTATTCCATTAGCGCAGAAGCTAGGAGTGCCTTGGGTAGTGACAAACAACGTACATTATGCGCACCGAAAGTCACGCATTGTGCACGACGTTCTAACAGCTTTACGGCACGGATGTACGCTAGACGAAATGGGTACGCGTTTGCGTCCAAATGCAGAGTGGGCATTAAAGTCTATAGCTACGCTTCGCCGTCAGTGGAGCGGTGCAGAAGAAGGTTTAGCAGCTACTCTTGTGGTAGCTGAACGTTGTGCATTTAGGTATGAGCAATTGAAGCCATCGATGCCCGCTTTTTCGCTCCCACACAGCGTTAACGCCAATGAGTACCTAAAGCAGCTTATTGACAACGGCGCGCACGAGCGGTGGGGCGCGCAACTCACACCGCGCCAGGAGTCACAGATCGCGCACGAGTTTGATACCATCACTCGACTCAATTTGGCCGGCTATTTTCTTATCGTATGGGACATTGTACGCTTTGCACTACGCGAAGGAATACTGTGTCAAGGGCGAGGTTCGGCGGCCAACTCTGCGGTTTGCTACTGCCTTGGGATTACAGCCGTTGATCCCGTAAAAATGAATCTACTTTTCGAGCGTTTTCTTACAGGAGAGCGTGAAGAACCACCAGATATTGACATTGATTTCGCGCATCGCGACAGAGAGCGTGTTCTACAGTATGTGTATGAAAAGTACGGCCGCGAGCATGCAGCAATGGTGTGCGAACAAATTACTTGGCAAGGGCGAAGTGCTTTACGCGATGCAGCTCGTGTGCTTGGCTTTTCTGTGCAACAAGGTGAGTCGTTAAGCAAGCTTGTGGGGCGTTCAAGCGCGCGTTCTGTTGCAAATGCTTTACGTGGTGAGCAGTCGTCGCAACTCCTCGCGCGTGCTGGTTTAGATCCTTTAGACAGCAGAGTGAGTTTACTCGCCGACATAGTAGAAGGGTTGCATCAACTGCCGCGGCACCGGTCGATACACGTTGGCGGCTTTATACTTACGGAAGAGCCACTTGGCTCTATCGTGCCCGTCGAGCCGTCGGCAATGGCAAACCGCACCGTTGTTCAGTGGGAGAAAGACGACCTAGGCCCTGCGGGCCTTATTAAAATTGACCTCCTTGGTTTGGGAATGCTTACGGTTGTACAAGACTGTCTTGCGTACATTCGCCATACTAGAGGTACTTCTATCGATCTTGGCGCGCTCGACATGTTAGACCAGAACGTTTACGACGACATGTGTCGTGCAGATACAATAGGCGTTTTTCAGATTGAAAGCAGAGCACAAATGAACACTTTACCTAGGCTTAAGCCACGCTGCTTTTACGATCTAGTAGTTGAGATAGCGCTTATCCGTCCTGGACCAATTCAAGGCGCAATGGTTCACCCCTATTTGCGCCGTAAAGCCGGAGAAGAAGACGTAAGCTACCTCTACCCTTCGTTAGAACCAATTCTTAAGCGTACGCTCGGTGTACCGCTGTTTCAAGAACAGGGGATGCAAGTGGCAATCGCCGCTGCTGGCTTTACTCCGCATCAAGCCGACCAGTTGCGACGCGCAATGGGGCATAAGAGGTCGAAAGAACGAATGGCAGCGATTGGCGAGCAACTGTTAGCGGGGATGAAGCGCAATGGTATACCAGAAGAAGTTGGCGAACGAATCTTTAATCAAATAAATGCATTTTCTGATTACGGTTTTCCTGAGAGCCATGCTATGAGTTTTGCGCTTATCGTATACGCTACTGCGTTCTTGCGTCATTACTACGCTCCAGAGTACTTAGCTGCGATTCTGAATGCACAGCCTATGGGTTTTTACTCGCCGAGCACACTTATTGAAGACGCCAAACGCCACGGCGTTAAAGTATTGCCAATAGATCTTACAAAATCCGCTTGGCACCATTCGTTAGAGTTAAGCAACGGGCGCACACTTATTTCAAATGACGGCTCTGTAAGCTGGGCCAACGGCAATGAGAGCAACAGCGGCAATAGTTCTTCCGCTGCTGTAAGGCTTGGCTTGCGCCTTGTTCGAGGGCTGGGCGTACGCGCTAGAGGTCTATTGGAGACTGAGCTTGCGAACGGACCCTTTGTAGACATAGAAGATGCTGTTCGTCGTGTTAATCTTGACAACAGCTCATGGCGAAAACTGGCTGAGTCAGGTGCATTTGATAGCATGTTTGCTCATTTTCCACCGGAGCGTAGAAGGCGCCTTGCGATATGGGAGGTAATGGCCGCCGCTAAACAGCCATCTTTACCATTTGCGCCCATTACTAAATCGCGTTCAGACAAACAGCTACCTTCATTTAGCGCAGCGGCGCTAACAGAATCAGACTTTAAAACGACCGGCGTTTCGCTAAATGGTCATCCTATGAAGCACATACGGAATGTACTGACACCAAATGGTGTTCTTACAGCGAAACAACTTGTCAATTGCGACAACGGGCACACGGTTGCGGTAGCAGGTTTAGTTATATGTCGCCAAAGCCCTAGTACGGCCAAAGGGTTTGTATTTATGACCTTAGAAGACGAAACTGGGCTGGTTAATGTGATAATCACACCGAGGCGTTATAAGCTTCATGCAGATACGATTTCACAATCGCCTTTGCTACTAGTACGTGGTGTCATACAAACAGAAAAATCTGTTATAAACATTCGTGCACAAAAGTTTAGAGCTATATCGCCAAGCGTTGGCGAACAGTACGTAGCTGGCAGGGACTTTAAATAACAGTGTGAGCGCCGCACATTTCGCAGCGCTCACACTGTTATCAAAACTATTTACCCGGCTTATACGAGCGTACTGCGTTCTTTCTCTGCTGGTTTGGATAGAAGTGCACGTCGCGCAAATCGCCCAACGCGTAACGTTCGGCCTGATCGTTAAAGTGCTTAGACGACGGGTCTCCGCTTTCACCACCAGCGGTTATTGCGACAGCTCGCACACTATCTCCGAACTCCACAACTGCAACAAAGCTGTTTCCGCTTACGCCATAACGCTTTTTAGTACGCTCACTTGTACCAGTTGCAGTACTTGTTGCGAACGACGCCAGCGATCCCCAACGCCCTTGCGCAAACGGAACGGGAATGCTGGGCTGAGAGTCGTCGAACGGGTGCACAATAGAAGCGCTAATACGTTGAAATCTGTTTATTTCTCCCCATGGTGTTTTCCACGTACCAAAGTGAGCTGTCAATGTATCAATCGCGGCTTCCAACGACGCTAGCTTGCCACGCGCCGAAATTAGCCGCGGCAGTCCACTCACCATGCGCACATTCTCCCCAGACACACGACGCTGAGCATATCGAAACAACTCGTCGCCCCAGTACGTGGCAATTGATGTCGGCACAGATTCCGCACTCCAGCGATAATCCCAGTTGCGCAGCTGCTCGACTGGCTCTGCCAATTTAGACTTACGCGAATCACTCGCTGGTAACGCATCGTAAAATGCAACAAGTTCAGGTACCATGTCGGCAAAACCGGGCATATAGCTGTCGTAAGCCGCATCACGCAAAGACTCTATGGTAAAGTCACGCTTCCCTTCGAGGACGCGCATGGCGTGCATACCGCGCGGATTCTCAGTGTATTGATCCATGTACGAAGGGAACTGAGCAAGCTTAGGGCTATTCTCGCCAGCAGCAGAGTAAGGCCAGTTGTTTGCGTTGTACACCCAACCATTCGCTGGATCAACAACTAGGGGGCTCTCATCTACACCGTGCACTCCGTTCCACTCTGTAGCAGGGGTATTACCGTCTACTGGCCTTGTCCAATCAAAGCTTTCGTCACGTCTAGGTACGAAGTTCGCGTGAAAGTACGCAATGTGGCCATCTGCATCGGCATATAGCGTGTTGTTTGATGAGTTCGTATGCAAATCCATAGTCTCACGGAACTCTTGGATGTTTCTAGCTTTCGTACGCATGTATGACTGCGTAAGTGCCTTTATAGGCTCGTGCATCATGCGCACCGCTATCCATTTCCCATCGGCACTACGTACAACGGGGCCATGATGCGTTCTATACACTTTGAAAGTGCGCGACGACATTCCTGAATCGGTACGAAATGCGATTGTTATCTGCTCCTCCTTAACAGTGCGAACTTCATCACCAAACTTGTACACATAGCCGCTGTCTGTTGACGTAACAGCTACTGCATACTCGTCTTGATTGTCTGCACCACTAGAGGTGTGCATCCAACCAGCGCGCTCATTAAAGCCCTGATAAACGAAAAATTGCCCCCAGGTTACGGCTCCATATGCGTTAAGCCCAGAGTCGCTAGTCATTTGTAGCTCTGAACGAAAGAAGAACGACGTGTGAGGGTTAATTAGGAGTAGCGCACGCTTATTCGCTGTAAAATCTGGCGCTATCGAAATGCCGTTTGATCCCCTTACATCGAAGTCTGGTAAAAGAGGTGCATTGTCGTCATGCGCTACGTCTGCCTGTGCAACTCTCTGTAGCCTTTGAGTGCTGTCACCGTACATGAGTTCAAGGCCACGGAGTGACACGCGCTCAACGTCCGCGCCTATTGAGCCTTCAGTGAAACTCAAAGCCATCCACGGCTCGAATCGTTTAATAACCTTTGGCGTTACTGCTGGGTTATTGTGCAAATAGAAGTTAAGTCCATCTGCCCAAGCGTTCATTAGCTGCTGCAGCCATTCAGGGCTTTCGCCATACAGCTGCTGCATTTGCGTCGAATCGTTATAAAGTCGCATGCGCAGGTCTTGCCATACCGCACGTTCACCCTCGGCTTCTGCAACGCGCCCCAGTGATGTGAGATAGTTGCTTTCAATGCGATTGAAGTCGTCCTCAGCTTGCGCATAGATCATTCCGAAAACAGCATCTGCATCGGACTGTCCTTTTACATGCGCAATGCCCCAGTTATCGCGCGTGATAGAAATACGAGATGCCTGATCTTCCCATCTGCGCAATTCAGGGTTTGAGGATGATGTACTGTCACAACCGACGAGTATGGCAACGAGAACGAAGAACCGTTTCATGACTGTGGCTTAGCGGCTACGGAAGGAGGATACGGCAGAGACTGCGGCGAGGTTAAGCATAGGCGTGCTTTCTTAATATGGCATTTACATCAGAATATCGCGTGGGTGAGCCGTAGTATATGCGATGTGCGCGTAACTGTAGTTGCCTGTACGGCACAGAATATTCTGCAAACGGAGATATACATGCGCGCGGCGGCCCTACGGATCGTACCCCTACTCTCGGTCTTCATACTAGCCTGTGGCGGCGGGGGCGGCGATCCCACTGAACCTACTCCTGTTCCACCAACCCCAACTATCGGAATTACAGCCCAACCGTCTTCGCTAACGGTCGTACAGGGACAGTCGGGTACAGTGAAGCTCACGTTGGCGCGTGGCGGTGGCTATGAAGGAAGCGTAACTCTATCGGCTAGCGGTGCGCCGTCCGGAGTACAAGCCTCCATTTCCCCGTCTCCCATTACCGGGTCTACAACTTCAGCCACAGTCACGGTCACAGCGTCCGCTGCAGCTGCTCCTGGAAGCTACCAGATCACTATTACAGCGTCTGCTTCTGGAGTTACTGGGGTATCCGATCAATTCCAAATAACAGTCGTAGCAGCACCTGCTTTCACCATTGAAGCTTCTCCTGCAGCCCACACAGTTAACGCAGGAGCGTCTGCCATTTCAACCATTAGTATCGCAAGAACAAACATCAGCGACGCTATTACGTTATCACTTCTTGACCCTCCTGCCGGTATATCTGCAAGCTTCAATGCAGCCTCCGTGACAGGGAACTCATCGGAGATGACTATTGCTGCAAATGAATCCACCGTGCCAGGCAATTATACGCTCACGGTAAATGGGGCAGCAGGCACACTACAAAGTTCTACTCAAGTAGCACTTACTGTTAACCCCGTTCCCAGCTTCACTGTTACAGCTCCAACAACGCCTTTGGAATTATTGGCAGGTGGAGATGGCGACGTAGCCAACTTATCTATCACGCGTACCAACTTTACCGGTGATATATCATTTACCGCACTATCGCTCCCAGATTGGCTAAGTGTCGTAATCGACCCCGTAACTAACAACGGAACTTCTGCTGTCGCAGCTATTTCAGCGCGTGAGTCAGCAGTGCCTGGCAACTACATAATTACGGCAGAAGCGAACAGTTCAATAGGAAAGCGTACGTTCACAATACCGGTCCACATTACTCTCCCATTTCAGGGAACAATGGTAGACTGGTATCACTGTGATGCATCGCAAACAATGGCGTGGTTCGCATACCGCGATGGAGAATCGGGGGGATGGACAACTGTAACGGGAGTAAGTGAAAACGGGCGGACACGATACACTTTCCCGATCATGGGCAATACAGGTGCAGTTGCCTACTCAGTACGAAGATTTCTTCCGGCAGATCCATCGCCAAGTAACTCTCGCTACGAGCGCATCTCCTCATCGCGCACGCCGCGTGACGAGTCTGGCAACAGTTCCGCTACGTACCAATATCACTTTACAGCAAACGACGCAAACGGCATGGGCGAGTGTGAAGCGGGTTGGACCAGTAGTGTTATGTCAGTAAGTACAACTGGCTTAGTCCCTACAGATAGACTTCGCATTGCAGGAAGAAATGGAATATCTCCTTCTTTTTCAACCAGCAACAGTTCGCGTGACATATTTGCAACGAACGGTATCAGTGACTACTGGGTGGTCAAGTACACGCAAACCAGTGCTGATGATATTTGGTCGCAGATCCGTCGAGGAGTAAGCTCACCAGGCTCAATGTCTATTGATGCCGCAGCTATGGTGCCTGCAACCAAAGCGACGTTCACCATGAACGGTTTAACTCCTCAACATGGAGTGTTCGACGAGATGCATGTAATTACTTCTCGAGGCCCTGTTGGGCCCATGTATCTCGAGGCTGTACAAAATCTTTCGACGCGCCGAATATTTTCCGATGCTGCGAGCCAATCTGGGGATATGTACAGGTATTTACATCTTGCAACTCGATCTTCAGGTGGCACCATTCATTCATTAGCGCGTTTTCAATTATTTGGCAGCGCTGTTTACAACGTTACGGCTTCACTTCCATCCGAACTCACATTCCCGTCGATAACCGCAACTACTGGGGGAACACATCCACGACTTACTGTATCTGGCACTTTACCTGCTGAGTACAACCGGGATGTTCGGCTCGACATTACGTCGCCGAGCTTCCCTTTCAACCAGCATGTTATAGTGGCTTCGTCCGAGTGGCTTGCTACTCGCGGTTCTCGCACCAGCTTTGCCCTACAGATGTTAGATCTTTCTGGTACGGCGTACCCCGCTGAAGCGCGGCTCGTGTCGCCAACGATCTCCCTCCTTACAGCTTCTGGTGGGCGTCCGTTTACAGTTGCGCCCATCGCAGGAACCTTCGTAATCGAAACTAGCGTTAGAACGTTGGGCAACTGATTCACATGCTCAATGCCGAAGCGCAAGAACAGCTGTGCTTCGGCATTGAGTATTAGTTGGGTATTTAATGGCCAGTTTCGTCAGTCTGCTCTACGCTCAGCCTGCGTGATGTAACGGCCCACTGGGCCCGGGGGTCGTCCATTTCCATGCGCCGTATTCCGCCCCTAAAACGCGATTGTAGCCGTTCGTACTCAGATTGTCTTGTCGGGTCGGGGTGACTCCAATCGTGTAAATAGTACACCTCGTTAACGCCTGCCTGCAGCATTTCTTTGGTGCACCCAAAGCAGGGACGCATGGTCGTATAAACAGTGCTCCCCTGCACCGCGATGCCGAAACGAGCCGCTGCGAGTAATGCATTTTGTTCAGCGTGTACACATATACACAGATCGTATGCTTCACCCGATTCGTACAAATGGCGGTTTGCGCATCGGTGGCAACCGCCATCTGAACAGTTTGGCATATTCTCCGGCGTTCCGTTGTAACCTGTGGATACTATGCGCCGGTCGACCACGACCGCGGCACCAACGCGATTACCAGTACAGTCGGCACGCTCGCGAACGGCGAGTGCGATCCCCATAAAGTACCTGTTCATATCCGGTCGTTGTGTCATACGCGCAAGTTGTCATCGTAAACGCTACGCAGGCAAGCCGCGTAAGCTTCACACCCACGAAAGCGCGCGGCACAGTAACTTGGTACCACTTCTTTCCTGTTCCCGATTCAGTCCCGCCCGTCGCCCCGCCCCGCCCGCCTCTCCCCTCCGTCCTCCGTCCCCCGTCCTTACCCAATGCGTTCGTTTCAAAGACAACAACTACCAGCACCAGCATCGCACGTCGTGCGTTCGCTGCAATCAGTTGCTCGCTTTCTTTCGCTGACCGCTTTACTGCTAGCAAGCGCACTAGGTGCCTTCTTGCCTGCATCTATGGCCGCTCAAGCGTCTGTTAACGAAACGCGGGACGCGAAACAAACACAGGACGAAGATTTCGCGAAGATGTACAAGCTATGGACGAGTGATCCAAAGTTCGGGAGCCCTCTAGTCGACCACCTACCACGCGTAGCTGGAGTACCAATGCCCAAAGATGTACTGGGCTATCACATAGGTGCTCCCGCAAAGCTCACCTATTACGTGGATGTGCTCAAATACTACCGTGCTCTTGCAGCGGCATCTCCGCGGGTAAAGATCGAAACCATTGGAAAGTCGGACGAAGGGCGTGAGCTAGTAGTGGTGTGGGTTTCGTCTGAGGAGAACATTCAGAACCTAGATCGCAACCGCGCGAATATGGCGAAGATCGCCGACCCGCGCGGAATGACGGAGCAACAGGTACGCGATATTATTGCGCAAACGAAGCCGCACTATCACCTAATGGGCGGACTACACAGCGGTGAAACTGGGCCTCCAGAAATGCTAATGGAGCTAGCGTATCGCTTGGCGACGGAAACCTCGCCGCTAATTTCTCAAATTCGCGAGAACGTTGTTGTTTCAATTACACCAGCAGCTGAACCAGACGGACGCGACCGAAACGTTGACTGGTTCTATCAGGGGCTTGAGATGGCACCCGCGCTTGCTCGCGCAGCGGACAGTGTTCGCCAAGCTAGTGGTGCAGCAGCAGCTCCCACGGGCGGACGTGGTGGCGGAGCGGCCGCGCGCGGCAGCGTCCCGTATTGGGGGAAGTACGTGTACCACGACAACAATCGCGACATCAACCTGTCGCAGATGTCTATGCGCGCAATAACAGACTGGTACTTCACCGCGCATCCGCCAATTATCCACGACCTGCATGAATCACTGCCGCTTTTATACACCTATAGCGGCGGCCCACCACAGAATCCGAATCTCGACCCGTTACTGTTTGCGGAGCTGTCGTTCTTTGCGAACTGGGAGCTATCGCAAATGACGAAGTGGGGAATGCCAGGTGTCTACACGCACGCATTTATGGACGGTTGGTCGCCGGGCTACTTAGGATCCGTCGCCTACAATCACAATGGCCTCATGAAAATGTACGAGACGCAGTCTGGGCGTGATCTTGATAGCACCACCACTTCGGCGCCCTCTACTACAGTAGCAGCAGGCACTACAGGGGGCCGAGCAGGAGGGGCCGGGGCTGCTGCGCCAGCAGGTGGAAGAGGTGGGAGGACGGGTGCGGGCACTGGCGCTGGTGCGGGTGCGGGTGCGGGCAATACTACAGCTACAACCGGCAGAGGTGGCCCTGCTGCCACCCCCACCACCACCCCGCCTACGACAGGCAGAGGAGCTGCCCCTCCTCCTGCAGCAAACGCGTGGATTGGCGGAGCTACCCCTGTTCCTACAGGTCGCGGTGGAGGTCAACCGCGCGAGTGGTATCGCGGTATTCCTGTTCCACCAAACGCTGCCAACTCTTTCACCCGCCGTAATAACACCAACTACATGCAAACGGGTGTTCTCTCGTCGCTGCAGTTGACCTCGATGTTTCCGCAACTCGTACTTGAGAACTTCTACGTTAGAACTCGCAATTCGATGACAGCGGGGGAAACGTCTGCACCTTACGCGTATGTCATCCCAAAACAGCGCGACATGACACGCGTTGTTGCGATGCTTGAAGTACTCCGCGCTCAGCGTATCGAAGTAGAGAGCTTGTCCGCCGATTTGAGAATCGGCACCGATACTTTTCCCGCTGGCTCCTACATAGTCAAACTCAATCAACCATATGGCAGATTGGCAAAGAACCTGCTGGAACGACAAGACTATCCCGATCCAGCCTTGCGAACGTACGACGATAGCGGTTGGTCGATGGGATATGCATTCAACGTTATCGTAAAAGAAATAGCAGATAAGGGCGCACTAGCAGCACGTTCTACGCGGGTTGACTCCATATCACTCACAACCGCCACAAAAGGCACTGGGACGGCTGCAATCGCCGTTGCACACCTCGGCTCTAATAACATGGTGTCATTTCGCTATAGAATTAGAGGAGCGACGGTCAAGATTGCGGAACGTTCGTTCGTAGCTCAAAAGGATACGTTCCCTGCTGGGTCATTTATAGTGACTGGTGACGCATCAACACTCGAGACCGCACGTAACGCAGCACAGCAGCTTGGACTTACTGCTGCCGCACTCGATTCAGTGCCTTCAGTTCGCACGCACGACGGTGATGCACCTCGTATTGCCATTTACTCGCAGTGGCAGGGGACGCAAGAGTTAGGATGGTATAGACATGCGTTCGACAAGTTCGGCATCCCCTTCGATCTCATTTATAAAGAGCGTATCGCGAAAGGTAAGTTACGTGCCGACTACGATGTCATTATTATGGCCGCACAAAACGTTAACCGCCAAACGGTGCTCGCGCCTAAGGCCGCTGTGCCACAACCATATCGCAAGTCAGATCGTTACCAGTCGCTTGGAGGATACGGCGAGACAGACGATATGTCGGGTGGCTTCGGTATGGAAGGAGTGAAGGAGTTCGAAGCATTTCTCGAAGCTGGCGGTACGCTCATCACAACCCTTAATGCAGTTCGCTTCCCAATTGAGTTTGGGTTCGCGCGCTCAGTTGCACTCGAATCACCATCGGGGATTAACGCACAGAAACCGCTTGTACAAGCCGAAATCGTGAAAAGCGAACACCCTGTGTTTTATGGGTTCAACAACCGCATTTTCCCAATGAAGTTTGGTGCGAACGCGCAAGTATTTCGTTACGGTGTAGCCGACGAAGACAAAGTTCTCGCCAGATACGTTGGCGGTGAATCGTCGGTGCTTAGTGGCCTTATGGTGGGCTCAGAGAATATCAGAGGACGCGCCTTTGCCATGGACGTACCCAACGCCTTCAACGGAAAGGGACGTGTAATTATGTTCGCCAACAACCCCATCTATCGTTGGCAAAATCATGGCGAGTTCAACCTAGTCTTTAATTCCATCCTTAACTGGAACGACGTTCCGCAGTAAGGTTGGCTTTTATCGCGACATAGCTTCTTCGGCCCAACACTAACATGCTGGTAGAGTCACTAAGAAAAACGTTCGAGCATATGATATGGGCGGACCAGCGCACACTAGCTGCGCTGCGTTCGCCAACGTCACCTACAACGCAAGTACTCGATATTTTTTCGCATCTGCTTGCGTCCGAACATATATGGATTAGCCGAATAGATCAGCGAGAACCGAAGCAGGCAGTTTGGCCGTCATTGTCGCTTGATGAGGCAGAACGACTCATGAATGAAAATCATGAGTCGTATCGTACACTACTTAGTACGCTTAGCGAGGAACGGCTACACAACGTAGTGACGTACACCAACACCCAAAGCAAACGCTTTGAAACAGTTCTCCATGACATCCTTATTCATGTCACGCACCACGGCATGTATCACCGAGGTCAAATCGCATTACTTGTACGTTCGGCTGGTGGCATACCTAACTCAACAGACTTTATAGTTTACGCACGTCAGTAGCTATTCAGTTCGGCTGTGCGTACAGCTCGCGCAGTTAAATAAACGTGTGCGCAGACTAGTACTAAAGTAGAAAGGTGTAGAAACGACAACGGGGCGCCGGCATAAGCCGACGCCCCGCTCGTATCTTGTTTGTTCTTAGAGACCGCTATTAGCGGACCTTGGTAACCTGTTCGGCTGCCGGTCCCTTCTGTCCCTGTACGATATCAAACTCGACACGCTCACCTTCGGCTAGGGTGCGGAAACCGCCGCCCTGGATTGCCGAATGGTGGACAAAGCAATCCTTCGAGCCGTCATCGGGCGTGATGAAACCAAAGCCCTTGGCATCGTTGAACCACTTTACTTTGCCGGTCGTACGCATGGCACTACTCCTGTTGCTGTGTGTGTTCGGAGTCCGGCCCTGCCGTACAAACCGAGCACTCGTTGTTCCGCGGACTGACCCCCGCGCAGGGCGTCGATACACTAGCATCGACAACACCCGACAACTCTGGCTCGAACGTAAGTGGATCCTTCCATTTATCGCCCGTCTTGCTCGCGCAACCGCGCCGAAACGCGTCCTTCGATTGTTCAAGTGCTGCTAGACGCTAGTGCCACTTGACTCAACTGTCAACGGCTTTCTTTCGGTTTGACAATATTATTGCATTATATCGGCGTATGTTCGGGTATTTTGACCCATTTTTCTTGATTTCCGATGCCCGTAGGTGCTGGACTTCACGATCCGGCTTTAGCATCGTCAATATTATGGACACCCACCTAACCCGAGGAAAACACCGATGAAGGACTCGCAGCTAAAGGCGCTGATCAAAAAGACCACATCTAAAGCATCACACCCCAAGAAGCCTGCAAAAGCTTCATTCGATCAAACTCTTGATGCAACTAGAAACGCCAATAATCCAATACAAGGAACTGAAGCAGATGAAATTTTTAAGGAAATGAAACGACGAGAGTTTTAACTCGCGATAACAGTATGTTTATGTCATGCCAGAGGGAAAACAATCGCTGACTAAAGAACGTCCATTCCTGACCGCGATTTGGCGCGATCTTGTAATGGTGACATGGTCTGTCGATCCGTCGGTGCTCAGACCGTTTCTTCCTCGCGGATGTGAACTTGATCTGTGGGAAGACCGTGCTTTGCTTAGCATCGTCGCGTTCGACTTCGCAGATGTGCGCGTGATGGGCGCCTCAATACCGTTTCATAGACGTTTCCCAGAGGTAAATCTTCGGTTCTACGTTCGACGTAGAATGCCGGACGGAAGTATCAGACGCGGAGTATCATTCGTTCAGGAGATAGTGCCGCGCTTTTCAATCGCTTTCATTGCGCGACTTCTCTACGGTGAAGCGTATGTATCGCGCCCAATGCGTTCCGCTGCAGTACCTGAAACGGCCGCTTACAATGCCGATATAGGATTTCAACGATCGTTAGTTTACGAATGGAAACGACGCGGCGAATGGGAACGTGTCATAGCCCTAGTGACTTCTCCTTTCCGCGTACCACGAAAAGGATCTATCGAAGATTTTATTGTCGATCACGAATGGGGCTACACTGGACATCCACGTCGTCCTACAACTGAATATCGCGTTGAACATCCGCAATGGTCGGTGTCTCTTAACGCGGAGTGTATGTTCGAAGCGGAAATAGAAACACTCTTTGGAAGAAGCTTTGTAGCTCCACTAGATTCCCCGCCAGTTTCCACCATCGTAGCCGACGGTTCAGAGGTGGCGGTTTATAAAGGGCGCACTTCTGAATAGTAAAGTCTCAATCTCTACCCGTCACACCGCTCTCCACCTGTCCCTCATCATGATCGGCGCTACACCTTCTCATCGTCTTCGTTTAATCGCACTGTGCGCGTCCGCTACTCTGGTTGCGACCGCATGTGACTCTAAAAGCGCACAATCGCTTCAAGATAGCACTGTTTCAGCACCTGACTACGTCAGTTCGGCAGACAGCATAGCACAAGAAATGGCGCAGTCGTTTGCCTCCATGTCAGCAGGTGCAGGAATATTTGTATCTGGACGCGACACATCCGATTGGACCGCGCGACTACAGGGCGAACATGTGTCCATAATAGAAGAACGTGCGCGACTTCGTGACGGTGTCGCTGTGCGAGCATACTTCTTTTCTCCTAACGGCAATCTTGAGCAGCTAAGCGAGCAGTTCAAACGAAGTGGTGTTGGCGTAAAAGAACAAATAGTCGAGACACAAATCGACTTTACTGGCAACGAACCACGTGCCATACGAACCATTAACGGTGAAGTAGCTACAGCTTCTGCAGAGGAAATCAACGCTGCGCTTCGCCATGCTGCATCACTACTCAATGCTGTACGCGCAGCCTCTACTCCAGCTCCCAAGATCCCAAACAATGACTGATTTTGAAAAACTCGGCGCTTTCTACCTCGGCAAAACGGTAAGCCATAGCGAAGATAGTAGTAGCAACGCCGATAACATTGTCATGTACGACTCGCGTGATCTAACCACTCACGCAGTTATCGTGGGTATGACAGGGAGCGGAAAGACAGGATTGGGTATCGGTTTACTCGAAGAAGCTTTAATCGATAATATCCCTGTTATTGCAATAGATCCTAAGGGTGACATTGCGAACTTAGCGCTGCGTTTCCCATCGCTATCACCGAACGACTTTGAGCCGTGGGTAGATCCTCAGCAAGCAGCGAACTCTGGAGCATCTATTGCCGAGTATGCAGCTAAGCAGGCATCAACATGGCGCAACGGTCTTGAGAAATGGGGGCAGAACGGAGACAGAGTTCAGCTACTAAAAGACAGCGCTGACGTAACCATTTATACGCCTGGCAGCAGCGCAGGGCGTTCGTTGTCACTGCTTAAGTCTTTTAGCGTGCCAAGTGATGCCGTTTTGAATGACGCAGAGGCACTCGCAGAACACGTTAGCTCCACCACGACTGGATTGCTTACACTTCTTAGCATTGATGCAGATCCGCTAAGCAGCAGAGAGCATGTACTAATTGCAAGCATCCTCTCGCACGTTTGGAGCAACGGAAACGACGCCGATCTTCCGTCGTTAATAGCCATGATTCAAGCGCCGCCATTCAATCAGTTAGGTGTAATGCCGGTTGACACAGTGTTTCCTGCAAAAGATAGGACAACGCTGGCCATGCGCATGAATAATGTTCTTGCATCACCTGGCTTTCAACAATGGATGCAGGGCGACGCGCTTAGAACAGCAGACTTGTTGTATACGGAAACGGGGAAACCGCGCGCATCGGTCATTTCTATTGCACATTTGAATGATTCCGAGCGGATGTTCGTGGTAACATCTGTTTTGTCGGATATCATTTCTTGGATGCGAGCACAACAAGGCACAAGCTCGCTGCGCGCGGTTTTGTACATTGACGAACTGTTCGGTTATATGCCGCCAGTTGCCAATCCTCCTAGCAAACCGCTGCTTCTTACGTTACTTAAACAGGCGCGCGCCTACGGATTAGGCGTCGTATTGTCGTCACAGAACCCTGTCGATTTAGACTACCGTGGACTCTCCAATGCTGGCACCTGGTTCATTGGAAGATTGCAAACCGAGCGCGATAAAATGCGCGTTATGGATGGCTTGGAAGGAGCTGCACAAAACACATTCAACCGCACAGAAGCTGATCGCATAATTTCCGGTTTAGGGAAACGTGTTTTCCTGATGCACAATGTGCATGAGCCAACACCCACTCTATTTGAGACCCGGTGGGTGTTGTCGTATTTGGCCGGACCTATGACACGCGAACAGATACGCAGCGCTTGCGAAGCTACAGCACCCAGTTCTACTACAATTCTAGAACAATCTGTGAGTGCTGCCGTTACAAGCGAGAAAGCCCCGTCCAACTCGTCGCCACGCTCAGACCGTGCTCCGGTTTTACCTCCTGACATCCAACAGTACTATCTAAACAGTTACACAGCCGCGCCTTCCGCCAGCTACACTCCGTTAGTTGTCGGTGTAGCCGAACTCTTTTTTAGCAACTCGCGTCATAAAGTTTCAGAACGACGCCAAGTAATGCTTATGGCGCCTATAAGCGACGGACCAATCGCGCTTGATTGGTCGAGTTCTGAGCGGCGAGACGATCTAGCTGTGTCAGACCTAGAAAGCTCGCCTGTTGGTGGTGTAGCGTTTCCCCTAGTACCGCGCGCGGCAACTCTACCTGCTAACTACGCGGCTTGGTCACGCCAATTGCAACAATGGCTCGCGGCAAACGAGAACGTTCAACTGTTTTCGAGCACTAGTATGAAGATGGTTTCTGAAAGCAACGAGTCAGAGCGTGATTTTAGAATTAGACTGCAAACCGCGGCTCGTGAAATGCGTGACGCCGCAGTTGATAAGCTGCGTGCGAAGTATTCCTCTCGTCTAACCACCGCTCAGGAACGTGTTCGTAAGGCTGAACAGGCTGTTGAGCGTGAATCGGAACAGGCTAAGCAGGCAGGATTAGACACTATGATTTCTGCTGGCAGCGCAGTTCTGGGAGCAATCTTTGGGCGAGGTAAGATTGGTGCATCAACTGTAGGTAAAATCAAAACAGTTGCGCGCGGTGCCAATAGAACGGCGCAACAGCGCGGTGACATCGCCCGAGCATCCGAGAACGTTCAAGTTATTCGAGAACAGTTGGCCGCTCTAGAGAAAGAGCTTGAAAGAGAAGTCGAGCTTTTAGATACCGCGTACGACGCTCAGTTAGATCACCTTGAGCCAATCGTAATCAAAGCAAAGCGTTCAGACGTAACTGTTCAGTTAGTTGGGCTTGTTTGGTCGGCTTAATACTTCCGACTTTAAACGGTATTTAAACTCCTGCCAGCACATGCACCCTGTTTCCCCACAGGGTGCCACGCCCCAACCTAACGGGTCCACGCCAGCTCGAATCGGAGCCAATCGCTTTACCGCCTTGTGTTATTTCAATGCACTGTTCCGCAGCAAGGCGACATGCTGCTAGGCGCACAGCTGGCATAAGTATACGCCAGCCGTCGGGAGAGGCAGCTCTTGCCACTTCAGACGGACACATAGTCGCCTCGGCAGAACGATGGCTGAGCATCTCAACCATCAGCAGCTCAAGAGGCCGACGGTCGGCTTCGAGCGACATTATTGTTACACCCGCAACGAGCGACTCAAAACGAGGGCGTGTCAACGCGAGCTCCGAAGTGATAGATAGTGTGGCGGGTTAACGGCAGGCGGGGTGACGGGGTGGCGCGCTATACAATACTTCGACTTGCCTGCTTTCGCGAGTGCCTTTCCACAGCTTAGTCCAGCGAATACAGTACCACAGTACCTTGGCGCGCGAAACGACTCGCAGCTTCAGCACGATCGTGGTGTGCTTGTATCTTTGCACATGTGAAGCCGAAACTCATTTGTGAGTCCCGCTGCATTGAACCCTCGCCGTCCAGTAACCCAAAAGAGCCGCACACTCATGCCATTACAGAAGCTTCGCGAACGATACCCAGTACTCGAGTGGGTGGCGCCGTTCGCCGTCTTTATGATACTGCTTGCGGTATCTCCTTCACTTGGGATGCCACAGCCTTGGGAGTCCATCTTCAGGGTATCTGTTCTATCGATCGTCATTGTCGCGTTCTCGTGGCGGATAGTCGCTGCTATGCGTGTGAAGCATGCGCTGGGAAGTATCGTGCTAGGATTGGCGGTTTGTGTGCTTTGGATAGGTCCAGACTATCTAATCCCAGGATGGCGAGACCACTGGATGTTCCAGAACTCGATTCTAGGAACTCTAAAAACGACTATTCCGCCTGAAGAGTTCTCCGACCCGCTGGTGGTCGTGCTACGCATTGTACGAGCAGCTCTACTAGTCCCTATTCTTGAGGAACTTTTTTGGCGCGGATGGTTGCCACGATGGATAGTGAATCCAAATTGGCAGAAAGTACCTGTTGGATCTTACTCTGTTATGGCATTCGCAATTACCGCGCTTCTATTTGCAACCGAGCATGGTCCCTACTGGGATGTAGGTCTGCTTTGCGGCCTCATTTACAACTGGTGGATGTGGCGCACCAAATCGCTGGGTGACCTTGTACTCGCACATGGTGTTACAAACGCAGCTCTCTCCGGCTTCGTATTAATTACGGGCGAATATCAGTACTGGATGTAACAGGAACCGACTTGCTACAAAAACAAAGCGCCACACCGCAACAACGGTGTGGCGCTTTGTTCTAGGAACCGTAGACTATCGGCGTGTTCCCTTTTCGAATATCGCGTGCTCCTGCCGCTACGCCTGAACCCACAGCAATAGCCGCGGTAATAGCCGTGCCTATACCAACGAACGGTAAGACGACAAGGAGCGACGAGACAGCAAACGTAGCAACGCCTGCTAGCCAAGGCGCGACTCCCTTCTGAACCACATCGACATAGCGCAGGCGGTCACGTACAAAACGCCGCGCACCTCCGTGCAGGACCACCGCTGTCGCAGCCGCGATAGCGAATGAGATGATGAAACTTGCGATAGATAGCATGTTTACTCCTTGGTTGATCGCCACCCGACAGCTGCCACCCGCCACTCGAATATGCCTTTCATCTGGCGTGCACTATCATCCAACGCAATAGCGGGGCGGAGGTTTCATCTCCGCCCCGCTATTGATCACAAAACTCGTGAAATCAACTCCGTAACCCCCGCAAAAGCCGATAAGGAGCTAGTTGGATGGTATGTTAAGCAAACTATATCCTTCAGGAACACGGAACATCGCAGGATCTATTTTCTTACGCTCAATCTTAGTAACCAATAGGTGGACCTCGCCTCCGACTTTCTTAACGCGAAGAGGGAAATACTCGCCGGTTACAATAGCATTTTGCCAAGGCTGTAAACCGCGCCCAGAAATAACGTTTCCGCCAATGTTGAGGTAAGTGCCGAGCCCGCGTGCAGCACACACTTCCATACCGTCGACAATTGAAATTTCGCACTCGTGCCCAGCTATCTTCTCCTTACGTCCTGTGCTTTCAACCTTTGGAATATCAGCGCCCTGCACAGCTTCTAGCGCAGTGCCTAGATCCTGTTCGATGTACTGAGACATAGCTTCTACAAGCATGTATAGTTTCTTCTCAGCGGGCAAAACTATCATTGCGGCCATCCCCATTGGTGTTTCGAGCTCAATGCGTGCCTTACCGCCAGCCGCGATGTATTTAGCACCTGTAGCTATCCCTGACTGCGCGCCGCTTCCTGTAAGACTCATGCTAATTACACCCTCAAACGGCTGGGCAGCAGCGGTGGGCGCTATAACAACCGCGTATGAGCTGATGGCAATGGCTGCTGCCAAACGAAAGATAGCTTTCATGGTTGAACTAGAGGTAGGAGAGGGACATGACCAGCTTGGTACGCCCAAACGATGATATTGTTCAAAGTTTAGTCTATGCCCTTCTTCATCGCCTGCAGTACTAGCTCAGAAAACCGGTCTATTTCGTCTAGAGTGCTGTATATGTTGGGAGTAATTCGAATTCCTGAAAACTCGGCATGAGTTATCGGCGTTTGTACAACACGGTGTTTTGACATGAGCCAGTTGCCTAAGCTTTCCGGTTTCATGCCGTCAATGGAGATGAAACCAATTCCTGCACCAAGTGGCGAGTCCAACGGAGTCAAAATCTTTACCCGTCCATCTCCCTCGGCTAGCAGTCGCTTCGCCCACCGATCGCGCAAGAAGCGCAATCTTGCGACCTTCCTTTCAGCACCAATCGATCTGTGAAAAGCTAGAGCAACACTTATAGCGTTATGATTTGCGGCCGGATGCGTTCCTATCTCCTCATACTTGCGAATATTCTCCTCCATTTCCTTTGATGCGGCCATCAGCGGCCAAATACTCTTCTGTTTTTCCTTCCTTACATATAGGAATCCGGTACCTATAGGTGCAAGAAGCCACTTATGCAGGCTAGTACCGTAGTAGTCTGCTTGCAGTTCATCTCGGGTAAACGGGAACTGAGCATAAGCATGAGCGCCGTCTACAAACACTTCAATGCCACGCGTGCGCGCTAGCTCAACAACTTCCCTAATGGGAAGTATCTGACCTGTGAGATTAGTAATGTGGGTTAGCTCAATAACGCGAGTGCGTGAAGTTATCGCATTCGCTACTATATCAACAAAAGTTTTCGAGTTTGTAAGCGGTAGTGGAAAAGATATCTCTTTTACGGAGATACCTTCTCGCCTTACACGTTGGTCCCAAGTCGTAAGCATCCGCCCGTAATTTTGATTCGTCACTATTACTTCATCACCACGCTTGAGATCTATACCCAGAATAAGAGTTTCGAGTGCCTCAGACGCGTTTCGCGTGATCGCCATTTCTTCTATGTCGCACCCGAAATCACGGGCGAGCTCGCGCCGAACAGATTCTATACGCGGCTCCAAATCTCGCCACATGTGAATAACCGGTAGCTCATTCGAGTACTTTATGTCTCGAATCATCTGCTCTAGCACATGTGTTGGAGCAGGAGAGCAGCCACCGTTATTTAGGTTAATCCATGTGCGATCTAGGTCGAACGCCCTTTGAATGGGGCCCCAATAGTCTTCGTCCGCCGCTAGTTCTGCGGCAGTGCCTTTAGTGTCCGGTGCGAGCTGCAAGTTGGTGGCTTTATGCGATGCCACGCTCTCAGCTTCGAGCAGCCGTCTAACGGCGTAAGGGGAAAAAACAGGCGATGCAGCACGCGCTAACGCCGGGGCAGCAGCCACACCGGCTAAGGCAGAAACGAAATGGCGTCGGTCCATGCAATGAACATGTTGCTTGAACAGCGCTACCGCGAGGGGTTAGGAACTGTATAGACGGCAACGTAACCTCGGATATGGCGTAACTGGCCGCAGCAACGTAACGTGACAGGTTGTGAGGTGCCTCATACCGTTCCTTCCCGACCATCGTTTGCGTTCAGACTCATATGCACTTTAATCCGGCGGCCGCGCGTACTCTGATTTGGCCTCTGATGGCCGCGTGTACACTCTCGTGCGCCCAGCCTATGAAACTGGCAACAAGCGACGCACCTGTGGTGCTCGCTAAGCGCACCATTACTGCAGCCAACCCTGGTGAGAAAGGTACGCACACCGTACGTACGCTTTACTACGGAAGTGGTAATGACAAGCAACGCGCAGAGTACCGCGACTCCGTCGAGTATCGAACGTCCTCTGTTGACGCATCAGTGCTAGCACGAATGGATCCACCGCTAGCAAAGTCACGCAAAGCCTATTGGGGATTTGACAACAAGAGCTTTCCACGCAACGCGCGGGTGTGGTATCCAGAAGGGAAAGGACCGTTCCCTTTAGTGCTCATTGTTCATGGCAATCACAATATGAAGGAGTTTTCCGACCCCGGTTATGCATGGCTGGGTGAACTCATGGCATCACGAGGCTTTGTTTTCGCATCGATAGATCAGAACTTCCTGAACGGCGCAATGCGAAGCGAGAACGATGCACGCGGATGGATGTTGCTCAAACATTTGGAAGCTCTACGAGCTATAAATGATAGCTCTGACAAGCCGCTTTACAACAAAATTGATATGTCGCGTATAGCACTCATTGGCCACTCACGCGGTGGAGAGGCAGTTGCTATAGCTGGTGCGTTTAATCGGCTTAAGTACTACCCAGATGATGCTACGCTACAGTTCAACTTTGGCTACGATATTAAGGCGCTTATCGCAATAGCACCCGTTGATGGTCAGTACAAACCGGCTGAACAGTCGACACCGTTGCAAGACTATAGTTACCTAGTAATACACGGTTCGCACGACGGCGATGTCTCATCATTTGCTGGCCTAGTTCAGTACAACCGCATTAAGTACACATCTCCCGGTCAGCACTTCAAAAGCGCGATCTGGATGTACCGAGCCAATCATGGCCAGTGGAACACTGTTTGGAATAACAAGGACAACGGGATGTACTCTGTACGAGCTTTGAACTTGAAGGCGCTTATTACGGGTGAGGAACAGCGTCAGTTTGGACGAGTTGCTATTAGCGGCTTCTTAGAAGCAGCTCTTAATGGCAGGAGCGAATACCGAGATATTTTTCGCGATCACCGAAGCGTAGGAGATTGGTTTCCTCCTACCATGTATCAAACTCGCTACGCTGACGCAAATACCAAATGGATAGCTACCTTTGATGAAGACATAGACGTAACAACGGGGACTAGTGCTGGAGTTATTATAGCTGGCGACTCACTGTCAGTTTGGAAGGAAAACGATGTACAAGCGCGTTGGAGAGGATCAACATTCGGTTCGAACGTGGCGACTATTGGGTGGAACAATAAGGCACTCGGAAGCGATACTGCGGCTCGCCGTTGGCCTGCCCGACTAGCCTTTAATGTTCCTGACTCTTTGTGGAGATCATGGCAGGTGAACAACTCTGCTCACCTGCTCATTACTGTCGGAACAACCAGTGCAACACCAGCTGCTAGAAAAACCGCTAAAGACTCTTCAAAAGCTAAAGCAGATAGTTCAAAAGCAAACGAAAAGGCAGTAACGTCAAAAGACTCTACTGCTAAAGCGACGCAGTCAGCGACAAAAAACGCAGACAAGTCTAAACCGGCTAAAGACAATACTCCTGCTGACTTCTCTGTAGAAATCGAGGACGGCAGCGGTAAAAGAGCGTCAGTTGCTATTTCAAACTTTGGTCCGCTGCGCCTTCCTATCGAGTCGTACGTTTACAGGCGCAAAGGACGCGACCAAAGCCAGTTCAATATGCTGGCTGAACCAGTACTGCAAACCTTCTCGATACCCATGTCAGCGTTCGGAAGCGACGTTGACGTATCTTCTATACGATCAATCCGATTGATCTTCGATAAGAAACCGGTGGGACAAATAATGCTGGACGATATAGGAGTTTCTACTAAGGGTTCTAACTAAGAGACTCAACTAATCCTTAAGCTTCTGTCTTGCTATCGATCGAACGCAGGTTACGTATCGTATGTAACGCAGGCTGGGTGTCAGAAGAATGCGCTGATACCCAGCGTCACTGTTCTCCCAACAGTGAAAGCCGCATTGTCCGGTGCACCCTTTTGCACGTTAAGTAGGTTGTCGCCCCCCAAATGGAGTTGCGTGTTACCAGAAAGGTTCCAAGAAATATTTCCGCGCATACGTGTAACACCATCATAGCTAGTCCAGAAATTTCTGAGCTTTGCGCCTGTGATGCTTGATGCATCAACGAACTGCTGTTGAGCCAAATAGCTAGCGAGACGAACCCTGTCGTAACTTACCCAATCTGATGCGTGAGCCGCAGATGCTCCGATCCGCATTCTTCCATGTGTGAAGAACGCACTTATACCCACTGTATGCTTCGGAACATACATAGGAGTGTCCCCTTCCCGCATGTCTCCCGTGTACCCATCTGACACGCGCACGACGCGACTATTTACATTGCTGTACCACGCATTCAGTGCAAGACGTTTAAACTTAGCTGAGCTCTTTACCTCCCAACCTACGTTCTCAATAACTCCAATATTTTGTAGTACGTACTGCAGTGGTAGGACAGAGGTAGTAACAGGTTGACCGGGCCGCGCAATTTGTAGCTGTTCAACTATAACGGGCTGAATAAGTCCAGCCGCTCGCTGATCAAAGCGAGTAACTTGCAGCGAAGCGACACCACCGAATGCTGCATCTATACCAACTTCTGTTCCCGATTGCGACTCCGGAAACAGTAACGCCTCCGATCTGGTCTCTGTGCGCGCCATCCACGATGCCCCACGCAGCATTGTTTGCGCCGGTCTAATTCCTTTCCCATAGCCAGCGCGCACCTTTAATGACATTCCATCCATTTCATGGACGAATGCTGCACCAATAACAGGGATGACTTCGTTCTGAACAATTTGTGCAGCACCAACAGTTTGCTCTAAGCGACTTCCGGCAGTTACGTATACACGATCGCCAATAGAAATATCACCTTGAGCCATGACACCGTTGTTAGTTGACCATGAGGAGCGGAGAATTCGACCAGACAAAATGGAACTACTTGTACTGCCACTTCCGTCGCCACTGGTATGATCTCGCAACATGGCATACTCGGCAGCCATAGTAAGCGATGCCACGACACGTGTAGTTAAAGCGGCGCTTGCGTTGCTTCGCAGCCTAAGCGAATACCGTTCAGCACCCCCATTATCTATACCCGTACGGGCAGAAACAGAAACAGGAAGGGTTGCTTCCGACAATCCTTTAACGCGGAAGCCATCTACACCTGCTGTAGCAGCGAACGTCCAATTGTTATCAGCAGCAATTGTGGCTGTAGCGCCCGCTGTGAATTGATGGATCGATTGAGATCCAAGTGAATCACCTAGCAACGGTACGACTGGAGCAACTACTGCATTCGCACGCTGCATAGAGTAACGTCCAACAGTGGTAAGAATACCGTTTCCGATCGATGACCTGCTACTCGCGTCGGCCAGAAGGCGAAGCTCAGACGCTCCTGGCAAGTATTCACCAGTACTTGAGAGCAGAATGCCGGCTCCTCCCGTCTTAGAATTGCCTCCTCCACGCACAGAAAATGAGTGTTGCTGAGCAATTGCACTACTACGAACAAACTCACTTTCAGAAACTCCCGCGTTCGACGCAACTCTAAACTCAGCTGCACCACTCGGCGTCCCATCAAGTCTTGTAACTATGTTTACTACGCCACTTATCGCATCAGCCCCATATAGCGCCGCGCCCTGAGGCCCTTTTATCACCTCGATACGCTCTAATCGAGACGCGTCTAACTGAGTAACTAGCAATGCGTTCGCCACTTCCACACCGTCAATGTACACTTTGGGTGCATTCGTACCGAACGAGCTAGCGCCTCGAATACTCCCGTAGTTGGCGGTCATTACTCCAGATGACGCCGGCCACATCCACACTCCGGGCGATGCTAACTCAAGCGCCTGAGCTACAGTCGAAACGCCGTGCTGAACCATCATCGCACGATCGATAACATCTACGCCAATTGCTGAACCTCGCAACAAAGCGCCGTCAGGTGCACCCGTCACTACGACTTGCTCTAGCATTTGAGACGATCTCGCAAATGTCGTAGTCTCCGCGACAGATCGCCGAGCAGGAGTAAGTACGATTTGTGAGACCCCTGCAACAATGACACGTAGTGGCGCGCCGGCTATCAGAGCCTCTAGAATAGCTCCAACTGGTGCTCGTTCGAATCTGAAACAGATTTGCTTGGACGGAAGTAGGTCCGGGCTAAACGAAAGTCGAACTCTCGCGGCCTTTGCAATCATGTCGAGTGCTTCGCCAACAGTCACATTGTCTCCGCTTGCAGTAACAATGCGATCGAGTGGAGTTGCAGTAGAAGTTGCGTTGGCCAGGTTGCCCTTTACAACGACACAATCAAATGCGGTTCTGTGCGCTGCGTTTGCGTACCACGAACTTGCCCCTGTCGCACCTGCCTCATTAGTAACCGTTGCTGCGATAATCATAGAGATTATAGCGACAGTGCGCGCATGCGATATCATCGTAGAAGCTTACTAACGAAAACTATTTTGCACTGTGATCTTTACCTGCGCTAAGGTAATACACTCCGTTACGCTGCTCCAATTGAGCTCCAATTGTCATAGCCACGACGTTTAGTACCTCACTCACCGTTTCAGATGAAACGTCACCCTGTATCTTCGCAGATAGCGCAGCGCTATCTGCAACGATCGATGCACCAAACCAACGCTCCAGTTCCGCGATTACCTCCTTAACAGGAGTGCCGCTATACACAAACCGCCCCGACGTCCAAGCGGTATCTCCTGGAAGCAACCCACCGCGATTTACTGAAGTAACGGTCGATAAAGAAAGCAGAGCACGATCGCCAGCATAAAGCTCAATCGTAGCTTCACTGCGAGCAGTGAGCGCATCGTCGTCAGCGGAGGCAAACGCGGCGGCTTTAACTATGCGCACCGCGCCCTGAGTTACAGAAACGACAACGCTCGAATCACTGTTGGTGCGAACAACGAACGCTGTGCCGATATCCACAACATCTCCAGCATCGGTGCGCACGGTAAACGGCAATCCGCCGGCACTCGCGACAACAAAACGCGCAGTGCCGTCTAGCTTTACTGTTCTGTGCTGCTGGTTGAACCCGCTGTCAATATGAATCGTGCTTCCGGGAGATATAAAAAGCTGTGTTCCATCCAAGAGTGTTACAGAGTCGGTTTGCAGCGGCGCAGTGGCATACAGCTGTGAAGGAGTGATAGCGAAATTGTCCTCACCCAAACGACTTATAGTCGGCCATAGTGCGATACCAACTGCTATTAGCGCAGTTGCTGCGAACGCAAAAACAAGAACACGTGACCGCTTAATCGGCGTGGCCGCAGTCGCACGCTGAGAAAGATTACGCACAGCACCATTAGGTGTCCCGTTAAATGTCCTATTAACTGTTTCACTTTCACTAACTGTAAGCCGTCCCATCAATTTCATCCGCTCACGCACAGCAAGTAGTGCGGATTCGGTATTAAGACCATCTCTACACTCCCTGCTAGAAGAAGCAGCGTCTTGTAAGAACGCGATTAAGTACGACAACTGAGGGTCGGCATCAAGCAACTTCTGTAGCCGCGCCTTCTCGTCGGGCGAGCAGTCGCCCGAAAGGTGACGGGCAACCAACTCCCAAGGTACGCTATCGAGACTTTCTGTGTCTGATGATTCTGGCGCCATGACTGGAATACACAGTTAGCTCAAACTACCCTACATATTCCACCGGTGCCACTAACCGTAGTTTTCAAGGCTGCCAGCCCCCCGCCCCCGCCCCCGCCCCCGCCCCTGGCCCAAGCCACCAGCCCTCGGTTCCGACTTCCCAGCCACAGCAAGCTCCATAGTGAACGAATCCGAACTGCTGGTACGGCTTAGCCAAGGAGACGAGGAGGCATTTGATGCCCTGTTCCGTCAGTTCTACCCCGCCGTTGTGCGATCAGCGGTAAGAATTGTACGTGAGACTGCCATTGCCGAAGAACTCGCGCAAGACGTGTTCTTAGCCATGTGGCGCAGAAGGGACTCGCTAAACCTTAGCGCGAGTCCGCAAAGCTATCTTTTTCAGGCAGTACGAAACAGGGCGCTCAATTTTCTGCGCAATTCAGCAGTCGCCAAGAGAAATGCCGAAGTCATACAACCCACAAACGAATCGCCTGAAATGGCTGACGACAATGCTACGGTTCACGACTTGCAGTCCGCATTTCGTGCAGCAGTCGCGAGCCTCCCGCCCAGATGCAAAGAAGTATTTGAGATGAGTCGCGATCGCGGGCTTCGCTACTCGGAGATCGCAGACATTCTGGGAATTTCGGTTAAAGCAGTTGAAGCAAATATGGGGCGCGCGCTCAAGTCGTTACGTGAGAAGCTTTCACCTTGGTTGGACAACAGTTCTCACAATTCGTAACTGTTCGCTTTCTACTGCTGAGAGGGGTTCTTTCCCACAACATCCGCATACATCGAACGAATATTCTCTACGCCCACAATAGCGTCGTCGTTGGTAGCGTATACCGTTGGCCCGATTCTTATGTTCTTTCGACCATAGTCCAGTGCGACACAGCAGATCGGCACTTCAGCACGATAAGCTATATGCCAGAAACCCGACTTCCAATTCTCTACTCGCTTCCTCGTACCCTCGGGAGCCAAAACAAGCACTAGGTGACTGCTATCGTTGAACGCTTTTACAGTCTGTTCAACAAGATTGTTGCTGCGTGACCGCACTACTGGTATGCCACCGATGGCGCGCATAAACCATCCCAAAGGCGGTATAAACAACGTATCCTTGCCTAAAAATCTTACGCGCATTTTCAAAGTCCACTTAGCAAGCACGCCAACTACAAAGTCCCAATTAGATGTGTGAGGAGCAACGACAATTATGAACTTGGACAGGTCTGGAAAGCTTCCGGAGAATGTCCATCCTAGAGTTTTCAGAACTTTGTACCCCATTTTGTTCAGCACCGTTGCTGAAGTCGCTGGTACAGACGGCCCCGGCATCCACTCTGGAATGCTTCCGTCCCTGTTAGCATAATTTCGGTTTGGCTTGGCGCTGGCGGTGCCCGTTGTCATAACGTTCATTTGACATATGCCCAGAACTTACCGCAAGCTTTTGACACATTTTGCCCGACACATGTCGTGCATTGGCCTTTCCTTCCGCACCAGCCTCGCCTCGTTAATGGTAATTATGGCCTGGCCAACGCTCGCAACGGCTCAAGCAGAAGGCCCCATTACTTCCAAACTACCTGTTAATGCACGAATAGCAGCGATGGGCAGCGCAGCGATTGCTTCGTCCGACGGTGATGCAGTTCTGTTTAATCCCGCCATGCTACAATCCGCGAGAGGAACATCGATTTCGTTTCATACGTTTGGAGGCGGTAGTATCGGAGGAAGCTATGGGACGATACAGCAACTGTCCTCGTTCACCGTGGGATTTGGTGTGCAGCACCTGCAGTGGAAATCGGACTCGTCCACGTACGGTTCCGCCCTCTCTTCGTTCGTACCCAGCATTAGCGATAGCTCGTTAGCAACGGCCACGGGAACGTCCTTCATTTTAGGTGTGTCTAAAACATTCAAGGGTTTCAGACTTGGTGTATCAGCGCGACACACGAACGAACATTTTGCAGATGAATCGAAGAACATTGTTTCCTTCGACGCAGCTGTCGCTAGGCCTATAAGTCGCGGAATACTAACCGCAGTTGCTCACAACATCGGGAATAACTTCAATGTTGGCAACGACACCGTACATGTGGCTCGCAAGGCAGGAATAGCATTCGGGTTCCCCATACTGCCAATGCGTGAGCATTTCGACATCGGCATGTTGGTGCAGCTCGCTGCAGAAGGCTCGGACTGGTTTGTGCGTCCAGCAATGGGTGCCGAAATTGGCTATGTGCCTATCGAAGGCGTTGCGATAGTAGCTCGCGCTGGCGTACGGCGAACTCGCTTCCATAACGAGTACCCAGTTACCGGAGGGACAGGAGTCAACATTGACCGATACTCGGTTGACTACACCTTCGAGCCTTCACGAGAAGCTACAGGCGGCATCCATCGCATTGGTATTCGTTTCCGCTAAAGGCGTCTCACCTATACAGCAAAGTTACCGCTGTAGCTTTCGAATTCGGCTTAGCAAAGGTGTAATGTCATCGCAGCACTTCCATTGTTCGATGCACCGCTGGAAGTTTAGGATGTACCTTCAGGAGAGCTGAATGCGCGTGACTACCGTTGGCGTAGTTGGTGCAGGAGCAATGGGCAGCGGCATTGCCGCGCTCGCTGCATCTGCTGGATGCCGTGTTGTTTTACTAGACGTCCCCGGACACGACGATCCGTCGTCGCCAAACCGTAATGCACCAGCTAGAAATGGCCTACAGAAAGCTCTGAAGTCAAAGCCGGCTTCATTCATGGATGCTTCGTTAGCAGTTCATGTACGAACGGGAAACACAACCGACAACATCTCTTGGCTCAGCGAATGTGACTGGATATGCGAGGCTATTGTAGAACTTCCTGCACCGAAGCAAGCTTTGTTCGCGGCGGTGGAGTCTATTATGAAGCCGTCGGCGATTGTTTCTTCGAACACTTCTGGCATCCCAATGAATGTGCTCCTTGAAGGACGAAGCGAAAACTTTCGCCGTCGCTTCTTAGGCACGCACTTCTTTAATCCTCCGCGCTACATGCATTTGCTGGAGATAATTCCGACAGTAGAAACTGATCCGGCAGTTATCGGTGCTATGCGTTCATTCGCCGAGCGAATCTTGGGTAAGGGAGTCGTAATCGCGAAAGATGTTCCGGGTTTTATTGCCAACAGACTCGGCGTTTTTGGAATGGTGTCCGCAATACGCCGCATGGAAGAACACGGTATAACGATAGACGAAGTTGACGGGCTCACGGGTTCATACATTGGACGAGCGCGAACTGCCACCTTCCGCACCGCAGATCTTTCAGGGCTAGACGTACTAGCTCATGTGACAAAGGGGCTAACTGTTGCTACCGGTGAAGACCTTTCTCTGCCTACGTGGGTGCACAAAGAGTTGGTTGAAAAAGGAAAGCTCGGAGATAAAAGCGGCGGCGGATTTTACAGTAAGACCAAAGAAGGGACACTATCTTTCGATTGGAAAAGCGCTACTTGGGTCGCACAAAAACGACTTGAGGGTGGAGATATCGGCCAAGCAATTAAACTGCCAGTTGCACACCGAATGCAGGCAGTAAAGAATCATTCTGGCTCTCAGGGAGAGTTTTTGCGCGACCATCTTGTTGACGCTGCGCATTATGCGTTAACAATGGCTCCGCAACTTGCATATGATATTGTTTCGATAGACCGGGCGATGGTATGGGGCTACGGGTGGGAAGCAGGACCATTTCAAGTAATTGATGCACTCGGCATCGACTGGCTAAAAGATGAGTTCGGAATGCGTGGCCTCGCTTTCCCCGAACTACTTGAACAGGCAGTTGGAGGATTCTACCGTGATGACGAATACTTGGCCTTCGACGGCATGTACGAACCAATCCCCGACGTGCCGAACAGCATTTCGCTTAATAGCTTGGCCAAGAGAGGACGAGTTCTTCAGGACAACGGCGTATCGCGTTTAGTAGATATCGGCGACGGCGTTGCTTGTTTCGAGTTCCGGTCAAAAATGAACACGCTTGGCGATAGCGTGCTTAAAGGATTGGCCGACGCACTGCGACATGTGGAGCGTTCTGGCTACGCGGGTTTAGTGATTGGCAACGAAGACGCTCGTGCATTTAGTGTTGGCGCTGACCTTTCGGCCGTATCATTTGCAGTTGCAGCCGGAGCTTGGGAAGACATTGAGGCTGCATGCAAGACGTTTCAGGATGCGGTTATGTCCATTCGACGAGCCCCCTTCCCTGTCGTGATTGCACCTGCCGGAATGACTTTAGGCGGAGGTGCAGAGTTTACGTTGCACGCCGACGCGGTTCAGGCACATGCTGAGCTGTATATGGGGCTCGTTGAAGCTGGAGTTGGTCTACTTCCAGGCGGAGGCGGCACTAAAGAGTTGTTAGTGCGCTTTACATCTGAGCTTTCTAAGTATGAAGAAGCCGACCTGTTCGAAGCAGTTAAACGTGCGTTCAAACTCATTGGTCTGGGCGCGACATCAACAGCAGCACATGAAGCTCGATCAATGGGATACTTAAACAACCATGATCGCATAAGTATGAACAGAGACCATCACATCGCAGACGCTAAAGCTCGCGTACTTGATTTAGCTGCCGGTTACTTGCCCCCGCTAGAACGTACCATCCCCGTATTAGGGAGAAGCGGAATCGGAAACCTAGAGTACGCATTGTGGTCTATGAAGGAAGCTGGTCAAATATCAGATCATGATGTCGTAGTTGGACAAGCTATAGCATATGTGTTGTGTGGTGGTGATGGGGCTCCACGTACGGCTACAGAGCAAGATCTGCTAGACCTAGAACGAGAGAAGTTTTTATCGCTACTGGGAACGGCAAAGACGCAAGAACGCATTGCATACACACTTAAGACCGGTAAGCCGCTGCGTAACTAACGCAGTGCATGGAGAGATGATATGACCGAGGTCGTAATCGTCAGCGCAGTGCGAACAGCAGTCGGACGCGGCAAGGCCGATGGCTCGCTCGCCAGTTTACACCCTGTAGACGTTTCTTCCGCAGTAATGCAGGAAGCAATTAAACGTGCGGGGATAGACCCTGCGATCATCGAGGATGTTCAGTGGGGCTGTGCGATGCCTGAGGGATCGCAAGGGCTTAACCACGCTCGACTAGCTTGGCTGCGTGCAGGATTGCCTGTAGCTACATCGGCAGCAACTGTTAACAGGTTCTGCTCATCAGGGTTGCAGTCTATTGCGTACGGGGCGCAAGCTGTAATGGCAGGAATGGGTGACACCATACTTGCAGGTGGAACCGAAATGATGAGCCAAGTGCCAATGTCAGGGTACAACACCAGACTGTCTCCAGACATTACGGAAGCATACATCGGTATGGGATTCACCGCAGAACGTGTTGCTAAGCGTTGGAACATTTCGCGTGAGGCACAGGACGAGTTTGCGTATGAATCACAGCAGCGCGCCGCATCAGCAATACGTGAAGGTCGTTTTCGTGAACAGATAGTTCCCGTGCATACGACGAGAGAACGTTGGAGCGGTGCTAATAAAACCGTCGACAATTTTACTTTTGATACAGACGAAACAGTTCGTGCGGAAACCACGATTGAAGCGCTCAGCAAGCTACGCCCCGCATTTCAACAGAACGGTACCGTAACTGCTGGTAACGCTAGTCCATACTCAGACGGCTCTGCGGCTGTTTTGGTTATGAACGCCAAGCGCGCTCACGAACTGGGGTTAAAACCGTTGGCGAGATTCGTTTCTTTTGCGACGGGGGGCGTCGATCCCGATATAATGGGAATAGGGCCTGTAGCCGCCGTACCAAAGGCTTTGCAACGCGCTGGGCTGTCTCTTAATGACATCAAACTCATTGAGTTCAACGAAGCATTTGCGGCACAAGCGTTGGCAGTGATTGGCGAGCTCGGTTTCGATAGGTCCCGTGTAAACGTGAATGGCGGCGCAATTGCGCTAGGTCACCCACTTGGTGCTACGGGCGCGAAGCTAACTACGCAACTCATCTATGAACTACGTGCGCGTGGAGGCGGTTATGGCATGGTCACGATGTGCGTAGGTGGCGGCATGGGGGCAGCCGGTATTTTCGAGGTTTTCGCGTAAGCTATTCGAGTTACAGTAGTGGCTCGACATTACACAATGTGCGAGCGCGCTACCACGAGGTAGGAGCATAAGCGGCGCGAACAAACGACATTGGTGGCGACCAGTCATGGAGCCTAGATGTCGCACCGCTTTCTTTATTCTCGTTTAACGCAGATAGCCAGAGCTGTTGTCTTGCTATCTACTTCAGCTGTTTTACCGGCAACTGCTGTAGCTCAAACGCAAACAGCAACGAAGCCGCCTTCTATTGGCGCAGCTCTTAATCACACTGCCGCGCAAATTGGCTTGTGGGGTGCAATCGGAATAGGGCGCGGATCGGCCGGCTTGCACTGTACCACTTGTACTGATGAATCTAGAAAAGCCTACGTTGTTGATGGATCGATTGGAGTGCGAGTGGCACCAAGGCTATTGCTAAGTGCTGACAGTTACGCATGGATTGATGTATTTGGCGGTGGAATAGACAGAGTTTCGCGAGGTACTCACCTAACTGCACGTGTGTACCCCGCAGCCAGAAGCAGCATCTTCCTCGCCGGTGGAGCAGGCGTTGCGAGCTTTCGAGTTACCGATGGCGCTGCAGGTTTTACCACTAAGTCTCCTTCAGTACTACTTGGTGCAGGCTACGAGTGGCGTACTGCTAATGTCGTTCTATCGCCAACGGTTTCAGTTGTCGCATCAACTGGCGGTCGTCTCCGCAGCAACATTACAAACAATACCATCAACGAAAATGCTCGCCTTATGATGCTGCGAACATCAATCGCATTTGCTTGGCACAAACAGCAGGCTAAGCCTTAATCACGTTTAACGACACCACTTACGATGAACAGACTCTATTTACCTGTAGTTGCGCTGTGTTTCGCCGCTGCGTACGGATGCTCCGATTCAACTGCCACGGCCCCTGCCCACGTTGACATAGGATCGACGTCTCCGTCACGTGCATTTGGCATTTGGACGCCCAGCGGCACGGACAACTGCACAAAGGAGCAGCACGATCGGTTTGCCGCAGTTGGTCCGGACGGCAAGCTGTATCCAACTTGGCATCCACCTAATGATCCGCTCACAGGTTGCAGCTTTGGTCATGAACATGGGCGCGATCCGCGAGGCTCTGCTTTGTATAAGACCACAGGCGATTTGCCCTTTGGCTATGCGAATGAGCAGCTAGATGCTGCCCAAATTGGCTTGCACAGACACGAAGATCATGTGGGACACAAAATTGAGTGGGAGAACGATGTTCTTCTCAGACTTAAAGGTGGTTCCGGCGGTGTTGTCGAACTCAAATGCGATGTGCTAGCGAAGCTGCATCAGGGCACACACTCGCGAGATGCGTTCACTAACAACCTACATGAACTGATATATCATTTGCGTTGTAACGACAAAACCGAGCTGCATGTTACGATGATAGCAGCCATTGGCCGCCCAGGAGAGTTTACAAGCACCTGCGGCGGGAAGATCCAAGCAGGTACTGCGACGCCTGCAAACTCACCCTCCGGGAACGGTCAACGTAAGATCCCTGATGCTCAGTGTGTCCTGTCTCGCATTCTTGTGGGTGACGGTGGACAGTCAGATTACAACGTGTTGCACGAAAGCTGGGAAAGCCACAATGAAATACGAACGGCCGAAGGAAAGCAAATAGCTGCATTTGATCCATACTTCCAAGTATTCAGACCAAGCCGTTACTACGATGCCGACGTAGAAGGCTTGGTAGCACGTCCGGTTTCATTGTGTACGATGACACTAGGTGAGCGGCGTGCACGCGGTTCTGAATGTAGCGGCATGAGTGTTTTCCAAGACGGAGTTCTGCTTCCTCTTTCATACGACGATCCGTCATCGCGATTTAACGGCGTAAGGCGTCAAATAGACATTAACAACAATACTATAAAGAACGCGGGCGGCCCGACCGTGTGGTACACGGATCCACTTGGCAAAAACGCACGCACAACTCCATTCCCAGGAAGCATACGTCAGTACATTGCAAACATTGATAACAACTACGGTGTTGGCATAGACGGCCCCGTAATTGGAGGTAGTCGCAACTACGGAGGAGCTGGTGTACGGGCACCGAACTAGATAGTTACGGCATTACAAGATTTACACGAAGGAGCCATACATCCTTGTAAACAGAACGAACTGTCGGTTTATAACTAAGCCCCCTTCACCATGCGTGTACGTCGCATGGTGAAGGGGGCTTCTTACTGCACCTTACTCGTGCACTCTCTTACGGTGTAATCGTTGTGATCCGCTGAGCAGAGATGAGATCGGTGCCGTTAGTAGGAGCTGCTACGCTACCACTGCGTACACCTATGAGTGATACCGTAACGCTCGTTTGCACTCCAGGTTGCAACATCCACGTCGGGTTCCAACCCGGCGCTGAAGAGAAGTCTGGAATCTCGTATGTATATGAGCCTCCACCACCAAGTGCGTCACGCGATGCGGTTACCGTAACCGACCTAGCGTTTGACACTTGAATAAATGATGTTGCGCCGCTCACACCGTAGTCAGACTGCCAGTTTCCTGTTGTCCTAATACGAACGGGTGAACTGCCTAGTACCGTTGTCGTTGCAGGATCTAGTAGGGGGCCGAACGTAGGATCGGTATCACCGGTAACGTTGTACGAGTATCTAATTATTTGGCGAGGCGCCGACAAATTCGATGTTACAGCGGTAAGCATATGCAGATCGCCTGCTCGCCTGAATGCTACTGGAACGCCAACTATCGACCGTGTAGCGTTGGCAGACGGACCAACTATCCCGAATGAACCAACTACACCGTTGGACGTGATGTACTGCATAATAGACGTAAATGCTTCCCCGTTAGTGTTCGCGAAGTTTTCGGTAATGCTACTTACACTAAACGATTCCGCACTGGTGAAGTCGAGCACGGGAAGTGTCGCACCATTCGCCGGGTTAATATCTCGTCTAATTATTCCTCGAGTATGATCGAGTATAACACCGTCTTCTTGGTAGACTGTGAATGCGAGGAGATCCTTTATTCCTGTTGCCGCACCGGCAATAGTGAATACATCCAACCCAGCCGGCGCGTAACTGATTGCTCCGCCGAGCATTGCCCACGTTCCTCGAGATGCCGGCCGATTAGTGGAGCTGCCGTTGACAGTTCGCTTCGTTGGGTTGTCGACACATTCGCGGAACGCCTGTTGCACCGCTTCTTGCGGTGTAACACCGAATACGAACACGTCAAACCCTCCGGTAGAAGGGAGCACATACGCTATTTGCCCATTCGCGTTGAGTGTTGCGTTGTACGCATCACCTGCACCCTTAGTTACCTGAGCCCAAGCTCCTGAACCCTCTCTTACGCCAAACCAAAGTGGTTGCCTGTCTGGAGCGCAAAACTTCCAAGCCAAAGCGCTTCCACTACCAGCTGTAACAGTTAACAACAAATTGACAGTGCGTTCGCCTGTAAGTCCAACGCCTGTTCCTCTCAACGTAATGGGATACGTACCCGGCGTAGTAGGACCGTTGATAGTGAACGTAGCGGTGACCACGTTCTGTGGTGGTACCGAGATTGGCGCATTAAACGATGAGTTTGCGGGCAAACCTGAGGCAGTAAACGATACTTGCCCTGCGTAGCCTCCGCTTCGTGCTATCGTTAATTGCGCTTGAGCGTTGCCGCCTACTGGAATCGATAGAGCGGATGGATTGATGGTCGCCGAAAAATCTTGTGGAGTAAACGCGCCTGTAACAATCTGTAGCGATTTAGCAGAGCTTCTATCACCAATTGAAGCCCGAACAACTACACTGATCACTCCAACCGGATGCGACATCGCAACATTAAGCGTTAAACGCGTTGTGTTACCGGTGGTTGGGTTGGGAGAGAATGACGCAGTAATAGACGAGGGTAGGTTTTCAACTGTGTATGTTACACTTCCAGTTTGCCCCGCTTCTCGAGTGAGCGTGATATCAACATTGCTCGGGGAGCCTTGTAAGGCGGCAACAGAGGTAGGTGAGAACGTCATCTCTCCTACTGTCGGTTGAGGCACGATTATCAAATCAAAGTTTGCGATCGCTGTTACTGCAGGGCTACTTCCGTTTGCACGAACTTCAATCGGATAGGTGCCGGGCTCTACTCCAAATGTTACGTCAATCGTCACATTAGCTGACGACCCCGTAGTACGTGCCGGATCGGAGTTTATTTCAACTCCAACTGGAACACCCAAGAATACGAAATGAAGCTCACCGGCGTATCCGCCCTGCCTTTGTATTGTGAGGACAGCGTTGCCCGACGCATTCTGTTGAATAGTTACCGTACCAGGACTTACAGAAAGTGTAGCGCCCGCGGCTTCATTAATCGTTAGCGTATAGTTCGCCGAAACAGTAGTTACCCCTTGGCCAGACGCGCGAACGGTAACGACATACTCGCCAACTGCAGCATTCTCAGCAACAGTTAACGACAGCGTGCTAGAAGTTTGCCCAGCTGCAAGCGACGTTGGCGTAAACGACGATGTAACACCAGCGGGTAAACCAGTCGTAGCGAGCGTTACTGATCCAGCAAAACTGCCCGAGCGCGTTACAGAAACAACCGTTGTAAGAGAGCCACTACCAGTTACAGTTCCGCTCGACGAAGACAGCGCCATTGCAATCGAACCCTGCTCTGGAGGCGGTTGAATTGGCGGAGGTGTGGTTGGAGGCGGATCTGCATCTCCGCTGCCCCCACAAGAGGCGACCGTTATTAAAGCAGCAAAGTAAAGAGCTGCTCGACGAAGAAACTGTGACGACATGTGTCATCCTTGTGACAGGTGTGGCGATACAGGCTGGCACATGTGTTGTGCGGCCAATCTTATGGAAGGAAGTTGCTACTGATGTTACGACGTGTCGCACCATCATACAACCTTTACAACATCATCTTACCTGCGTTGCATCTATACCACGAATAGCCAAGATACGCGCAACAGTCTCGCCAATCTTATTATTGGGCGTGCTGGCACCAGCTGTTACACCTATTACCAGAGGAGCCGAACGCTCAAGCCATGGTGCTTGCTGCGCTTCCTTATGCTGCAAGCCGATACATCTATACCTTACGCCGTTCTCTGCAACGTCAATTTCGTCGGGATCTGCAATATGGAACGTTGTAACCTGCTCCGCACAAAGCGCAGCGAGTGATATCGTGTTGCTTGAGTTGTAGCCGCCAACAACAACCATTACATCCACCCCTTCGTTAAGAAGAGCCATAACTGCATCTTGTCTATCTTGGGTGGCACTACAGATTGTATCGAAGGTGCGAAAGTGTTCGGCTTTGTGTGATTCACCAAACGCACGTGACATCGACTCGCCCATTGCAACACCAATAGCAAGCGATTCGCGCGAAAGCATGGTTGTCTGGTTGGCTACGCCAATGCGCACCAAATGTACATCCGGATCAAAACCCTCAGATGTACTTTTACCGAAGTGCTCCATAAACTCCGCACGCGTTAACGGCTTGCGAGCTGTTTCGATTCCTACCGATGCCTCTATGTAGTCCATTACTAGCTCGGCTTCCGCCATGTCACGAACAACAATGTACTGACCGCCGGGATACTTCATCACTTGAGAAGCCGTAGCGCGAGTTTCCTCGTGGTAATACTTGCCGTGAATAAGAGCAGTAAACGAATCACGAGCGTACACGTCAACGCGTTTCCAAACGTTTAGCACCGAACCGCAGGTGGTATCCACAACAACACAACCAATGCCACGAAGCGTTTGAAAGTCGTGAATAGTTACACCAAATGCAGGCAATATTACGACATCTTCTGGTTCAACTCCGGAGTAGTCGAAGCCGCGCGTGCTGTTACCAAGAAAAACAATTCCCATTTCGCGTAAACGTGAGTTTACATGCGGATTATGAATAATCTCGCCGGCGAGAAAGATTCGCCGATCGGGAAACTTAAGTCTTGTTTGGTAGGCATAATCGACCGCGCGCTCGACGCCGTAACAAAAACCAAACTCCTTTGCGAGTCGAATAGTCGTATCACCAACGGCAAGCGTGTGATCGCGCGCACGAAGCAAGTCGACCAGCCGCCCCGTATAATCTGCGGCAAGTGTTTCTTCGACATCCGACTTTAATCCGAAACCTTTACGAATGTACGTAAAACCAGCTGCTTCGGCAGGCGGATGCGTTGCTAGCGCAGCTTGTTTGTTATCACTCATTTTCCGCTACTTCTCCTAGCGCGAACAGCTTCTACGCTACCTATGTACGGTGAAAGCAGCTCGCGAAAACTCCTATCGAGCGGGACTTTCTTGAAATTGGAAACGGCCACCGAAACCACTACCAGCGATGCTGCTGCGACTAAGACACCGGCCTCGTTACGCATATCCACGTGGTAAACCATGGAGCTGTCGCCCATGTGTGACAAAAACGTTTCCAGTTCGAGCTTCTCATCCAACCTCACAGGCGCCAGATATTCAATTGTGAGCTGTCTCCTAGGGAGCCAAATCGTTGGCGCATCGAATATCTCCGAAAACGACGTCCCCGCGTCGCGCATTAGCTCCTGTTCGGCCAGCTCTATAAAGCGCGTAAACGCGCTGTACCGCATAATACCGACGAGATCGACATCAGCCCAACGGGCTCGTTCATACACGATGCTGGTTTTCTTCGGTGGCTCCATATTTGAAATATACCCGGGATGTCAGGGTTTTCCCCCTAGCCAGCAACGTCAACTCAGGGCAGTGTAGAGATTATGTACAACACCATCCTCGTTCCTACCGACGGCTCCGAGACGAGCTCGCGAGCTCTCCCTGTTGCCAGCAGCATTGCGCGGCGCTGTGGCGCTCGCGTCCATGTACTGGCTGTAATGGATCCCAGCACGTTTATCCCGTTCGTGCCCGGTGAGGTCGCCGTCCCTGTTTACGACTCATCTGTAGTGACTGAACAGAGAAAGAGAAGTGAACAGGAAATGCAAAGAATAGTCGCCTCGCTCATCGAATCGGGGATTGAGGCGTCTGGAACTGTGCTCGACGGCACCGTAGTCGAGACTATCGCGGAACATGCGATTGAGATCGGTGCAGACATTACGGTTATGACTACACACGGAAGAAGCGGCTTTAATCGCCTCCGTTTGGGGAGTGTTGCGTCTGCTTACGTAACTAGGACGTCGACGCCGACGCTACTCGTAAGAATTCTCGAAGATGGTCGTACGCCGGAAGTCCCTATCGACGGAACGCTGTTGTGTCCGCTAGACGGCTCGGAATTCGCTGAGTCTATACTGCCGCACGCGGTAGCCTTTGCTAGCTCAGCGCAGTTGGGAATGGAGCTAATGAGTGTTACCATCCCCGCGGCCATCCCCATGGCGCCCTTCGGCACTGAAGCGCTCATTGCAGACCCACAAGATCTTCAAGCTCAAGAGGAAAACCGCGAGCATTACCTAGAGCGTGTAGCCGCCGCTTCCTGCCCTCCTGGAACGGCTACAAGGGTCGTTACTGATATGGCAGTTGGGAGCGCGATAATTGAGGTCGCGAAGTCGTTACAGCCTGCGGCCATCGCTATCGCGACGCATGGACGCAGCGGCTTAATGCGCCTAATGCTAGGAAGCGTAGCCGATGAGGTGCTACGCGGCGCAGATGTACCAATTTTGGCTTACAAGCCTAACCCGAAGCAGTCGGCGTAGCTGTCGTAGTAACGGGGGGCGATCCACGGGGCAAGCGCGTACATAACCAGCGGTTCGTACGCGCGCTGCCTGTCGATTAGCTCTCCCGTAAGTATTCCAACTACTCCTTGCCCGCGTCCGGTGGCAGTCTGGTTTGCTACAATGTCCATTGCTTTGCTTAGCTCGCGCCCCTCGTGCAGCAGCGCCACCACCCGATTGGGTAACAACAATGACATCGACCCTCCATACGACACGCGGCCGTCGCGATCAATAGCCGCTGCCCACGCACAAGTTCGCACGCTCCCATCCTCCTCTTGTACGACTCCGCCTTCAATGCCGACGCCCAACTGTGCGTTGGCCGTCTCAAGCGCCCCTTGAGCTCGGTTTAGCGCACCATGTTTAGTCATTGCGTCTCCCCACGGCTGATCGCTTACACCACTTGATGCCTCGACTGCGACTACCGTGACCTTACTTGAAAGTCGCGAAATAACCGCGTCCACTGCAGCAAGTTTTACAGGGTTTAGAGAACCTACTGCAACTGTTTGAATCATCTGGCTAGTGAAAGTGCGCGGCTAGAAAGAAGCGTGATTAAAACGTAGAGTGTGAATAGCGCTTGCTTGCAGCCATGTAGTCAAGTAACGTAGGCGCAACGAGATGCCCAACTCATCAGCTGCGCCCAACTGGACTCCGCTGCAGTTATCGCCTACAGAAGCGATTAGGCCGCGACACCGCCTGTGGTTAGAGTTTGTGAATACAGACTCTGCAACCCAACTGTCACGTAGCGATCTGCTACGCGACTTTGAGGCGCTTGTTAGCTGGCTTGCAGTAGGGAAAGCCATCGACGATGAGCTCGCCGCAGGTATTAGACGTCGAGCCCTCCTACAGCCGGCCGCAGCCACTGCCACCCTAGTGGACGCACGACGAGTTCGCAACGCGCTTCGTGCGCTCGCAGAACGAGGCACCATCGTTGAGCGTGTCCACGACGACGCAGTTACTGAGATCAATAGAGTGTTAGGCAGGAGCGCAGGCACCCGCAAACTTGAACGAAGAGAAAGTGGCGAGTTTGCTCGCGAGTTTGTTCCTATTGGTGATGCCTTCGCCGGCATGATGATTCCAATAGTTGAGTCGGCCGCCGACTCAATTGTTGCTGGCGAGCTTTATCGTGTGCGCCGCTGCGCTGACCCGCGCTGCCACCGCGTCTTTCTTGACAGCACCAGAAACGGTTTGCGTCGTTGGTGCGATATGGGGACATGCGGCAACCGTGCTAAAGCTGCTAGACATAGGGCACGAAGCAACGCTTTGCTCGTGGCGGGCTAAAGAGTGGCGCAGTGGCGAACTCCGTCAACCCCTGCAGACGCAACTAGCCCAGTGCGTGAAGACGCCGCGCCTGCAACTCCGCGGTCGTCGTACGGAGTAACGCCACCCGCTGGATCATACACCGACGATGCCCTAGAACGTGGTTTCGTGGCGTCCCTTCGCTGGTTGGTATCAGAAGGTGATGCGCGAGGTGTCCGTCGTATCGCTGTCGAGTTACGTGCACTTCGGGAAGCCCTTGCCACGCTAGACGAAACTCGCAACGCGCGTGACGACCACGCTAAACGCGCGATCGAGTTGGACCGCGAAATTCAAGCGGCACTAGCAGTGCTAGGTCCCGGCACCGCTAAGCATGGAACAGACTCCCTTGTGCAACGGCTCGCTCGATTGCGCGAACGTATTGCAGAGGACGCTGAATCGCGGCGACAGCTTGTCGCAGAACGAGATGCGTTTCATGCGATGTGTCGACTTATGACGCTAACTCGAGCTCGTGTTCACGAAATGCTCGAAGAAAGCGAACGTGAACGCGAACGGTTGTCTGAAGTCGTGGCACTTATGCGCGAACGTGTGGTAACACTTCACACCGAAAAAGAAGACGCGGGTGCTAATGCTGAGCACTTACGTGAACAGCTGGCCGATATGAGGGGACGTCTCAAACGTTGGACGGGCACTGTTGAACGTGCATTACATGAGTTGGCAAAAGTAGCCGACGACCGTTAGACCGAAAGCTAAACGCGCCATCTTTTGGCGAGCAGCACAGTACTCCACTCGGGGAGGAATAGATGGTCTGCTTAAAACACGCGTCACTCGTACTGCTGCTCGTTTCGGTCAGCACCGCAACCTTTGCGCAAGAATCAAGCGCAATAGACACTGCCCGTAGCTTCGTTGAAAAAGGCGACACCGTTCGCGCTATTAATTACTTAGAAGAGGCTGTCAGAAAATCACCGCGTAACGCGGAGCTCTGGCACGAACTAGGGATGCTCGGCTGGGCATACACCAAAAACGCTAAGAGCGGAATCATAATGGATCCGCGTATGGCGCGCATAAGAATTGTGGCAGATTCCGCGTTGCGTAGAGGCGCCCAATTAGCAGGAGACAATGAACAGTATTGGTATGATTTAGGTAAGTTCGCACTTGCCACGGGGAACACATTTGTACGGGCAGGTGCGAACGGTTTTTTTGACCGCTCCATGGAAGCCGCTGCTAAGAATGGCAACGACATTGTGTTATCGCGTAGTTTAGATGAACGCGGAATGCACGAGTGGCGCGCTTACGAAGCAGTTGCACATAGAGTTCTCGTCGGCATACCTCCAGATGTCTCTCCTAATTTTTCGCCGGTAATGGGAGGCAACGTCAGCGAGTCGGTCTCGCTGCCAAGTAGCGTTCGTCGAGACAAGTGGGGATCATACTTTCGAGAGATTTTTCAGAAGCTTTCACCCCCTCCTGGTCGAACCAACTACACATTCGCGCGCAATGCTTTCGACTCCGCTCGAACTATTGATCCGTTAAATACTAGCGCTGCTCGTCACTACTTCATGACACTCGTTGAACGACGAGAATGGGCCGAACTACGCCAATCGGCGGGCGTTGTCATTTCGCAGTTTCCTGACAGCGCTTTCGGCTGGCTCACAATCGCTGTCGCCGAACTCAGAATGGGCGATGCAGCTAGTGCCGATCGTTCCTTTCAGCGAGCGCTTGGGCTTATGTCTCCGGAGGAAGAATCGCACTATCAAGCCTTCGAAAGACTTCTTGCTCCTCGCACATTTAACAAGAGTGATGTAACACCTGACTCCGTGCAATTTGCTAAAGCAAGCAAGGAGCAACGCGAGAAATGGGAACGACAGTTTTGGTTTAGCAGCGATCCGCGATCATCCACTAGCTACAACGAAGTATTGCTGGAGTTTCAAGCGCGAATCGTAGAAGCCGATTTACTGTGGAGTTCAGATGACCTTAGCCTACGTGGTTCTACCAGCGATCGTGGCAATGTATATGTACGTTATGGCCCACCGGATGAGGTATACAACGTTCATCCGCAACGCGAGAGTGACGAGCACAGATTGGTATGGGTGTACCCTACGCTCTCTTTTGTTTTTCGATTCACTCCGTACTTCGGAGTAGCACACAACTCGCGACAAGATCTTGTCGCCAAGGATTCTCAGCACACTGAACTCCCCGTTTCGTGGGATAATGTCAAAGAGGTAGCGAGATCTGTTCCTATGTTCACACGCGTCGCGCGATTCCGTGCGACTTCTGATTCATCAGATTTGGTTATCGCAGCCGCTTTACCTACGCTAGCATTGTTTCACAATACTGAGTTCGGAGGTCAGCTCCCGATTGATGTTTTCTTAGATGTGCAAGACTCCGACGCTCGAACTGTTGTATCAGATCGTCAACGAACAACGGTTCAGGGCGAGAATCTACCCAGCCACATTAATGCTTGGTGGAGCCGTCGAGTTGGAGGGAGTCTTAGTCGCGTACGCGTGAACGCTGAGCAGCCAGATGTCGAACGTATTGCAGTTGGTAGAGAGGACGTTCGCAATGAAAGCTTGGCGGGCTTTGCAATGAGCGATGTACTTTTTACTGCTCCGTCACCTACTGCTGCGCGCGCCTTAGCGCGATGGACCGACGTTAGCATAAAACCCACGGTTGGCTTCTTTGATGTAGACCAACCCGTGGGACTACTGTGGGAAACGTACGGACTCAACGCGCATGACGGAGACGCCAAGTACCGCGTCACTATTGGCGTTGAGCGTCTGTTCAAAAACAATTTGCGCGGAATCGGTGCTCGTATCGTGGCCAACGTTACAAACGTTCTGCAGGGGAACCCTAATGGGAATAATTCCCTCACAGTTACGTACGATCAGTTGCGTCAACACAGCGATGCGCTTCTCGATCAGGTCACCATTGGACTCAACCAAACAGCACCTGGTAATTATCGCCTCAATATCAAGGTTGACGACCTTATCTCTGGTAAATCGGTAAGCCGACAAACAGAGTTTACGCTCCTAGCTAAAGAAACGGAGAAAAAGAAAAACTAGCGGCGGCGACGCCGACGTTGATTGCGGTTCCCTGATTCTGGGTTACCGCGTCCTTGACGTCGCCCGTGGTTACGTCGGCCATTAGTCCTGTCGCGCTCAGAACCTCGGTTGCGTTCGCGTTCGCGATCCGTAAATGGCATGTCCAGCAATAGCTGCAACTCTTGAAGCGTACCGGCACGAACAGCACCCCGTTGACCACGTAACACTGCAAACCTCAGTTCGCGATCAAGGGTTGGAAGCTCCTCATTAACTAAATTACGCGCCATTTTCTCTGGAATTACCAGTCGCACAACAGCTGTGAACTCGTTGTTGTTTTCTTCTATGGCATACTCAAGTGCGATGGACCTGTCTCGGATCATTACTGTGTCTGGCAATGCACGCGCTTCTGCTACATCAGAGTCAGAAACGAAATCGCTTCTATTCAACCTCATATGAAGCGCACGCACTGCTCTCCAGCTATTCGCAGACTCCATCTGCTGTAAGTACCACGACGTAAGAGCGGCTTCGTCTAATCGTGTCGTGCGCCCGCGAAGCCGTCTCCACACCTGACGTATTTCGTCTGCAACGGCTTGATTAGCTCTAACAGATCGGTGAGGTAATTCACCTCTAGCAGCCGCCTTTGCCAACAGCGCACGAGCTTCGTTGGCGTACTCACCAAAATCAGTGAGTGGCTCAGAATCACGCGAAAGATCAAAACCGAAGTATGTTACTCTTCGCTGAATTGCCACTGGCGAAGTTGTAACCGTTGCATCGAACACCACCTCTGGGGCGTGGCGTACGGAATGTTTTCTCACCACATGCATCGGCAATTGAGTTCCCTCAATTGATGCACGCGGAATGCCGAATCGATCGGCGAAGTATCTCAAATCGCCTGCGACAGCTCCCCAGCTTCCGGCAACGCTCGTGCGCGACACACGAGCCTCTTGGCCATCAGCTGTTTCTTCTTCAATTACGAGATCGAAAGGCATGAACCGCGCCAACAAATCTTGGAACCGCTTTAAAGTACCGTCACGAGCGTTAGGCATTTCAACGGGAAGAGCAACACCCACGCTGCGATACACGCTTGCCATCGCAAGTGCCGCATCTTCAAGTGATTTGACTAGAACTCCTCTGCGTTCAGCCCAGTCAGCAATAGTTTCGGCGTCGAAAAGGTGACGAGGTAGTCCGTAAACGTCGCCTATGTACCCCGAATTGCGATAAGCCTCCGCATACAGATTGTAAGCAGTAAGATGATCGCTACCGCGCACAACCACTCCTTCAAGATCACGATCGTCTCGTGTCATTCTATGCAACGACTCAATGCCGCTCATAACCGCGAGCATAGGCAGTAGGTCGTCTTCACCATTAACAATGAGCTCTCCCCACGCACGGTCTACAGGGAGCGCTTCCACTGCACGGCCATAGCGAGTGAGTTTCCCTTCTTCAATTAGGCCGCGAGATTCGAGTAAGGCGAGCGCTGAGCGATACGATACTCGGTCTAATGGAACAGGGAGTTCCAGTTCATCGGCGCGAACACCCAGTCCTGCACACGTTAATGCAACGCGCTCGCTATCACCTGCTAACTGAAACTCTGGAGCAGTAGGCTTGAGTGTCTCAAACTTTATGTCTCTATCACTTAGGATAAACACTCTACCACCCGCGACTCGACCATGCACTCGACCAGCCATTTGTAGGATCTCATTTGCACCTAGGTTCACTTTAGTAAGAACATTCCGCCCTCGATCAATTACGTTGGCGAAACGTGTGTCATCAATTACAACCGTATCCAACCCGGGCACGTTCAATGCACTTTGTCCTGCTGCAGTCATCGTAAGCAGATATGGTCGCGGCACCGTTCCCTCAAGGAACGGGCGTATCACGCGAATCGGCTCCCCTCCATGGTAGTGCGCTGCAGCAATTCGAGGATAGCGCGTTCGTACCCATTCCGCCGCCTCTTCCACACTTGCCCGCGTGGGCAAAAATACCGCTACACCACGCTCCGATTTTGCCAGCTTCGTTAGAAACCGATCGTCGAGGAATTCAAGTGTTCTCTTTCGCTCGACCTTAACAGTCGCCGCTTTCGAAGGATCAAAAGATGAAACCTGAAGCACTGCCGTACTATTCAAGTACCGCGAATAAAAGGCGGGGTCTACGGTCGCAGAAAGCCAGATAAAACGACAACCAACTCGCTTCCCCAGTGCTAAGCACAGCTCAAGTTCCGCGCTGGTTTGATGTATCTCGTCAACGATTAAGGTGTCCTGTGGTAGGATGTCGTTGTCTTGAAACCATCTGCGCGCAATCCCTGTCGTTACGATGACGACGTTCCACCCAGGCGTTTCTGGCGTCGCCTCTCTTTCTCTGTTTACTACACCAACTTTTAAATCGGTCGATCCAAGGATCGTTTCAGCAATTGGACGAATCGCCAATGTTTTCCCAGTACCAGTACCCGCAACTATACCAAATCCGCGACCGCTCGCCGCAAGCTCACGCAGTTCAACACCGTGGGTACGCTCAAGGTATGTCTCAACATGAAGTCCTACCGCAAGTTCTATTGTCTCGCAGGCAGCTCGCGTTGGTGCGATAACAATTATTCGCCCAGTTCTTGGTTCCGCCGCCAAGTATGCATTGCGGTCGAGCGGCAGGTAACGGTCTTGTGGTGTGCGCACCTACGAAAGTTAACCCAAAGTTGCAACCATCTGCCGCTACCAACAGTATATTCTGCACAGGTGCATGCACCAATCGCCGCGCGAGAAAAGAGTTACGCGGTTATGCCACCAGCACGCTACTCTCACTTACCCCTTAAGGACCTCTTATGAGCAACGACAACCAAGCAGAGTGGGTTACGATTGCGACTTATTCCACCGGCCTTGAGGCAGACATGGCTCGCCAAACACTTGAGGCCGAAGGAATACCGTCGCTAATGAACAGCAACGCACCCGGGATTTTCGGCGCTTCGTTTCAAGGTGCCGTTACTGGCGGCATATCACTTCAAGTGCCATCACCGGTTGCAGATGAAGCACGTACAATTCTCGAAGCCGATTTCTACAGCGAAGGCAGCGACTTCACGCCGTAGTCATTTTCAGCGCTGATTGTCGTTCCTCTCAGCCAATCAGCGCTGAAATAGTTTTACGCGCTGTCCGTTTCGAAATACTTCAACACGGTCAGCTCGCCCATCACGATCGCGATCTGTCCACACTTGCAACAAAGAATTGTTCTGATCTAAGAAAATTGCTCGCCACGGAATACCGCCTCGACCTTGGTCTGGCACCCTGACTGTGAACTCATTGGTGCCGAGCCACTGCATGACCTCTACTGATCCCTGACCGCTAAGCACGTCGAGCGCTGAACGCATTTGGGGTAACACCTGCGGATATGCCTGCGATGCAAATCCCGGGAGATCGTCGCATCGGCCGTCCCGGTCTTTATCAAGGCATACGGGGGGACCAAAGCGGGAATCATCGCACCAACCGTCGCCATCCCGATCGAGGCATGCGCTAGAGCCATAACCAGGCGGAGTTACACCTCGCCCTTGGGCAAAATACCTAGGATCACCTACCACTCCAGTACCGACTGCAACGCCGCCACCAGCAATGATGTAACCGTCATAGCTTCCCATTACAGCTCCGGAACCAACTGTCACACCTTGAGACAAAACGGCCGGCGGTGTACCCGCCGGCCGATCGCCGAACAATTGAGCATCCGAGACTTTTTTAGAGTCCCAGTCGTTTGCCGCCGAACCAGGCGGCTTTCGCTGCACGGGCGTCAAACTGCGAATCGGGTCACCTGAGTCCGCTAATCCTTTTTTCTTCTCGGGACCGTAAATGACTCTTCCGTTCGACGGCTTATTGCGGACCGCATTAGCGCAGTCAGTGGGAGCAGGTTGTTGCGCCGGCGGGACACCATCGATCCAAATGCGACACATTCCGGCAGGCGGCATGTACTGACGCGGGATGGAATCCTTTTTTACTGGCGTTCGCGGCGGCTGACTCTGCGCGTGCACAGAGGACGCGCCGAGTCCTAGCCCCAGCGCTGCCACTCCCACAGCGAAAATCAGCTTTTTGTAACGCATGACAACTCCTCCGTCTGTACTCTCGATAAAACTCTGCCCGCCGCAGGTCCCGGTTATTAGCACCCTTGGGCATGGGACGAAAAGGCGACAAACTCGCTTTTGTCGTGGCCAGTTAGCTACGACGCCCACAGACTAAGGGCAGCAAGCATGCCACCATCGACCAGCGGCGAAAATGTGCGGCCGATCTTGTAAGTATCGACAGCACAGTACCCTCCGAACAGTCTCTCGGTCCAAAAGCACAACGCTTTCAAGAAATAGCGCCGTTACCGTCATCTACAGATGACAGTAGCCGTCCCGTAATTCAGACGATCTTGGGACCAGTTAGTCCCCGAAACTGATCCCCATCATACGTGCCGTCTGAACGATATCGTGCGCCGGATCGACGCGCTTTACCTCATTAAGAACTTCGTCGATGGGAACCGTGACTAGGTGCGGCGACTGAAGCGCGACCATTGTTCCCCACTTCCTGTCCGCTACCGCCTGTACAGCGGCTGCACCAAATCGGGTGGCGAGCAAACGGTCATAACCGGTGGGCGAGCCTCCGCGTTGCAAATGTCCTAACACCATAGAACGAGTCTCTTTGCCCGTTATGCGCTGAATATCATGCGCAATACGTTCGGCAATTCCACCCAACCGACGTTCTTGGCCCGGGAGCGATGCGCCAATAATAGACTCACGACCACCACGTGGCTTTGAACCCTCTGCCACAACCACGATACTAAAGCGACGTCCCGACGCATTACGAGATATGATTTTTTCGCACACCTTCTCTATGTCCCACTCTATCTCAGGGATGAGAATAACGTCGGCAGTGCCTGCGACACCGGCATGAAGGGCAATGAAACCAGCCTCCCGCCCCATCACCTCCAGTACCATCACTCGGTCGTGCGACTCAGCAGTGGTATGAAGCTTGTCTATCGCCTCCATTGCGGTATTCACAGCAGTGTCGAAACCGAATGTCGTAATGGTGCACGCCACGTCGTTATCGATGGTTTTGGGCACACTAATAATGCGCATACCCTTTGCTGATAGCTGCCCCGCTATTCGCAATGAGCCGTCACCACCAATCGATATCAGCGCCTCTATTCCCAAGTTCCGCGCATTCTCGATAAGCTCGTCTGACCGGTCGACCTCCGTCCAACTGCCGTCCGCATTCTGGACTGGGTAAGCAAAAGGGCTTCCGCGATTGGTCGTACGAAGGATTGTGCCACCTAGCCCCGCTATCCCTCGGACACTATCAACTGTAAGTGGAACGATCTCGTCTTCACCAAGCAAACCGGCGTAACCTCGCTTAATTCCCAGTACATCCCAGCCACGGGTCTTAGCAGACAGTACAGCCGCTCGAATAACTGCGTTCAGTCCGGGTGCGTCGCCGCCACCGGTGGAAAGCGCAATGCGCATCTTAGGGGGTTTTGATAAGGAGTTGGACAAGATCGGTTAACGCGACGGGATCGGTACACCAACCTGCAAGGCTATCTGCCTAAGCAAGGTGTCCTGACGGGCTACAACTTCACGCAAAGAGTCTACCTGCGCCTGTATGTTCGCGTCATCCTCACGAAGTGTAACGATTGACTCGTTCAAGTCGATAAGGGCGTTCCCCGTGTTCAACTCCGAACCAGGGGATGGAAGACCTGTACCGCTGCATCCAGCTGCTATCACCAACGCAGCAACCACCATGCCGCGACCTGTTAACCAACGCATAACGCTAACTCCAAGATCGGGTAGGAAACGACCGAGGCCAACATGGACCCCGCAAGAGAATGCTAGCATGCGCAGCAAACTGATGTCGCACGTTGTCACCGACACGATGATATATGCATGCATTACTAACGCGAGGAAAGATGCATACCGCTACATCAACGAGATCACGACTTGCCTTCACATATGTGGAGCTTCTGGTAGTCCTAGCAGTGCTGGCAATTTTGTTGTCGGTTTCGCTGCGCTCAGCGTCGCAATGGATGCACCTTGCGGCTGTTCACTCTGCGACCAGAAGCGCAGCAGACGCTTTTGCAACAGCTCGAGATGTCGCCATTACAACAGGAGCACGTACCGCTATTCGTATCGATGAAACTCAAGGGCTTATCGCGGTTCACAGTGAGCAAGACACTTCCCATCGGTTCGCACTTGGCGCCCTACATCGTGTCACGCTCGAAGCATCACGCGATTCTATGGCATACTCTCCGTCAGGGCTCGGCTGGGGCGCCTCAAACCTTCGACTCATCGTTAAGCGCGCCTCCAAGGCAGATACAATAAACGTATCTAGGCTGGGACGGGTCAGATACTAAACCTCACCGTATTCAGGTGCCGAAGTCAAAACCCGCAACTGAGATACGTGGGATGTCCTGACCAATGGTACGCTCTATAGTGCGCACCATCGCGATCTCGTCACCAGACATCAAAGTGTACGCGTCACCGGTAGACGCAGCTCGACCGGTACGTCCAATACGATGTACGTAATCTTCAGCCTGCTGAGGTACGTCGTAGTTAATGACGTGCGTAATGCCGCTAATATCGAGACCACGCTGCGCAATATCTGTAGCAACAAGCACGCGAAGTTTGCCAGAACGGAACTTCTCTAGTGCAGCCACACGCTGCTGTTGCGATTTGTCAGCGTGCATAGCGCCTGCCTTAATGTCAGCGCGCTCTAAATCTCGAACTACACGATCGGCACCACTCTTAGTGCGCGTAAACACCAGCACAGAACCGTGCATATGCTGCGACAACAGATGCACCAGAAGATCCGATTTCCTATGACGAGGCACCGGATAAACAGCGTGTTTTACGGTGGAAGCAGCCGACGAACGGCGACCAACTTGTATTACTACCGGCTTTCTTAAGTACTTACGTGCAAGCGCTTCAACTTCAGCGGGCATCGTAGCGCTAAACAATAACGTCTGCCGGAACCGCGGAATCTGCGAAACAATTCGATTCAGCTGTGGCGCAAAACCCATGTCCAACATCCTATCGGCTTCGTCTAAAACCAACGACTCTAGGTAGTCGAAATCAACGTTCTGCTTCTCAAGATGATCTAGCAAACGTCCGGGTGTTGCTACTACAGCATCAACACCGTCGCGAAGTGCTTTCTCCTGAGCATCGTAAGGAACCCCTCCATACACCGGGACCACCGACAGTGGAGCGTAGCGCGAGTACTTGCGAAAGCTCTCCTCAACCTGCAAACACAGTTCGCGCGTCGGAGTAAGAATTAAAGATCGCGTACGACGCGGACCGTCCAATAGTCGATGCACAATAGGGAGCGTGAAGCTAGCTGTCTTGCCCGTTCCCGTTTGCGCTAGGCCAATTAAATCTCGCCCCTGAAGAGCAACAGGGATCGCTTCCTGTTGAATGGGAGTGGGCTTCTCGTAGCCCGCATCGATAAGGGCCTTAAGAATAGGCTCAGCAAGCCCCATCCCCTTAAACGATTCTTCTATCGCGTCGTTATTCTCTTTTTCGGTGTTCATCTAACCGAAAACTAATAGGAAACTTTAAATGAGCTCTATTTCGCGACCAGATAGCTTGGCTATCAAGCCAAGTCTAAATGTTACGTCGACGGAAAATGCCGTCGCTTTGTCGCTGCTGTCACTTAGCGCTCTCAGCGGCCATGACCAAACAGGAACTAACTCAGGCATTGTAACAGACCTTGGTGGATGCCACACGCCATTTCGATCTCTATCGTCGAGCAGCCTGTCTAACAAGCGAGTCCAGTTGTCATTGCGATGAAGAAAACCCAGCCGCGCTACTATCTCTAACCACGCAAGCGAAGAAGGCATGTCAGCGTCCATCACATTACGGGTCGGCAGAAGGTCCCCCAATACATAGTGAGATTGCTCAATAAGATGCGAACCCACTTGCTGCATTGGTTGCTGGCGTGGCCAAGGCTGCGATAGGTAGTTGTACAATCGGTCCATGAACACATGATGCTCACTTCTGAATAGAGGCATGTGTGCAAGCATCGTCAAAAAATGAAACGATGGCGGTGTCGCATCAGGGGCCAACAAATGCTGATTGCCACTTCGTATCCACGGCTTTTGCGCAAGCGGTGACTGAAGAAACAACATCGTTCTGTCCAACATCCTTCGCGCCGCACCACGCAAACGTGGATCTCCCTCGAAACCGGCGGTTGCAAGAGCGGCAGCCGCTGCCTCGCGCAGCAACTTCCTAGATCTAATAATTAGCTCTTCATCGGTTGATGATGCTCCAAGCTCAAACAGGAGCGACTCATCGTTGTCCTCTGCTAGCAGCCTAAACAAAAGGCGCTTGGTAGCTGTAAGACCAGGTAGCTCAGGGCTCCAACCTAACTCAAGTAGGCGTCGATACGAGGGAATGGTTCCAACACCGAGCAGCGTGTTGCCAGTTGGCACCGACAACATCCCTGAACTCCATGTACCGTCCATCTCTTGCATCATCAATACGGTCAATCCACCTAACGTAGAATGCCGAATACCCGCGACTCGCTCGTCATCGGCTCCAAAACCCGCAACCTCCGATAAGCTACGGTACGCGATAGCGGATTTATCATTCGCGAGAATCCATAGAATCGGGAATGAGACTCGAGGTACCGTGCCCCCTTCCACTGGTGGTGAAGACTCCGGCGCCAGTGAGAAAGGCAAACCGAATGGTGTTAAGTCAGATAATGGGTTGGTCATAAACGCTATCATATCACTTTCGCGGCCCGCCGCCAGTATTAACACCAGTATTAACAGTGGTTTGCCTCTTAATCATTATTGCTGTGCTCGCTTAAAGGTAGCTCAATACCAGCCGTTAACGCTGCAGATAGCTACAACGTCTATTGTTGTTGGAGCGAGCCCCAATGGGGCTCGGCTCTTGTAGTCCCACCCTGTACTGACTCAAACCGATGAAGACCACGATCCGAATTGTCGCCGCCGCAGCACTGCTTGCTGTTGCCTCTGCTCCCGCCTTCGCTCAGGGCGGTGGTGGTGGTGGAAGAGGGGACGCCGCTGCGATGCAGGCACAACGTCGAGCAATGCTGTTCGAAGGGATCACATTGTCAGACGCTCAGAAAGCCAGCATCGACTCCATCTACACAGAATCTCAGAAGGCAATGGCAGATGCTCGTTCTGCTGCCGGAGATGATCGTGCGGCAATGATGAACAAGATGCGCGAGCTACAAACTAAGCAAGCCGATGACATCAAGAAGGTCTTGACCCCTGATCAGGTCAAGAAGTACGAAGAGAACTTAGCAAAAATGCCACAGGGACGTGGCGGTAGAGCTGGCCGCGGCGGCGGAAACAGCTAAGTCGGGCATTCATCTCGACATTTTTGTACGAAGGGGCGCATAAAATGCGCCCCTTCGATTTTCTAGAAGCGCTTGTTGCCACGCATGCCTTCGCTTTGATTGCGTGATCATGGCCCCATTTGTCGCCGTTCCTGACATACCACTCGCATCATATGCGTGGTGAGTTTGTCGACATAGGCGGTTCTCGCCTCTATTGCTATGCTGCAGGATCGCGCGGTGCCGGCGACCCCGTTGTGCTAGTACACGGATGCTTCCAATCGTCTTTCCTTTGGCATGAGTTTCTCCCTCGTATTCCCAAAGGACACCGCGTGCTTGTACTCGATCTTTTAGGACACGGAAGAAGCGACCCGCCATATTCTGAACCAATGACTGTAGCAGCGCACGCTAAACGTATCGCTGCGCTACTCGCAGTTTTTGGAGTGAAGAACGCAACCATTGTCGGTCATGGAACAGGTGCTGCTATCGCTATGCGAGTAGCGTTCGATGCACCAGAATGCGTCGGCAAGCTCGCCTTAGTGTCGCCTGTACTTGTGGGACGCACCCCCCAACAAGCCAATGTCAGCCGCAGGATGCGGCGTATAGCCTTGCTTGAACCGTTCTGGCGCAGAGTATCAGGGGGGTGGTTGGCGTCTGCGCTACATGCCGCTTTACTGCGCGGCTATGCCCACCGCATGTCAGGTGCGCGGTCGCTAGACGTGTACCTCAAAAACTATCGCTACTCCGACGGCAGAGACTCAGCATGCGCACAGCTGCGTGCAATCTCCGAATCTGTGGGAGATACCAAAGATTGTTTGAACGCCGGTGCACTTAATTGCCAACTGTCACTTATTCATGGGGAGAGTGACCCATACGTAACTAGCAAGCGCATTGATAGCTTGAAAGGCGAATTACAGTTAGCGTGTAGCGAAAACATAAGTGTACACTGCATTTCAGGTGCGGCTCATATGATACCAGAAGAAGCGCCTGATATTCTCGGCACGCACATCGCCGAGTTGTTGCTGCGAACGTCAGCAAACACGAACAACGCATGAACAACACATGAACAACACTTCTAGACTTGAAGCCATGCAGCGCATGGTTGAGTCGAAACCCGACAACGCACTCGCGCGCTTCGGATACGCCAACGAGTTAATTAAAGCGGAACGATGGGAGGATGCTGAGCGTGAGCTAGCGTTTTATCTGGAACGCTACGATGACGAAGGTAATGGCTGGTTGCGTTACGTAGACTTGCTTTTGCAACTCGAGCGTCCAGAAAAAGCGCGAATTGCAATAGCGCGTGGACTTGATGCGTCTAAAAGGTATGGGCACCGAACACTAATAGCAGAGTTCGAACAGCGCGAAGAAGATATGTCCTACTGAATCTTGCGCATTTCGTCTGCCACTTCGATAGCTCTGCCAATATCTACCGACAGGGCGCGCGCTTCCTGAGTAACGCTGTTAACATCTTCAATTGCCGAACCTACACCTAGTGTCCGTAGCTTCACCATATCCAACCTTAACGAGCGTAGCGCTAGCGAGGCGTTGTCTATCTGCCTTTTAAGTGCCGTTTTACGCTCATCAAGATCTTGCAAAGACGCTCTCTGACGCTTCAGTAACGAATGCCTTCGTTCGCGGTCGGGCGCATCAACTGGCTCTGCTTCCACTCTCGCAATTCTGTTGTCCAAATCGTCAAGTGCTCCGATAGGCAAATCGCTTTCAAGCCGCTCCAACGCCGTTGCGGCCGCACCCACACGCTCGAACAACGCATCGGCGGTAGGAGCAACGTCGGGGACTAACGAACGATCTGCGTCAGACAGTAAAGCAGAAGCATCTCTTATCGCCATCCGATCGTCTGCTGCGTCGCGCACTGTTTGAGCATAACGCCCACGCATTACGCTATCACCAGCAACACGTGCGGCTTCCTCTGCTAACCTTACTTCACGCGGCCTTTCATCAGGCTTGTTAGCGATCTTCCGCCAGCCGCTACCAACAGCGGCTCTCACAGAAACACCTAAACGTCGTAACCTCACAGCACTTACGATTGACAACTGTCCCAATACCATCGCAGCTAAACCGGCGATAGCGAACGGAACAATCATGAACGTTGCATTCAGCGACGCACCAATAATAAAGGACGCAATGCTAATAGCAGCGGCCACTGAGGCACGAAACGCCCGAGATCTAAACCTCGTAACTTCAACGGCTATACTGTTTCTAGGTAGCTCGTTCTCCACTAACTCTGACCTCGCCACCTTACTTCCAGAAATAATGTCGCGCCAACGAACACCTCGTTCACGTAAACGGGCGTAGTCGTTTACGAGCGACATCGATATGCCGAAAGCAGGAAAAATTACCCATGGGAACGGAGTGGTAACCGCATTAATCGCAGCTAGACCGCCGATAAGAACAGCACGCCTTAGAATGACGCTCTGGAACCGATTGACTTGAACATCAAGAGGTGCGGAGCTGTCGTGCATACGATGCGCTACATCATGACCGCCATCCTCCGACATCCCCGGATAGCCATTAGCAGCTCCGTAACGCGCTGCTCGCTCCTCCTTCGCACGCTCTTTCTCTTCTTTACGATGAGCACGAACTGCGCGTCGCCATTCTCTAAACTCGCCGCTAGTTGCGTTCGGGTTTAGCGGCGGCAAGGTCGGCGATAAACGTCGAGGAGGTTGAGGAGGAACAGGAGCCTTCGGCGACCAGTCTTCGGCACGCGAACCCAGTTTCAATCCGTCGTCCAAACGTCCTTCGTTTGACGTCGACCTGTTTAACGCTGGAGAAGGAACAACAACTCGCACATGATCAGCCGGCGCGATTGCACGAGACGCAGATTGGTTCATCGCACCATGTATTGCATCGCGCAGCTCACGCGCATTGGCGTAACGATCCGAAGGTTTCTTTTGCAGACACTTTTCAAGTACAAGTGCCATTTCTACGGGAACGTCCGGACGCAGATCACCGAGATGCGGCGGCGGCTCTGTCACATGCTTGATTAGCATCGCAGGTGTGCTCGACGCTTCGAACGGAAGGCGTCCTGCAAGCATCAGAAAACCAACGACTCCAAGCCCATAGATATCACTGCGACCGTCAACATCTTTGTCGCCTGTCGCTTGCTCAGGGCTCATATAGGCAGGTGTTCCTACAGCAATCCCCGTTTGAGTAAGTCGCGTTCCACTTTCGGCAGCGCGTGCAATTCCAAAATCGGTAACCGCTGCACGCCCTGACTCGCGATCGAGCAATATGTTGTCGGGCTTAATATCACGGTGAACTACGCCACACGAGTGAGCATAGCCGAGTGCGTCTGCGACCTGCTCCATCACCGATGCAACCAACGCTAAAGGTGGGAGCGAATCGCGTTTCAACAAATCTGCGAGGCTTTCACCTTCTACAAGTGCCATCGCAAAGTAAACAAGTCCGTCGCGTTCATCGACGTTGTAAATTGGTACGATGTTGGGATGGTTGAGACTAGCCGCTGTCTGCGCTTCTCTCACAAATCGAGCGCGGACTTCTTGGCGATACGCCATATCTGGCGGCAGCACTTTCAGCGCAACCGCTCTCCGTAATCTCAGGTCACGTGCAGCATAAACTACAGCCATCCCTCCACGCCCAATCTCTTCGCCAAGTTCGTATGAATTTCCAATGGCAGCTACAACGCGCGCGCGTAACTCCTTCGCCTCTCTAGAATCCCGAGACTGCGACGATGGCGGCACTGGCGTTCCCGCATTTGCGTGGCGCGACATAACCGTCACTTCCAGAATGCGACTCTAACCGCGCAGTGGCTCACGAGTTGCATCGCGAACCTCCTGCGCCGCTGCAACAGCAATATCGACATCGTGTGCGAGTTTCATTGCTTGCTCCGCAATAAGAGTAACGCTTTGCGCGGTGCTATTACCCGTGCGAAGACGCACCAAATCAAGTCGGACGTTCTCCAACGCAAGCCTACAGCTCTCTAGCTGAGACTTCCTTTCTTCAACTCTACGTTCGTTGTCCGCTACAGCTCGACGCTCTCTTCGTAGTAACGCGAGACGTCTTACACGAACATCACTACCAGCTGCATCTAATGGGTTCGCTTCCATTTCCAGCCGCGAGATCTCGTTTTCAACCGACGACGCTGAACGTTCACCTAGCTCGCGCTCTAATCGCGCAACGTCAGCCGAAATGATCTCCATTTTCTGAACAAGTGCGCTAGTAGAACGCGCAACGTCCGGCATGCGTTTGCGCTCCTCCGCAGGTATCGTATTAAGCAAACGCGCAACCTCATCGCGATCTGCGCGAGCACGCTGAACAATTTGCGCATACGGCCCTAATTGTTCTAGCGGAACCGGAACATGTGGTGCAGGGAAACCTCCGCCTACACGTGAGCCTACCGGAGCCGGTAATGACGCATGCGAAGACGACGCTTGCCTCGAATACCCCAACTGCGCAGACGGCTTATTGGAAAGTATTCCACGCAAACGGTTGTGTTGCCCGCGCTCACGCAGCTCGTCACGCTTCTTCTTACTAAAAACCGATTGCACCGAGTCGCTAATATCCGAAATCAACTCGCCAAACATGCGATCACGCGGTTGACGCAATACATCGCGCCAATCAAACCCGTCCGACCACAGCTTCGCGTACTTAAACGCGATATAAATCGTCCAGAATGTAGTTACAGCAAGTAAGTCTATGCCCGTGAAAATACTGAGCACGACCCATGCGCCGTTGACGTAAAGGTACGTAGCGAACTTCTTGCGAAAATCTGCAACGAGCGGTGCGTCCCATCTCTCAAAGTCCGCATCAGTTACTGCAAAGCCACGCTCGCCTTGCGCTACCATGTCGCCCGCGACACCGCGCGCTGTTGACGTACCGGCAGGAAGCTGCATACCTCCTATGGCTCGTCCGTCAAACGTTACAGGTGATCCAGCAACAGCTATCGGAGCCGGCATTACACCACTGCGCAACGACTGTGAAAGCTCTGCTGCACTCTGAAAACGGTGATCCGGATTCTTCTCAAGTAAGCGCATCACGGCTGCTGCGAGCGACTGTGGCACGTCTGCTCGACGCGCTTCTACCGGAACAGGTTGCTCAGTTAAGTGCTTTATCATTAGCGCCGGTGTCGAGTTGCCAACAAACGGTGGTTCGCCTGTAAGCATTTGATATGCGACAACGCCGAGCGCATAGAGGTCCGTGCGACCATCAATATCGCGCTCGCCCGACGCTTGTTCGGGTGACATATAGGTTGGCGTTCCTATCGCCATCCCTGTAGCAGTAAGACGCGACGCATCGCCACTCTCCTGTGCCGCCCTCGCAATACCGAAATCGGTAACCAACGCTCGCCCATCAACGGCATCGACAAGAATATTGTCGGGCTTAATATCGCGATGAACAACACCGCGGCTGTGCGCATATGAAAGCGCGTCGGCTACTTCAGTTAACCAACGACGAACCTCTGCCACAGGAAGCGGACCGCGCTTCTCGACCTGTCGCGCGAGATTATCTCCCTCAATACACGCCATCACGAAAAACACCAAATTGCCAACCTCATCAACTGAGTAGATGGGGACAATATTCGGATGGCTAAGCTGAGCGGCAGTTTCCGCTTCTCTTAGAAATCTCGAGCGAATGTCGCGACGGAATGCGAGCTCAGGAGGAAGCAGCTTAATAGCGACAAGACGCTTGAGCCTTTTGTCACGAGCGCGGTAAACAATGCCCATTCCGCCTCGGCCAAGCTCTTGGTCGACTTCATAGGTACTAGCTAACGTCCGTTCCACATGGGAACGAAGCTCAGCGTCCTGGGCAGTTGTGGCAGAAGGGTCGGGCACTCGTGGAGGTTTCAGGTAAGTACCGTTCAGGTTAACCCGAGTAGTGTAGCACCTTCGCGGGACCCGCAACAGCGATGCCGGACAGGTACGCCGTCGCGGCATAGTCTACTTCTGCCCTTACGTCAGTAGGTCAGGCAAAAGTTGCAATATCTGCCGTGATGGCGTGATCCTCGCGGTGCGGATCATGCGCAAGTGACATTGACGTTCATCATATCCCACAGGATCAGATCAAATGGGGCAGCGCCAAACCTTACCCGTCCTCCCGCTTCGCGGGACGGTCATGTTCCCCGGAATCACTGCACCTATCGCTGCAGGACGCCCGGGCACTCTTCGAGCCATTGAGACAGCTCTCAAAGGCGATCGCCTTGTTTTTGCCGTCGCTCAGCGCGACAACTCGGAAGAACCGGCTCCTGATATTCTCTTCACAACAGGCGTAATAGCACGGATTGGCCAAATACAGCGTGGCCTAGGCGGTGTTCAGCTTCTGTTGCAAGGTGAGCAGCGCGCTACGGCACTTCAGTACTCCGAAACAGAAGGCTTTCTAAGCGCAGTCATTGTTCCTACCGAGGAAATGAATCCGCTCGACCTTAAGGACCCCGCATTTGAGGCCCTCCATAAGGAAACTCGCGAGCGTGCCGCAGAGCTAGGTGAAAAACGAGGGCTGCCGGAAGAGGTCGTCCACCAGGTGCTCGATTCTGTCGATGACGCCGGACGGTTCTCCGACCTTGTAGCTGGATACATTGAACTCACGGTCCCTGAAAAACAGGGGCTATTGGAAACACTTTCAGTAGAGGAACGGTTGAGGCGCGTGCTCGTCCACGTCCAGCGCCAAATCGGTCTACTCGAAGCTCAAGAAGACATTAAATCGCAGGTTCAAGAAGAACTCGGCGAACGCCAGCGCGAGATGTTCTTGCGCGAGCAACTCAAAGCCATTCAGAAAGAGCTGGGTGACGACGACTCCAGCAAGGAAATCCAAGAGTTACGTGAAAAGCTCGATGGACTTGAACTTCCTAAAGAAGCTCGGACAGAAGTTGAACGCGAACTGGGGCGCCTTGAGCGCGCAGGGCGCGAGTCAATGGAGGCCCAGGTCATTCGCACATATCTCGAATGGATCGCAGAGCTGCCTTGGAACGAACGCTCCGACGATCACTTGGATCTTGCTCGCTCGTCGGAGATCCTCGAAGAGGACCATTACGGACTAAAAGACGTAAAGGATCGAATTCTAGAGTATCTCGCTGTAAGACAGCTGCGCGCCGAACAGGTTGCTGCGGAGGTTAAGGAAACAGGTGAGTTCCCAGTATCAAAACTCAAAGGTGACGTCTCCGACGCTACCCCTGCGCTCTCATCAACCGATGACAACCGTAACATCACCGACGCAACGGAAGCCAAGTCTCGTGCAATGGCGAAAGGTCCGATCCTACTTTTTAACGGGCCACCGGGTGTCGGAAAAACCTCCATCGCAAAATCAATCGCTCGAGCGCTCGGGCGTGAGTACGTGCGCGTTGCACTCGGCGGCGCACGTGATGAGGCAGATATACGAGGTCATCGACGCACCTACGTAGGCGCGATGCCCGGCCGCATAGTGCAAGGGATGAAGCAAGCTGGAACCAAAAACCCTGTCTTCCTTCTCGACGAAGTCGACAAGCTAGGACAGTCGTTCCAAGGCGATCCCGCTAGCGCGCTACTAGAAGTGCTGGATCCCGCTCAGAACGACTCATTCACAGATCACTACTTAGGCATTCCGTTCGACCTAAGCGAAGTGCTGTTCATCGCAACATCTAACTTTATACAGAACATCCCTGGACCGCTTATCGACAGAATGGAAGTCGTCGAGTTCAGCGGATACACAGAAAAAGAGAAGGCAGAGATAGCGCGAAAGTATTTGATTCCGCGCCAACTCGAAGAGTCTGGCCTTGCCTCACGCCAACTTTCGTTTAGCGACGATGCAGTAATGAAGGTTGTTAGCGAGTACACACGCGAAAGCGGAGTGCGTCAGTTGGAGCGCCAGCTTGGCGCCGTAACGCGCAAAGTCGCACGCCGTGTCGCAACTGGCGACTCTGGTACGATAGCCGATTCTGTTATCGACGCAGCAGAGGTGCGCGAGCTGTTAGGACGTCCTAAGGTTCACCCAGAGCGTGCCGCAGAGCAGGACGAAGTTGGTATTGCTGCTGGTATGTACTACACCCCTATGGGTGGCGATATCATGTTCGTAGAGGCTTCAATACGGCGCGGAAACGCGCGTCCAACACGCGACGAAGATAGTTCAGATGTCGTGCGAGTTGGCCCGATCTCTCTTATCCTTACCGGCCAGCTTGGCGACGTAATGAAAGAAAGCGCGCGGGCAGCGCTGACGTACGCGACTAACAACGCGGATGCACTAGGCATTCCTGCTGATAGCGTTGCTAACGCTAGTGAAGCACACGTTCACGTACCTGCGGGTGCTATACCGAAGGACGGACCAAGCGCTGGTATAGCAATAGCGACCGCACTAGTAAGTGAGCTTTCAGCACGTAAAGTACGCCGAGACGTGTCCATGACAGGAGAAATAACCCTGCGAGGACGCGTGCTGCCCATCGGAGGGGTGAAGGAAAAAGTTCTAGGCGCTCACCGAGCTGGCATTAAGCACATCATTATTCCAAAAGCTAACGAAGCTGATTTGGAAGACGTACCAGATGAAGTGCGCAACCAGCTCGAGTTCCACCCAGTGGAAACACTTCGCGAGGTGCTAGCTATCGCACTAGCGTAGGTAGCGGCTACAGATATTTTGTAGATAACATTCAAAAGTGAGCTGCGGCGATATTCGCCACAGCTCACTTTTGTTTTTAGTAATCGAGTTTACAGCGGTCCGAACTTGAACAAGTTCCATGCCCAAGCTCGAGCGCCCGGCTCTGTGCCCTCTAAAAACCACTCGCCGTAGCGCTGCGCGGCTGGAGTATCCGCACCAACAATTGCTCCAGTAACACGATCGACTTCAACTTGCACAAGTCCCGCGGGAGGAGTCCACACGGACGGTCTATGCGACTTGTAGTAGTGTGCTATCACTTGTGCAGCAATTGGTGCAGCAAGCGAACCGCCAGCAGCGCCCGGAGAAATCATTGATGGTTTATCAAAGCCTAGCCACACACCTGTAACCAGCTCTGGAGTCATCCCTACGAACCAAACATCGCTGTTGTCATTGGTTGTCCCCGTCTTACCAGCCACGGGTATATCAGACGATACAATTCTCCGCACTGACGTAGCAGTTCCACGGTTAACCGCATCCTGTAGCATATCACGCACAACGAATGCGACCCTCGGATCCATTGCAGGGCGCGGGGGAGTAACCGATGGAGTGAAGGCAACCTTTCCGCTGCGATCTGTTATGCGCAAGATGAATCGCGGATCTACAGCAAGACCGCCGTTGTTAAACGCAGCATACGCTGCAACAAAATCCAAAGGTTGGACTACCGACGCGCCCAGCGCACTCGACGGATACGGTGCTACGGTCGAACGAAGGCCCGTACGACGTGCGAGTGAAGCTACCGAGTCAAGTCCTACCGACGTTGCAAGTTGCACAGCAACCGGATTGCGTGATCGCACCAACGCTTCACGCATCGTCATGCTCCCATGGAACTCACTATCCGCGTTTGACGGACTATATATCTGACCGTTGGGCAATCGAATGCTTAAAGCGGTATCTGCGACTATCGTATTAGCAGCAATCCCCTCTGCTATAGCTTCTGCGTACACGAACGCCTTAAAAGACGAGCCCGGTTGCCGGTTACCATCAACCGCACGATTGAACGAGCTTCTTGAATAATCCCGTCCGCCTACTAGCGCACGAACCTCGCCACTAAACGGGTCTATAACGATCGCGGCACCTTCTAAGCAGGTAGTGGCAGCTGCTGCAGCCGCAGCAGCTGTAGGCGGGCAGGGCTTGCCTCTATAGCCGGGCCGCTTCTCAACCTCTGATATCCCCGATGACAACGCGTTCTGAGTCGCAATTTGAACGTCAGCATCAATTGTCGTGTGAATGGTGTAACCGCCTTCAAGCACGGGAATGCCGCCGCGTTCTGCCTGCACTCGAACAACGTCAGTAACCCATGGAGCTCGTGGCAACGCAACTGAGCTCGCAGTCGTTACTGGGAGTTTCTGTGACTCAGTTGCCTGCGCACGGGTGATAAAGCCCTGCTCCGCCATTAACACAAGAACCGTATTTCTGCGCTGCCGATTACGCGTTGTGTTGCGAATTGGGTCGTACTGCACAGGACTTTTGGGCATTGCCGCGAGCGAAGCAGCCTCTGCCAGATTCAAATCAGAAGCCGATTTGCCAAAGTACAAACGCGCAGCCATCTCGACTCCATATACACCGCGGCCAAACGGTATCTGATTTAGAAATGCTTCAAGGATTTGCTCCTTGCTGTAGTGCCTCTCCATTTCGCGAGCGGCCTGCTGCTCACGAAGCTTCCGCCCAGCAGACATGTCCCTTCTGTCAATAATGTCGGGATGCATGTTACCAACAAGCAGTTGGGTGATTGTGCTTGCACCTCGCAAATCTCCGGTGAGTGCTGCGTCTTTGAGTGCTCCCGCTATCCCAACAAGATCTACGCCGTCATGCTGATAGAAGCGCTTATCCTCGACGGCGATAAATGCCTGCGGCAAGTATCGGGGTAGCGTATTAAGTGGCACGCTTACTCGCCGCTCTTTCCCAATCTCTCCTATAACAGTTCCATCCCTAGCCAGAACTAAAGAAACTTGAGGAGGGACAACAATTCGCCATGGCTCACCAGAGCCCTGTGCCACTACGTGCTCGGGGGTGGCGGCCGTTAGCATAAAAAGCCATGCTACAGAAAGCTTCAGTGATCGTCTTACATGATACATGGTAAAAAAATACACCCGTGGAGGTTTTTCGATCGTTGTCACCCGTAGACGAGCTTTTGCCCCCTGCCTTTCCTCCGCGCGGGGCGTATCGTAAAGTGAAGGCGGATGTGGTCCGCTATCACTCCCGCTCGACTTAACACGCGATCCGCTGATGACTGCTGAATCAATACGCCCGCTAACTCTAGCTGTTTGCCAGTTCGCGCCCGGAAAAGGCAACACCGGCGCTAACCTTGAGCGCTTAGGTGCTCTTTGCGCTCAAGCAGCTCAGTTCAGCGTGCGCCCACAGATCATTCACTTCCCCGAATCCGCGCTCTCCGGCTACTTCGTTGAAGGTGCAGTTCGTGAAGTCGCGTACACGGCGGGCTCACTGGCCAATGACATTGACGAGTCTTACCGCATTGCTTGCGCTGCCGCTGGGGTAATGTCGCTTCCGGTAGACGTTGTAGTTGGATTCTACGAGCGGTGGCGCGACACGCTGTATAACAGTTCAGCATACATAACCATCGGATTAAATGATGGTCCTCCTGTACTGAGGCATGTTCATCGTAAAAATTACCTTCCCACTTACGGCATGTTTGACGAAGAGAGATTCGTCGAGCGCGGCTCGGAAACTCGAGCGTTTGAAACGCCGTGGGGACGTGCAGCGATGCTCGTTTGTGAAGATGCGTGGCACTCTTTATCTGGCACTATAGCTGCACTTGACGGAGCGCAGATCGTTTTCGTTTGCTCTGCTGCTCCAGCACGTGGTGTTGCAGCTCGTAGTGATGGTATATCCGGGCCTTATACCGTCGCTCGCTGGGATAGGCTTATTAGAGACATCGCGGAAGAACATGGTGTGTTCGTTTCACTCGCGAATCTTGTTGGGAGCGAGGGAGGAAAACGCTTCTTTGGAGCGTCCACAATCGTAGGGCCCCACGGTGACGTGAGAGCCCGCGCACCTGTCTGGGAAGAAAGTCTAGTCGTTGCTACGCTCGACATAGACGACATAGTTCGTGCACGAAGCGATGCGCCATTGCTAAGTGATCTTAGGGTGTCGCTACCTCACATGCTCGACAATATCACTCGAGTAATAAATGGCACGACACACACACTACAGTATGATGGTCCAGAACCTGCCGCAGCAGACATCCTACGCAACACGCGTGGCTACGAAACAGGCGAGTACCCGGTGGTACTCGAAGAACCGTTACCTAGTACAGCCGTAAAGACTCCCATACCCGGCTCTATACCAGTCTTACAGTTAAGCATTCGCGACCACGGTGGCCCTCCCTCATTAGATATCGACCCTGTCTTAACTGAACAGTGGTTAGTCGGCTTTCTAAAAGAGGAGTTCGCACGACGAAAGTTTTCACGAGCGGTAGTTGGACTGTCCGGAGGCGTAGATTCTGCCGTTACAATCGCATTGGCTACTCGTGCGCTTGGAGCTGACAACGTAGTTGCAGTTCGCATGCCCTACAAAACGTCCAGCAGTGAATCGTTAGACCACGCTCAACTAGTTGTTAACCAACTAGGAATTGAATGTCGCACAATAGACATATCTGCTGCAGTCGACGGGTACCTCAGCTTAGAGCCTGAAGCAGATGCCGCTCGCAAAGGCAACGTTATGGCGCGCATGCGAATGATCGCGCTGTTCGATTTATCCGCACGCTACAAAGCTCTTCCCATAGGAACAGGCAACAAGACAGAGCGCCTACTCGGCTACTTCACTTGGCACGCGGACGACTCGCCACCGATTAATCCGATCGGAGACCTGTACAAAACTCAAGTTTGGCAGCTAGCAAAACAACTCGACGTTCCACATCAAATCGTTAGCAAGCCAGCTACTGCGGACCTTATTGTTGGGCAAACAGATGAAGCAGATCTCGGAATAAGATACGAGCGTGCAGACCAAATCCTCAACGGGCTGCTTCACGGTTTCACCTTTGCTGCAATGCGTTCCCGCGGCTTTACTGCGCAAGAACTCGACACCGTTAACCGTAGACTAAGCAGCACGCACTGGAAACGAAGACATCCGTCTACTGCGCTTGTTAGTCAGTCTGCGATTGGCGAGTCGTATCTACGACCGGTCGATTACTGAGCCGGAGTTAACGTTAAAAATTCGTTGTTGTCGTTACCTACGTTTTTCATCCATGTTGCGACTTCAACGATACGCTGAGCAGGAAAAACTCCGCGCATACCCTTAATTGTGCGAACTAGCCTTACGGTATTCCCTTCCTGCGTCCACGTAGACTGGTAGCTACCAAAGAAGCTGCTGGCGTTAACGTTTTGCGGCAAATCAGCACGCCAACCTTCGGGTAGTATCAGCGTCACATCGGTTACTGTTTCAAGAGGACCGAGTATTTTGCCAGCATCAACCGGTGTCTGCCGGGGTCGTGCCTCAGAAAGCTCTTTCGCTATCGCGCTGTAGCCTGCTGCGTTACCGCGAATAATTGGTGGTAACGTAAGCAACTTGCTTGCTCCTACATTGCGCAGCGTACCTTGCGTTGAGAACACAAAGCTAATTTTAGGAAGAACGTTAAAGTCACGCCCGTTAAACGTTAGTAGTGAATCTCCATTTGAGTTAGGAAACATAGAGTTGGAAAGTGAGCGCACTATATTGGTGCGACGCACCGAATCAAGTGGTTGTGCAAAGAGAGAACGAAGGTTGAAAGAAGCCATTCCTCGCGCCTCCTGTTCGACCCGACCTCTTATTGCGCCAGTAGAATCCATGTTTAGTGTCATACGCACCACCGACCTACTACTATCGACGGGAAGCAACGGTAAGCGCACCTCTTCCGCCTTTCCGTTAGCAGCAACTACTGTCGCAAATGAGCCAGCATACGAAGCTGGAATTAGGCCGTATGGAATTACGTCCGCAGTAAGGTCTGTATAAACGCGCGAAGCACCGTCGCCAACAGCGGCTATAGCGTGATCGAACTGATGAACACTTGGTATGGCTTTATTTGCCCTTCCAGATATGGAAAGTAAAACTGTATAGGCCGGTATCTTATATCGCCTTAACGCAGCGACGAACAGCGTAGCTTTGTCCTTACAATCACCGAATCCTGTATCGAACATTTCGTCGGCTGAGCGCGGCTGATAGCCTCCCATGCCGAGTGCTATAGAAACGTAGCGAAAGTCCTGCGCTACCCAACGGTGAAGTGCGCGTACTGTATCCAGTCTAGTGCGAGCGTTCGCAGCTTTAACCAACGAGTCTATCCGAGTTTGTACATCGCTAGACAACACGTAGCGCGGCTTAGCCAATGAGTCATACCACGCTGTTATATCAGACCACGTGGATGGAGCGCCTACCAAAACAGACATAGTGAGTCCGTTGGAGTCAGGCTCGAAGCGTTCCGCCATGTACGGAGTGAGATTTCGCTGACTCCACTGTGTTACTTCACGTCCCGCAACTGTATCTTGTTCTTTGCGAAAAGTAAGATTTTGCTCTAGCACACGCGGCGTGAAGCCGCGCGGTACGTCAATACGGAAAGTGGAGTTCACAACGGGGATTCTGTTTGCGAACGTCCAGCTAAACAAGAAATCACCTAGTCGGTACGGTTCTGTTTGTTTTACGGTGTAGGCGATGTCAATTATTGTGTTGGGAGCAACATTAGAGATTGAAATCCGCTTGCGACGTGTTGCTTGATAAACAGGGTTAGCAAGTTCAGCTCCAATATCAGAATCCTGCTCTTGTGCAACTCGGTCACTTACAACTTCACCTGTAGGCTTAAGCACTCGCACCCATCTTATGGAAAGCTGTTGCCTAGAAGGAGACCAAGTGAATGCGCGCTCCGAATAACCCCGCGCAGCAGCCGGCGATATTACATGAAGTACTTGGCGCACCTCGTTTACCCATTTCCCGTCTGGCTCAATGCGGCTGACCAGTTCGTCAAGTAAGTAAACCGCAGGTTGACCCGCGCTTCGCGACGGATCGGTGGCAAGTCTTATAATGGTATCCGACGGGATATTAACAATCTGACCCCTCACTACCGCGGGTACCGCAGCGATGAGAAGGAATACGGGAACAACTAATGAATTCACGAGAAACCTCAGCATCTGATCCTCATCACGCAGAGACTAGGAGGGAACTGCTGACAATTGGCAGGAATTGTCACCTGATACTTCATTATGGTGGCCAAACGGTTGCACAACAATACGGCAACTAACACGGTTTACGGTCCAGTTACGGGGTTTGGCTACACTAGCTCATTCATTTTTTAGACTTCTGAGGGGCAGCACAGGAGCCCCTGAGTCGCTAACTTTAGGGGATCAAACCTGATTACCCGGAAATATCTGATGGCTACATCGACTCGTCCGACCCGCACCCGAAAAGGTGCGTCCGCCAGCGAACCGCTCTCCGGCAAGCAGCTTGTCGACGCATACCGGACCATGTACACGTCCCGGCGCGTCGACGACAAAGAGATCCAGCTTAAGCGTCAGAACAAAATATTCTTTCAGATATCTGGCGCGGGCCATGAAGCAATTCTCATTGCGGCCGGTCTAACTCTGCGTTCGGGATACGACTGGTTTTACACCTACTACCGCGATCGTGCGCTTTGTCTTCAGCTTGGCATGACGCCAGCTGAAATGTTGTATAGCGCAGTCGGCGCCGCCGTCGACCCTAATTCTGGTGGTCGACAAATGCCCAGCCACTGGGGACACAAGCGCTTGAACATTGTGTCGGCTTCTTCGCCAACTGGAACCCAGTTCCTACAGGCGGTAGGAAACGCCGAAGCGACTTTACGCGCCTCACAAAATGGTATCACTGAAGGCTTCGACGGAGATGAAGTCACCTTTGTTTCAACTGGCGACGGAACTACCAGCGAAGGCGAGTTTTGGGAATCGCTCAACACATCATGCAATCTCAAACTGCCCGTCGTGTACTTGGTTGAGGACAACGGTTACGCCATTTCTGTACCCGTTGAAGTAAACACTGCTGGTGGTTCTATATCTAAGCTCTTAACTGGTTTCCCTAATTTGTACATTCAGGAAGTAGACGGCTGTGACTTGATGGCGTCTTACGAAGTAATGCAGAAGGCGGTGGCATACGCACGGGAGCGTAAAGGACCAGCGTTAGTGCATGCAAAGGTTATTAGGCCGTACTCGCACTCCCTCTCAGATGATGAAGTTTTCTATCGTCCGCAGGAGGAGCGTGATGCTGAGGCACTGCGCGACCCACTTATAACGTACCCTCGATTCTTAGTCGAATCGGGACACGCGACCGAAGAACAGTTACAGGCAATCCGCGACGAGGTTGACGCCGAAATATTGGCGGCAACAGATGATGCACTCGCTCAGCCGCAGCCCGGCGCTGATACAGTTCACTATGCCGTCTATTCACCAGACGTCGATCCAACTGGCGAGCATTTCGACACTGAGGACGATCCTCAGTTTGCAGGTGAGCCCACAACAATGGTGGATTTGCTCAACGCTTGCATGAAGGACGAAATGGCTCGCGACGATCGGATTCTTGTTTTTGGTCAAGACGTAGCAGACGTGTCGCGTGAGCAACACATTGGCAAGGTGAAAGGCAAGGGCGGTGTATTTAAGGTCACGTGGGGGCTCCAACAAAAGTATGGAGGCTCGCGCGTTTATAACTCGCCACTGGCAGAAGCAAATATCGTTGGCAGAGCGATCGGACTTTCATCGCGTGGCTTTAAGCCGGTAGTTGAAGTCCAGTTCTTCGACTATATATGGCCGGCTTACATGCAGCTCCGTGATGAGCTAGCAACAATGCGCTGGCGTTCAAACAACATGTTCTCAGCGCCTGTTGTAGTTCGTACTACTTACGGTGGATACATACGTGGTGCCATTTACCACTCCCAAACTGGCGCTTCGCTTTTCACGCATTGCCCCGGACTAAGAGTGGTTTGCCCAAGTTCGGCGTTGGACGCAAACGGCTTACTTCGCACAGCTATTCGTTGCGACGATCCGGTGATTTTCCTTGAGCACAAACACTTGTACCGTCAGACGTACAACAAAGGAAAGTATCCCGGTCCAAACTTCATGATCCCGTTTGGCAAAGCAAAAGTACTGCGTGAAGGTTCGGATATAACTGTGGTCACCTACGGCGCAACAGTGCAACGTGCCCTTGTTGCCGCTAATCAAATCGCAGAGGAAGGCGGACCGGATGTAGAGGTCATCGACCTTCGTACGTTGCAGCCATGGGATCAGGAAACCGTATACAACAGCGTCAAAAAGACTAGCAGGGTAATAGTCGCCTACGAGGATTCGATTTCGTGGGGGTACGGCGCTGAGATTGCAGCGCGCATCGCAGACGATTGCTTCGCATGGCTCGATGCACCGGTCAAGCGCGTTGCCTCAACCGATACGTTCGTTGGCTACGCGCCAAGCCTCGAAGACGCAATCTTACCGCAAGTAGAGACTTTCCGCGCTGCGTATAACGAAATCATCGGCTACTGATCTATCAGTAGTTTGACAGCAACACACAGTAGCATCTTAAAGCCCCGGGTCGCGCTTACTTGCCCGACCCGGGGTGCTAGCATTGGCGAGAGTGTTCGTTTGTCCGCTGCTATTTGTTAGCAGCAAATGAGTAGCTCATTCTTGTATATCCGAAGCCTAGCGCTGGCATCCGGACGAGTGTCCATTGATACTTAGCTGTGCCGTTCCCGCCACCTCCACCTGCTTTCCTGTTCCCCTCACGCATGAATCCGACGTCTTTCTGGCGCAACCGAAGTGGTCCTATTCTTTCGGCTGTGTCGAGCGCGCTGTTTCTAGCCGTGCTCCCGGCTACATCAGTTGCCCAATCACCCCGCACAGCGGGGTACTCAAACCACGCGCGACTACTGGCATCGATCGATTCCATTCGTCGATCAAATCCCGACTTAGTCGCAGTCTCTAACGTCGCCACTTCAACCGGCGGAAGAAGCATTCCGCTTATTCGGATAGGGGCTGGCGCCAATGTTGACAGCCGACCTGCAGTTCTTTTGCTCGCCAACAGCTACGGCCCGCACCTAATTGGTAGCGAGATTGCTGTTCGTACTGCTAAATCGTTGGTTAGCAGCTACGCGAGCGATAGTGCGACTGCGCGGCTACTTAAACAACGCACCGTTTACATAGTACCGCGTGCAAATCCCGATGGCGCGGAAGCCTTCTTCGCAACTCCGCTTGCTGAGCGCGCACTCACAGGTGTGCCGTACGATAATGATCGCGATGGTTTCGTAGATGAAGACGGACCAGACGACATTAACGGCGATGGTCTTATCACCATGATGCGCATAGAAGACCCATCGGGCGAATGGATTACAGATTCAACAGATCCGTTCCTAATGCGACGCGCTAACCCTGTACGTGGAGAACGCGGACGCTATCTGCTAATGGTTGAAGGGCTTGATAACGATAAGGACGAGCGCTTCAACGAAGACGGCGTTGGCGGTACCGATATCAATCGCAACTTTCCTAACAATTTCGAGTTTTTCAGAGATGGTGGGCACTACGCGCTTTCCGCACCTGAAGCTCGAGGCGTAGCTGAACTGTTCGACAAGTACGGCAACATCGCCGCAGTATACGTGCTCGGCCCTCAAGACAACCTTAACACACCGTGGACAGGACGCCGTGTCCCGGGTATCGCTGGCAACCCGCAAGGTACCTCTGCAGGTGGTCCATTTACAGCGACATTACCGGAAGACGACAGTTGGTTTGCTGAAGCGAGCCGTAGATTCAAAAGCACGACGGGGTTGCAGCGCGGCCCCAACTCCCCAGAGGGTAAAGGCGACCCGTTGTCATTTGCGTACTACCACATGGGACGCTATGCGTTTGGTTCGCGTGCGTGGTGGGCACCAGAGAGTGCAGCTGACACCGCGCGTGGCGGTTCGCGTCCCGCTACTCCCGATCCCATTGCCGAAGAGCGCAGCACGTATCGCTGGCTTCGTGCAAACAATCCTGAAGCTATCGTCGAATGGAAGCGTGTTAACCACCCCGACTTTCCTGGTAAGGTCGTTGAGGTTGGTGGTATAGCTCCTTATGCATCACTCAATCCTCCAGCTGCGCTTATCGACAGCACCGCAGCTCGACACACACGCTTCGTAAAAGAAGTAGTTGATATGCTACCTTCCATTTCACTGCGTGATGTGCAAGTGGAAGCTGTAGGCAATCGGGTTTGGCGCGTTTCTGCGGACGTTGTTAACGACGGCTATTTATCGACACTTTCAGCAATGGGAGTTAGAGCACGTTGGCCGCGGCGAGTTCGCGTTGATCTCAAGGTGTCCGGTAATCAACAAATTGCAAGCGGACGCAACATGCAACTGCTCAACCCACTGCGCGGAAGCGGCGGGTTTACAAGGTTATCGTGGGTTGTCATTGGTGACGCGGGAAGCTCTGTAACGATCACCGCTGCCTCACCAGTTGCTGGAGAAGCAACTCAGTCTATCACACTTCGCGCATCACGCTGATGATTACGTGCACACGCTCTTTAGTTGCGCGCGCACTGACCGCAATAGCGGTCATCGCTGCCAGCACTTCAACTCCGCTTGCAGCCCAGCGTGCAACCCAGCCGCCGGTTGCTGGAACACTCGAAGCATTGGGCTCGCCCCCAGACCCAAAGGTCGCGGTAATGTGGGACCGTTACTACGACCATGAAAAGATCGGTGAGATTGGACGTAGGCTCGCAGCCGCACACCCTGAGTACGTAAAGCTCAGCTCCATAGGTAAGAGCTTTCAGGGCAAAGAACTGTGGCTCCTAACAGTTACCAATTTCAAAGTTGGTGACGCCGACAAGAAGCCAGCGATGTACATCGACGGCAATATTCACTCTAACGAAGTACAGGGGAGTGAGTTTGCACTGTACACAGCGTGGTACTTAGCAGAGATGGCGGGACGTGTTGCGCAAGTCGACTCACTGCTTGCATCACGTACTCTGTACATAGTCCCCACCATTAACCCCGACGCGCGCGATTTCTTTCTCAAACAGGGAAACACCGCCAGCTCTCCACGCACTGGACTTGTTCCTCGTGACAACGATGGCGATGGATTGTTTGACGAAGACGGGCTGGACGATCTCGATGGAGATGGACACATAACCCAGATGCGTCGTCGTAACCCCAACGGTCAATGGAAAGAGTCGCCGGTAGATCCTCGCATCATGATTCGAGTAAGTCCGGGCGAACGTGGTTCATGGGACATTCTTGGCAGTGAAGGCATCGACAACGACGGTGACGGCCAAGTTAACGAAGACCCAGTGGGCGGTTACGACCCGAATCGTAACTGGCCTTGGCGTTGGCAACCGCAATACGTGCAGGGCGGCGCCGATTTATGGCCAGGTTCGTTACCTGAGACACGTGCTGTTATCGACTTCGTTATGTCACGCGAGAACATCGCGGGCGCACAAAGCTATCACAACTCCGGCGGCATGTTGCTTCGCGGCCCCGGTGTTCCACAAGATGAGTACAGACCAGCAGACGTAGCAGTTTACGACGCATTAGGTCGGGCAGGCGAACAGATGCTTCCCGGCTACCGCTACATGATCGTATGGAAGGATCTCTATACAGTGTGGGGCGGTGAGCTCGACTGGTTTTACGGCGCACGCGGTATCCTAACCTTCTCCAACGAACTATGGACACCGTTTCTGTACTTCTACTCCGCGGACAGAAATGAACGTGAAGGTGACAACGCACAGGCTCGTTTTGATCGACTCCTACTGTTTGGCGAAGCGTTCGTACCGTGGAAAAAGTTCAATCATCCACAGTACGGCGAAATCGAGATAGGTGGGTGGAAAAAGAACTACGGGCGCGTCGAACCAGGCTTTTTGCTCCAAAGCGATGCACACCGCAACATGATGTTCACGCTCTTCCAAACCCGTGAACTTCCTGAAGTTCGTGTCGATTCAATCGAGGTACGACAAGTAGGCGGCCTTACAGAAGTTACGGCCACCATCGTTAATCGTAGACTCGCACCTACTCACACCCAGCAGGATGTCGAGAACAAAATCACACGCCCCGACTACGTAACGCTGAACGGAGGTAACGTTATCGCAGGCTTCGTCGTGACCAACGTTCTTAACGGTGACTCGCGTGAACAAAAGCAGAACCCCACACGCATTGAAGTAGCGAACGTGCCCGGCAATGGTACCGTAACCGTTCGTTGGCTGGTTCAAGGCAATGGTCCGTTTACCGTATCGGTAGACTCCCAGAAGGGGGGACAACACTCCCTGAGACAAAGCAGGTAGCCTGGTTAATCATCATTTGCTTGGCCCTATGGCCGGTGCCAAGCAAATGATGTATCAGATTAGAATGGGTTCTTTTTACTGCTAGTTAGGACCTTGCAAACCGTGCAGCACGCAACGAAGATGCGATTATCCATTTTTAGCCTGCAACACATGCAATCCAACTTTCGCTCATCGCTAGCTAAAGTCACCATCATCCAGGTGGTGACTTTAGGCATACTCTGGTTCATTCAAAATAGGTACATGAGCTAATGCATTGGATTGACTGGACCATAGTCGTTATTTATCTCGTCGTAGTTGTCTTCGATGGGCTTAGAAGGTCCTTCGGCGCAACTAACATCGAAGGTTACTTCCTAGCCAACAGAGGGCTGCCATGGTGGGCAGTCGGTCTTTCAGTTATGGCAACCCAATTGTCGGCCATAACTTTAATTGGAACGACAGGCCAAGGAGCTACCGACGGTTTAAGGTTTTTGCAGTTCTACTTTGGGCTACCAGTGGCGATGGTAATATTGGGTGTAACAATTGTCCCGTTCTTACATAAAGCAAAAGTTTACACAGCATATGAGTTCCTCGAACGTCGTTTCGATGCAAAGACTCGTTCGCTTACAAGCCTTCTTTTTCTACTCTCACGCGGTCTCTCTTGCAGCACTATCATTGCTGCGCCTGCAGTTGTCATATCAGCAATATTTGGTTGGGATCTAACTATCTCGGTAGCTCTCATTGGTATACCAACCATTGTTTACACGGTGCTGGGTGGCGTACAGGCCGTAACGTGGGCCGACGTTAAACAGATGGTTGTTATTGTCGCTGCCATCGCTGCGGTAGCGGCAGTGCTTATTATCCGTATGCCTATTCCAGTCGACGATGCATTCCGTATCGCAGGCGCAACTGGACGCATGCAAGTTTTCGATTTCTCGTTTGATATTAGCAAAACATATACTTTCTGGTCAGGAATTATTGGCGGAACGTTCTTGATGCTCTCATACTTTGGCACAGATCAAAGTCAAGTTCAGCGCTATCTTACGGCAAAGTCAGTCGATGAGGCACGTAGCTCTCTACTAATGAGCGCATACTGGAAGATCCCACTCCAAGCACTGATCCTGCTTGTGGGTGTGCTGGTGTTCCTGTTCTACGTTTTTATACCAGCGCCCATGCTGTACAACCCATCGCACAGCGCGCAGGTTCAGGCAGCAGACTCTGTTGGTTACGCAGCGCTCGAGGGGCGTTATCAAATCGCGATAGCAGAACGACAAACTGCTGCACGTGCTGCTTCTGACGCTCAAAAAGCTGGTGATAGATCAATCATTGCTAGCTCACTTCAAGAGTTCAATAGTCGAGACGAAGCAGTGAAGTCTGTTCGCGCAGAAGCGCTTCAACTTGCCGAAAAGGTTACTGGCCAAACTTCACGCGATGTGAATTACATCATGCCGAGGTTTGTGTTTGATAACCTACCGATAGGCCTTGCAGGCTTGTTCCTTGCGGCGGTGCTCGCAGCAGCCATGTCGAGCGTTGCCGCTGAACTTAACTCTCTATCTACTGCTACAGTCGTTGATTTCTACCAACGATGGTTTAAGCCCATAGGTAGCGACGCGCATTTCCTTAACGTGTCCAAAGCAGCAACTGCATTGTGGGGTGTTTTCGCATGTGTGATGGCCACATACGCAGCCACACTCGGCTCACTCATCGAGGTGGTTAACAGATTCGGCTCTTTCTTTTACGGCTCGATATTGGGTGTATTCATTTTGGCCATGATTCCGAGAGCTCGAGCCGCCGGTGCATTCGTAGGCCTTCTTGCAGGCATGGGAGCTGTGGCTGCAGTAAGCTTCGGTGCTCCTCAAGTGTCGTTCTTATGGCACAACGTTATAGGTGCAGTATCGGTGGTTTTTGTGGGCATGCTCTTAAGCGCAGGCAAGCGAAACGCAAACGCGTAGCTCCTTTCCCTTTTGGGTGCATTCGCGCCCAAAAGCAATAGTCCGTATTATTGAGAGACACTTAGCTGTAAGCCAACTCTCGTTGAACAAGCGAGAGTTGGCTGTTGCGGCCGGTACCCGTCACCCGCCTACCAGTCTCCACCACCCCCACACTTACGGAGCCATTAGATGCCCGCCGTTATTAGCCGGCTTGCGGTCTTTGCCCTTTTTTGCGCACCCATTGCGGCGATAGCGCAAAGTGCGGCGCCTCGCCCAATTACGCCGACAGACATCTCAGCTTGGAAAACCATTCGAGGTGCATCGCTATCGCATGACGGGGCTTGGTTTGCTTACACGCTCGCGCCAAACGAAGGCGATGCATTTGCGGTAATTCGGGAAACCAGAGACGGTGGTAAAGAGCTGCGCTATCCTATTGGTGAAGCTCCAGCTGCCGGTCCGCTTGGAGGCGGCGTCCAACTTTCTGCAGATGGCAAATGGGCAGCGTTTCTTGTATACCCGTCCGCTGTAGAGCAAAAACGTATGCGTACGGCGCGACGACCAGTTCAGGCTAAAGCAGCGATTATTAACCTCGCTACCGGAACGCGTCGCGATTTCGAGCGAATCCGTCGCGTAACCTTTAACAGCGACTCGCCAACATGGCTCGCAATGCAAGGCTACCCGGCAGAAGGCGGTGCAGCAGCTGGGGGAGCAGGGGCAGGAGCAGGGGCAGCAGTGGCATCGCGTGCGTCAGGAACCGACCTGTTGTTACATCAACTAGGCACTGAAGCTGTTTTTAACGTTGGCAATGTCGCAGAGTTTTCCTTCGACGATAAAGGTCGATGGCTTGCGTACAGCATAGATGCGCGTGAACAGTTTGGTAATGGTGTTCAGCTCCGGGATCTAAGCAACGGAGTTATTACTTCGCTTGACGCGGACAAAGCGCTTTACCGTCGTCTTTCATGGAGCGACACACTCCCTGCTCTTACCTTTCTAAAAGGGACAATAGACAGCGCTGCAACAGACACCACTTGGGCAGCAATCGCTGTTTCAGCTTTGACTACAACACCGCGTAAGGTAGTGATCGCTAACAAGCTTCCTAACGGTCTTGAAGTAAGCCCCGAAAGAACAGCTCGTTGGACTGACAAAATGGATGGCGTCGTTTTCGGAATGCGCGTCGCAACAACTCCGATTCCTAAGTCTGAGCAGTTAGAAGACGACGATCGCCCAACGCTAAGACTGTGGCATGGCAAAGACCCTCGGTTGCAATCAATGCAACAAGTTCAGGAGAACGCGGACAAAAACTTTTCGTTCTTAGCAGTTTACTGGAACGCTACCGATAAAGTCGTCCAGCTAACTGACGAAGTTTTAAGAACAGGTAATATCATGGGACGTGACCAATGGGTACTTGGCTACGACAACCGTGAGTACGAACGCAAAACTAATCTTGATGGTATTCAGCGTAGGGATGCATACGTTGTGAATACGCGTACTGGAGAACGTAGAATAGTTCATAAAGAGCTACGCTCTTTTGCGCAAATGTCTCCTGATGGACGATCCATTCTGTTTTGGAACGATGGGAACTTTCATGTCCAAAACACCGCCACTGGCGCGACAGTAAACATTACAAGTAACGCGCCCGTTTCATTTGTAAATACGGAAGACGATCACAACATAGATCGTCCGCCAACAAGCGTCATGGGTTGGACTCAAGATGGCTCAGCAGTCCTCATTAACGACAACTGGGACATCTGGAAGGTGCCTGTCACTGGAACCGGTCATGTAAATCTTACCGGCAACGGTCGCACGACCATGACCAGATACTCACGACGAGTAGTCACAGACCCCCGCGAACGAGGCATCGACATTAGTAAACCGATGTACGTCATCGGTATGCAGGAACGAACAAAAAAGGAAGCACTTGTTCGTATTGATGCTGCGAAGCCAGGTGCAAAAGTTCAGGGCGACTGGAAAGACGCACGCATTAATGCACAACGCGCCCGTAACGCCGAAGTTTGGGTGAGCTCAATTCAAACATTTGCGCGTTTCCCAGATTTTTGGCGAGTTACATGGGGTGGTGACTCTACTCGGCTTACCGATGCCAACCCAGGCATGAACGGCATAGCTTGGTCGCCCGGCTCTAAGTTAGTTACTTATGTAACAGACAAGGGCGACACATTGCAGGGTGCGCTCTACTTACCCGCTGGCTATCAGGAAGGTAAGAAGTATCCAACCGTTGTATTCATATACGAACATCTTTCAGATCAACTGCATCAGTTCTCTAACCCGACGTTCACAAGTTCGTATACGCCTGCGCTACACACCTCACGCGGTTACGCTGTCTTTCAACCAGACATAAACTACGAAATTAACGACCCGGGTATGTCGGCAGTGTGGAGCGTTATTCCTGCGGTTAAAGCTGCCATCAAAACAGGAATAGTTGATTCTGCTAACGTTGGTTTACACGGCCATTCGTGGGGCGGATACCAGACAGCGTTTTTGGTGGGTCAAACCAACATCTTCAAATCGGCAGTTGCTGGCGCGCCGCTAACTGACATGATCAGTATGTACAGCTCAGTTTACTGGAACACCGGTAGCGCTAACCAGCCAATATTCCAAAGTTCGCAAGGACGGTTTAAAGGAAACTTTCTTGAAAACCTCGATGCATACGAACGAAACTCTCCCAACAGGTACGCCGACAAAATCAATACGCCTCTTATTATCCTACACGACGACAAAGATGGCGCAGTTGACTTCAACCAAGGTATAACTTTCTACAACACCCTAAGGCAGCTAGATAAGGACGTTATACTGCTTGAGTATGTCGGAGAAAACCATGGCCTGTCTCAACTCAAGAACCGCAAAGACTACATATTGCGACTTCAGGACTGGTGGGACCATTACCTAAAAGGCGAGCCACCAGCTGAATGGTTGGAGAAAGGCATCCCTCGTCTAAAAATGGAAGATCACCTTCGCGATATGAAGAAGCGCATCTCGCCACCAGCAAAGGTTATGCAGTAAAAGTTACACCGTTAAAGACGATCGGGCGTCGTACCGCTAAAGTACGACGCCCGATCGTTACTGCCTATTCAAAACTAGGAAACGCAAACAGCATATGAGTTAACAATTACTTGCTTGGTTTGCAGCCTTCCTCTAGCACCTCGAATTTGTCATGCAACGTCTTAATCGCATCTGCGATTGCCTTATCGGCCGCTTTAGAAGACACAAGTTTAGCAAACGACTCCGCTTCTTTCTTAATAGTTGCGGCTGCACTGCGAAGCTCGGGAGTATCACAACCTTTCGGAGCTTTAGCAGCTGCTAAAGTGTTCGCCGACGCTAAAAGCTGCGAAGCCTTAGAACGGGCCGGAGCAACGTCACCGTTGTCCTTAACCGGGTGCCATGCCTGCTGCATCACCATGTGAAAACTGTCCAACTCCTTCCACCCTGAAGCAGCGTGATCATTGCCGTGTCCCTGCGAGGCATGATGTCCGGCATGATGGTTCGCTGGCGGCGCCGTCTTTACTGCTTTTGCTGAATCCCGAACTGGTGGCTTGGCTTGCTGGGCGGGGAGTTCTGCTGCGAGTACCAAGGCAGCGGCTGCTAGCGTTGCTGCAATTCTATTCATACGGGAGAGCTCCTGAGGTGACGTGATAAGCGTAGGTCTGGTGTAGTTAGCTGTAACTTGAACAGCGAAACTGCCTAAAAGTTCGCGCAGTTGACGCACATATGCCAGAATTGTTCACAGGTGCCGTATCTCGTGCCTTTCCACCCTTCCCCAACGCGCCAACAGTTGGCGTCGTATCCCTACTATGCCATCCAGTCCGCCGGCCGGTCGGCCGTCCCCTGTTCCTTTAACTCCATTCAGCATGACCCGCCTGCGTCGCGCTTTCACTAGGCGCTCCGCCGCGCTGCTGCTCTGCACGGCATTGCCTGCTTCACTACAGGCTCAACAGCAAGTGACATCCCCCAAACAGTTCTTCGGACACGATATCGGCGAAGACTATGTCCTGCCAAACTTCACCAAGCTTCACGAGTACTTTCAGCGAGTTGCTCGAGAAAGCGATCGAGTAGTACTAGATACGATTGGCCTGACCGAAGAGGGCAGACCTCAAATCATGGCGATTGTTACTTCGGCTGCGAACCATCGCAACTTGTCCCGCTACAAAGAAATCTCGAAGAGGTTAGCGCTAGCCGAGGGAGTCGATTCTGTAGAAGCTCGCAAATTGGCGGACGAAGGCAAAGTCGTATTCTGGATCGACGGCGGCCTACACTCCAACGAAGTTCTGGGAGCTCAGCAGCTCACAGAAACTTTATGGCAGTTCGCCAGCAGGAATGACCCGGAAACAGTTCGCGTTCTCAACGACGTCATAATTCTGCTAGTGCATGCCAATCCAGACGGGATGGAGCTCGTTTCCGACTGGTACATGAAGGAATCCGACCCACGGCGCAGAACAACCGGACAGCTTCCTCGCTTGTACCAAAAGTACGCGGGACACGACAACAACCGCGATTCATACATGAACGCGTTGCGTGAAACCACGAACATGTCGCGCCAACTGTTCATCGAGTGGCATCCGCAAATCATGTATAACCATCACCAGACAGGCCCAACTGGAACGGTGATGGCAGCACCTCCGTATCGGGATCCGGCAAATTTTTGGTTCCACCCGGCGATTATTACGGGGCTAGACTTGGTCGGTGCAGCGCTTAACCACCGCTTTGTATTAGAAGACAAGCCCGGCCTTACCTTCCGCGCCGGCTCGAACTACTCAACATGGTGGAATGGTGGACTTCGCACCGCTGTCTACTTCCATAACATGATTGGTATTCTAACCGAGACCATCGGAAGTCCAACGCCAATGCGAATAGCGCTAGTCCCAGAGCGCCAAGTGCGCTCAGCCGGACTTCCACTTCCCATTGAGCCCCAAGAGTGGAGGTTTCGCCAGTCTGTCGACTACTCCCTTACGGCGAACAGAGCATTCCTCGACATCGCGTCACGATATCGCGAACAGTTTCTTTATAACCGTTGGAAGATGGGTGACGATGCCATCAAGGCCGGTCAGAAGGACAGCTGGACTATCAGCCCGAAGCGCGTAGCCGCTATGGCTGAACAGATCCAAAAGGATCGCGCTGCAAACCCCAACGCACCTACCGGTGGACGTGGCGGCGGGAACGTGATGAGCGCCGTCGCTGACGTTAAGTACATGGAAATGCTTCGTAAGCCCGAGAATAGAGATCCGAGGGCCTACATAATCCCAAGCGATCAGCCGGATTTCCCAACCGCCACCAAGTTCGTGCAAGCATTGCAGAAATCAGGTGTACAGGTACACCGCGCAACCGCTTCTTTTTCGACGAACGGGAAAACATATCCCACCGGCACCTGGGTTATTCAAACAGCACAAGCGTTCCGTTCGCATGTTCTAGACATGTTTGAGCCGCAGGACCATCCCAATGACTTCCGTTACCCTGGCGGCCCACCAATTCCGCCATACGACAATGCAGGTTGGACCTTAGCATTCCAAATGGGGCTTAAGTACGACCGTGCGTTCGACGCCGTAACGGGACCGCTTGAGCGACTTCCCGATGTTACCACTGTTCCTGCAGGCACAGTCGCCAAGGGACGCGCCGGCTACTTCATTCGCGCTGAAGTAAACGATGCCGCAACAGTTGCGAACCGCTTGGCAAAGGCGAATGTGAAAATTTCACGTGCGCCGCGTGCGTTCTCTGACGGAAGCACGTCGTGGGCGGCTGGCACTTGGTTCGTGCCGGGTGGCGGCAAAGCCGATGCATTAGTCCGACAGGCTGCAAACGACTTAGGTGTAAACTTCGCGGCTGCCAACAGTGCTCCGCCTGCAGCTCAGCCGGTGAAACCGCTGCGCATAGGCTTGGTAGATCGTTACGGCGGATCAATGCCATCCGGCTGGACTCGACTCATTCTTGAAAAGTTTGAGTACGAATTCACGGTAGTATTCCCGCAAGAAATCGACGCCGGCGACCTGCGTAAAAAGTACGACGTAATCGTCTTAACTGACGGCGCCGTAACTCAAGCTGCCGGAGGTCGCGGCGGCGGAGCCTTTGGTGGTGCGAGCGATACTTCGTTCATCCCTGCCAATCTCCGTAACCAACTTGGTAGACTAACGGCCGACCGTTCTGCACCACAGTTGCGCGAGTTCATGGAGAAAGGCGGACGAGTTGTCGCCATTGGCTCCTCAATCGCACTCGGCAGCCAGATCGGCTTGCCGATTGAAAACCATCTCACTGAAGACGGACGTCCGCTCACGAGTGAGAAGTACTACGTGCCTGGGTCGCTCCTTGAAGTGTCAGTCGATACGTCGATGACAATCGCTACGGGGATGAATCCGCGCCCGTCAGTGATGTTTGATAACAGCCCAGTCATGCGCCTGCCTGCTAACGCTGCAGCGCTCGGCATACGCCCAATTGCCGTGTTCGACAAAGAACAGCCTATCACAAGCGGCTGGGCTTGGGGTCAGGAACGGCTTAAGGGTGGGGTTGCGATGGCAGAAGCAAAAGTTGGGCAAGGAACGCTGTGGCTCTTTGGACCGGAGATTCTTTTCCGTTCGCAACCGCACGGCACCTTTAAGCTTTTCCTAAACGCATTGGATGGCGGCTTTCAACGGCAGGGACGTCCAATCCAGTAGTAGCAGAACAAAGGTGGTCGTGAACGCTGAGAATTTCGTTCACTGAATTATCGAACACCGAAACTCACGCATGCAGAAGGCGCGTACAAGTTTACAAGACTTGTGCGCGCCTTTTGTCCTATAACACCCGCAGCATGCTAACTTTCTGATATGGCCCTACGAAAAGCGACTGCTACAGCAGGTAAAATTGCGGCTATCAGCGTACCACTTGTGGGCGGTATTCTCGTTGCACGTCTTATTTCGCCGGCTCTACCGCAAATATCCAGTTGGGTTGCTTCTGCGGGATACCTAGCGCCAATGGCCTTCGTGCTTGCGTACACGGCAGTGGTCGTTTTAATGCTCCCAGCCTTTCTGCTCATAATCGTTGGAGGCGCTGTTTTCGGGGCAGCTTATGGAACTGTGCTATCGTTAATCGGCGCACTTGTGGGAGGTACCGCTGCTTTCCTTATATCTCGCCACGTCGCGCGTGAACGCGTAGAACGTTGGACCGCGCACAACCCTAGGATGGCAGTAATTGACAAATCTGTAGGGCAAGATGGAGCACGTATAGTTTTTCTGCTGCGTCTTTCGCCAGCCATACCGTTTGTTCTGTCAAACTACGCGCTAGGTGTGACACAAGTGCGACTAACACACTTCGCTCTTGGTACATTTGGCCTATTACCAACCATGCTTGCTTATGCAGCATATGGAGCAGCTGTCGGAACTGGCAGTAGTGGCTCAGGCAAAGCCGCCTTGCCACCAACTGTTTTATGGTTGGGTGTTGCAGCTACGGTAGTTCTTGCCGTTGTTCTAGCGCGGATTGCACAAAACGCATTGCGCGTTGAAGCAGCAGAAAGCAGCATTACTTGATTCGCGGAGAAGCTTACCATGCAGTTCAGCAGCAGCGATATAGCGGAAAACTCCACTATCGGCGCTGAGTTTCTGTTTAACGGAGCCGGGTGCACAGGCGCGAATGTTTCACCCGCACTTTCGTGGAGCGGAGCTCCTACTGAAACACGCAGCTTTGCAATCACCGTATATGATCCGGACGCACCTTCTGGAAGTGGTTGGTGGCACTGGATGGTGTACGACATTCCCGCAAACGTCGCGTCACTTTCCAAGGGTGCCGGCAACATAGGAGGTGTATTGCCAAACAACGCCAAGCAGGGAATGACCGACTACGGTGTCAAGCAGTGGGGAGGTCCCTGCCCGCCTGAAGGCGACAAACCTCACCGCTATGTGTTCACCATATTTGCACTTCCATTTGAATCACTAGACGTCCCTGATAACGCAACAAGCGCACTTATCGGATTTAACCTGAACGCAAGTGCGCTTGTGACTGCATCGTTTACTGCGATGTACGGACGCTGACCCCAACACAACAGCGATGATTTGGCTATTCGTTGCGGCATTCATATTCGGTGGCGGACTTATCGCTATGTCCTTACTTGGTCATCATGGCGACGGGATCGATCACGATCACGACCACGCGATGGACGACGTAGGTCTGCTGGCTGTTTTCTCACTTCGAAATCTCACGTGGGCCAGCTTTGCGTTTGGTGGCATAGGGATTTTGGCAGTCCTCACGCAGCGTAGCATCGCTACGCAACTTATTTCGTCACTTGTCGTAGGTATTGTAACGCTCTTGGGCGTTCACGCGCTGTTCCAGTTCCTGAAAAAATCAGAAGCTGGCGACCTCCCCTCAGATGGCCACGTGTTTGGAACGCCAGCTGAGCTTGTCCTTCCTTTCAACGATGCTGGCCTTGGCATGGTAAGCTTTCGCGCCAACGGTCAAGTACACGAGATGCCCGCGCGGCGATCCGACGAGGCACTTCATCTTGATGCGGAGAAGTTCGTTTCTTGCCGCATTGAGTACATCGAAAACGGGATTGCCGTAGTTCAACCTGCGTCGTCCTGATTCTCGCACTTTCCCTTCACGTCGTTCAAGGAGTATACATGGAAATACCTCAGGGTTTGGGTGGAGCCGCATTCGGTATAGGCGGTGCTCTTTTTTTACTTGTACTCATCTTTTTGCTCATATCCACAGCCAAGGCGCTGTTAATTATCGTGCCGCCAAACATGGTTGCCGTTATTACGGGCAGAAAGCGTTCGCTTACCGATGGTACTTCGGTGGGATATCGAGTTGTACGAGGCGGAAGAACGTTCCGTATACCGCTACTTGAACGCGCGCAGTGGATGCAACTCAACACCATCCCACTCACGATTAGCGTTCGTAACGCTATCGCGAAAGGTGGTATCCCGATCGATGTTCAGGCGGTTGCGAACGTAAAGATCGCATCGATGCCCGAAGAGGTTTTCAATAACGCGGTCGAGCGCATCTTAGGCAGTGAGAAGCAGGTAGCAGAACTGGCTCAAGAAACATTAGCAGCCAATTTGCGCGGTGTTTTGTCGACGCTCACACCTGAAGAAGCAAACGAAGATCGCGTTAAGTTCGAGACTGAGCTTATGAAGGAAGTAACCAGAGATTTGCAGAAACTGGGACTTCAGCTCGACATGCTCAAAATTCAGAACATCAGCGATGACGCTGGCTACTTGCGCGCATACGGACGTATTAGAACGGCCGAGGTTCTCCGTGACGCACAGATTGCTGAAGCTCGCACGTCTGCTGAAACAGAGCGCGAGCAGGCCCGCGCCAACCAAGATGCAGAAGTCGCTCGCGCACAGTCACAGATGACCATAGCATCTGCGGTTAACGAGCTCAGAGTTAAGCAGGCCGAGCTCGATCGACAGGCGCAAATCGCAGAGCGCACAGCCCGCGCAGCAGCTGACGAAGCACAGGCTCGCGCTGAAAAGGCTGTTGAAGAGGCACGCGTAGAGGTTACCCGCGTACGTTTGCAAGTAGAGCAGGTCGAGCCTGCGCGTGCACGCGCTGAAGCTGCACGTGCGGAAGCAGAAGCTGCCGCTGCGCCCGTAATAGCGCAGGGTGAAGCGCAAGCGCGCGCCCTCAAAGCAGTACAAGATCAGATGGCGGAAGGCGGAGAACGTGCGCTAACACTTCTCTACTTGCAGCAGCTTCCTGACATGATCGATCGCCTTGCGACCGCGGCCTCAGACATTCGCATCGATAGGCTTGTCGTCCTTGACGGTGGCGATGGCAAAGGAGCCGCAAACGCTACTCAACAAAAGCTGGGTGCTATGATGAAGCTACTAGAAGCTGCCTCAGCTCAATACGGCATTCAGCCTGAGTCTCTTCTTCAAGGACTCGGCTCAAAGCTAGCCGGCACATCGGTAACAGAAACACAAACATCGCACGACGACAAATAACAACGGTCGCTTTAAGACGTTGAACAACGTGTCTTAAGCTTTAGACAATAAAAGCCTGTTATGTGTCGGGTTATCCGACTGCATAACAGGCTTTTATTGTTGCAACAGCAGTCGCAACAGCAAGAGAGTTACTTAATAACTCTGCGCTCTAGCTGTAATAACAGCTACGCCATCGCGGCTAAGATGTAAAACCGTGTCGCCAGCAATCCGAGCAACCAACGTTCCAGAAAGCACTGAGAGGAACTGTGCCTCCTGTGCATCTTTCTCTGCTCCGCATGACATGCGTGTAGCGATTGCGTTCTGAACAACAATCGAGTCCCTTTGCGGAACAAATGGAGCGGAATACCGATTACAGGTTGCCTTACCAACAATGCGTGATTCACCCGTAAACTGCATCGTCGCATCGCTGCCTTCAATTAACGGAGAACCGTTAATTGTAAGTACCTGCCACTCGCCACCATCTATAAGCGGCGATGACTTGCCACCGCATCCAGATAAGTTCGAATCGCCGATAGTGAGGTCTACTCTTGAAGTGAATTCACGTCCGCTCATCGCATCTGCACACAAGGTGTCGCGAACTGAGATCGTGACCACGGTGTCCTTAATAACAACCGTGTAGCGCGACACCCCCGATTCGTCAGCTTCAACCTTAGGGAGATGAACGGAAGATAGGTTCGTCCCGTACTCCCTTATCAAACGAAGTGAATCGTCGATGATAACCAACCACGCCGGCTCTTGGCCGTAAGCACGAAACGACACATCGGTTGGATACTTCGCATCCAACACAAGCATGTTCGTACTTGTCGAGTCAGCTACCGTCGACGTATCTGTTGGCGCGCAGGCGCAAAGGGTTAGGAGTAGCGCCGAAAAAGCGCGATTGGAAACTCGATTGAAAGTAGTCATGACCTAATATGGTCACGCCCTTCCCTGTTGCTCAACCGGACTCAACCGCACGATAGGAGCCTTGGACTTCCCAACGGTTCGCCAAACGATCCACGCAAACAGGTAACCGCCTATCGCCGTTGCTGTACCTCCTGTAGCCAAGAGAATCTCGCCAACCGCTATGCCCCTGGAGCGCATGCCGAAGCCGAGTACCATAAGCAGTAGTCCGGCGTTCGCGATAACAAGGTGTACACCAGCCGCCTTCCTTCCCTGAAGAGGAACTCCTGAAAAGCGCGGAACAACATGATAAGCAACTCCGAATATCATCATCGCGACGAAACCGGCGAGATTCATGTGTAGGTGTGCGGTGCGATAAACAGTGAGCTGAGGATCCAGCGCCATTGATACGCCTACCGTCGTTCCGATAGCGAGCCAAGCAACGCTAGACCTAATAAAACCCTTAACGAACCAGTCCACCTGTAGCTCCGATAAGTTGGTTCAAATCGCGCTCTAAGTCCTGAAGCGAGGCCGAAGCATCAACTGCAGCGTTCTCGATTGACATGTTCCCGCGGCAGCATGTATCAAGGCCGTACTGCGCAAAGACAGTAAGAGTCTCAGGCTTTAGTTGCACCATATCGTTAACCGACATAGTCGTATCCAGAATGTACGCTGACTGTGACGCTCCATTCGACTGTGTGTCAGAAGCGTTCGCTACTTTGGTGTCGTACGTCATGCTATGTATCTCCTAGATGTAAGTGTTGTTGTAGCGGCAAGAGTAACCCTACCAACAGCTAACAGTTTGCCTGAGTATCCGTTGCATATGATCATGCTCATAGCATTCATCCTGGGAATGCCGCACGTAGTTGTACATACCCCCAATGTTGAACCTTACCACGAGATGCTAGTCCAACTGATACTGCGTCTTGTCCTGCGCGAAATGCGCTGTACCCCACATCAACCCGCATTTGTGCATCAATGGCTATAGGTACAACCACGTCTGCCTCCCACCCAAGATCACGTCCACTTCCTGTAGCGAGTCTTAAGTGATGCAACTCTGTATGCACTCTAAACTTCGAGTTAAACCGTACGTCGCAATGCACAAACATATCTTGTAGGCCACGCTCTTTTGTTGACGCAGCCGGATCTACGAACAAGTCAATCAGCCCATAGAATGGATGATTGGTTCCGTAAAGTGTGTTGAAAGCTGAATAGCTTTTGTTCGATGCATCGGTGTCTCCCGAAAGCATATCTGCACCAACAGTGAGCAGAAGAGGTGCTTTACTGTTTCCAGAGTTGCCCACTCTAACTCCAGTAAACCATGCACCAATACTCTGATGCATCTCCGAATCATTAGTTACAGCTTGCTGTGTTCCGGCTTGCAGCGCTCCTTCAAAATCAAGGCGAATGCCCCTAACGTTCGCGGTGACTAGTCGCGCGCTACCTGTATAGCGATGGGTTTCTTTAAATGCTCTATACGACGAACCAACATCTGCAATTGCAGTAAACTCCGCCCGCGAACCACTTCTCTTATCTAGCTGCGCAGTTGCGAAAACGCCCCCCATGGCATTGTCCGAATGTGGGTCGTTGCGATTAACACCAAACCGTCGCCCCCTTTCTTCCAGAACCGCAGCGAACGCATCTATAGACCACTTGGGGACGCCACCATCGCCTGCATGTCTTGGAGCTACCGACAAACGCGCGCCGTCAAATGATCTGCCGCTATTTGTCCATCCAAGTGCGCCTATCAAGCGCTCGTTTGCAAACGCAATCTCTTGACGACCAGCTCTTACGGTAAGAACCTTGCTGCCAGTCTCATGTTTCAACTGCATGTAGCCTTGATACAAATCGAACGTACGTTTGGTGGCAGCAGTTGCGTCACCTAATACGCGGCTGTCCTGCCCTTCAACAACAACTGTCATTGTGCGCGACGGTGTTATGCGAGCGCCAAGTCTTGTTCTCATTAACGTGAACATGTCAGAAGTGGCAGCGGACATTGGTTTGTCCCATTCAGAGCGTGTCCTTACCTCTCCATACGTTGCTATCTCAACGCGCGCAACCTCGGCGCGTGTTGAGTCCCGAGAGCTATTCTTGGTAGAATCGGTTCCTGAAGCCGCAACGAGTGCGGCAACGGCCACCCAGCTGCTTGATAGCATATATCTCTGGCGCCCTAACGCCGTGTTTGTATGGCTTTCAACGCATCACTCACATCTGAAAAACCAGGTTGGTGATGGACAACTCGCCCTTGCTCGTCGATAACTGAAAAGCCATTTGTATGAGCTATCTCGCCGTTAGCAAGAGTTTGATAACGAGCGTCCAGCGATACAGCCAACTCACGTATTGTCGCGTCATCACCTGCAAGAAGTGTCCACCTATTCAAATCCAAACGTGTGTCACGCGCCCAATCTGCCAAACGCCCTGGTGTGTCTCTATCAGGATCTATTGATACCAGTATGAAACGAACTTTCGAAAGCTCCTGATCTGACAGAGCCGACTCAATTCGTTTAAGTGCCCCAACGATAAGCGGACATGTCGCAGTACAGTTTGTATAGATGAACGCTACAACGCTGGTTTCACCTGAAACGTCTTGCAGCGAAACATCAACGCCATTCTGATCTAGGAACTTGCTTCCTAGTTCGAATACAGATAGCCGTTCGTCTGCAACTTGTGCCGACGATTGCATCGACTCCTGCACTGCCGCTGCTTCTCCACCCTTGGGCGAACACGCTGCTGTTGTTGTTACCAACAATGCAGCGATAAGTACGCTCACTTTTTTGGTTGCCAAGTATCTATGCAGCACAGCGAAACCCCAGTGTTTGTATGGTTGAGCGCCCTGAAAGACCAGAGCGTAAAGCATATCGTAGGAACGCTGGGTAGTTATCAGGATCTAATGCACCAATAGCAGCACTTGCGCAGTACAGGTCGTGATCGCGTGCCCCAGCTTCACGCGAATCATCAGATACCAGTACGCTGTTAAAGTCTTCCACCCATTCGGAAACACGGTCATGAAGACCGCGCACACCGTAAAGGTTGGATTCAGCTGTGAATACGGAGCGAGGATAATGCGCGCGCCATAGATACAGCTCGACCAGTGCTTGAATGAAATGTGGATTTCGAGCGGCGTCTTTCATTGTTGCGCTGGCTGCAGCCACGTACTCCCACTCATCTACTGTAGGAAGTCGCTTTCCTTGATTCTCACAGTACGAGCGTGCTGCGAACCACGAAACGTTTGTTACAGGTGCGTCCTGCGATACCACAAACCCTATATCAAGATCTGCTTTCCAATCCGAGAGATAGCCACGATCTGCATGCACCTTACGAATATTGCTGCGCTGCCACTCTTTGTTAGCCGCAACAAAGCGCAAATACTCAGATCGTGTAACTGCATCGCGATCGATTCTGAATGCAGCCACCTCTTTGCGCGACACTCCACCATCTCCATACAGCGGTCGATATGAGCCGGCTGGAATACGCACCATGTTTGTCGGCACTGCAGCGTGCGCCACGCTAGCTAGTTGTAGCCCTATCGCTGCAACTGCAACTGCGTAGTATCTGCGTGACTTAAACATGGTGCGTATCTCCGGTTTACTGCTGTTAGTGCGACGACATACCAAGCCCATGAAGCTGGGCAAACACCGCTTTGTTATCTTCGCCGTTCACCTTGATCATCCCCAGCGCACCTTTGTTGAATGCGCGGAAGATTGCATGGTCAACCAACACGAGTGTGCTCGCCTTCTCTGCTCTAAACTCAACTATCGCTGAGCCACCTGCAGGGATCATTGTTGTCTGCACGTTTTGCTGGCTAACCAATGTTCCACCCTCTCCGTAAACGTTGTCGAACACTTCACCGATAACGTGGAACGAACTACTTAGGTTAGGACCGCCGTTGCCAACGAAAAGTCGAACAACATCGCCTACCTCTACCTGCGGAGCTTTGTCTCCTGTTAGAGCACCGACCGATCCGTTAAACACAACGTGTGTTGGTTGCTCTGCCGCACCCTTCTCCATGTCGAGCACGTGTGGAAGACCTTTGCCAGCTGGTTTCGCGTAAAACTCGCTTTGCATCACGTAGAACTCTTTGTCTACCTTTGGAAGCCCTTCTTTCGGCTCCACAAGAATGAGTCCGTACATGCCGTTAGCGATGTGCATCGGGACGGGCGATACTGCGCAGTGATATACGTAGAGGCCAGGGTTGAGCGCGCGGAATGTGAATGTTGCATGTCCGCCAGGAACAGCGAGTGTTGCAGCTGCGCCACCACCAGGGCCAGTTACTGCGTGAAGATCGATGTTGTGCGGTACTGTGCTTGTTGGATGGTTCTTAAGTGTGAACTCAACGAGATCTCCTTCGCGAACGCGCATGAATGTTCCTGGAACGCTTCCACCAAATGTCCAGAAGGTGTACTCGACACCATCAGCTAGGCGCATCGGCTTCTCGATTGTTTCAAGTTCGACGATGACCTTTGTCGCGTGCTTACGTGTAATCGGAGGCGGAACGTTTGGCGCCTCAGTTAGCACCGCCTGCTCCTCACCGACTAGCTCCGGAAGATCGCGTACTGGAACAGCTGTCTTAGCAGTTTCTGCAGCGTCTGCACTAATAGGTGAACAGGATGAGAAGATTCCGCTAATCAGTAGAGCAGCAAACGCTAGCAGCAACGCGATGCCGACACGGCGGATATGTATGACGAGGGGTTCGTTGTTAAGCGACAGCATGGTCGTATTCCTCTGAGTTGATCTTTCTGACATGCGCAGGTGCATCCGCTAACAGGTGCGCCAGCGATGTCATTGCGAGTGGCTCTCGGCGTGCCATCTGAATGGCAGTCCACTTTTGATGAGCCACACAGGGATTGCGGGAATCGCATGGTGTACTGCCTAGTAGACAGTACGGGTTGTGCCGCGGCTCATCGAAGCAATCGATGACTTCCGATACGGTGATCTCATTTGGCGAACGTGCCAATTGAAATCCTCCTGTCGGTCCGCGTGCGCTGGTTGCGATACCCGCCCTCACCAGCGCGTTGAGAGTTTTCCCGAGGTAGTTGCGTGGAGCACCTATGGCGTCAGCGACCTCGTCCGCCCTCATATGGCGGATTCCGTATTCGCGCGCCAGAACTAGCGCGGCGCGAAGTGCGTACTCAGAAGTGACTGATAGCATCGGTTCCCTCGTGGAAAGAGCAGTTTCTCATCTCGATATGAGAATTACCTTTTGAGGGACTTTTAACAGACAGAAAAAGCCGGAACTTTTGTGCGTCTTTTACGACGGCTCAGGTAAGGGAAATGCGGACAATCAATAGTGCGACTACAAACAACTACAAGCGCAAAGGCTTAGCCTTTGCGCTCCATCGCATCGCGGATATCCAAGAGAATCTCAAAGTAGAGTTGCTCGCGACGGTACGAAAAGTCTAAAGCCGCCATTTGAGAGGCATCTTCTGTCTGGCGAGCACGGTCGAAAGCTTCCGTGTACATCTCATCTAGGTTTGCAAGAACGCGGTCACGAGAACGGGACATACTTAGTGCCTTGAGTGCGCTAGAGGTGAGGCGAGGAGGTAGATCATCTGCCGTTTCAACTGCTTCATCGCTGCTAACGAAGCGCTTGAGTTGATCGAAGAGCATACGGCGGGATCGGTCAGGAATATTCACGGACCAAAGATAGTGAATGTCGCGGCACATGGGGCGCCCTTTTCGCCTCCTCGGAACTTCTTTTCAGAGTCGCGGTAGCATGGCAAAGGCATTTCTAACGAGCAGTGGCGGAGGAGTTTGTGCGCCGAGGTATCGCCGAGAGGGGACCGGATTTCGTGGAGGGGGTCCGGGGGCGGGGGCTGCGCGGCTCCGACGCCACTGCTAGTTTTGCCCGACTACCTAAAAGCAAACGGGATATAAACGGTCATGAACAACATGAAAGTCTTTGTACTGATGGCTGGGCTAACGGGCCTAGTGGTTGCCATCGGTCAACTTGTGGGCGGCGGAAACGGTGCCATCATAGCGCTCGTCTTATCCGCCGGAATGAACCTTTTTATGTACTGGGGTTCATCTAGCATTGTACTCCGCTCATATAAGGCTCGCACGGTAACTGCCAACGAGGCGCCGGAACTATACGAAATGGTCGACCGCCTTCGTCAAAGGGCTGGTTTACCCATGCCGGTTGTAGCCATTGCGCCGCACGCGCAGCCTAACGCCTTTGCCACAGGACGAAATCCCGAGAATTCTGTAGTGTGCGTGACCGAAGGAATTCTCCAAGCCCTTAATAAAGATGAGCTCGAGGGTGTTATCGCTCACGAACTCGCTCACATAAAAAACCGAGACATGTTGCTGCAGACTATGGCAGCAACAATGGCTGGCGCCATAAGCAACATTATGCAGTTCGCTTTTCTGTTTGGAGGGCGCCGCGACGATGACGAAGGTTCGAACCCTATAGTTCTCATAGCCATGATGATCATCGGCCCATTAGTCGCGATGGTCTTACAAATGGCAATAAGTCGTCAACGCGAATTCAAAGCCGACGCAGTTGGTGCTGAGATTTGTGGCAAACCGCTTTCGCTGGCAAGCGCCCTTCAAAATCTCGAAGCAAACGCGAAGCGTATTCCCATGCAAGTTTCACCAGCTGCCGCGCCACTTGCCATCGTTAACCCGCTTGCCGCATTCAAGTTATCGGGTGCAAAAAAGTTGTTCATGACCCATCCGCCAACAGCCGAACGCGTGGCGGCGCTACAACGCCTAGCAACTACAATGGGTTAATAGTCGTTTTTATTACAACTTTAAAAGTGGGCAGAAGCTACTTCTGCCCACTTTCGTTTTGTGCTGCATCCAGCTTGTGAAAAACCGAATCCTCTATTGGTTCTCCATTCTTTATGTGTTCAACTACAATCCTTTCAAGAAGAATTTCATCTACGCCTGCGTACCAAATCCCGTCGGGATAAACACATACAATGGGCCCGCCTTCGCAAACTCCTAGACACGGAGTTTCACTGCGTTTTACTCGGGTTGGTCCAAAAAGCAGCTCTTCGCGCTGTAGCAACGAAGCAAGCCTACTGTACAAAACTCTACCGCGCTGACTGGTCGAACAAAACTGTCCAGTACAAATCAACACATGTTTCTTGTAACGCTCCATTACCGGAAGTTGACGCACGTCGTTTACTTACCTCGCGGTTTCTCTTCACTACGCCTAGCAGCACGTTCGCGCACAAGAATGAGCATCCCGCGCATTGCGAACAGAGTACCCACAAGCGACACTGCGATCCCGCCATTCCCCCAGTGCTGTAACCAACGAGCAGCTGCAGCGCTCATTATGAACCCCACCCCAGCAAAGAGAAGCCCTTTTACCTGATTACGGTTCCATGCACCGCTTTTGCCGTTCAGTATGGCCGCACCCAGCAGCCACGCCCCCCCTGTACCAACGAGAGCCGCTGCGATCGTTTCGCGATCCAAATCCATTGAGGTCTCCTAAATGTTTGCTAGAGTGCCAACGTAAAACTCAGACGTGGCAACGATGGAGTAGTCAGGGTGCGAGCGCCTATTGAAATATACCGCCGGTCTATCAATAGCGTGCGTATGCAACGCGATACTGCTTAACTTGAAGGAAGTTGATAACCCTTAAGGAGATTCTCCGTGGCCGACCCACAAACGTCAGAGGCGCAAGCGCCACCACCGCGTCCACCACAACGTGTTCAGTTAACATGGAAGGGTGAACACCGCTTTGAAGGAGGAAGAGCCGATGCTCCATCAATAACAATGGACGCATCGGGCAAAGCTGGACCGTCACCAGTGGACGTCCTACTGCTCGCGCTAGCAGGGTGCACCTGTGTTGACGTAACCGACATTCTTGCAAAGCGCCGCACTCCAGCCGCGACCCTCGATGTAGAAGTTGTAGCTCAGCGTGCCAACGCCGTCCCCGCGCGCGTTATAGCCGTCACCATTACTTACAACATCACGGGTGAAGGCGTGGAGCGAGTGCATGCGGAACGAGCAATCGAGCTTGCAATCACCAAGTACTGCTCGGTGCGAGACTCACTCGACCCAAATCTACCTATCGACTGGAAGCTTATCCTGAACGGGGCGTGACTCGGCTAATACACGAGTAACGAAACGCTGCCCCTCACCGATACGCTCTACTTCGACGCTGATGGCCTCAACGGCTTGAGTTAAACCGTCAATCTTGGCGCGTACATCGGCAGGGACCGGCGCTATAACGGTCGCGCCGCGCTTCCACAGGCGGCGCGCGTAAGCGATTACGATTGGAAGACACAGCACCACCGTAAAAAAGCCGCCTAATGCGAAAATCTCTGGTGGAGGACCCTTGCGAGGCGGCGGCGGTCGCTCAACAACCGCGCCAGGTATCGCCGCGGCTCGTGCTACATCAAGATTCGCCTGTGCGACTTGGGCATCGACGATCGAAATCTGAGCATCAATTTCTCTAATTCGTGCTTCAAGGCCGGCAGTTGCGACATCGCCCTTACCTATCTTTCCATTTTCAATGTCGCGCGCTAGGTTATCGCGCTTTCTTTCTAGAGAACTAAGCTGATCACGCAGCACGCGCCGCGCTGCTACTAACCCCTCGTAAACAGCACTAGGAGACGAGCCAGCCGGAATCTGAATGCTCAACGGCGTTGGAGCCGACGTAGCGGCCGCTTGGCCTTCAAGCGCAGCAGCAGCAGTCGGCGCCGATGCCTCTTGAGATACAGGCTGTGCCGCTTCCAGCAATGGAAACGGGAGCTCAACACTAGCGGTGCTTATGAGAGCGAAAAGAGTTACGGTGATCATCTGCGGGTTTTAGAGGGGGTGCCTTATAGTACGCGCTTTCTGCAACCACTGTTTCACCTGAATGCAATGACCTTACACGAATCGAAAATTCAATTACCACTATCCCAAAACCGCGCTTCAGCCGTAAATCTCTATATGCAGAGATTCCAGCTACGAAAGACGTGCTACAAAGCGCTTTCAACAGTGGTTGCGCTAACAACGCTATTCGCGGTTGCGGCATGTCACAGATCCAGCGTGCCCGCGACTACTGTTGTCGCCATCCCTGCGCCTCTGCACGACGCACGTTTACCCGAGTTACTCAACGATTCTGAATACTGGCAGATCATCACGGATTTCTCAGAACCAAGTGGTTTTTTTCAGTCTGAGAACTTCGTGTCAAATGAGATGGGGCTTCAGTATGTAATAGACGACATTAAGCAATCAGTTCAACCTGGAGGGGTGTACGTGGGAGTAGGTCCCGAGCAAAACTTTACATACATTGCCGCGCTCAAGCCACGTATAGCATTCATCGTTGACATCAGACGTCAGAATCTCTTACAACACCTTTGGTATAAGGCAGTTTTCGAGCTATCACCCAATAGAGTTTCATTTGTTAGCAGGTTGTTTGGAAGAGTAGCACCTGTCACATTGAACGCTAACTCTTCAATAGACTCTATTCTTTTAGCCTTCGACAAAACTCCTCGAGATACCGCGTTTTTTAGGCGAACGTTCGATGAAGTAAGAACGCATTTAGTAAGTAAACATGGCTTCTCTCTGGATAGCGCTGATATCCATACCTTGCGATACATCGACTCAATTTTTTTCACAAACGGACCTACGCTTAACTACTCGTCCGGCGACTCGCGTCGAGTAGGCGGAATGATGCGAAGCATGCCAAGTTTTTCTCAAATAGTACGAGCAACTGACGAAATAGGTGAGAACCACAGCTTTCTCGGCAGTGCTAGCGCCTACAGTTATGTGCGCGAAATGCAACGCAGAAACCTTATCATACCTATAGTTGGCAATTTCTCAGGACCTCACGCTATTCGTTCCGTCGGCAGATGGCTCGGCGAACGAGGTGCAACAGTTAGTGTTTACTATTGCAGCAATGTTGAACAGTATCTCTTTCAATCTGATGAGTGGGTCAGGTTTTATAGAAACGTTTCAACGATGCCGTTGGACAGTACAAGCACGTTTGTGCGATCAATTCCAAATCGTTTGAGATTCGTGGGCCCGCAAAGCACGATGATGATGTCGCAACTCACAAGTCCCATGTCTAGCATGATCAGGGATGTAAATAGCGGTTTGATTCAGTCGTACACCGATGTGATTGTACGCTCGAAGTAGCATTGGAGTAGCGCTTTTCAGTTAGCGGTTGGCGGTTGGCATTTGCTATTTAGCAGTTGGCATTTAACAGTTGGCGGCGGTTAATGACGACTGAATGACGGATACGAAGATATTTGCGCTGTTGTAAGAGCCGGAGGGTGACGTCTTCCCCGGGCTACCGCGTGTCTTCGTTTCCGTCTCGCGTCGCGAGCAACGGCGTACTGCTACCTAAGGTGGGCCGACGCAGGCAAAAGCCTGGGCAGTAACTGCGCCTTGCTCCGGCGCGGAGCGGAGCGACACGAAGACACGCGGCGCCCGTGCGGCAGCTCTCTAACCCGCCCACCTCAACCCTTGCACGGCTGTTTAATATTCGATTCTCAACAAGAGAACACGATGATTAATCAGGTCGGACCATGGGGCGGGACGCTTTTGTCGGTTGCACTAATCAGTGCGCTGCCCCTTTTAGTTACATGGGTAATGGCGCGCAGAGAGAGTTTGCTTCGCGCTTGGCTACCCCAACTCACAGCTTTCGGCGCCGGCGCTGTCTTAGGCGCCGCAGTGCTGCATATCATACCCGAGTCTCTTGAAGAGGCCACGGCCTGGTGGCACGTCGTCGCCCTCGTAATAGCAGGCTTTGTTGCCTTCTACTTAGTAGAAAAGGCACTTGCGGGGCACGATCACGCCCACGCCCATGGTGTGCCACTCGGCGCTCCAAGCGCACACAATAGCGACAGTAGCGCGTCAGAATGCCAGCACTTGGACGGCGAAAAGCATAAACATTCAAAAGGGTTCGTGCTCATCACTTTCTTGGGTGACGCCATTCACAATATCGTAGACGGTATGATCATCGCCGTCGGCTTCCTTACCGATACCAGCATCGGATTCCTAACACTGCTCGCGGTTGCAATACACGAACTCCCTCGCGAAGTTGGCACCTTTAGCCTCTTCGTTCATGGCGGCATTAAACCTATGAAAGCGGTTACTTACAATATCATTACCGCAGTGCTCGCAATGGCTGGTGCAGCCGCTACGCTCCTTCTAGGTAGCAGCTTTGCCAACCTCAGCCAGTGGCTCTTACCTTTCGCCGCTGGCACTTACCTGTATATCGCATTGGTAGTTGGCCGCTCCAGCTTGGAAAGCCTCAGTAAAGGCGCCCCTGAGCGCATTAGCCGCCTTAAATGGGGGTCGGCTGGGCTCGCTCTCATGGCGGCATCTTTCCTCATCTAACCCCTCCGCTTCTCGCCGGACAGCAGGAGCTTGTCTGCAAAGCCTTACTAGTACAAATTAGAGGGCTGTCCGGTCACCGTTGATCGGATTCCCCTACAAACGCACTCCCGCCGGAAATGGGAGCGCACGCTGGAGCAAACATGAGAGAAGGAATTCACCCGCCGTATCACCCGGTGGTTTTTAAAGACGCTTCAACAGGCGCGATCGTGCTCACAAGGTCTACTATGACCAGCGAGCAGAAAATCCGCTTGGACGATGGCAACGAGTATCCGCTCATTCTTCTGGAAATCACAAGCGATTCGCACCCGTTCTACACAGGCACACAGCGCCTCATAGACACCCAGGGACGCGTCGACAAGTTCAGAAAGCGTTACGGACGCTAACTGTCGCAGTCACTGCGATATAAGGGCAGGAATCGCAAATTTGCTATTCCTGCCCTTTTTGCATTTTACGCCATAGCAGTTCCGTTGAAAACCAAGCTAGAACTGCCGCTACAACTGTGTCGCTCAAGAAATGACCCAACGCCAGTATACGTGTTGCTGCACACCCCGCCGCCAGCAAGTACCACAATGGCCATCCACGCGGAACCAGTCGCGACATCACCACTGCACCAGCAAACGCAACCGCCACGTGGCTACTTGGCATGCCCAGCCCTCTGGTTGAAAGGAAATCCTCACTAATTGCCCTAAATGCGTATCCAAAATGCTCCGGGTCTGGTCTTAGTCTGCGCACTAAAATTTTCCCAAGCTCTGCAAGCACGCCTGACATAACAGGCGCAAGAAACACGAAAGCCCCTCTCCACTTCCAACGCGCCATATTCGCGCCGGCGTCGTGAAACCAGTAGCCCGCGGCTATTACAAGCCAAAGTGGCCCGTAACCCATGGTACGCAACATTCGCCCCCAATCCCGATCGTTAACTCGCGGATCTCGCCAGTGCTCCCACAAGTAAACATCGCCGACATGAGCAGCAGCTATTAAGCACAGCGCTACAACAGCCGCAGTAAGTAGCTTCGGTGAACTGTTTGTTAAAGGAGTTGCTCCCGTTCCCTGCGTCACGCGTTCTCTCGTATCGTTAATGGTTCGCCCGCTTTTCATGCGCGCGACAAAATCAACTGCTTGCAAGCCCTGCACGCCACCGTATAGGCGGTCATATTTCGCGAATGGAACGACGCACCCGTCAACGTGATGCCATTAGGCGTGTATTCGAAGAGCTGAACCGACCTTTAGGCCCCGCAGAAGTCCTTGAGCACGCACGCATACGTGTTAAAGGCTTAGGGATCGCTACTGTATACCGCACGATTAGTAGTCTGGTGCAAAGTGGCTGGCTGGTTCCCGTTGATTTGCCTGGAGAAGCTCCTCGCTACGAACGAGCTGGCGCCGAACATCACCACCACTTCCGTTGCCGCATGTGCGAGTGCGTGTTCGAGATCCATGCATGTCCTGGCGATTTAAACGAACTCGCTCCCCCCGGCTTTCTTTTAGAGCATCATGAAGTTGTGCTCTACGGACGATGCAAACAGTGCGCTGCTCCAGCACTTCCTCCTATCCGCTATGAATAAACCAGCATCTATCGCTGAAAGCGAAACATCTGAAATTAGCAGTGCAAGACAGATGCAACATGTTTTGCAGGAAGAGTTGCAAACGTTACAGGATGCAGGGCTGAGACGCGTGTTGCGCAAAGTACATCAGCGTAGAGCTGGCACCGTACTAATAGACGGCAAACGAGTTGCTGACTTTGCATCCAACGACTACCTAGGCCTTGCCTCCGACCATCGCGTCGCTAGAGCTGCGATGGCAGCTTTGCAAGCCGAAGGAACCGGGGCTGCCGCAGCAAGACTAATCTCAGGACATCACCCCATTCACGATGCACTAGAACGAGAACTTGCGCGCTTCAAACAAGTTGAATCAACTCTTCTGTTCCCGTCCGGCTATATGGCAAACTTAGGTGCACTTCAAGCACTGGTTGGCGAAGGCGACGTAGTGTACTCCGACGAGTTGAATCATGCCTCACTCATTGATGGATGTAGATTATCTCGCGCAGACGTCCGCGTATTTCCGCATAAAGATCTCGACGCACTTGGTGCAATGATCGATGCCGACCGTGCACGCTACAAGAGAGCAATCATCGCAGTAGAAGGCGTTTATTCCATGGATGGCGATCTTTTCCCGCTGGATGGTCTGGTACATTTGGCCCAGAAATTTGACGCCTGGACGTACGTCGACGATGCACACGGTACGGGAATAATGGGGCCTGAAGGACGTGGGACCGTTGCACATTTCGGAGTTGAAGGGAAGATAGATGTAATAGTGGGCACACTTGGCAAAGCACTCGGCACTGCAGGTGCTTACGTAGCTGGATCACGGGTACTTATTGACCTGCTGGTTAGTAAAGCACGCTCGTTCATATTTACAACTGGAGCCCCACCGGCTCTAGCAGCAGCAACGCTGGAAGCTTTACGTATTGCTGAAGCAGAACCGTGGCGACGCACTGCAGTTCACGACCGCGCTAAACAATTGCGCGACAAACTCGAAGCGGCCGGCCGTGACGCAGGTGGCGCACGCGATGGACATATTATTCCTGTTAAAGTTGGTGACCCGCGTCGTACAATGCTTGTCGTTGCAGAGCTACGTAAGCGAGGCTTCTTAGTTGGAGGAGTTCGTCCTCCAACTGTACCTGCCGGAACGTCACGACTACGTCTATCTGTTTCAGCATTGCACCCGGAAGCACTTACCGACTCACTCGCTGCACACGTTATTGATACCCTACGTAGTGCATACGCTTAGGAGAGAATCAGCTTGACTTCATTCATATCGCTGCATGATGCTGCGCATGTGTGGCACCCGTACACTCAGCACTTTCAGGCTCCGCTTCCAATTCCTATTGTACGCGCGCAAGGTGCTTGGCTTTATAGCGAAAACGAACAACCCATTTTAGACGCTATTTCGTCGTGGTGGGTTACTACGCACGGACATGGGAAGCAGGAAATTGTAGACGCGATCGCAGAGCAGGCACGTACGCTAGACCATACGATGTTTGCTGGTTTTACACACTCTGCCGCAGCTGAACTCGCGGCTGCGCTAGTGTCGCGACTCCCTCGCGGTTTATCACGTATATTCTACTCTGACAACGGATCTACAGCGGTTGAAGTAGCAATAAAAATGTCGTTGCAAGCGTTTGCAAACAAAGGCGAACCACGGCGCCTCATTGCTGCGCTTGAGAACGCCTACCACGGTGATACTTTCGGCGCTATGGCAGCCGGAGCGCGAGGTGTATTCACGGCACCTTTTCACGATATGTTGTTCGAAGTCGCACGCCTCCCCGATCCTAGTGAAGGCGATACTATCGCTGCACTCGATGCATTAATTGATAGCAGAGGCAGTGAATTAGCAGCTGTGATTGTTGAGCCTCTTGTTCTTGGCGCCGGCGGAATGCGAGTGTGGAACGAAAGCGTACTCATTGACATCAGAAGGCGCACACATGATGCTGGTATTCACTTGATAGCAGATGAAGTGTTTACTGGATTCGGAAGAACGGGACCACTTTTCGCGTGCGACCGTGCAGATATATCACCGGATTTCCTTTGTATGTCGAAAGGGCTAACCGGCGGCTTTCTGCCAATGGGAGCCACTGCAGCTACTGAAGCTGTGTACGACTCGTTTCTTAGTAACGACAGGACAAAAACTTTCTTTCACGGACACTCTTACACTGCTAATCCAATAGCATGCGCGGCTGCACTTGCTTCGCTAGAGCTGTTTGATGACGACTCCGAGGATGAAAGAGTTGCCATAGAGGTTACCCACGCGAATCAGCTTTCCCTGCTAAGTGGAGTTCGTGGTGTGAAATCTGTGCGACAGATAGGCACTATCGCCGCAGTTGAGCTTGACGCTGAACCAGGATACCTAAGTCAAATTGGACGTGAAGTCTCCGCTTTCGCAATTAGTAACAACGTACTCTTACGACCACTCGGCAATATTGTTTATTGCGTGCCACCCTATTGTACAACAGAGGATGAACTGAGCAATGTGTATTCAGTGATACACCGATTCTTAGACGGCGAACGGACGGATGAGCCTCTTAATGGTGGCGGCCCGATTGACGACTAGTACAGTAGGAAGAGTTGTTGCTGTAACAGGCACAGATACTGGCGTAGGAAAGACAGTACTAGCCACAGCGCTAGCAGCCCGCGCAAGGGAGCGCGGCTTGCGTGTGGCGACAATGAAGCCAATCGAAACTGGAGTCTTCGCATCAGACAACACGGCTGCATCTGATGCCGAACGTTTGCTTGCAGCAAGCGGTGCAACAGTGCCACTTAATGTAGTTCGTCCTTATGTTTTCGAAGAACCACTTGCACCATTTGTGGCTGCGGCTCGCGCAGGGGTCGATATTGATCTCGCCGTGCTAGACCAGGCATTTGCTTTACTTGCCAACACGCACGACCTTGTGATCGTTGAAGGGGCTGGCGGTTTAATGGTTCCGATTACGGAACAGGTGTCCTTTCTACAACTGTTTTTGCACTGGCAGTGCGACGTGGTCATTGCTGCAGACAATAGGTTGGGTGTAATAAATCACACGCTTCTAACCCTACAGGTGGCTCGGATGTCAGGGCTACAGCTAAAAGCTGTTGTACTGACCTCTACGCGTGATGGTGCCGAAGGGGTGGCCGAAGTGACAAATTACGAGGCGCTGCGTAGGCTTACTCATCCGACGCCAGTATACAGCTTCCCGTGGACAGACCAAACCGACGACTTTCGCACCCTTGCCGCATGTGCGAAAGAAAGTGGACTGGACCTGCTTCTGTTTAACGACTCTCCCTAAAGAATCATGCCGGAAACAATCACCAGCACTAGCAACGAACTGATCCTTTCGGCGTCCGATTGGCAGCTGTTAGCGAGTCGAGTACTTGCAGGCCATGTTCTGTCGCGCGAAGAAGCGCATGCTGTGTTGAACGCTCCGGACGATTCGTTGTTAGACATGCTTTCGGCAGCTTATCAAGTGCGCAAAGCTACTTGGGGAAATCGTGTTCGTCTCCATTACTTGCTTAACGCTCAAAGTGGCCTGTGCCCAGAAGACTGCGGCTATTGCTCGCAGTCGAAGATTTCAACAGCAGAAATTGAGAAGTATCCCATGTTGGCCCGAGAGAAGATTCTCGAGGCTGCAGATCGCGCTGCTCAGCTGAAAGCTGGTACGATGTGCATGGTGATATCAGGCCGAACTCCTGGCGAGACTGTTTTCGGTAAAGTACTCGACGCTGTACGCGCAGTACGTGAAAAGCATGACTTAAAAATTTGCGCATGTCTTGGTCTTCTAAATGCTGACCAAGTGCAGCGGCTAAAAGACGCTGGTGTTGAAACCGTCAATCACAACCTAAATACTTCTGAGAACTACACAGAAAAGGTTGTAGGAACTCACACCTTTGGCGATCGAGTTGCAACAGTTCAAGCAGTAAGCGACGCTGGAATGAAGACGTGCAGCGGCGGTATCCTTGGGATGGGTGAAAGTGACGATGACGTAATCGATCTCGCACTATCGCTTCGTGAGTTAGACGTAAAGAGTGTCCCTGTGAACTTTCTCATTCCGGTACCCGGCACCAAGTTCGAGGATATGCGAAGCCTCGACCCACGACGCTGCTTACGCATTTTGTGCTTGTACAGATTTTTGTTACCAGTACAAGAGCTACGCATTAGTGGCGGTCGCGAAGTACATCTTAGGAGCATGCAAGTTATGGGGTTGTATCCGGCAAACTCTATTTTCATTGGCGACTACCTCACTACCCAAGGCCAAACTGCTCGCGAAGATTTGCGCATGATAGAAGATGCGGGTTTCGTCCTCGAAACTGCCGACGGCGACGCCCGTTCCGATGACCCTCTCGAAGGCGTTCCTGAAAGCTATCCTCGTGCGGCTATACCGATGGTTGAAGTATGAGCGTAAACATCAGCGACTTGCGAATGGAATACCAGTTGCGAACGCTGAATGAGTCGGACGTAAACTCGGACCCGATAGTGCAGTTCTCGCGCTGGTTCGACGAAGCATGTGCAGCACATGTCCATGAACCAAACGCTATGTGTCTCGCAACCGCTTCGGCGGATGCATTTCCTAGCGCGCGAATGGTGCTGTTAAAGGGCGTTGATTCACGCGGCTTTGTTTTCTTTACTGACTACAGAAGCCGTAAAGGAAACGAGCTAGCAGAGAACCCCCATGCTGCTCTCTGTTTTCATTGGGCAGAGCTAGAGCGTCAGGTTCGTATAACCGGCGCAGTTCAAAGAGTAAGCAGAGATGAGAGCATCGCGTACTTCTCCTCGCGTCCGTTACCTAGTCGAATTGGCGCTTGGGCAAGTGTTCAAAGTAGCGTGCTACCCTCGCGCGACACACTTGATAATGAGTTGTTATCGGCGACGGCACGGTTTGCCAATGAGGAAACAATCCCCCTCCCCGATCATTGGGGTGGGTTTCGTATAGTTCCTCAAGAGATTGAGTTTTGGCAGGGGCGTCCAAGCAGGTTGCACGACCGTATAAGATTTCGCTGGACTGCTGGCAGTTGGGTTACCGAACGTCTTTCACCATAAAAGCAGCACCATCGCATACCGAGAGTAACCATGAGAACATCAACGCTACTTCGTGGAGCCGCATGCCTGCTGCCAGTATTGTTGGCAGCGTGCACTGCATCGCAGACAGCCTCGATTGCTACAACAAAAGAACCCGAGCCTATAATCGGTCCGATCGCCGCGCGCTTCGAGAATGGAATGGCGCAGATAATCCCAGAGTATCAGGATAGCTCCGCATGGATTCGCGAATACCTTTGGGTTGAAACAGATTTCGATTCAGATGGTGACGGTCGCAAAGACAGAGTACACGTAGATGTCACTCGCCCCCGTCAAACAGAGACTGATGGCCTCAAGGCTTCGGTGCTGTATTCTGCAAGTCCATACTTTGCAGGCACTGCTGGCTCTGGCAATGGAGGCTTTTGGGATCCTAAGCAAGAGCTCGACGAAAACTCACCAACGCGTGGAGTTCTTGAGAAGCCTCGTTATCAAGCGAATCGGTATCGCATCTCTAATTCATTGGTGGCGCAGTGGGTGCCAAGAGGTTTTGCGGTCGTGCACTCTTCGCAGCCAGGTACTGGGCTTTCACAGGGTTGCCCAACCGTAGGCGATTGGCCAGAACGAGCTCCCATGAAGTTCGTTGTCGATTGGTTAAACGGTCGTGCGAAGGGCTACAAAGCAGCTACCGGCAACGATGAGGTAACGGCAACAGGCTGGTCTACCGGTAAGGTTGGAATGATTGGAACGTCCTATGAGGGAACGCTTCCACTTGCAGCCGCAACCACTGGCGTTAAAGGATTAGAGGTTGTTGTTCCTGTCGCACCGAACACCTCGTACTATCACTACTATCGCTCAAACGGTTTAGTGCGTTCACCGGGCGGCTACATTGGTGAAGATATCGATGTTCTATACGACTTTATTGCTAGCGGCGATACAGCGACACGAGCAAAGTGCGATGAGTTGTGGAAAAACGGTGAGTTTGCGCGCAACATGGATCGTCGCAATGGTGATTTTAACCAGTTCTGGTTAGCACGCGATCTTTTGCCGCACGTTAAGAACATCAAGGCAGCAGTTCTGTTAACCCACGGGCTTAACGACTACAACGTTATGCCAGAGCACAGTGTGCGCATCTACAATGAAATGAAAGCTATCGGACTGCCTGTTTCGCTTTACCTACATCAGGGTGGTCACGGTGGCAATCCGCCAATGGATATGCTTAACCGCTGGTTCTCGCACTACTTGTACGGTGTTAACAACGGAGTAGAGAAAGATCAGCCAGTATGGATCGTCCCCGAGCGTAACAGTGCGCCACCAGCTCCACGCGGGCGCGGTGGTAGAAGCGGCGGCGCAGCGATCGCTGCCGAACCGTTTGCTTCTTTCCCCATACCCGGAAGCACTGAAGTAGCGTTGCATCCGTCGGCTGGTGGTAACGGAGTTGCATTGCTTTCACTGTCATCATCTTCAGGAACGACGGAAACATTCTCAGATGATGTGGCACAAAGCGGAAGTGCCAATGCAAGTGCTACACAGTCTGCGCACAGGCTACTGTACGCAACACCGGAGCTAACAGACACTGTACGTATTTCTGGAACTCCTCGAGTCACACTACGTGTCTCAGCAGACAAAGCAGCTGCCAATCTTACAGTTTGGATGGTAATGCTTCCGTTCGACTCGACAAGCGTTGGATCGGATAATCGCTTCAGTAACATCTCGCTCGGCTGGGCCGATATTCGCAACCATAAGGCGCTAACTAGGAGCGGAAATTTTAGCTCGATGGAGCGGGGTGAGGCGTTAGTTCCGGGGCGATTCTACGACGTCACATTCGATTTGCAACCAACGGATGAGTTCATACCTCCAGGAAAGCGAATAGCGCTTATGATCATGTCAAGTGACAGAGAGTTCACCTTGTGGCCAAAAGCAGGTACAAAACTCTCGGTCGATCTTTCTCGTTCATCACTATACGTTCCTGTAGTAGGTGGAGCGAACACACTGCGCAATGCAGGTGTACGGTAGCATTCGATGTCATACACAACTTCACTCGTAACAGATCACAGATACCTATGAGCATCAATATTCGATCGGTGTTAGCGGCTGGTTCGTTTCTTTTTGTACCAGCTTTCGTTGCAGCACAGGACGCAAAGGCGCCACCGCCAACCGAGTTCACAGGAGACATTGGTTACGTGAACGTCGCCGGTAACACATCCGTTACTACACTTAACATTGGTGAACGATACATTCGTCGCTGGACATCGTGGCAGTTCAAACAAGATTTTGGAGTAGTTTACGGCCGTACTGAAGGGGTTGAGTCTTCTAACTTGCTACGTGGTTCTCTCCGCGGCGATTATCTCATTTCGCCTAAGTGGGCGGCATATGGTTTAACATCATACGACCGTAATCGTTTCGCTGGTATTAGATCTCGCTTCTCAGAAGGTATTGGTGCCGTTGCCAAATTGCTTGCGACAGACGTCAATCAACTCGACTTAGAGGCCGGTTTCCAAGTAACACAGCAGCTTAACCTCGATAGCACTCGAGAAAACTTTAAGTCACTTCGTGCTGCCTCTATGTGGAAGCACACGTTCGCACCCAACGCGTCGTTCTTCCAGTCAGTAGAAGTACTGCCAAATCTAGACAACAGCAAAGACCTTAGGGTTAACACGGAAACTGCGGTGATAGCACCACTTTCTACGCACGTTGGGCTTAAGCTCTCTTATGTAATAAGATACGACAACCTTCCTTCGCTTAACGCTGAAGGAACAGAGCCGCTTAGGAAAACAGATAGAGTGTTCTCAACAGGCGTCCAAGTTTCGTTCTAATACAAAGCAGAGGGCGGCATGTTTGTTTACTGCCGCCCTCTGCTACTTTGCGATTGGTTATTGCGACTAGTTCAGCACGCAACATAAAAATTACACAGAGCCGTTTCGTAACGAAGCGTTTTGGTCGCTCATTAAATGAGCTATCCAACGTAGCTCAGGAACTCCTTCAAATAAGAATCGCGCCGTAATCGAGAGCGGAACAGCCAACAGTGCTCCTACGGGCCCCAGCAACCAGCCCCAGAACACCAAAGACAGAACCACAACGGCTGGCGAGAGATCAAGCGACTCACCTACAAAGCGGGGCTTGATAACATTGTCGACGATAAAGTTGATCACAATAAAACCGATCACAACGATTAGCGCTCGTGCAATACCAAACTCGAGGAGTGCAAGCACAGTTGGTGGTATCAATGCGAGAACAAAACCTATGTTAGGAAGAAAGCTAAACATAAACGACACGACACCCCACAATAGCGCCAAGTCTACGCCTAGCGATACCATCAGTATGGTGTTTATCACTGCCGCGATAAGACCAAATATTGTGTTAATTACAACGTAGCTGCGCAAACTCTGTGCGAACGCATCTATGCGCACCGATGCTATACGAAACGTTGCTGTGCCGTCGTAAAGTTTCTGCGGATAACGCACACTTTCTATCATGAGAAAAGCCATGATAAGAACAAGAATGCTTAAATGACCAGCAGCGCTAGTAAGACGGCTAATAATCGAAACGGTATAGCTTACCACTGTTCCCGGTTGAACTATTTCGCTGGATAGCACTTTGGACGAATCAATTGGTAGCTCAGAAAGCTTGGCAGCAACAATGTCTCTTAGCTCACTCAGCTTATCCTGATAGCCTGGAAGATTACCCTGAAGCTGTACAAGGGAACTCCAAACCAATAGAGCAAAAAGAAGTATCGCGCCTATCCCGATAACGATTCCCGTTAAAGCGGCAATCGTTGGCGGCATGCCCTTTTCTTGAAGCCATTGTGAAGCGGGACTCCATGCGATCGTTATCAGCAAGGCCAGTAGTACCGGCCCTATAACTGTAGACGCAGCGTGCATCCCAGCCAACACAACAACTGCTGAGGCCGCTACGATCGCATGTCTCATTAACGGAGACGTACCTTCAGTGTCGCTTTTATTCATGGTGGTAATGCTGAAGAGTTGCGACGCTATACCTAACGTGTGGCACCAAGTGGAGCAGACGAAAGCAGCGTCCCCGACATAAGTGCCGGATAATTGGGAACGCGCCCCGGTTGCGCAAGCTCCACTGTAACAAAGAGGGTCATCGTACCTGAACTAACCGGCGCAATCCTAAATGGACCGATGAGTACTCTGCCGTTGGCCCCACCGCTTCTACCGTCGCCACCACCTTTAACGTCGCTACCAACTACGGTCGACGAAGGAGTAGCATTACCACGCGCCACTGAAGGACTGGCCGTGTTGAACGTTGTAACGATACGCTGCGAAACACTGTCTCCTACCCACAGCGCGTAAACCCGCTCACGAGGCAACGGACGCAAGCCGAACGCGCTAAGCATGCTGCGCCCGTCGCGACCATTCCAGTAAACCGTTACTCCGGCCAACGCAGAATCACTTACCAAATGCGCAACACCAAGTGCTCCGTCGGTGTCGACTAGTGTAGACAACAGCTCTTCCCGCTCTCCAAGTCGCGTTACACTCTTGTCCAAGAGCAACGACTGTCTCTCTAGTTCGCGCCGCAGTTCCGTAGCTTGAGTGCCATACCAAACTGCAGCTACAGATGCGCAAACAGCAGCAAGCATAACAACCACCAATACAACCATACGTGGACGCGAGAGCGTTTTCACGGCACTGTTCTGCGGTGGCGTAACGCGCGTTGCTCTAACAGGACGAACAGGTGTATGACGAGATGCGCTCACTACTTTATCTCCCAATGATCAGCCACGCCTTCCTCAAGCTCGTTTCGTAAGCGTACATAACTGTCGTAACGGTCAGCATGAACCTCCCCATGGGCAAGCGCTTCACGAATAGCACAGCCTGGCTCAACACGGTGGGTACAATCGGCGAACCTGCACTTCTCGTATAGCGCGCGAAACTCCGGAAAACAGTGAGGTATGTCCGCAGGTTCAATACCCCACAGTCCTACTTCGCGCAGCCCCGGTGTATCTGCTACAAAACCGCCATTAGGAAGCGAATGCAACGTAGCTCCAACAGTTGTGTGTCGCCCTTTGTTTACCGATTCGCTTATCTCTTGAGTACGAAGCGAAAGGCCAGGAAACAGCATGTTCATTAACGATGACTTACCAACGCCCGAAGGGCCAGTAAGAGCTGACACACGATCATCTACTTGATTGCGTAAATCTGGCAAGCCATCTCCGCGTTTTACGCTCGTAAAATGTACAGGATATCCTATCCGCTCGTACTCACCAAACAACGCCTCTAAAGAATCACGCTCAACCAAATCTACCTTGTTTATCACTATTCGGGCCGTAAGGTCGTTGGCTTCAGCGATAACCAAAAATCTGTCTAGCATTCTTGTGTGAGGATCTGGACGCGCAGCTGCAAAAACAACGACTACCTGATCTAAGTTGGCAATCACCACTCGCTCAGCGCGCGCACCGCCGGGTGCTCTTCGCGCAAGTTTACTGGTACGCTCATGTATTGAAGAAATTACCCAACTACTTTCTTCGCTATCTCGCTCAACTGTAACCCGATCTCCTACTGCGAGCTTCAATGTGCGTTCTCCTTCATCACTCTTACGCTTCATCGAAACTCTTGTAGCACCACGTTCGTCTTTGCGAACATCGCGGTCTTTCTTTAGACGTCCTTTAAGAGAAACATCAATCGTTTCTCCACTATCGGTGTGCACCGTCCACATGCCGCCAGTCCCGCGCAACACAACCGCGCTGTGCGAGCTTACCAGAACATCGCCGACATCACTCATGTTCAGTGCGATCGTCGGAGGAATCGTTCATCGCTTCCCACCAAGGCCGCGCACCAACATCAGTTGTCTTAGCACGAATCAAACCGTCAAGCGTAGCCTTAACGGTTGCTAGTTTCATCCTTGAGAGCTCGTGCTTAACTAAACCCTCACTCTTCCCCTTTATAAGAAAGTCGCTCTCAAGATGCCCCTTAACCTCAGGCTCTCCGTGTCCCCATTTCACGAACAGCAAATAAGCGCCTAGTGGCCGTTCAACATCGCCAGTTTCGTCAACCACGATGTCAGCTGAATAAGAGAAGCCATCAATGCCTTCAAATGCAGGAGGACGCGAGTGGACGGCAGAGTAGCCCCCCAACGTCGACTCGTCCCCCCTTGAATAGTCAGGAGGGACGTGATGCCCTGCGTGATTTATCAGGCGGAAGAACGCGCAGAGGACTTCTCCTCGCGCCCTCTGCCGCTGATTCCTTCCTTAATGATGTTGCCAGCCATGAATGCAATGTTTGCCGGACGTTCAGCTAAACGACGCATCAGATACGGATACCACTGCGTTCCAAATGGTACGTACACTCGCATACGGTAGCCTTCGGCTACAATTTGCTGCTGCAAATCGCGACGAACACCGTACAGCATCTGGAACTCGAAACGATCGTTAGGTATCCCTTTCTCCTTAACGAACCGCTTTACCTCCTGAATCATCGCCTCATCGTGAGTCGCAATTCCAGGATACCTGCCGTGCTCCACCAAACGGCGCATTGCTTCAACGAAGTTTCGATCAACGTCTGCTTTATCTGGATAAGCAACAGCTGGCGGCTCCAAATACGCGCCCTTACAAATACGCACGCGCGCTTGAAGTCGGTTCGCACGCTCAACATCGTCTAACGTTCTACGCAACGCACTCTGCAATACGATCCCAACGTTGTCGCGATAGTCTGGATATAGATACTGCTCGAAAGTGTCCAGAGTACGATCTGTGTATTCGCTCGATTCCATGTCGAGCCTCACGAAGCTGTTGTACTGCTTAGCCCTCGCGAGAACCTCGCGAACAACTTCAACACCCAAATTATCCGAGATATCTTGCCCAAGCGCCGTTAGTTTAACCGACACATTGGCGTCAAGCTTTCGCTCGGCGATCTTGTCCAATATCTCGAGATACTGACGCCCTGTATCGCGCGCCTCCGCCTCATTCGTGACGCTTTCTCCCAAAAGATCGAGCGATGCTGAAATGCCGAGCGCATTGAGTTCCGCAACAGCGTCGAGCGCTGTGGCAATTGTCTCACCTGCAACGAATCTCGACGCCATCTTTCTCGCAAAACCAACGTTGCGAATGAAAGCGAAGATGCGCTGTTGGCGCGAGAGATAGAGGATGGATTTACGAAGCATGCGCCTCGGGGGGTGTGCTAGAGGATGTTGAACTGCGCCGCTAACGTACAGCGACGGAGGATAGATGAAGCTTAACGAAGTGCCTGTGTAAGACGGTACACGGGGAACACCTTACCGGAGCCTAGGAACGCATCGAACGCATTCCAAGTAACAAGGCCATCGTCGCTTTGCGGCTCAAGTAGTTGCATCGCCAGCAAGTCCAGCGGCGTACCCATGCGTACCAAATAACTACCTGCCTTCACGACACGGGAGGAAGGTTGCCAGCGCCCCGTCACAGTTGCCTCTCGGTGCCCCTGAAACGGACGACCGAATGTCACACTATCTATTGTAAACGTTTCCACAGATGATTGTACGTCGCGATCGAGTCGCTCAACCGAAACGCCATGTAAACGCAAATGCTGAACGATGGAGTCAGATACGCCTTCCAGAACATAACCGTGAGGCGGACGCTGAAATATCACTCCTGCAAAGCGATCTACTACAGGCATTCGTTTTGCCTCCATTCGCCCCGTGCGAACAAAACCGCGACGCATCCCAGGCTCGCTAAGTACCGTCGAATCGGAAGCCCTTTCAATCGCCTCTACAAGAACCGTCTGCGTATCCGGCTCAGCAAACTTTGCTGAGATTGGTACACTAATAGAGCGCGCATTTGCAAACGTGGTCGCAGCAGTACCAGCGGCTATACGCTCACGTATTTCACGACCGTTCGCAGCAACGTAAGACAGAATCTCCTGAACGAACGCACGTGTGCTAGCAACTCTACGTTCAAACGGATCGTGCGAATACGCTTCGCTCAATATTGATATACGACCGCGCAAGCCGTAGTAGTTAGTTCCGAAACGCTGCTTATGCTCGTATGTCCACCAGCCTGCTTTGTCGGTCGAGGTAAACGAATCACGACCCTCGCCTACAAAGTTACCGTATGGGTAAATCTCAAAGCCGTGACGCACTTTCATCCTATTGCGTATCTCCACCAAAAGCGTGTCTATAACGTACGGCGCAAGCGGAGCAGCAGGATGCAACGACTGAGAATAAGTGAGCGCATAGCCGTGGTAACTTCCGTTGGTTGTGTGAAGATCCATCATTACATCAGGATCCCACGCATTGAACGCGGCTAGCGAAGCACGTGTCTCAGGTGCTTCTGCCTTTATGTAGTCGCGGTTCAAATCGAGCCCCATTCCATTCGGACGCAAGCCGATGGATTCGGGACCATTTTGCGCGCCGCGATTTCGCGCCTGTGCACCCAACGAGTCGTTGCCGTCCGCGTTGTAAATTGGGATCACAATTACCACCAACGAATCAAGTACGTTGGGCGATTTACCAAATGACCAATCACGCAACAACGCTTGTACAGCCTCTTTACCTTCTACCTCGCCACCGTGGATGTTCGCTTGAACGTACACGATTGGTCGTCCCAGACGCCTAGCTTCAGCAGGGGTCGAAACCTGTGGACGAGACGCAATCACAAAGGGCAAGCGCCTACCCGCAGTTGATGTCCCAAGCTGCTGAACAACTATCGGTGCACGTAGCTTCTTTAGAGAATCAACAAATGCTACTACATCAGCATGAGATGAGGTCTCAGTGTAGTTGGAAAGCTCCGCGCGTGTTTTGGGGCCAACAGTCGAACCTTGGGCGACTAGATCGCTAGCGACCGTCGCAATGGCACCAAACAGCAGTGGGGCAGCCCGAAGGCACATCTTCATCGCTATCGCTCAGCGTTTAGTTGTAGGTAATTAACCGTCACGTGTCTCTTATGCATTAGAGCCGTCGTTCGTTGGATTGTACTCGGTATCTGCGTGAAAACGCGTCCCTTCTGCAGCCATAGTGCGAAGAAGTGGAGTAACCTCGAACCGCTTTGGGTATCGGGCCGCCAGTTCGTCCATCCTGCGAACAACCTCGTCAGCTCCAAGCTTGTCTATGTAACGGAACGGACCTCCTAAAAACGGAGGGAAACCAACTCCGAAAACCGCGCCAACATCTCCATCCCTCGGCGAGCTAATAATCCCCTCGTCCAAACACGCAACAGCCTCATTAAGCATGGGCAGAACTGCGCGCATGTATATCTCACCGCTTTCGTAGATCTTACGACTCCCTTTCACAGGAGTGAGATCATACACCGCTGTATCAGGCGCTAGTCGGCTCCCTCTCTCGTCGTACCTATAAAAACCGCGCCTAGTCTTACGTCCCTTTCTGCCGCTTTCAATAACACGCAGCAACGTTTCCGCAGGCCGGAATCTGTCACCTAAGCGTTCTGAAAGATTGCGCCCAGACTTGGCAGCAACATCTAAACCAACTTCGTCGAGCAACGTCAAAGGCCCAACGGGAAAACCAAACTCAACTAAAGCGTCATCAACTGCAATAATGTCCGCACCTTCGTCCAAAAGTCGACCGCTTTCGTTTATGTACGGAGCAAGTATCCGATTCACGTAGAAACCCGGTCCGTCTTTAACAACGATTACAGTCTTGCCGAGCCGTTTGCCGTACTCAACTGCGGTAATGATTGCAGAAGAATCGGAATCTGGTGCCGCAATCACCTCAAGCAACGGCATCTTGTGCACCGGCGAAAAGAAGTGCATGCCAACAACACGTCCCGGCCTCTCAGCTACCCTAGCAATCTCCGCTATAGGTATAGTGCTCGTATTGGTAGCGAATACTGCATTCGATGCGTGCAGCTCCACTTCTCTTAAAACATCATGCTTGACTGCGATATCTTCGAACACCGCTTCGACAATTAGCTCTGCCGATTCAAAACCTACGTAATCAGTGGCAGGACTTAGTCGGGCCATTATTAAATCTCGCTCGTACGCAGTAATACTTTTTCTCTTTAAACGAGCGTTTACTAGCTCTTGCACCGATCTGTAACCGCGAGCAACCGATTCGGGAGTAGTGTCCTTAAGACGAACCATCGTGTCACGCTGTATGGCAAGCGCAGCGATCCCCGAACCCATAAAGCCCGCGCCGACAACACCCAAATGTGAGACAGGCTTGGCCCCAGAAGCGCCACTAGGAACTCCATTGTCCTTCTTAAGAGCACTTGTCGCGAAAAACAGGTACAGCAATTCGCGAGTGACCTCACTAACCGTTAGCTCGCCAAAACGCTTCACCTCTTCTGAATAACCGGCTTCTATACCCGCCGCGTACCCGACTTTAACTGCGTCAATAATCGCATAAGGCGCGGGATAGTGCTTTCTCGTTTTGCGACGCACGGCGTGCTTGGCCTGATAAAAAACCAATGCACGCCCGACAGAGCTATCGTCCGGAAGACGCGACAAAAAAGATCTTCGCTTACGGCCGTTCCTACCGTTTACGTCGCGTTTCTTGGCTAGCTCCTTTGCACGTCTGCAAGCCACATCGTATAAAACCGACGGATGTACTACCTCATTAACCAGTCCCGTTTGCAAAGCCTTGGACGAACGAACATTCTTGCCCGTGAGCATCATATCCAGTGCCGCCCTCACACCGATAAGGCGAGGCAGTCGCTGTGTACCGCCACCCCCGGGGACTAATCCTAGCTTTACCTCGGGTAGCGCCAGTACGGTCTTCTCGTGATCTGAGGCGATCCGCCAGCTACAAGCAAGAGCAAGCTCAAGGCCGCCACCAAGCGCGGCGCCATGAATAGCAGCAACTATTGGCTTCCCTAGTGATTCCACCCTCGCAAACAATCTGTGGGCGGTTCGCGAAAGCTCCTCACCTTGGGATGATGACCTAATGGACTGCAGCTCAGCGATATCCGCCCCTGCTATCCAAGAGTCTAACTTGCCGCTCCAAAGCACCACCGAAGTGATGGCATTGTCGGCCTCAATGTGGTCGAGAATGGACGTAAAAGCTGACGCCAATCTGCTGTTGAGTGTGTTGATCGGTGAGTCACTCTGATCGAACACGATCGTGGCCACGCCATCATCTATAGATAGCGTCAGCCCCATGCCGGCACTTGTCTGCATAAAAAACAATATACCCCTATTCGCGCCTTAATCGGCCCAAACTTGCTATTATCCACCCCAATCTTTAGCTTACCCTAAATCTAGTTCTAGCCGAGGCTCACCAATTCTTTCGCTTGTCCGCATAGGGGTCCTAGTTTCCGCCAGCGCACTTCTCAGTGCGGCATCTGGCGCAGAAGCACAGACGGGAACGAGAGACAGTGGTGGCGGAGTTACCGTCGTCCCTCTCGACTTCCGGGTTCGAACGTTGGATGGGAAAGACATCTTGGTTTCTCAGTATCGCGGGCGACCGATCTTTCTGAATCTGTGGGCAACTTGGTGCGCTCCGTGTCGGAAAGAACTCGGCGACATAGCAGCGTTGCGCGACTCATTGGCAGCGAGAGCGCGCGCTTCGAAAGCCGTAAGTGAGCACGCCGACGCCAACGACGTCGTGATCCTACTAATCGCGCCTGAGCCACGAAAGCGCGTAGAGAAATTCGCTCGAACCGTGCCGTGGGATCTCCCGTTCGTTGTTGAAGTCGATCATTTGCCGCCGGTGCTGGGGATGAGAGCTGTTCCCACCACATGGCTTATAGACCGAGAAGGACGCCTAGTTCACACCCAAAGAGGGGCAGCTCCTTGGGGGCACACTCGTTTCGTGCAACTAGTCGTTGACGCGCTTTTCTAAACCTTAACCATCGACACTGGAGACGACCGTCATGATGACGCTTCCACTTCTGCTAGCTTTTGCGATTCCGCAAACCGATAGTACCGGGATTATTACCGGAACCGTACGCACGGCCGAAGGGAATCCGATCGCAGCTCAGGTACTAGTTTCTGGATCACGACTAGGCGCGCTCACAGATAGCGCTGGTCGCTATCGCATCGCACGAGTACCAGCTGGTACACATGTCATCAGAGCACGCGCTATAGGTTACGGCCCGGAAGAATACTCAGTGTCGGTAACAGCAGGACGCGAGTCAGTTCATGACTTTGTACTTACAGCAAGAGGTGAAGTGTTGGGTTCAATTGTTGTTAGCGCGTCGTTACGTGAGCAATACACCAGTGAAACGCCTGTGCGCACAGACGTAGTTAGCTCTCGGGCATTGCGTCGCAATATTACGAACAACATTATGGACAACCTTAACTTCATTACACCAGGAGTGAACGTTCAGGTAGACTGTGGAGTGTGTTTTACCAACAACATACGAATAAACGGAATGGAAGGGCCGTACACAGCGGTTTTAATTGACGGGACGCCTATTATGAGTTCACTTGCGACAGTGTATGGCTTCAACGGTTTACATCCTGCAATGATCGAACAAGTCGAGATAATTCGCGGTCCGTTGTCAACTCTGTATGGAAGTGAAGCTATGGGAGGAGTAATTAACATAGTTACCAAAGATCCGCGTCTCGCACCCCGCTTTGCTATTAACTCTTTTGTAACTAGTCATGGAGAGACGAACCTTGATGCTGCGATTACGCCATCATTTGGTGGAGGACGCTTGCTACTAAGTGGAACGGCAGCGTACAACGACAAGTTTATCGATCGAGATCCAGATGATTTCTCTGATCTTCCTCTTGTAAAGCGGTGGTCATTGTTTTCGAAGTATAGCGATGGAGCTGCTGAGAACCGTCGCTTAGATCTTGCTACTCGTCTTTTTAGCGAAGACAGATTTGGTGGAACAAGCGCGTGGCGCCCTACTGACCGTGGTAGTGACAATGTATATGGCGAATCCATTCGCACTAACCGTGCGGAGATAGTCGGAAACTGGCGGTTGCCAGTAGCAGATGAAGCGTTACGCCTCTGGTTTTCTGGAACATGGCACGACCAAGACTCCTACTACGGAGATACTCACTATGCTGCCACTCAAGGAACTGGATTCGCGCAGTTAGTATGGGAGCATTCTGTAGGTAAACATGCCGTACAACTTGGCAGCACATTGCGTTATCAGCTTTACGATGACAACACTCCGGCCACGAATAGTGCGGATCGAGCACTGACGGGAGGTGTCTTCATACAAGATGAAATCAATGTTACGCCGTCGCTTACCGCTCTTGGTGGATTTCGACTCGATGCTTATGAAAGACACGGCCTAATACCAGCTCCGCGACTAGCGCTTCGTTGGCGCCCGTTCGATCACGACCATACAACTATTCGCCTAAATGCAGCCACCGGATTTCGTATCGTGAACCTTTTTACCGAAGACCACGCTGCGCTTACCGGAGCTCGACATGTTGTCATTGCCGAGGCACTTAATCCTGAAAGGTCACGTACTGTAACTATTGGCGTAGAGCAGCATGTGCATCTAGGTAGCAGTAGCGACGTGCTCGTAATGAACGTTGATGCGTTCAACACAAGATTTGGGAACCGTATTCAGCCCGACTACGACACAGACCCCAACCTTATTGTTTACGCAAATCTCGACGGCAGTGCAGTTTCACGTGGAGTATCAGTTAGTGCGCAGCTCGATGCGCCAGCACGGCCCTACACTTTCTCCTCAGGTATTACCGTTCAAGATGTTTGGTCGCGCGAGAACGGGATTACTTCTGCACTTCCGTTTGCGGCCAAAGTAACGGGACAGCTCACCTTTGGATGGAAACAGCAAGGAGTTGGAACAGCGGTAGACTGGACCGCACGTTTGGTTGGTCCAATGGCGCTACCAGAGTTTGAAGGGCGCGCAACAGAGTCACCGTGGTTTAGTGAGCACCATTTGCAACTTACACAGCCATTACGTTCAGGCTTCGAACTATACGGGGCAGTGCGAAACCTGTTTGACTACCGGCAGAACAACGCAATCGTTAGTGCTAACGCTCCGTTTAGCGACGAGTTTGACACTAGCTACGTATACGGCCCACTGCAGGGACGCCGTTTCATGCTAGGGTTTAGAGCTACTGGGGCGCGTTAAACACAGTATTTGTATTAACTTTTCGGAACCGTAAAACACGTCTTCCGTTTAGCCCGTACAACTGTGGCCAACATCCTCCAGCGTCTCCCTATTGGTGAAAAAGTCGGCATCGCCTTTTCCGGCGGTCTTGACACAAGCGCAGCGCTCCACTGGATGCGCGCGAAGGGAGCTATCCCCTATGCATACACTGCTAACCTCGGCCAGCCTGACGAATCAGACTACGAGGAGATCCCACGCAAAGCAATGGCCTACGGCGCTGAGAAGGCAAGGCTTATTGAATGTCGCTCTCAGCTGGTCGCCGAAGGACTCGCAGCACTCCAGTGCGGAGCCTTTCATGTAAGTACCGCTGGGCAAACATACTTCAACACTACGCCGCTCGGCAGAGCCGTTACTGGCACAATGCTTGTTGCCGCAATGCGCGACGATGATGTAAACATATGGGGCGATGGCAGCACATTTAAAGGGAACGACATTGAGCGTTTCTATAGATACGGGTTACTAACGAACCCCAATCTTCGCGTGTATAAGCCTTGGTTAGATCAACAGTTTATTGATGAACTAGGCGGGCGCACTGAAATGGCGGAGTACCTAATCGCCTCAGGGTTCGAGTACAAAATGTCAGTTGAGAAAGCTTATTCGACGGACTCGAACATCCTTGGGGCAACGCACGAGGCAAAAGATCTCGAGTTTTTGAACAAGGGCATGCATATAGTTCAGCCAATTATGGGAGTCGCGTTTTGGCGTGACGACGTAAAGGTTGAGGCAGAAACCATTAGTGTCCGCTTTGAAGAAGGCTATCCGGTTGCTATAAACGGAAAAGAGTACGCGAGCGCACTTGAGCTTTTTACAAGTGCAAACGCAATAGGTGGGCGCCATGGATTGGGTATGACCGACCAGATTGAGAACCGCATTATCGAAGCCAAGAGTAGAGGCATTTACGAGGCTCCTGGGCTGGCACTTCTTTTTATCGCATACGAACGCTTGGTAACCGGGATTCACAACGAAGACACCATCGAACAGTATCGAATTAACGGGCGCAAGCTTGGACGTTTGTTGTATCAAGGACGTTGGCTTGACCCGCAATCGCTAATGCTGCGCGAGTCGGCGCAACGTTGGGTAGCGCGTGCGGTTACTGGCGAAGTCACGATAGAGCTGCGCCGTGGCAACGACTATTCAATCATGGACACCACTAGCCCAAATCTTACATACAGGCCTGAAAGGCTTACTATGGAAAAGGGGCAGGAATATTTCTCTCCAGCCGACCGGATCGGGCAGTTAACGATGCGAAACCTCGACATTATCGACACCAGGGATAAGTTGGCAGTATACGCATCAACTGGTCTGCTTCGGGGTGGCGCGGCAACAGGGGTCCCTCAACTACCGAGCGGAAACGACGAGTAAACACCATGGACTTCATACTCTCCGACGGTATCGCAGTGCTTCGGAGGACACCACTTTCGTTACGCGAACTACTAAATGGTCTGCCATCCTCGTGGACCCATACGAACGAAGGGGCGGAGACTTGGAGTCCATATGTAGTAGTTGGTCATTTGCTTCACGCAGATCAAACCAACTGGATTCAGCGATCTAAGCAGATACTTGATCAGAAAGAACCGCTGCTGTTTCAACCATTTGATCGCTTCGCGCAGCTTACTAGTTACAACGAAGTAGCGCTTTCAGACCTTCTAGATGCATTCGTCAAGGTTCGGTCTGAAAACATCGCCATACTTGAAGGGTGGCAGCTAACAGAAGAGAAGCTTGGCCTTGAGGGCGAACATCCGGAGTTTGGTACGGTAACCCTCCGTCAGCTTCTCGCTACCTGGGTCGCCCACGATCTTTCACATCTTTCACAGATCGTTCGAGTAATGGCCTATCAGTACACGAACGCCGTCGGGCCATGGCGAGTAAACTTGTCGGTTATGCGTTAACGCTTACTTGGCGTAGTTTGTACTCGGCCAATTGATGTACTTAGTGCGCTGAGTGTGAGGAACCTATGGTTTTAGTGAGCGCGAATAATGAACGCCGTAAGTATCCGGATTCGGGATTACGGTAGCCTATAGGCCACGCACGAGTTGCTTCGGTTGGCAATTGCTATGTTTTGCGCGATTGCCATAAGCGGGCTCATCCGTAAAAATAATGCAGAAGATGCTATTGACAAAAATCTAGGTTGGCCATATCGTAGCGAAATCCGAGTCCATCGGGTGGTGGTGCATGTCAATGCTGGACTGATTTGCTCCACTTAAATAACGACCAGCAAAAGGGGATTTACCATGTTGTCGATGACAGGAAGGCTGTGTTGAATCCGAGTTCTCAAACCGCTATGGTCATATTCTCTGACTATCAATGCCCAGCGTGCCGAGTACTCAACGATCGCTTACTAAAACTTCAAAAAGATTCCTCATACCAATTCGCTGTAAACTATCGTCACTTCTCTGGACCTTCGCACAGACACGCTGAAAAAGCGGCGTTGGCAAGTATTTGTGCAAATGAACAGGGGAAGTTTGATCAAATGAACACAGAGCTTTTCGCACAACAGCAATGGCTGAGCGACACCATCTGGCCAGAACTGGCACTCTCCGTTGGAATAGCTGATACCACGGCTTTCTCTAGCTGTATGGCGTCACAAGCTAGTGCGGAAAGGATTCAATCAGATCGTAAGGCGGCGCTCAGTATTCCTCTTAGAGCAACTCCCACTATTGTCCTTCCCGGAGGCAGGGTAATAGTTGGTATCCCACAAGAAAGTGTTTTGGACTCAATACTTAGAGGAAGCATTGAGTCATGAGAGGAGAATAGTGAAAGTTCGCATTCTTGCTCAACACGCATACTTGTCGATGATTCTCGCATTGCCTACTTCGGTAGGCAGTGCGCAATCATTCGCTGGTGTCCCCAAACTAAGTGATCCAGTGTTGCAACTCACTGTAAGTGAGTTTCACGCGACATGGCAAATCGCGTGGTATATCAGCGAAGAGAGTCGAAGGAAGTACATAGGTAGAGAGATGTTAAGAAAACGTATTACCTACTTTCAGTGCCGAGTCGACTCTGCGCGATTTGATGCTGCGCGCATACATCGAGGTTATTACCCTCCGAAGGAGCAGCGAACAATCCAAGGTGCTAAGGGCGGGTACGTCGCTTGTCCTTCGTGGATACTCACACCTACCCAACACCACATTGAAGACGAAAGCAAATGGCGTGATGCTGCCATAGTACCACCTCTTCGTCCTGAAATTGTGGTCGCAAGAAATCGCCTTATCGCTTCGCTCGATAGTGCCCTAGCTGCAACACCAGGTGATCCAGCTATTATTGGACTCCAAGTACGTTTCCGCATTGACGCACGCGACATGGAAGCAGCAATGGCAACAGCTCAAAGATGTACCGAGCCATTGTGGTGGTGTAGTGGTCTTAAAGGACTAGTTCAAGCGCGTGCAGGAAATGTTGCATCTGCCGCAAAGCTCTTTAGCGACATGCAAACAGCAATGCCGGATAGCGTGAAGTGCCAGTGGTATAACTCTCAACGATTACTCAGTGAAGACGAGCAGCGCCGATACTCCTCAATGAGCTGTGAGCAGAAAGATTCCACTAACGCAAAGCTTTGGTGGCTTGCTCACCCTCTGTATCGCGTTCCAGTAAATGAACGACTCGTTGAACAAGATGTACGACGCATGGATATCGCATTGAGGCATGCAAGCGCAGCTGACGAACGACGTAGCTTTGAGCTAGTGCGCGGTGGTGATGCCATAGCTACCATGATCGAACGATACGGATGGCCCACATACACAGGGTGGGGAGGGACAATAGAAGACCGTTGGTTTCTCCCTTACCCAACCGGCCTCCACAAAGCGCCTCCAGTATTTCCCTACACAACATTTGAATACACACGTGATAGGGTACACACAATCCCTGCTTGGCGTGCAATAGATCAACCATTCACAGCAGCCTCAAGCGACTGGGAATTAGTCGACGATCATCCCATACGTGCTCCCGTAGAACACTACCGGCCTAGACGGCCATTGGTACAGCTTCCTGACGGGCAAACAGTATTCATTCGGCGACAAGATTTCACAGAAGTGCTAAACGCCCTGACGCTTGCGCACCCGCAAACTAGCGACGCAAACCACCGATTCGACGTCATGATGCTAGCTACAGCTAGCGCTAATCAGATTGATTCGCTCGATCAAACAATTACAGCGGGCGGAGCTTCTACATTCCTTCGCGGAGCCATTCGCAACGAGCCACAGATCCTTGCACTGGAAGCAATCGGTGATGAGAATGCTGCTGTTGATGCTAGAACACGATTCGCAGTAAAACCACCGTCGCCGCTGTCTCACATTGAGAAGGGACAGATTGCTCTGTCCAGTGTGGCTTTGCTTTCGTCACGATCCCAGCATGAGCTTAGTGCGCCACACGATTCACTACTAAAGCACATGTTGCCCACACGACGGCTGGGCACAGATATGCGGAAAGTTACTTTGTATTGGGAAAGCTATGCTACGCTCCCTGAAGACAGTGCAACTATCGTTATACGTGTAGCATCTAATGAATCGCTGGGCTTACTGCGACGTATGGGGATGGCAGCAGGAGTTGTATCTGATCCTAGTAGCTCAGTCCACATTCAGTGGAAAGACTATGGTGATCGTGAGAATGTTACCACCCTACGAGGGCCGGTACCAGTACAGATGCGAGCGGTATCACTTGACCTAAGCACGCTACGTGCTGGGATGTATACTGTTGAAATAGCTATAGCACTGCAAGATGGTCGCTCTGCTACTCAGAATACCACTATTGAGTTAACGAGGTAACGATGATACGTAACGAACTACTATGCAAGGCGAGATACTTTGCACTATGCGTTTCACTGGCGATGGTAGCTACCGCTTTTGTGCCACACTTTTTAAGTGCACAGAACATGCGACCTGCGGCACGTGCGGAACCACGTTTCAATTTCAACCGTGCTACAGATGTATATATGGAACGCATAGTGGTACGCGCTATGACTCCGTACTCGTTTGAAGCTTATCCTAAGCCACCAATTAGTGGATACTACGCATGGAAGATTGCGTTTGGTGGTGATGCAGAAGCGACGGTAGTGTTGAGAACGGACTCGGCTATACGTGCATTATCCATAAAAGATGTCATGAAAGAGGCATCGCTGTATGTATGTCCACCCGACGCAACTTCAATACTCGCATGCACCCAGAGAATCCAAGGCACTGCTCGCGCGCTACTTGACAGACATCCCGCATATGACCGAATCGAGATTGAGATAACCGAGCCTTCTGTTATTGCTCGCGTTAGAGAGAAACGCCCAGAAGTAATGCTGCGGCAGCAGTTTGAGCCGGACGGGCGTCACAGGGTAGACTATGTGTACATTCTGTACAACGACCCTACACTTCGATTTTAAACACGACAGGATATGGTTACTAATTGTTGGGCTCACCCGAAGTACTATTGACAACGATCTACACCGACCCTAGCGTAGCGAAATCCGAGTCCATCGGTGTCCGACAAATGGATGCCCGATGTCAGCTACGCGACGTTGACGTAGCGTAGCTGATAACGCAATTCGAAATGAAGGTAGAACCTAGCTTAACGAACCATCAAGTCATGAGGGGAGAATAGTGAAAGTTCGCGTTCTTGCTCGATACGCATACTTGTTGATGATTCTCGCATTGCCTACTTCGGTAGGCAGTGCGCAATCATTCGCTGGTGTCCCCAAACTAAGTGATCCAGTGTTACAACTCACTGTAAGTGAGTTTCACGCGACATGGCAAGTAGCATGGTACGTCAGTGAGAATCTCCGTCGCCGCGACATCTCTAGCGATGAACTCCAACGCAAACGTCGTACATACGTACACTGCCACGTTGATCCTGCGCGATTTGATGCATCACTAATACATGGCGGCTACTACCCTCCGAAAGATCAGAGAACAATCCAAGGTGTTAAGAGTGGGTACGCCGCTTGTCCTTCGTGGATACTCACCCCTACTCAACACCACATTGAAGACGAAAGCAAATGGCGTGATGCTGCCATAGTACCACCTC
>CAYYSP010000008.1:0-73285 GCA_964474535.1 uncultured Gemmatimonadaceae bacterium
TGAAAAATTAAAGGCGTTGTTCGACTTGAGCCCACAGCTCAACGTACGCAACGCCTTTAATTTTTCAGAACAATGGGAACTTGGGGCTCATGGACACTTAGCGACGCGATAACATTTATCGCCGTTTTCACCTTTATTCAGCTCGCTATTATTTGGCTAGTAACAAAGTTTTTCGTTGCCACCATACCCAAAGGGAACAACTGCCCACTGTGTAACGGTGAAACATTACCAATTGAGCGAGATGGATGGTGGCGTGTTCTTGGGCGTCAGTACCGTAGGAGTTGGTGTTTGGATTGTGGCTGGGAAGGAGTACTACGCCGCAAAAGCATTGCGGTATTCGGCTTCAATCAGGACGAAGACTCCATAACGAACAGCCGCAGCCATTCCGGCCAATTTCCGCTTAATTCGAAGAAGTCTTCGAAATAGGTAAGACCAGCGCTTTCGAGCGTATCTAGTAGCTCGCTCAATGAATGCTCACCATGTAACGGTCCAATGGCGATAACGGCACCTTCTATACGAAACTCGTCGGCAGTGAGCGTCAGCGATTCGTCGAACATGCTGCGCGTTAAGTTCGCGCGTTCGAAAGCGTCGCGCCTAATTAGCAGTGTCGGAGCCGTAGCATCTATTTGTAGTGGCATACATAAGCATAGATCAGTTCTGCTGTGGATGAAACCACAGTCATTTCATATCCTCAGAATCGTTACTAAAATCGTTGCCGGCGCATCACCTAGGCTTTCCCTTTTTGTATTTTTGTAAAGTCTGTACAAGCCAGTCAGCTTTTAGCGCAGACGGGCCGGCCTAATGCGCCCGCCCTTTGCGCTGTTAAGCAACCTCATCTGAGATCGGATACAACTATGTCCGCCGCGATGGAAGCAGTATTTGATGTGATCGTTATAGGCGCCGGCCACTCTGGGACCGAGGCTGCAGTTGCAGCTGCACGTTCGGGGGCGTCTGTTGCTGTTATTACCAGCGCTCTGGAACAGATCGGTCAGATGTCATGCAACCCAGCAATAGGTGGGGTTGCAAAGGGGACAGTGGTGCGAGAGGTCGACGCTCTTGGCGGAATCATGGCCAAAGCGACTGACATGGCAACAATCCAATTTCGTATGCTAAACCGAGGCAAAGGGCCTGCGGTGTGGGCCCCGCGTGCGCAGTGCGATCGCGGCCTGTATCGGCGTGCGGTTAGACAACTTCTGGAGCAACAACAGCGTTTAACAACAATTCAGGGAACAGTACAGCGATTATTGCTAGACGAAAGTGGCCGAAGTATTGAGGGAGTTGAAACACTTGAGGGACGGCGCTTTGGTGCGCGCGCAATAGTTCTTACAACAGGAACATTTGGAAGAGGACGATTGCATATAGGCACCTCGACTAAAATTGCTGGAGGAAGAGCAGGAGAAGCACCATCGGTTCACCTCGGCGAACAACTCGACGCGTTAGGTCTTACAACTGAGCGTTTTAAGACTGGTACTCCACCACGAATTGATGGACGTTCTGTAAACTTTTCCGTTCTTGAACCACAGAAAAGCGAGATTGATCAGTTCAACTATTCTTGGTCGCACTTCTGGGACAGTCCGCGCTCAGATTCACTCGGGACTAGACATCCCGAACAGTTGCCATGCTGGCTTACTTCGTTAGAGCCCGAAGGCAAAGCGATAATTGCAGAGCATATCGCTGAGAGCGCGATGTATGGAGGTGCGATCGCGTCGAGAGGTCCGCGATACTGTCCTTCAGTTGAAGACAAGATTGTAAAGTTTCCAGATGCGGAACGTCATCAACTGTTTTTGGAACCGGAAGGTCACGACACAAGCGAGCTGTATGTAAACGGTTTGTCTACGTCGCTTCCTGCGCCCGTACAAGTTGCGATTATGCGCACCGTACGAGGGCTTGAAAACGTTAAGATGACGCGCGCTGGCTACGCGATTGAGTATGACTACTACCCGCCAACACAACTTGATTCATCGTTGCAATCAAAAGCTATTGGCGGACTTTTCTTTGCTGGTCAGGTAAACGGTACAACTGGGTATGAAGAAGCGGCTGGACAAGGAGTAGTGGCAGGAGTAAACAGTGCGCGATTTGTAAGCAATGAAGCACCACTCGTGCTTGGTCGTGAAACGAGTTACATCGGCGTTCTTATAGACGATCTTGTTACGCGTGGTGTTGACGAACCCTATCGACTGTTTACCTCGCGCAGTGAGTTCAGGCTAACAGTGCGACAAGACAACGCTATCGCGCGACTTGGAGACATTGCAAACTCATTTGGTTTGTACAGTGACAATGAGCGTGAGATGTATCTGCAGCGTGGAGCCGCGTTGAAGAAGGTGTTGTCGATTGCCGCGGCTACAAGTGTTACACCAGATATGGCACGTGCTTTATTGCAACGTGCTGATTCGGCACAGCTAGTGCACTCTGTTAAGGCAAAAGAGTTGGCCAAACGGCATGGCGTTTCGTTGAAGGAGCTTTTGGAGGTAACAGGATCGACCTTAGACTATCCTGAAGACATTCTTGTCGCCGCTGAACTGGAGATAAAGTACTCCGGCTATTTCGATCGCGAGCGAACACGAGCTCGGCGTTTGCAGTCATTAGGCTCTGTGGTACTTCCATCAAATTTGGATTACGAGTCTATGAAGACATTGAGTATCGAGTCACGTCAAAAGTTAAGCAGTTTGCGTCCATCGACTTTAGCTCAAGCAGGGGGTATTCCGGGAGTTACGCCAGCAGATCTCCAGAACCTAGTAATGGAGCTATCCCGCCGCGGAGTGGTAGTTTAACACGACACTAAATTTCAAGTCACTACTAAGCCACTATTAGAACACTATTCATCCACCAAGAAGCATAATGTTGATTAGACGGTTTGGGTATTGCGAACTGGCAACTAGAGCGCACTGCTATTCGCTGAAGCAATGCCACCATGCGTTCGAACTTTTGATATTGGAACAAATTGGATCAGATTTTTGCGATGGTGTAATTGATGCATGTTGCATCACATCACCCTCTAAACAATAAAGGACATAACGATGAAAGCTTCAAAGTTAACCAAGGCAGCCGCAGCTGGCGTCACACTGGCGCTTGCTGCGCCAGCATACGGACAGCACGCTCAACAGGAGGCTCCGCCAACTATCTCAGTGACAGCAACGGGCTCCGTTCAGGTCACCCCCGATCGGGCTCGCATCCAGGTTGGAGTCGAAACCGAGGCTTCATCAGCAGTAGAGGCGAGCGCAGAGAACAACCGCAAACAGACTGCGGTTTTGGCCGCGATTCGCGGACTAGGAATACAACAGAGAAAGATCACCACACTTAACTATTCCGTTTCGCCAATCCAGCGCTGGAATGAAGCGCAGAAGAAAACCGAGATAGTCGGCTACCGGGTTAGCAACATCGTACAGGTTGACGCCGACAAAGTAGAGCAGGTAGGACCTATTATCGACGCAGGACTGAAGGCAGGAGCTAACAGGGTCGCTAGCCTAGACTTCAGGGTGTCGAACCAAGAAGAGTACAGAGACTCAGCGTTGACGCTAGCCGTTCAAAGCGCTCGCAGGCAAGCGGAAGTAGCTGCTAAAGCCGCCGGAGGAGTAGTGGCCGATCTGATGGATGTATCGATCGTCGAAACCGGAAGACCAGAGCCTCGCGTCATGATGATGGCCGCTAAAGCATCCAGTGACGAGTTTGCACCAACCCCCGTTAGTGAGGGAAGCATGACCGTTTCCGTCATTGTTAGCACCCGCTGGAAGTACGAGAAGCGCTAAAAGTACTAGTTTAAGGCGATTTCTTGTTTGGTTTCACGTGAAACGGTGTCGAAAAAGTTCAGTTTTCAACACTGTTCCACGTGAAACCATCTCGCAGGTTGTGAATATCAATGGCTTAAAGCATTATTCGCCTCCTTTCACCTTCCCAGAAGTTGGCACGAATTCTCGCTATCGCAAACCAGAAGGGCGGCGTCGGTAAAACAACTACTGCTGTCAGCCTTGCCGCATCTCTCGCAGTCGCTGAGCAAAGAACGCTCCTCGTCGATGCCGACCCGCAAGGAAATGCCTCTAGCGGCGTGGGCATTCCGCACGATCGAAATGCCCCAAACTGCTATGATGTGCTGCTTGGTGATTCGCCCATAGTAGACGCCATCGAAAAAGGAATCCAGTTCAAACATTTGGATGTCCTTCCCTCGAATCCCGATCTAGCAGGTGCCGAGGTAGAGCTGGTAGATGCTCAAGACCGCGAATCTAGGATGAAGCACGCCCTCTCATCGGTACGTGACTCCTACGATTACGTACTCATTGATTGTCCGCCGTCGCTGGGACTTCTAACCCTCAATATGCTTGTCGCGGCAGATGCCGTCCTAATTCCACTGCAGTGCGAATACTTCGCATTAGAGGGGCTCAGTCAACTTCTTGCCACTATCGACCGCGTTCGTGATTCACTCAACCCCTCACTGGAGATCGAGAACGTACTTCTCACTATGTACGATTCTCGACTTAACCTTTCCAGACAGGTGGCGGCAGACGCGCGCGAACACTTCGGAGAGAAGGTTTTTCAAACCGTTATTCCAAGAAACATCAGATTGGCCGAAGCGCCTAGCTTTGGCAAACCAATTGTCGTATACGATGTAGGGTCCGTTGGCTCTCAAGCTTACCTCTCGGTTGCCAATGAGCTGCTGCAAAAACACCGCTCCGCCCTATCCAGCTAAGGCTGGCTTCGGGTTTTGTTCGCTATCGAAATAGGGTAAGCACTATGGGACCGCAAGATCCGCCGAGGCGCCTAGGAAGAGGGTTGGACGCCCTACTGGCCAGACGAGAGACGCGAGTTTCTTCACCACCAGTTGACGCTGAAGCTCAACAGGCTCCAAGTGCCTCTGGCACGCCAACTGTGCCCTCTAGTGAGGCTACAGATCGCGATAACAGCAACACCGGCGCGAACGGTGAGCAGCTGCGCACAATTCTCATTACGCACGTCCGCCCCAACCCCTATCAGCCACGCAAAGAGTTTCGTGCAGAAGAGCTCGCTGACCTTGAAGCAAGCCTAAGCATAAACGGCCTTCTTCAACCGATTAACGTCAGGCCGGCTCCGTCAGGTAATGGCTACGAATTGATCGCCGGCGAACGACGCTTCAGAGCAGCAACAAATCTTGGTTGGAAAGAGATCCCAGCTATCGTCCGAAATATCGACGATAAAGATTTGTTAACACTTGCAATGATCGAGAATCTGCAGCGCTCAGACCTTGATCCAATCGAAGAGGCCGACGGTTACCAAAGGTTGGTAGACGAGTTCAGCCTATCGCAACAAGAAGTCGCTGCGGTCGTTGGTAAAAATCGGACAACTATTACTAATGCGCTAAGGCTACTCAACCTGCCAGCTACCGTTCGCCGAATGCTTCAAGAGAAGCAGCTAAGTGCAGGTCATGCTCGAGCACTGCTCTCATTAAGTAGTGAACGAGCAATTACCGAACTGGCGAGAGAAATCGTCAACGGCGGTATGTCAGTTCGTGAAGTTGAGAAGAGAGTTCGCACTTCTACTAGTGCATCTACACCTGCAAAGACTGCATCTGACGACCGAAGTAGTTCGCCGGCTGTACCGCGCGCAAATGCTGCGCACTTGCGAAGAATAGAAGAGCTACTCAAACGCCGCTTTCAAACTGGCGCAGCAGTGAACATGGAAACGTCAGAACGTGGCCACATAAAGCTCGCATTCTTTTCCTCAGACGATCTTGAGCGTTTGCTTGAACAACTCGGTATTAACCCGGAGCATTAGCATGCGCTTTTTCTACTCAGTTATCGCGGCATTCACTGCCGTTTTGGTTGGATGCTCAACGAGTGATCGTGGCAACAGCTCTGAGAAAGAGTTTCGTGTTGCGCTATTAACTCCAGGTCCGATTTCAGATCAGTCGTGGAATAGCGGCGCGTACGCAGGGCTTATGGCAATACGCGATTCGCTTAGCGCAAATGTTTCGCACGTTCAAACGCGTACACCTGCAGAGTTTGACGAGAACTTCCGACAGTACGGAGCACAAGGTTATGATCTAGTGTTCGGTCATGGCTTTGAGTTCCAAGATGCAGTGACACGCATTGCCCCGCAGTTTCCGGCCACCATATATGTCGTTACATCGGGGCGCGTGACTGCACCCAACGTTGCTGGAGTAGCCTTTGCTTTTGAAGAAGCATCCTACCAAGCCGGCGTGATCGCAGGGATTACAACAAAAAGCAACGTTATAGGCATGATCGCTGGTAGCGAGTTTCCACCTGTTAAGGCAAGCTTTGTTGCATTCGAGCGAGGTGCAAAATCAGTTAATCCTTCGGTGAGAATACTTACCTCTTACATTGGAAATTGGGACGACGTTAGCGCAGGAAAGGAGCAAGCATTGGCACAGATATCGAGAGGTGTCGATATCATTTTTCAGAACGCTGATGCCGCAGGACTCGGTGTTTTTCAAGCTGCGAGAGAGAAAGGTATTCTTGCCTTTGGCACCAACTCAGATCAAAACTCGGTCGCGCCAGATGTAATTATAGGGTCCGTTGTAATCGACCTTCCTAAGGCACTTCTACGAATTGCGACCGAAGTTAAAGAAGGGCGTTTCGAAGGACGTGTAATAGACCTCGGCGTTCGCGAAGAGATAGTGCGCTTCGTTGTGAACCCGTCTCAAGAAATGCAAGCAAGAATACCGGCTGAGGCGCTGAGGCTGTCAGACTCGGTGGGAGTTGTGATTAAGTCCGGCGGCTTTAGAGCACTCGACGATATTCTTGTCGGCGCTGACACGGCAAAGCCAATTCCACAATGACAGGGCTTAATAGTGGTTCAGCGTCCGAAGGCTATCACGTACCGCTTGCTGACGTTGTATTAGCGTTAAACACCGAGCTTTCTGTTTCACAGATTCCTGATTACTCCGGTGCTGTAAACGGCCTTCAGTTTGAGAATAGCGGTAGCGTTTCACGCGTTGCGGTCGCCGTGGATGCATCAAGTGCGGCAATAGACGAAGCCGCAGCCATAGGTGCGAACCTGCTAATTGTTCACCACGGACTGTTCTGGAGTGGTGTACAACCTATAGCTGGGATAGTACGCAGTAAGTATCAAACACTGCTACAACACGACATTGCGGTGTACTCCTCTCACCTTCCGCTTGATGCGCACCCAACATTAGGGAACAACATTCGACTTGCTGAAGAGTTAGGGCTTTTAGCCTCCGGCGGTTTTGCGAAGTTCAAAACCATAGACATAGGGGTGCAAGGAAGCTGCGACCTGTCAACTCATGAGCTTGTCGAGCGCGTTTCAAAGTTTGTGGAACAGTACGGAGGTTCTGTCCGCACATCTATACGTGCAAATGAACGATTTACGAAAAGGTGGGGCATATGCACAGGCGGTGGCGCGTCTTCTGAAACCATTGCTGAAGCCTTGGCTAGCGGTATTGATACTCTTATCGTAGGCGAAGGTCCACATCACACGACCGTGGGCGCTATTGAGCATGGGCTGTGCATTATCTACGCGGGTCACTATGCGACTGAAACCTTGGGTGTTCAATCGCTAGGCGAGTTTCTCAAGTCAAAGTTCCAGCTTCCGTGGAGCTTTCTGATGCTTCCAACCGGCTCTTGAAACTTGTGCGCGAAGATCTCCTGACTTTAAGCAGGATCTCGCGCAGCTTCGGGACAACCGTTGCCTTAAGCGACGTTTCTTTAAATCTGCGCCCAGGTACAGTGCATGCACTGTTGGGTGAAAACGGCGCTGGTAAAACGACCCTTATGCGAATTGCATTTGGACTGCTTCCCGCCGACTCAGGTACTGTTGCGATCAATGGACAGGAAGTCTCAATAGGTTCACCAGCCGACGCTATTAGACATGGAATCGGGATGGTGCATCAGCATTTTACACTTGTTCAGGCTATGACAGTCGCGGAGAACGTTGCATTAGGAGGGCGCGGGCTTTTTTCTCCTCATAAGGCAGCCGAAGTAGTAAGAAGAATCGCGACTGAAACCGGCCTACATGTTGATCCCGATGCACTCGTTGGTTCTCTTCCTGTTAGCGCTCAGCAGCGATGCGAAATCATTAAAGCGGTTTCTCGTAACGTTCGAGTTCTTATTCTTGATGAGCCAACCGCTTTACTTGCACCAGATGATGCTAGCGAGCTGTTGACATGGATTCGTGAGTTCGCAAAAAACGATTGCTCAGTCGTTCTAATTACTCATAAGCTGCGCGATGCCATGGCTGTGTGTGACAACTTCACAGTGCTGCGCCATGGCAAGGTGGTACTTGCAGCAACGGGTAAAGATGCAGTAAGTGAGCGTTCGTTAGGCGCTGCAATGATAGGAAGCAGCGCAGGCAGTTCAGATACAGATGCATATGCGACAGATACAAGAGGAATACATAGTAGCGTTAGGGTAAGTCACGAAAGTCACGCTGGCGTGAATGAAACAACAGGTCGCACTTTAGTTGCCGAAGCGATTGGCGTTAGCTCAAACGCTTCAGATGACTTTCTTAGTAATAGTAGTGTCACCGATGCAGGAACAAGCGAGATTCCGGTAAAACGTCGGGGTCAGCGGCGGGATCGGGATTGGAGTCGTGAACGGCGGGAGAGTACTGTGAAAGCTGAAACTGGTAGCGTTTTCGATCGGGTTCAGAATATCTCACTCAAGCTGTTTGCTGGAGAGATAGTTGGAGTGGCGGCAGTAGAAGGTTCGGGGCAACATTCTCTTACCCGTTTGTTTGCTGGCAGGTTACGGCCATTAGAGGGGCAACTGCTGCTTCCTGACAACATCGGTTTCATACCGGAAGACAGACACCGCGATGCGTTAATGACAAGCGAGTCACTTACGCTAAACGTTGCTCTGCACGGAGCGGGTAAGCGAACTGGGCGCATATCCTGGCGCGCTATGCGTGACAGGGCCGTTGATATAGTACGACAGTTTGACGTGCGCAGCTCAACTGTCGACGACATCGTGCAGAACCTGTCGGGAGGAAATCAACAAAAGTTAGTTGCTGGACGTGAGCTGTTTAGTAAGCCACGGCTATTGGTGGCCGAGAATCCTACACGTGGGCTCGACTTTGCGTCGACAGCAGCTTTGCACAAAGCCTTGCGTGCAGCGCGAGAATCGGGCGCTGCTGTACTCCTATACTCGTCCGACCTTGACGAAGTAATGGCGCTATCCGACAGAATAGTTGTGCTGCACAATGGGAGTCTTGTTGAGACCACTTTAGATCGTTCAGAAGTTGGTAGAGCGATGCTAGGCGTAAGGTGATGTTATCTAATAGCTCTCCGCTACTAACAAGCAAAGGGAAGTATCGTATCATTCAACCACTGCTATATGTGGCAGTGATGCTCGCGGTTTCGTGCTTTTTACTTGTATCACTGCTGGCAATAACAGGGCATGACCCGTCACGCGCGCTCCAAGCCATGTGGAACGGCGCGTTCGGATCCTCGTATCAACTGTTTTCGGTGACCTTAGTACGAGCGATACCGCTAGCGTTAACCGGCATGGCGGTAGCGGTGGCGTTCCGTGCTGGTATCCTAAACATTGGAGCGGAAGGACAGCTTCTTACAGGTGCAGCCGCAGCAACAGCTGTTATTATGCTGCTACGAGATACACACCCCGCATTTGCTATTCCTGTAATGATCCTTGTAGGAATGGTTGCTGGGGGGTTGGTCGCAGCGGTGGCTGCTTGGCTACGAAAAGCATTTGGCGTACTTGAGGTTATAAGCACAATAATGTTGAACTTCGTTGCACTCAATTTTGTGGGCTATCTCGTACGCGGACCGCTTCAGGAACCACTTCGCATTTACCCGCAATCGCCATCATTGCCGGTCCAGTTCCAGCTTCCCACTTTCCCCGGAACGCGGCTGCACGTAGGTGCTGCAGTCGTATTGATTGTAGCTCTAACGTTGCACTGGTGGCTGTCATCAACAGCTAGCGGTTTTCGAGTTCGCGCCACGGGTGCAAATATTTTTGCGGCTCAATCTGCGGGAGGTATAGATGTCGCACGAGTATCCTTCGGAGCATTTATTCTTTCCGGCGCGTTGGCGGGGTTGGCAGGTTCAGTGGAGTACTCGGGGGTCACCTATGCACTTTACGATAATCTGTCTCCCGGGTACGGCTACACTGCCATCGCAGTTGCTCTTCTTGCACGTTTAAACATTCCAGCAGTACTTATCTCTGCACTTCTTTTTGGTGCAATAGACGCAGGTGCAGGTGCTATGCAGCGTGATGCAGGAGTACCAAACGTTGTCGTTAATGTTGTAAATGCAACGCTGATACTCTTGGTTTTGCTCGCAGACAGATTAGGACAGCGTCAACTGCGTTTAGAGAGAGGCACATAACATGGCGTTAGATGCATTTCTCGAAGCCGCCGTACGCACTGCAACTCCGCTTGCATTTGCTGCACTCGGCGAGTGCGTGAGTCAACGATCGGGGGTAATTAACATTGGACTGGAGGGCTCCATTATCGCGGGAGCACTTGGAGCAACGGTAGTAGCAGGGATATCTGGGGTCGGTGGTGGCGTTGCAGCAGGAGCACTGGCAGGAGCAGTAATAGCAGCACTTTTCGCTCTCTTCGTTGTAGCGCTGCGCGCAGATCAGATTATTACAGGAACCGCGATAACGCTGCTCTCCCTTGGATTAACTGGAACGGTGTATCGTTCAGTTTATGGCACTCAAGGTGTCGCGCTTTCTACACCGACTGCTGGAAACGTTGCTTTACCGCTGTTGTCTGACATTCCATTTGTTGGTAAAGCCCTATTTGATCAGCCTCTTTTAACTTACACACTTTATTTTCTTATCCCGATTATCGGATGGTTTGTTTATCGCACTCATGCAGGGCTTTCACTTCGCGCAGTAGGTGAAAACCCAGCGGCTGCTCGCGCAGCTGGAGTTTCAACCTTTAGAGTGCGAGCAACATCTGTAATCTTTGCTGGAGCAATGGCAGGGGTCGCAGGCGCGTCACTGGTGGTAGTACAAACTGGTACCTTCGCAGAAAATATGTCTGCGGGGCGAGGATTCATTGCAATTGCGATTGTGGTATTGGGACGCTGGTCACCGTTTGGAGTCGCCGCAGCTGCCTTGCTCTTCGGCGCAGCAGGTGCGCTGCAGTTTGTTGCTCAATCACTCGGCTTGCAAAGCGTACCATATCATCTATTTCTGGCGGTACCGTACCTGCTTACGCTCGCAGTACTAGCCTCCGCATCGTCGAGGGTGGCAGCACCCAGATCGCTAGGCAAAGCCGTTAGTGAACTCTAGATAGACCTACTTACAGAAACGAAAACGGTGCGCCCAAAGTTTGAGCGCACCGCTAAGCACAAGATTATTAGGCGCGACTAACAGCTAGTGTTCGGCTACGAACGGATCTCTACCTTTAGGGTGTCTAAGCTTTGCTACGACCCTTTCAATTGCCCTTACGAGCTTGTCTGAGGCACCCTTAATTGCATCTGAAACCGAGGGCGCTTGGTGACTCACAGCGATCGGGTCGAAGCCACTAACCCTGGCCTCGACAACGCACCGCTTGTCGGTAGCGCCATGCTTTTCGCCGTTATCGTCGTGTATATGGACCTCTACTCTCGTAATCTGCCCTGCAAACCGTTTCAATTTTTCCTTCATGTCTGCCGCCACTTTGCCGGCAAGATCTTCGTTGTGTGTAACGTGACTATCGGTATTCACTTGAACCAGCATGTCCTTCTCCATGGTTGACTGAAGTGATGATGCTGTGCTTTAGCAGTCCCCGGTAGCGTTCCGGTGTGCTGCCCCGTAGTTCATACAATCGCGCCTATATGATTGGTCCGCTTTTGGACCATTTTGCGCAAGCCCCTAAACCACGAAATACCGGTTTTATGTGAAATCGGGCATTTCTCCACGAACATCCATCCTTCCCGCACAATGAGCACTTCGCAGAAACTCCTTAGGGCCGCTATGCTGGCTGCATTTGCCTCGCCATTAGCAGCGCAAGAAGCTGAGAACCGTGAACTGCTCGCCCGAGCGCGTGCGATTCATGAGCGTGTTTTAACTCTCGACACCCACGTTGACATTAATCCGTCCAACTTTGCGATCTCCGCTCCGAACTATGGGCAGCGGTTGCCGAGGACTCAGGTGGACGTGGTAAAGATGGAGGAGGGAGGATTGGATGCAGCTTTCCTAATTGTGTACGTGGGACAATCGCCGGAGCTTACGCCGGCAGGCTTTGCGCGAGCGCACGCATCGGCGATGGAAAAGTTCGCAGCAATACACCGTCTTGCAGACTCGATCGCTCCAACACGCATTGGGCTTGCCCGTACTGCAGAAGACGTTCGGCGCATTTATTCGAGCGGACGCAAAGTTGCACTTATTGGGGTGGAGAACGGTTTCCCGATAGGTTCAGACATTACCAATGTCCGCAAGTTCTACGACCAGGGCGCTCGTTACATGTCACTCGCGCACAATGGGCACAGCCAGCTCTCTGACTCCAACACAGGTGAGCGCGACGGAGTGTGGCTTCATAACGGACTTAGCGAGCTTGGCAAACAGGTAATCGTCGAAATGAACAAGCTAGGCATCATGATAGACGTCTCGCACCCATCTAAACAGTCGATGATGCAAGCGCTTGAGATCACTAAGGCACCACTCATCGCATCACATTCTGGCGTGCGAGCATTGTGCAATCACAGCCGCAATATGGACGACGAACAGTTGCACGCATTGAAGAAGAACGGTGGAGTAGTACAGCTTGTTGCATTCAACTCCTACGTGAAATGCGATCCGGTTCGCGATAACGCACGCAATGCAGCACGTGCTCAAGCGATGGCTGAGTTACGCAAGGAGTTTGGCATTGTAGACTCATCACGTGCCGGAGTTCGTACAGCAGTAGAGGCAATGAGTGAGCAACGTAGAAACGAATGGTTATCTAAACAGGAGGACATTACAGCACGCCGCTATCCGTCCGACCCTGCTGCTACAGTAAAGGATTTTGTAGACCATATCGACTACGTGGTGAAGCTCATTGGCATTGACCATGCCGGCATTAGCTCTGACTTCGATGGTGGTGGTGGCGTTGAAGGCTGGAGAAGTGCATCAGAAACTCTCAACGTAACTGTCGAGTTACTACGCAGAGGGTATACAGAGGCACAGATTGGAAAAATATGGAGCGGCAACCTTCTGCGAGTAATGCACGAAGTCGAGAAGGTTGCAGCCGCCATGTAATGACTTTCTTACTTAAAGCGCATACCGTTAGGCGCCACAACGCCACTTTGGGGAACAAACTTTTGTTTCTCAGCGCTTGGTGAGTTTTTTCTTTGCGACGAGTTGCGCGCGTCTTTAGCTGTTCGTAAGGCGCGCGCATCTGTTTCTATTGCTGAGCCTTTCCCTTCTTTGGCAGCGTTCGCACCGACTGTTGCATCTTTGCGCATACTAAGCGCAATTCGCGACCGCGGAATATCTATGCTTTGAACAGTAACCTTTACCTTTTGACCAACGGTTACAACTTCGTTGGGATCACGCACATATCTATCTGCAAGTTGGCTGACGTGAACAAGGCCATCCTGATGAACACCGATGTCAACGAAACATCCGAAGGCTACGATGTTAGTAACAACCCCTTCCAATACCATTCCTGGAAGCAGGTCTTTCGGACTGGTTATGTCGTCGCGAAACGCTGGCGGTTCGAATGCAGCGCGCGGATCGCGTCCGGGTTTACGTAACTCAGCAACAATATCGCGCAAAGTAGGAAGCCCTACATCATCGCTTACGTAGCTCTGGAGTTCGATTGTAGCAATTCCAGCCTCGTTACCTACGAGTGAAGCAACATCTACACCTAGATCCGAAGCCATGCGTTGCACTAGACCGTATCGCTCCGGGTGAACTGCGCTTGCATCGAGTGGATTGTCTCCTCCCCGCACGCGCAAGAATCCTGCAGCTTGCTCGAATGCCTTTGAACCCAAACGCGGAACTTCGCGCAATTCGGCTCTGGACCTAAATCCACCCTTTGCGTCACGCGTAACAACTATTGATTGAGCTAGCCCTGACCCAATTCCTGCCACATAACCAAGAAGTGCAGAACTTGCCGTATTTACTTCCACACCGACTCGATTAACGCAGCTTTCTACTGTGTCATCGAGTCGCTGCTTTAGTCGCGGCTGGTTAACATCGTGTTGATACTGGCCTACACCTATAGACTTAGGTTCGATTTTCACCAGTTCGGCGAGTGGGTCTTGCAACCTACGCGCTATACTCACTGCGCCACGTAATGAAACATCAAGTTCTGGAAACTCTGCGCGTGCAATATCAGACGCTGAGTACACTGACGCACCAGCTTCATTCACGACAACTACTTGAGGTCTGGGCTCGTTAACAGTTTTTAAAGCGCTCTTTACAAGAGTCTCTGTTTCGCGACTCGCTGTGCCGTTGCCAATTGCTATTAGCTCAGGGGAGAAGCGTTGTATGAGTTCACGTATCGCAGATTGAAATCTGTCTTCTTGGTGTAGGTATAAGGTATCCGTATGCTGAAGCGCACCAGTTGCTCCTACAACTGCCACCTTTACACCTGTTCGGAACCCAGGATCAAGCCCTACCACCCGCTTCTCGCCTGCAGGCGAAGCTAGTAGGAGCTGTTCCAAATTGCGGCCAAAAATTGCAATTGCTTCTTCGTCTGCCCGTGTTTTGAGTTCAACACGAAGCTCAACCTCAATCGCGGGCGAAAGAAGTCTTTTGTACGCGTCATGCGCAGCCATCGTAAGCTGCTGAATCGCACCACCTTCAGATGTAACGTCTCGAATTAGACGTGAATGTATCTCTTCAATCGGGGCTTCGATACGCCACATCAGTTCACCCTCTGCTTCACCACGCCTAATGGCAAGCATACGATGACTCGGAATGGTTCCCAACGATTCATTGTAGTCGAAATAATCTCTGAAGCGCGAATCGTTGCTCTGCTTATCGGCGATCACATTGCTACGAACAGCTCCCTTTACGCGTGTAACATCTCGCAACCAACCGCGTACAGTAGCGTCTTCGCTGATCTCTTCGGCGATGATGTCACGTGCACCCTGTAGTGCCACATCTATGTTAGGCACTTCATCGCTGCCTACAAACTGTTCAGCTAGTGTCGCAACAGTAGCATCGTCGTTGTTGACATCTCTAATAGCTTCTGCAAGAGGCGCAAGCCCTCGCTCGCGCGCAATCATTGCCCTTGTTCGACGCTTAGGCTTATAGGGAAGATAAAGATCCTCCAATGCCTGTTTGGTAGTTGCAGACACGATAGCCAGCTTCAGAGTATCGTCGAGCTTCCCTTGTTCTTCGATGCTTTTGACTATCGCAGCTCGCCTATCCTCAAGTTCAGTGAGATACGCGGCACGCTCCCGCACATCTCTCAATTGGAGTTCATCCAACCCACCAGTCATTTCCTTACGGTAGCGAGCGATAAACGGAAGCGTCGCGCCTTCGGAGAAAAGAGCGAGGGTGCGTACAACCTGCTGCGGCGCAAGGGCTAGTTCTGCGGCAACACGATCGGCGATAGCGGGAGCAGCGGGAGCAAATGTTTCAGTCATAGGTCGCGCATACTACGTGCATTTCTGCCTTAACGCCACTGGTTGCGTATATCCATATCATAGAGTAGTGAACAGCGATTGCTGACGTATGAAGTCTTAGACATTTCAATCGGCAAATGGAAACTTAGACGTTTCGGTTGCAGCTATAGCACTGATATAACGTCTAATAACGCCAACACCCAGCCAAATGATACATCCATGCGCGACAGTTCGACGCGCATGGATGCACGTGTACGTTACTTAATAGGTTCGCCCTTTCGCACTGCTGGTACTCCGTTTGTCATCCATTGAGGTGCAGGAGCACCCATTAGGTAGTGATCGAAGTACTGCTTCATGCGTATCTGAAAATCCTTCTGGTTTTCACGACGACCTAAGTGATGAGGTTCGTCTGGATACGAAAGAAAGATTACGTTCTTTCCGTTACGGCGTGCTGCGTTGAAGTATTCAAGCCCTTGCACCCAATCAACGGCACCGTCTGCTGTCCCGTGCAAAATGAGGAACGGAGTTTTAATGCTCTGTACGTTGTGCACCGGCGATTGACTTTCATAAAGTGCCTTTGCCGTCCATGGAGTGCTATCGCGCCCCATGCGCACCTGCCCTACCTCCATTATCCCCTGCTGGACAGTCCCTGTTTGCTTGTACAGCTGATCGTAAAATGACATCAGATTGGTTGGAGGTGCACCAGTTACCGTCGCAGCAAACATATCTGTTTGCGTGATTATGTAGCTGCTTTGATATCCACCCCAACTGTGACCTTGTAAACCAATTCGTGCAGGATCAGCGTACCCTAGCTCCACAACTTTCTTTACAGCACTCGTAACATCGTCGACTGCGGATGTTCCTGGCCGCCCAATCGTATAAACCACGTCTGGTTGTAGAACTAGGTATCCGTTGCTTGCGTACGTCGATATATGAGGTCTATCATCGTAAACAGGCATCGAAAAATTATGATGCGTATTAGACATTTTTTCGTAGAAGTACACAATCATCGGATACTTCTTCCCAGACTCATAGTTGGCCGGAAGAGTTAACGTTGCTTGAAGCTTGTTTCCGCGCGAATCGACGTAATCAACAAGCTTCTTGCTTCCCCACAAGTAGTCTACGAAATGTGGATTGGCATCGGTAATGCGCTTAGGATCGGCCATCGATGATGACGAAACCCAATAGTCGGGGAACTCGTTAAATGACTGGCGCGTGAAGATCACACGATCAGCGTTCGATGCTTTTTGAATCCCACCGATGTTGCGGTCTTCAAACACAATAGGTGTCGGCGCTCTACCAGCCGTAACACGCCAGTATCCAGACTTCTTCGTCCACTCTCCATATGCGGACAACGTAAGTGGCTTACTGAGATCAAACCCCTCATCATCGCCCGCTGCTGCGCCGCCGCCGCGCCCACCTCGTCCGCTACCACGTGCATCAAGATTTACAATGCGGAATCGTATCTGCTGAGCATCGCCAACTCCCGCCGTAAGATTCACTGCCTTGCTGCCGTCGAGCGCGAGCTGCCAAATGTCGTACTTGTGGTTTAGAAGAACGTGTTTTCCGTCCTTCGTCCAACCCGCAACTCCGTACGTAGGAAGCTCGTAAGGATGATCGTCTTCTGTATCTACAAAACTGATCTTTGCTGCTTCATCAATTGCAACTGCACGTGACCTTTCTAAGTCGTACGCGTAAACCTTGCCGTTGTTCAAGTACAGAAAGTATTTGCCATCTGGTGACGATCCCATGGTGCGAGTAAGAGAACGTTCGATAAGCGAGCGCTCACCAGTGTAAAGATCGACGCGATAGAAATCGGCTCGTGTCCCACCCCACGCAACCTCACCACGGTAGAGAGAGTCGACGCGCCCTATTCCCCAGCGCCCTCCTGCACTCGGCACAACTGATCGCATGCTGCTATCGGCTAATCGCGTTAGCTTTCGCGAAGCCAACTCCAAGACTGCGCTATGGGTAGAACGACGTTCCTGCGCAAGTCTAACCAGTTGCTGTGACTGCGGTTCTGGGTCCTTATAGTGCCACACATCTACATTTGCGACTGGCTCTTCCGAACGCGGTGGCTCCGCTTCTTGCTCTTTTAATCCTACAAAAATTCGTGACCCATCTTGGCTAAAGCGCAGTGCTGCGTATTCGCTTAAAACCATTCCGCGAACAGCTGCTCTATCCTTTGTAAGGTCGTACTCTGCCGTTCTCGCAGCTGGGGTTCCAATACCCGTCCATGCCAATAAAACGTTGTCTTTGAAACGATTCTTTTCTCCCTTCTCTCCACGTAGCACAGCAACAGAGGGAGCTTTGTCGTGCCATACCAACTGGTCGTACTCCTTTGCAGCACCGTCTAGTAGACGAGTGCTCCCGCTAGACAGATCAATGATGTAAACGCCGTTACCGAGTTTCTCTGCCGCATCGACTGTGTAAGCCAAATAGCGTCCAGATTTATCAAACTCATAAAGGTTAACGTTGCCGATGTTTCGCATTGTAGCCGCCGTAAGATCTCGCACAATGAGATCAGCACCCTGATGCGTCGCGGCATTGTTTGCGCGATTCGCACGAATTGCTACCCAACGTGAATCCGACGAAAACTTAAAGCTGTTAGCGTTAGCAAAAGGGAGCTTCTCGCCCGTTGATAGGTTGAGAAGTTCGAAGCGTCGCGGTGCCTGAGCGGCACCGGTACCGCCACCACCTCGTCCCGGCGGAACTGCAGCTGGAGGCGCGCCTCCCCTTCCGGCTGGGCCAGCACCACCGCCTCGACGCGACGGTGGGCTCACAAAGTATCCGGCGAATCGAGAGTCATCCGAGAACTGAGGTTGGGCACCTACTGGGATCGTGTAGCTCTTGTCACCATCGATTTGCCGCACAAAAAGGGTACCGTCGCCTTCGTTAGGAGCGTAGGCATAGGTCATCCATTTGCCGTCGGATGAAAGCGCCGCCGAGTTTATGCGATTCCATTTTCCGTAGTCAGCAAGGGTCAGAGCCTTTGGCGCTGATTCCGCGCGCTGAGTACTAGAGGGGGAGCCTGCTGCTTGCTGACCTTGACCGTGCGTTTGAGAAGCTGGAGCAGCGACTAAGAGTGCACAGAGTGCCCAACGCGGGCGATGGAGGAAAATCATGGTGCTGTATTTGGAGGGAGGTTGCGTTGTCCTGTTGAATTACGCCGCAGAGTCATCGCGCGTTATTTCGATGTAGTAAATACAAAACGGGCGGCTCGAATGAACCGCCCGTTTTGCTAACTAACTATCTCAATCTTCGCCGATCGGCGATTTGGGTGCAGCTTTTAGCATTCGCAATACTTCCGCGACCGCCTCTTTAAGCTCACGATCGTTCTTTTTGAGCTCGTCCATCGGTGAGTTCTTGACCCATACATCCGGCGGAACACCGTAGTTCTCTAGGTTAACTCCGTAGTTGTTGGGCTTAGTTGGGTCGTATGTGATAACCAGCGATCCAGGCGTACGGATTGAGCCGCCGTTTATAAGACCATAGCTGCCCGTAGCGATTACAGCACCAGACGTTGGGTGCCCTACTATTCTACCAAGTCCGAGCTGACGGAAACCCATCGGAGTGACTTCGGAATCGGAGCCCGAACGCTGGTTAATTAGCATAACCTTAGGGCCGGCAATTGCTTGTCTAGGACGACGTCCCCAACTGCGTGCGCCAGTTCGCTGATTCCAGAATTGATACGGTTGACGCTCGAGAATATCGATTAGTTCCTGATCGATATTCCCGCCGCCGTTGAAACGGATATCAACAACTATTCCCTTCTTGTTAGAGAACTGATCTATCTCGTTGCGAAAGCGTTCGAGAGACGGCTGATTCATAGAACGAATGTGTACGTAAGCAATTTCGCCGTTTGTTTCCTTCTCAACCTGATCTCTATTGTTCGCGACCCACTCTTCGTACTTGATATCGGTAAGTGAGTTCACGCTCGCGATGCGCAACGTTCGTGCACTTTCGCCATTTGCTGAACTGGCGACACGCACAGGTATGTAGTCGTTGAGCGTGGTTGCAAGAAGCTTCTCGTAGTTATCGCCCGACTTAAGATCAGTGCCATCGATTGAAAGCACGTAGTCGCCAACCTTTACGTCGAGCCACTCTTTATCGGCCGGACCATCTCTGTAGATGTGTGAAACGCGATAGCGTCCAGAATTGGTTGGTTCCATCTCAAAGCCGAGGTATCGCGTGCGATACACAGTTGGCATTGGACGTGTAGGCGGGCCGCTAACACCTGTGTGAGAGGCGTTAAGCTCTCCAATCATCTCGTTGGCGAGATCGTACACGTCTTCGTTTGTCCCAACGTATGCAAGAAGTGGCTTATATCGCGCCTTAATGGCGTCCCAGTCCTTGCCATGCATCTTCTCGTCGTAGAAGCGGTACTTCATTACGCGCCAAGATTCCTCAAACAGCTGAGTCCATTCTGCGCGTCTATCAACACGAACTGGAAACGAAAAGTTCACCGGGTCTACTCTATTCGGTGTGGCCAGAACAAGCTTTGCTAGTCCTTGGCCAGCAGCCGCTAGTCCATCGCCACCCGCGCCCGTTGCCGCACGACGAAAGAATATCGCGCGACCATCTGCTGTGGGGACGAGTCCGGGGAAGCTGCCACCTGCTATGCGTCGACGATTTGTGCCGTCGAGGTTCATGGCAAACAAACCAGAGTTCTGATTGTCAGCCGAAGGCGCTGCACCCTGCCCTCGACCGCCACCGAAACCACCGCCTGTCACGTAGTAAATCGTTCGCCCATCACGCGAAAGGAAATAGCTAGAAGCTCCTACAGCGCCACTCGTTAGCGCCACTGCGCGTCGTTCTATTCCTGCCGTGTCGATTCGAATATCGAGTGGTGCACGGCCAGTAGCTGTGCCCGCACTGTCGGGGCGGTCAGCCCTGCCACCGCTCGCTCTACGCATTCTTTCACGAACTATCGGATCGTCTGGATCTTCGGTGCGTCTAGTAAGTGAGACGATATACAGATGCGTCGTTCCCGTACGTGACGATGTAAAAATGACAGACTTTCCGTCGGCTGTTATCGTGGGATTCCCATCGACAAACGGATTACGAGAAACATTTGTCTCACGTTTGTTGCGAATGTCGAACACGAAAACATCTGAGTTCTGATCGTCGTCGCGCTTTACATACGTGAGCCAGCTAGCGTCGCTATTGTACTTAGCGTTGAGGAAACCACCAGCATGGTTGTACGCAAGCTCGCGTGGCGCACCGCCTGCTGCGTCTACTTCCCACAGTTTGTTGTCGCCTGTGTAAAGAAGCTTCTGCGAGTTGGGAGACCATGTTAGCCCCGCCTTAATTGACTCTTGGTTCGTAACCTTACGACGCTGAGCGGTAGCGACATCGTACATCCAAATCTCTTCTTCGCCAGACTCATCGGAGATGTAAGCGATACGCTTACCATCGGGTGACCATGTTTGCGACCGCTCGCGCCACGGCGAGCTAGTCACTTGCGTCATCTCGCCAACACCTGACTCGGCTGGAACGATCATGATCTCACCATGAAAGTCGACAGCCACATAGTCCCCGGACGGAGATGGAGAGAAACCGTCAGACCGATTATTCGCCGTTAGTACCTCTAAATCATTCTCCTTTGGATCGAAGGCCATGCGGATCTCAACCTTCTTACTGCGTCCTTCAGGAACGTCTAGCGCCCACAGCTCGAAATTGTTCTCATAAACAATGCGCTTTCCATCTGGTGATATAGATGGGAACTGCACACCGTCATCCTTGTGCTGAGTTAGCTGCTGTGCGCCGCTTCCATCAGCTTTAACTCGCCAAATGTTGAACGTGCCATCGCGCTCACTAGCGTAGTAAATCTGGCCATCGGCGCCCCACATTGGATGAACGTCGTGAACGAAGGTGCGGAACTGCTTGACATCCGTGTCAATTAGCTCGCGCACCTCTCCACTTTCTAGATCCTGGACGGCAATGTCAGCGTTGTTATTGCCGCGATATCCTTTTCTCCAATAGCTCGGCAAACTTCTGTTAAACGCAACCATCTTAGCGTCCTGCCTAATCATTCCCGACCTACCCATATCCATCCCCATGGGACGTGGCATTGAGCCGTCAACGGGAAGTATGTATAGCGGTGATCCCCACGGACTCGCGCTACGATTGCTAGCCATAATTATGCTCTTGCCGTCCGGCGTCCAGTACAAAGCCTGATCGTCGGTTGACATCCACGTAAGCTGCTTAGGCTCGCCACCGGTTACTGAAACAACATATACATCGTTGTTCCCCATTCTGTTGCTTGTAAACGCAATAGAACGGCCATCAGGAGAGAAGCGCGGCATAAAATCCCTGGCGACATGCGCAGTGATTCGACGCGGATTACCACCGTTGGCATCGGCTAGCCAGATATCGTCTTGGTAAGTGAAAGCTATGGTTCCGTCGTTCGCGACATTGGCATAGCGCGCAAACTTTATCGGAGACGAGGATTGTTGGGCGTTACCAGCATGTGCTAGTCCAAGAAAGGCTGCGGTAATCAGCATTCCTCGGTATACACTATGGTTGGTAGTAGAGCCGGAGCTTGGAGGGAGGCACATTTCCGGAAGGGAGGCAGGTGAACTGAGTGCTTTAGGACGTTGCATTGAAGTTACGTCGCAACATCCTCTTATGTTCGGCGTGATTGCCAATGCTTCGTAAGTTCTCGCGTACAATTGCTATTATTTCCTATTGCCATCCAACGTCGCACCCCGATGCGGGACTTTCCCACTGCAAGCTCCACCCAGACACTGTCCGCGTCAGAACCGCAGCACTTAGCGAGAAGCCGTCATCGCGACCGAATAAAACTCTAACATCTGCGGCACCTTTGGCCCTGTACGCCAACAATGGTTCGGCAACTAACAGCTCATCTTCGGTTCCGGAGGCGCGCTCATACCACGCAACTCGCCAACGACGCGATGTTAGTTCCGACGGCATATCTGCGACCATCACAAGTCTTTCTTCGCGCGGAGAATCTTCCTGATTAATTCGCCTAATAAGGGTGGCTATAACAAAGTCGGTTTGATTGTCACGTGCTTGATATGCCCGCAACACTACGAAAGGGAGGCCACGAAACACACTGCTGCTGTCGTCAGGAAGCGCCGAGGCCAAACGCGTAAGATCAGCAGCCAAGCGCGCAGAATCGCGCTGCTTCATCCCTTCTATGGAGTCGAGTGGTATAGCCACGACTCGTCCTTCAGCGAAAGCGGCCGTCCAAGAACGAGAACCGATAGCCGAATCGGGGGTGAGTCTGGCGGTTGGCCATGCGGCGCATTCGGGCTCAATTCGCCGACTCTGCTCGACACTTAACTGAGCCGTCCCGATTCGCCCTGATCTTGAGAAAAGCTCAAGTCGGCCCGGCGCGACAATCGAGGTTAAACCAGTGGTGTCTCCTAGACGTTCACCTTCGACTCCGGGGCGAAGTAACGACCCAGACGTTTGTCCACCGTCTACGGTTGGAAGTACAACGTATGGACCGGCATCCGACTCCCACCCTGTCGGTATAACTGCCAACGAATCGCTGGCTGGATTTCGAGGCGCGACTGAATCGATGGTTGAATCTGCAACAGGAGCTGGTTTGCTACGATCGCAACCGATCGTAACGAATGCAACCAGCGAAACAATTGCCACTCGCGAAAAGATGTGAGGCATGATTGGTTCCTTGTGGAATCCTGATAGCGTGCTGGACAGGTGGCGTTTAAACACTGACAATAATCTGCCGCCATTTGTTCCCCTTTTCGAGGCTTTACATGAGTTCGACCCCCACCCACCTGCCCCGTTCTTTCCGCCTACTGAGTGCGCTAGGACTACACCGTCGAGAGCTGCGGGCGTGGGCAATGTACGATTGGGCGGTCTCATCCATGCAAACTGTCATAACGACCGCCGTTTTTCCCATTTTCTTCATTCGAGTTGCCGGTTCTAACCTTGGCCCCAATGAAGGCGCACAATGGTGGAGTTTAGCGAATACGATTGGTGCAGTAATAATTGCGGTGCTGGCTCCCATACTTGGTGCGCTCGCAGACTACAAAGCGGCAAAGAAACGATTCCTAGTTGGGTTCATGTTGCTAGGTGTGGCTTCAACGGCAGCGATGTTCCTTATCTCTCACGGTCAGATTCTATTTGCGTCTGTGGTATTCATACTGTCGTTAGCCGGTGCAACAGGCAGTATGACATTTTATGAATCGCTCTTGCCACATATAGCAAGCGATGAAGAGATGGACCGCGTCTCAACCGCAGGTTACGCCATGGGATACATTGGCGGCGGACTACTATTAGCGCTGAACTTGGCTTGGATATCCAATCCAGGCATGTTCGGACTTCCGTCAGGTGAGGGTCTCACACCATCAGAGGCAACTTTGCCAGCCCGCTTAGCGTTCTTATCAGTTGCAGTGTGGTGGTTGGTGTTCTCAATCCCGGTTTTGCGACGTGTTCCCGAACCGCCTCGACTAATCGAAGCAGATGAAACGTCAAACGCAAACGCGTTCAAGGTCGCGTTTACCCGTTTGGGCGAAACTATAAAAGAGTTACGAGGATACAAGCAGGCCTTTCTTGCTATGCTCGCATTCACGATTTACAACGACGGCATACAAACAATTGTTAAAATGGCGAGTGTGTATGGTAATGAGATCGGCATCGGGCAGTCAGATTTAATTATGGCGATTCTATTAGTGCAGTTCATCGGGATTCCGTGCGCGTTCGCATTTGGAGCGGTTGCCGGTGTGCTTGGCGCTAAACGTTCAATTTTCCTCGGACTAGCTGTTTATACTGGTATATGCGTTTTCGCATACTTTATGGACAGCACGATGGAGTTTTACATACTCGCAATTATGGTAGGACTAGTTCAGGGTGGTACTCAGGCTCTTAGCCGATCACTGTTTGCAAGCATGATACCTCGCCATAAGAGTGGTGAGTTTTTCGGCTTCTTCTCCGTGTTCGAAAAGTTTGGAGGCATACTAGGTCCACTTCTGTTCTACCTCGTAGTTAACCAGTACGATTCTAGTCGCCTTGCTATTCTAGCGGTGATAGCATTTTTCGTAGTAGGCGGACTTATACTAACACTAGTTAACGTGAAAGAAGGAGAACGCGTCGCACGGGAGGCAGACGCAAACGTGCGCGCAGCGTAGTGGGAATGCTGTGAATCGACAAGCTGCAATTATACAGAAGCTGCTGCGTCCATTAGCAGGGATCGCGCTGCGCTGGTACTATCGAGAAGTATCGGTAGCCGGCGCAGAGCGAATTCCGTTAAGCGGTCCATTGTTCATTGCGGTCAATCACCCAAATGCGCTAATAGATGCGTTAGTAATAGGTACAACTGTAACCAGACCGGTACACTTCCTTGCAAAGGCAACGCTCTTCTCTAACCCAGTAGCGGCAACACTACTTTCGGGCGCTGGCGTGATTCCGTTACGTAGAGCCAGCGATGAGCGAGTAAGTGAAGGTGTTGGCAACACAGTTGCTGCTGAATCAGATCCAACGCGAAATGCTGCAAGCTTTGGCGTAGTTGCCGACGCACTTGCCGCTAACGGCGTTATAGTCATTTTCCCTGAAGGACGAAGTCATGATGATCCATACATGGCACCGCTTCGCACCGGTCTTGCACGAATGGCACTAATGGCCCGCGATGAAAGGAGTGTACCCAACATTAAAATTGTACCTATAGGATTGCTGTTTGAACAGAAGGAAGAACCTCGCTCACGAGTGTTGGTGCAAGTTGGTGAAGCACTTGAAGTAGATACTGTTCCCGAATCTCCTGACGCGGTTAGCGTACTAACCGAAATAGTGAAAAGCAGACTTCACTCGGTCACGGTGAACTTTGAAAGCGCAGACGACGCACTTCGAATACGTCGCGCTGCAAATACACTTTCCGCACTCGTTGCTCCGCTCGGGACCATAGATAACAGCGGCGCAACGCTTCGCGATACTCTAACTATGATAAGAAGAGCGGATCGCGTAAATCGTGTTATTAAAGAACGGAACGATTCAGAATTAACGAGTCGTGTTCTAGCCGCTGAGCAGCGCTTGGAAAGGTTTCGTGAGCGTCTTGAACAGGAGAGAATTCTTGCTGAAGATCTCGAGATCGATTTGGGAACCAATGCAGGCTCACGCTTGGTTGTACGAGAGTTCCTCTTTGCTCTGTTTTGGTATCCGTTATCTCTTTGGGGGCGCTTAACACACATTGTACCTATTCGTATAACGCGTGCTTTGGCGCTAAAGTCCGTGGAAAGCAAAGATCAGCCTGCTATGCGCACCGTTGCTATTGGATTTGTTTTGGTTATGGTCGCATATACAATTGAAGCATTCGCTGTATATACAATTGGAGGAGCTAAATGGGCACTACTCTTCATTCTTTCTCTTGTCCCTTCAGCATCAAGCGATTTTCGCTACGGCGATCGGTTACGCAGACTTAGGGCGCGTGCAAGAACGTATTTGCGTTTTCGTAAAGATCCTGCGTTACGAGCAAGTTTGCTAGCAGAGGCTGAATGGCTCCGTCGAGAAGCGGGCGCTATCGAACAGATCGCCGCTGGCAAGTAAGCGTGTGTTGTAGCGTGTGTGGTTTGGCGATACCGAACTACAGTTCTTGCACAAACAAGCTTGCGTCTTGAGGCGGCAATACGGGGCCGCCTAAATCCCAGTGCCAAGCATCGCGGCGGACCCCTGTGCGCGGATCTTTAAGCGGCTTGAATTGCAAACGCGAAGCGTCCAGCCCTAGGCTCGAACCGTACTCAAGCAATCGCTCCTTGTTAGTACTAACAAAGTGAACCATTGAAACGCCCTTCCATACGTGTCTGTGAAGCCAAAACCCGCCATCCATTGCGTGAATCATTCCGCTTCGTCGACGTGAAAATTCGCGTGCACGAAAATCCCGATTGATTTGCATTAGCCGGGCGTTACGCCGGTCATCGTTCGGATCGTGAACAACTGGAGGTAAAAATGAATCGCCCATTACTCACCATTAACGCACGAACGCCTGCCCGCAAGCGCGCGGCAGGCGTTTAACCCTTCTAACAACGTTACTACTGGCAGTTTATCGTGCCTTCAGAAATTGCCGGAGTAACTGGTGAAGCTTGGCCGTAGTACACAGCGCAGGTTAACGGCCATGCAGCGGGGTGTGTAGCAACGGCAGACCAACCTGTTGGCGAAGCTTCGGTAATAGTTAACTGAACTCCGCCAGTCGAACTGAAGTTCAATGTACTAGGGGTCGGCGCATACGCATTGTTAGCATAGAAGTACGATTCCTGAAGTGAAGTAAGGTTCTTGAGATCACTTTTTAAACCAGCTGCGTACGACTTACCCTTTGTATCCTTGAACTGAAGTATTGCGATAGAGGCAAGAATTCCGATGATCACTACTACGATGAGTAGTTCGATCAGGGTGAACCCGTTACGCGATTTTCTTATGTCCATGTTTGCAGTCCTGTGCAAATCGAAAAGGTTTACCCACGAAGGGCTATACCTGATTGTTGGCAACCCCAGTGCCGTACACGGACTCTAAGGCTAAAACGTTATGAGAGCGTCACTTAGATATAGTAAATCCTGCACCTAGTGCATTCCGCGCCTATTGTGGACCGCCGATTTCGTGCATTTTGCAATACCTGCTACCCCTTCACGTCAAGCCAGTTAGTACCGATCCCGTAATCGACCAGAAGCGGTACATCGAGAGTTGCTGCCCCCTCCATTTCGCTCTTAACCATAGCGGAAAAAGGCTCCTCCTCGCCTGGGGCAACCTCGAAAACCAGTTCATCGTGCACCTGAAGGAGCATTCGCGACTGATACGCCTTCTCGGCGATCGCACGATCAATGTTGATCATCGCGATCTTAATTAAGTCGGCAGCAGATCCCTGAATAGGAGCGTTCGCCGCAACCCTCTCCCCAAACGCACGAATGTTAAAGTTGCGCTCTTTAAGCTCAGGGATATACCTCCGTCTACGGAACAACGTTTCGACATACCCGCGCTCACGAGCCTCTGCTACGCATTTATCCATAAAGGCTCGAACCCCTGAGAATCGTTCAAAGTATGTTTCTATAAACGCCTTCGCCTCAGCGTGAGATATTCTTAGCTGGCGAGAAAGCGCATGTGCTCCCTGTCCATATATAGTCGCAAAATTGATAGTCTTCGCACGAGCTCGCATCTCCGCTGTAACAAGCTCAACGTCAATTCCAAATATCACCGCGGCAGTTTGACGATGAACATCTCCCCCAGCCCTAAATGCTGCGACGAACGCAGGATCTCCCGAAAGATGAGCCAACAAACGGAGTTCGATTTGCGAGTAGTCTGCAGAGAGCAACTTCCAACCTGAACGTGGTACAAAACCACGCCGAATCGCGCGCCCAAGTTCACGCCTTATTGGAATGTTCTGCAAGTTTGGATCGCTAGACGATAAACGCCCCGTAGCTGCAACCGTTTGATTGAACGACGTATGCAATCTACCGTCACGCGGATGAACCAACTTAGGCAGCGCATCGATATACGTTCCTTCGAGTTTGAACAGCTCGCGATACTCCATGAGCAGTGTAGGCAACGTATGTCCGTCTTCAGCAAGTTCCTGAAGCACCGACGCATCGGTACTCGGCCCTGTAGCAGTCTTTTTGATTACAGGAAGGCCGAGCTTGTCAAAGAGAATCGCACGAAGCTTAGGGTTTGAGTTGATGTTAAACTCTTCGCCCGCTTCGCTATAAATCTCTTGTTCAACCTTCTCGCGTTCACTTTGAAGACGCTGCTTTAGCGAAGTGAACCATGCTAGATCAATCGCGATTCCTTCCCACTCCATACGCGCTAGCACATTCACTAAAGGCATCTCTATAGACGTGTATAGCTCCAGCATTTCCTGCTTTTGCAGCCGCGAAACGAAGATAGGATATAGTCTCAACACGATGTCAACATTCTGACAGGCATAGTCGCGCGCTGCTGCTGTAGGAATTGTGTCGAACGAAAGTTGATATCTGCCTTTACCACCAACTGTTTCGTATTCAACAACTATGTGCCCAAGAAACTCAAATGCGAGCAGCTCAAGACCGTGCGACCTACGACCTGGATCAAGAACATAGCTTGCGAGCATCGTATCAAACTCTACGCCGTTTAGCTGCACACCAGCAGTGTGAAGCACATGAACTACTCGCTTAGAGTCATGCGCTACTTTTGCAACGGCTGGGTCTGCAAAAACCGATCGCAGCCCTTCCATCTCACTAGAATCGAGAGGCGGGAGATTGTCGGGAACAGTCGCACCCTCGCCAATAAGATTTCCAGCGATTCCCGAATCACCTGAAAGCAATCCGAGATTTCCTGAACCATCGTCGTGAGAATGCTTTAAGGGGAGGTAAAAAACTTCACCTACATCGGTAGCTAAACTCACGCCAACAAGAAGCGAACGCATAGGATCAGTTGACGAAGGCGCATTTGGCTCGCCAATAGTGTGAACATCTACTGCAAACCGACCAGCAGCGGTGAGCTTTGCCGTTAGATCATTTAGAGCATTAATAGTGTTAACAGTGTGATAGCGCGAGGCTGCCAATATCGGAACTCCCGACTCTCCCTGAACTACCGCGGGTGGTACAGGACGTTGAGGAGTGTCAGCAGAACCCGTCGCATTAACGGAAGAATCATTAGCCGCTTTACTCGAGCTGTCAGACGACAGTTCTGCCTGTGTCTTAGACAGTGCTCCGGACAAAGCCGATGAAGAGCCTCCGACATCTTTTAGAAGCGATGTAAACTCCAACTCGAGATACAAACTGCGCAACGCATCTCGATCGGGAGTATTAAAGCGCAACAGCTCTTTATCAAACTCAGTTGGAACGTCACAACGGATTGTTACCAGCTGCTTTGAAAGACGCGCTGAGTCTTCGTGCTCAAGTAGTGCCTCGCGTGGCCGTTTCTTAGTTATATCGTGTACATGCGCAATGATCTCTTCAATTGGACCAAACTGTTTTATGAGTTCAACGGCCGTTTTGTCTCCTATGCCCTTTACACCCGGAACGTTATCTGAGCTGTCACCAACAAGTGCTAAGTAGTCAGTAACTCGTTCAGGTGGCACACCTAAGCGATCTGAGGCATTCTCCATCCCCACCCACTGTTCATCAACACTTGCAGGTCCTCCACGTCCAGGATTTAAAAGCCAAACACCCGGACGTACGAGTTGCTGAAAATCTTTGTCTCCGGAAACAATTACAACATTAAGCCCTGCGTCGACCCCTTTTTGTGCAAGTGTACCTATTACGTCATCTGCTTCAAAGCCTGTTTCGGCAAGAATGGGTACGTTGTACGCTGCAAGGAGTTGAGAGATCCGCTCCAATCCTTGATCGAAGTCGGCTTGCAACTCGTCGGTAAGCTTCTCTCTTGTTGCTTTGTACTCGGGGTAAAGTTCATCGCGAAATGTTGCACCTGAATCGTGTACCCAACCCAAATATTCAGGTTTGTGGTTGAGTTGAAGACGCTTCAGAAAGTTGGCTATTCCCCATGCGGCCGATGTGTTCTCACCGCGGCTCGACTGCAGAGGCCGAGTTAGAAGGGCAAAGAATGCGCGATAAATGATCGCGTATCCATCGACCAGAAAAAGGCGAGGCGAGGTAGGACGTTTTACTTCGGTCACTGTTGTTGAGACGTAAGCTTACGACGAATAGCGTTTTGAAGATCTGACATACCGGATGGGTTAAGCCGCCAGCGGCCGAATCCTGACTGATCTAGGAACACCAGCTGTAAGCGATGTTCTCTATAGACCCACACCTGTTGACGTACGCGCACGGCAGGGTCATTGGCATTGGCGTCATAGATGTCATCAGGTTCACCCAACGCCACGTACGCGGTTCCTCGATCGCTTTGCCATCCCACTGGAGCGTCATCTCGAAAGCGCTGGTTAGCGGTACGTATGCGTAGGAAGTAATCACGGATGGCTTCGTTCTCCGCAGTTCCTGGGAAGGGGTCGGTGCTTTTCAGGAGGCTTGCCCATTCTTCGGCCTTTTTGTCTGGTGGCGCCTCCCTTAGCTCTCTGAGTTTATCTGGAGTGGTGAACCATCTCAGATACGATACCATCTCTTCGAAGGTAGCTATGGGGAGGTCTTCGCCGAGGCTTACCAAAAGGCGTACGCGCGCGGTGTCTACAGATCCTGGTGATGATACTAGTAACGACGTAACTCCCACGCCCATTCGATTCGCGGGTATGAAAAGTGTTGTGTTTGCTACTTGGCCATAGGTACTAATTGGCGCTTCAGTTTGCCACAGAACTATATTGTTATCTCCAAGCAAAGTTGCAGATACCGTGTTTGGCCTACTTTCACCAGTGATCTCGACATAGACTGGGATGGAAGAATCTTGTCCGAAAAGAATTGCTGCTCGCGGGCGACTAACAACCTTGGGAAGTGAGTCAAGTGTTGTTCTGGCAAGGGCTTCGTAAATTGGGATGGGTGAGCTTATCGACTGTTCCCCCAATCGTGGCACCTGAATGGACACCTTTTCCGCGCTGCTTCGGATCCCGGATTGATCGCTAACCGCGAGCTGCAGTTCGTAGTCGCCCGGACTAAGTCGTATAAACTGCTGCCATATAATGCTTTCGTCTGAACGGGAAGTTTCTCTAAAAGTTGGCACCCGAACCGTTTCCTGCGATTGCACGGCTTTTACAACATCAGCACCGCTTTTTACCTCTAAACGAGCATTGTAAATAGCCGAGTACTGTTCTCTTTCTCGCGTAAAGGAGAGAGAACGTGAGGGCATTGAAATGGATACGAGCACCAGAGTTGAGTCTGGCGACGGGGAGCGCAGAAACGACACCGAGCCCACAAAGGGCATGGCGCCAGCTCCGGCTATAAGCCCCATCCCCTGAAAGAGGCGCTGAAGTTCGGGGGCTTGGCCAACGTATCCAGTTGCACCTACAGGGGGCGTAGGTGCCCGTCTGGCGCACGCAGTACTGCCAACTAATAGGGTGACAGCGGCCAGTGCCAAGACGTGGCGCTGGAGGCCGTGTAGCAGGCTGGAGAGGGAAACGGCGCCCCGCTCAGACTGCATTTTATTGATGCTCATCAAACTCCCCAGGGTGTGTTTCGCGCGCCATATCGCTTCTGTCCTTGCAGTAGCAGCGACGCTGAATTACGTTCGCCCGCGTGTCTATAGAGACGTTAGTAGGAACTACGCTGGCCGGCTATATGGTGCGTGCCAAGATCGGAGAAGGTGGAACTTCTACGGTTTTTCGCGCTGAGCACCCTGAGCACGGTACAGTTGCACTGAAGGTGCTGCGGGAGAAGCTGCGGCACGATAAAACCGCTGTTGCGCGATTTCTGCGTGAGGCGCAGTTCGGCGTACGTGTAGAACACCCAAACATCGTACGTACCCTCGAGTTCGGGCAGGCGGACGGCGAGAAGCACTACCTTGCCATTGAGTGGGCAAGTGGTGAGATCCTCGATAAGTACGCAGACAAATCTGGTGCACTGCCGCTCGCAACTGTTGTTGAGATCATGGAGCAACTCGGCGGAGCCGTTCAGTGTGCACATGATGCAGGTATCGTACACCGGGATTTAAAGCCCGAGAACGTCATGTACGATCCGGTCAAACGGCATATTAAGCTGCTAGACTTTGGAATCGCAGCCGACACCGACGCCGCGCCCGATCAACGTTTGACTAGAGCTGGCTTCTTCGTGGGTACGCTCATGTACGTGGCACCGGAGGCATTGTCAGGTGAACTAGTCGGTCCAGCTGCCGACCAGTACTCGCTCTCGACAATTGCGTACTTCCTACTTACTGGTGCCTTGCCGTACGTTGGAAAATCTCCTCGCGAACTGTTCTCTCAGCTCCTCACCCAGCCGCCAGTTTCGCTAAACAAGGCGCGTCCCAACTGCCTGTTTTCTGCAGAACTTGAAGAAGTTATCATGAAGGCGTTGTCTAAGCAGCCTGCAGATCGCTACCCGTCGGTAAAGGCGTTTGTCGAAGCGTTTATTGAGGCTGCGAAGGTACCTGCACCGATTTCAGCCAGTAGTTCCGATGACGGCGATAAAGCTGGTTTAATGGGGAAGATTAGAGGGCTGTTTAAGCGGTAAGTTTGCCTCACGCTTGTGGGGGGGAGGGGGTGTAGTGCGCTGACCTTAATAGCTGCTTGTGCGTCCATTCATTGCCAGCCAGCGATGCTTTGTTATCGGCGAGTGCAAACGAGGACGTGACGTGAACCACTTTTCAGCATTTCAAAACTCTCAGCAGCTAGAGCACGCTGGATTTCTTGCCGATGAAGAACAACGCAAGGATTTCACGACATTTAGGCTTGCTGGTAGGCGACGTTTTTGGAACTCCATTTTTGTTGCTGGAATTCTTATTGGCGGATCGTGGTTCGGACTTGCCACAGTTCCTTTACTTTCATCAATCGGAATCTTTACCGCCGCGATATCGCTGAATTGGCTCTTAGTGCGAATTGGTACGTCTCCTAATACATACCGTTGGTGGTTACGTCACGCATTCGCCTGTTTTGATACGTTGCTCATTAGCGCGGTTGTACTTGCATGTGGCTCTCCAGTGCTTGCGGTCGCGTATTTATTGGCCATTGTCCCCTACTCTTTTGATCGTGGACAGAACATTGGCTATTTAACAGCGCTGCTCTCCACAGCGGGGTTTCTTGCGGCGAGCTGGGGATATAGAGAACTAAATCCGTTGGCGGCACCAGAATGGTCGCAGGTTCTGCTCGCGGCATTGTTGCTTCTTCTTGTCTCACAGCAGGTAATTCAAATGCCGTCACGTTTAATCATGCGAATCCGCAAGACTCGCGAACAAATGATTGCGGTGGAGCGCGGCAATCTTGAAGCTAGAGCTAGAGCGAAGCATGACGATGAACTTGGATTTCTTGAACGCAGCTTTAACGGCATGCTAGACGAACTGTCGTTGCTAATTTCTACCGTTCAGCAAGAGTCTGATGAGCTTGCAGCAGTTTCTGTCCAACTGCACGGAACAACTCGGCAGATAGAAAAGCGTGCGTCTGATGCTGCAGGGAGCGCTCTAGGTTTGCGTGATGAACTTGGAGAACAGCGTCGCAACATTGAGCATGGCGCGCGCACGGGACAGCAAGCACGTGATACGGCTGAGGTATCGCGAGAGAAAGCGGCGGCGGCTTCTCAAGAGGCGGCGTTGCTTGACGCTGCCGCTGAGAATAGTCGAGCCTCGATTGAGCGTGCGGCGTCAGCTCTTGTTCGACTAAGTGATCAAATGGAAAACTCCGCTGTCCGCGTTCAGCAGTTAGAACCAGCGTCTGAGAAGGTGGGAGATTTCGTTAAGACTGTTTCGCGAATTGCTCGGCAAACCAATATGCTTGCGCTGAACGCAGCCATTGAGGCCGCGCGAGCAGGAGAGCAAGGCGCTGGCTTCGCGGTTGTAGCAGATGAAATTCGTGCGTTAGCAACAGAAAGCGCTAACGCCGCGAATCAGATTGCATCGACGGTACAATCGGTGCGCGACGACATTTCCGCCGCTGTACAAGCAATGGAAGCTACCGCTCGAGAAGTATCTGACGCGGGGGAGATAGCGCAGGATGCAACCGCTGCATTAGAAGAAATGATGGTAGGTATTACTGCGGTATCGCGACACAGCGCGGAAGTAGCTACGCTTGCTCGACAACAAGCGTTGTTGTCGGGAAATGTTGCAATGGCATTTGATTCAGCTAACCAATCGGTAGAACGTGCAGTTGGCTCTGCAGTAACTTCTGCGGAGCTAGCCAACGGGCAACGTTCCGAGATAGAAGAGCTTACGTCCAGCGCTGGCCAACTTGCAGCGGCAGCGGCTCGACTGCGTGCGCTCGTACTTCGCCGACAAACAATTGAGTTTGCGGTTCAAACAGGCGCGGAACAGCAATCGCGCCCGTTACCCGATAAAACAGCCGTTAAGAAAGTGAATCAAGCGGCCTAGCTACTGTAGAGCGGGCGTTCTTTATCTGTTTATCCACTGTGGCTGTGTTGTGTATGGAAGAAATGTTAAAAACTGCTGACGATACGGGAGAATGTACTTCTCTCGCATTTCATCAAGCATAATGCTGCCTGTGTATTTGCGACGCATGTCTACCGGAGTACAGTCGAGTATTGATTGTACATGACGAGAGAAGCTTTGCGGCGACGAGTACTCCATTCGAATTGAAACTTGTGCGATGCTAAGCCCAGGATTCTCGAACAACCTAGCCGCTCTTATTAAACGAGCTAACGCAAGATAGCGCTTTGGTGGTGGGAGCTTAGCACGAAAGAATCGACTCATAAATGTGCTCGGCAAAACTCCTGTTCCACGAAGAAGCTGTCTCACCGTCGTTACAGAGTATGGAGCGACAAAAAGGGACTCGAAGAAGCGTAGTGTTTCGTCTGTCGATTCACCTATATCATCGACGATTTTGGCTAAAGCAATTCGTTCAATGCTATCGCTTCTTTCGCTCGCAATAAGCTGGCGAAGATCTCTCCATCCACGCGGATCTCTAACGTCTACCAGCGATTTAACCCCTTGCTGTCCGAGGTCGAGCAGTGCGTGCGAGGAGAGCGCTTCGCTTGCGGTAATAATCGCGACCGCTGGTACTCGCGGAAACTCTTTAACGAGACGCGCAAACTGCTGTGAGTCGTTTCTACTATATCGCGCAACGGATACGAGCACAGCCGAAGCGCGCTGTTCTCGTAGGTCATGGAGTAGTTCATCCATGTTTTCGCGATGGATAGTGACGTAGCAACCTTCTCCAGCAGCATCTACGCGTTGGCGTTCGGCAGGAGTAAGCAGAGTTGCAACGGGTTCTGGGTGTCGACGTGGAGGCATATCATGGCCCTCGCAGGGTTGTGATGAGTGCTTCTGACAGGTTCGCCACAATCTTGAAGTGCGGTGTCAGCACATCGTCACGTGGGTGCGACAGTGCGATAATTGATAGAACATGCGGATTGGATTCCGAATGACGGCAGCCGAATGCATTTGAGTGGGGTACATTGAAGGACACGAAAGGTACCGGTCGGACGGTCGCGGCGTTTCGCCGAGGAAAGTCCGGGCTCCATAGGGTAGACTGCCAGGTAACGCCTGGGCGTGCACGACGAGAGTTGTGCGCGACGGAAAGTGCAACAGAAAGCAAACCGCCGCGGTGAAAGCTGCGGTAAGGGTGAAAGGGTGGGGTAAGAGCCCACCGCACTGTCGGTAACGGCAGTGGCTGGTAAACCCCAGTCGGAGCAAGGCCAAATAGGCGGCGAGAGGCGTCCCGTCTCAACCAGTGTCGCAAGGCACATAGCCGCGGGTAGGCTGCTTGAGCGTTCAGGTGACTGATCGCCTAGAGGAATGACCGTCCGACGCGTTAAGCGTCGACAAAACCCGGCTTATAGACCGGTGCCTTTCGTGTTCTTATCTCCATCTCTAGGGGTTGGGGGAGGGGGAGGGGGGAGAACGGAAACTCTGGAGATCGTTAGATGCTCCCTTTACTTAAAGCCACTAGGATGCCGTCTAAAGCGCTAAAGGCATTTCCATTATTGCTGACCTTGCTCGCGGGGTGCGCGTCTGCTGGCGGCAGCTCTACGGGCATTGCAGGTGCATTTCCAAATGGGGCTGGAACAAACCGAGTGCGAGGAGGAGAAACAGGTGCGGCATCATCGGTTTCAGTTATCGATTCCTCGAAGACAGCTGCTTCAAAAGCGGTGTCATTACCTAACCAAGTATCTGAACAATGGTACAGGGTAGAAACGAATGCTCGAATTGAACGTGACAGCGCGGGAACTAAAGAACTTGTGGAGATGCGAACTAGTGCCCGCGTTTCGCTAAGCGTACTGCGTGACTCACAGCAAACTGGTGGTTCTGGAGTTGTTAGTTCGTTCGCTGTAGAAGTTGTGGAGAATGGAAACGTGGTACCACAAAACGTCGTGTTTCCTTCTACTGTTCCGTTTGAGTACTTGGTAAACGCTGCTCAAATCCGTGTTGCCGTACGTCCTGCGCTTGACAATGAGTGTGATCGTGCAGAAACCGGAGCTACTAGTCTTGTTCGTGATTTGTTGGTGCGACTTCCTAGCGAATTGTTCGAGAACATGCGCTGGTCTGACAGTAGCGCTTCATTTGTTTGCCGAAGCGGCGTTCCGATTGTTATTCGATCGATAAACAAATACGAAGTAACCAAATTGGAGAGGCGTAATAACGGGGTTGAAGTTGTAGTTAACAAAACAGCTGATATTCAAATTGAGGGCAAATTGGTTGCAGCTTGGCGAGCCAGAAGTGTGCGTGGTTCTGGAGTAAGCTCACAATCGTTTCGTATAGATGGTAACAGTGGAGCCTTAATTGGATTGGAAGGTCTTAGCAAAGTGATATTTGATATAAATGGTGAGCGAGTTACTCAACAGTTAGAACAACGAGTATCAAAATCATCACAGTAGGTTGTAGTTGTTTGCAGAGAACGGTTATGCGAATACGAAGGTACAGTTTGTTTTGTTAGTTGTTAAAACTAAACAAGGCTGACACACGCTATGTCAGCCTTGTTTGAGTATGCAGGTAATCCTAATGAGCTGCTTAATCCATTAAGCGGAGTGGCATAACTAGACATAAGTAGCTAGCCGGATCGTCCCAGCCTTCTGGCTCTAGCGTAGCAGCGCGTTCAGGGGCTTTGAATGTGAGCTTTACTTGCTCTGTGGGAATGAATCGGAGTATCTCAAGCAAGTAGCTCGCATTAAAGCCTATATCCAGTGGATCTCCAGTGAATTGAACTGGAATTTCATCTTGGGCTTCACCCAAATCTGGAGTGGTAACGCTGAGCTTTAGCATCGCGGCATTAAATGACATCTTAATGCGGTGCGTTTGATCTGACGCGATGACTGACATTCTCTTTAAAGAGCTCGTTAGAGCAGCGCGATCGGCAATGCAAATGCGGTCGTTATCTTTGGGGATTACCTGTTCGTAGTTGGGATATGGCCCTTCTACTAAGCGCGTGAAAACAGAGGTAAATGGTGAACGGAAACCTAGGTGATTTTCACCACGCGCTATTTCCAACTCTTCTTCTGCTGGAAACAGGCGCTTTATCTGTTCTAGTGCTTTGGGTGGAACAATGAGATCGCCAGTTGCGGCACCGGTAGCTTCGGCGGGAACGTCCATTCTAGCGAGACGATGACCATTAGTAGCTACCATGCGCATGCGATCTTCGCGCATTTCCCAAAGAACGCCGTTGAGAATTGGGCGTGACTCTTCGGTGCTTACTGCGAACGATGTGTGGTGAATTAGCTTTTGTAGTTCGCCAGATTTGACGCGCCAAGATTCGTTAAAACGAACTGTTGGAAACGATGGGAACTCATCACGTGGTAGTCCTAGAAGTTTGAACTTTGAACGACCACAATCGATAGTTACACGTTGTTCACCAGAAGCAGCAATTCGAACAGGTGAAGGAGGAAGCTCGCGCGCTATCTCGGACAACTTTCGTGCGGGTACTGTAATTGCGCCGGATTCTTCAACGTCGGCTGCAACTTCAGTGCTAACCGCTATATCCAGGTCTGTACCTGATAAGCGAATACCACGTTCTGTTGTTTCGATAAGAAGATTAGCGAGTACTGGCAAAGTTGTTTTTGCCGGCACAGCAGCGGTTACTGCTTGCAAACCTTCTAGGAGTTTCTCACGCGAGATCGTGAAGCGCATGCCTTTTGTGTGGAAGAACTGCGTGAAGCTTCTGTAGTTCTGTTCTTATAAAGATAAACAGCGGTAGTAGCAGGTCGTGTGGACTTGTCTACAGAAGCCACAAAGTACGATAAGTAAACGACTTTCGCCACGTATGGTGTTGTGGATTGGTATGTGCAGATGTCGGAATTTCCGCAACGATCCCCATGTGTCGGGCGAAGTGGTGTGGAAGAAAGTGGGTGACTGTGGAATTATGTGCCCAACTGTCCAGTTGTGCGCAAAGTTTCCAACATCGATCGTAGCTTAAGAACGCGCTCAGAAAAAGCTTGCTGGGCTCGCATATCTTCGGCTACCCTGTCGAGGGAATGAATAACGGTAGAGTGATCACGTCCACCGAAGGCGTTGCCTATTTCGACTAGTTGCAGTGCCAACAGCTCTCTACAGAGGTACATGGCAACTTGGCGTGGTTCAGTGAGCTGCCTAGTTCGAGTTTTGGAGCGGAGTCCGTCAGGGGTAACCCCCCATTCTCTTGCAACGACCTGTTGAATGGTTGCAACCGTAATGGTTGTTGGTGGAACGTCGGGAAAATCGGAGTGGGAGGCGCCTTTGAGTTTATCGCGTAGCGCTTCGCGGGCGAGATCGACGGAGATATCGCGATGTTTTAGCGAAGCGTAGGCGAGGAGCTTGATGATGGAGCCTTCGAGCTCTCGGACGGAGGATTTCACGTGTTGAGCTATGAATTCAATGACCTCGTCGGGGATAGTGAGCTCAAGGTGATCTAAGCTGGCCTTCTTCTTAAGAATGGCGATACGATGTTCGAGGTCTGGGGAGTCGATATTAGCGACCATTCCCCATTCGAATCGTGAAACCAGCCTAGATTCGAGTCCAGGGATTTCTTTGGGAGGGCGATCGGAAGTGAGTACTATTTGCCTTCCGGCCTCATAGATAGCATTGAAGGTGTGAAAAAACTCTTCTTGCGTGGACTCTTTGCCTTTTAGGAATTGAACGTCGTCAACGAGCAGGAGGTCGATTTCTCGGAATCTTCTTCTGAAATCGCCCATTTGTCCGGCCTGAATGGCAGCTACGAACTCATTAGTGAACTGTTCGGTACCGACGTAAGCGATTCTTAGCGCGGGCGATCGTCTCAGGATTTCATGAGCGATGCCTTGCATGAGGTGAGTTTTGCCGAGCCCCGTTTCGCCGTAGATGAAGAGCGGATTGTAGACCTTTCCGGGAGCTTGTGCGGCGGCTTGAGCGGCTGCAGCGGCGACGTCATTGGACTTACCAATAACGAACTGATCGAACACATATCGTGGGTTGAGTGGCGTTGATATGCGTGATTGTTGCTGTATTGGTGGCGCTACAACTGGGGCAGGAGGAGGCTGAACAAAGAGATCGATCTGGACCCTTCCGACCCGTTCTTCGTGCACTTTGAAGCGGACATTTAGAGGGTGTCCCAGCGCTACGGGGCTAAGGCTTGTGAGCAGGTCAGCGTACTTGGATTCGTTCCAATCTGCGGCGAACTGATCGGGAACACCTACCAAGAGAGTGTTGCCTTCAACAGCAACGGCTTCGGCTGTCTCGAGCCATGTCCGGTATGCTTGATCAGGCAGCACCTGTTTGGCGCGCTGCCTGAGTCGATCCCAGATTTCTGCCGGTGACAAGGACATCGATAATCTTACGGTAAAACTGAGCGAGAGTAGGGCGGGGGGCCGAAGCTACTTCCCGTGATGTGGATAAGTCAATTGCGTGACCATAGCAGCATCATTGCGACTGTAGAGTATACTCGAAGTATACTCACAAAGTCGATTCAATGGGTTGACCGAAGTGGCTGGTCTGGCGTAGTTTACAAGGCTACACGCAAAACGTCTTGTGCAGTTTGTGACGGCGGCTCTTTGGCGCCCGATCCGTACAAAGTGGCGTTTCACAGTCCGCAGTCGATACAGGTTAGAACAGGTTAGAGATTTTCATGGGCAAGCCCACATACAACCCGCGCAATACGAAGCGCGTTCGCAAGCATGGTTTCCGTACCAGAATGGAAACCAAATGGGGACGTGAGATTTTGAACCGTCGCCGTAAGAAAGGACGTAAGCGTCTCACAGTCCAGATCCCGTCCAAGTACGCAGGCGCCTGATTCGTTCCGGTTTCCGCGCGCTCAGCGTTTAACGCGCGCGCCGGAACTTCAGCAGGTTCGGCAACAAGGGAAGCGGTTGCGTTTCGCGTCTATAGAGGCGCGTACCGTCGCTTCCCTTTATGCATTTGGACGTGTCGGCTTTATCGTTCCGCGCTACAAGCATTCTGCGGTCGATCGCAATCTGTTGAAACGACGACTGCGCGAAATCGTACGACTTGAACTGTTGCCGACGCTTGGAGCGCGCGATGTTGTTATTCGCGCTTTGCCTCAAGCCTACCGGCGTGAGTACGACAGCCTGAAACGCGAAATCCTGCAGCTCAAAAACGGCATTGTCGGATCCTGCGACACCCGCGACACCCGCGATCAGTAACGAAACCGACGGCGACTACGGCCCCAGCGCTGATGTTCCAACGCCGCCCCCGCCCCCGCCCCCGCTTCCGCTTCCGCTCTGGCGACGGATTCCACGCACGGTGCTCATACTCGCTGTTCGTGGCTACCAAATCACCCTGTCGCCCATCTTTGGCGGAGCCTGTCGCTATTATCCTTCCTGCTCAGCATATGCGATCGAGGCACTAGAACGTCACGGTGCATTGCGAGGTGGATGGATGGCACTGCGCCGAATAGGACGGTGTCACCCGTTCCGACCGGGTGGATTCGATCCAGTGCCGTAAGGCGCACAACCAACAGTCATGGACATTCGTCGCATCATTCTCGCCGTCATTCTGATGGCGGTCGTTCTGGTAGTAACACCTATGCTGTTCCCGTCAGTAACGCCAACTCTTCCCAACGGAAGCGGTGCTGATAGCGTTGCGACGACAACACGACCTTCGGATAGCACCTTCGTAGCCGATCGTACAGGGGTGCCGCCATCGGTTTCCGGAACAGACAATCAGGCAATTCAGCAACCCGCTGGCAGCATGTCTGCGGCCTCCATTCCTGATACGCCTGCGACACCAGTCGATACAGCCATCGTTGAAACTGAGCACGCTCTTTTTCGCACCACCAACCAAGGCGCGGCACTCATAGGCGCTGAAATGCGCCAGTACAAAGTGCTGCTAAATGGCGGACGTGACAGAGGTGGACAAGTTGAGCTTGCACAAAGTGGTGACAGACTCCTCTCATGGAGACTCGTTGTTCCTGGTGACACTGTTCGGTTCGACCGAGTGCTGTTCAATACCACACGCTCAGATGAGAACGGACGCACTTCTGTTCGATATGAAGCTGTAGTTGCAAACCGTCCGGTTTCAATTGTCTACTCGTTCCTTCCCGACAGCTATCGAGTAAACATTGCTGCGCAAATCTCTGGGGAAACCAACAACGCATATTTGCTTGTCGATATGCCACCGGGATTTGGAACGTCAGAGGCAGATAGTTCGGAAGATCGAAATCATTTGGCGTACGCATTCAAGCCCGAAGTAAAAAGTGCAAGCAGTATTTCCTTCAAGTCACTTGATCCCGGCGAACGTCGCATCGAATCCGGTCCGTTGTCTTGGGTCGTTGCGAAAAATAAGTACTTCGTTGTTGGTCTTCTTGCTCCTACCGGTTCACCAGGCTTTGCGGAGTTAAACACAGTTGGTGGTGTACGCCTTGAGAAGCAGGCTACCCGTGCGCAAGCAACTGTGGTAGTACCTATGAATCAGGGCGGTGCTGCATTTGAGGTGTATGCGGGGCCGCAAGAGTTTCAACGACTCGTAGCCATGGGACGCGAGTTTGAAACTGCTAACCCATATGGCAACTGGTTGAAAGGATTGGTTCAACCATTCGCGACCGCGGTTATACGATTGCTTTTGTGGATGAAGGCGACCCTCGATATATCGTATGGCTGGATTCTCGTCATTTTCGGAATCGCGATACGAATAATTCTGTGGCCGCTTAATCAACGTTTTATGCGTTCATCGACTCAAATGCAGCGCATCCAACCCGAACTTCAAGCGGTTCAGCAGAAGTACAAGGGCGACCAGGCTAAGCTGCAAGCTGAAATGATGAAGGTTTATAAAGAGCACAACGTGAGCCCATTCAGTTCGCTTTCTGGCTGTTTGGTTATGCTTATTCCGTTTCCAGTATTCTTTGCACTGTTCTTCGTATTTCAGAACACCATCGAGTTTCGCGGCGTTCCGTTTCTTTGGTTCCCCGATATTTCTCTGAAAGATCCGTACTACATCGTTCCTGTTCTAGTAGCGATTACCGCCGTTGCGCTGTCATGGATCGGACTGAGAGGAATAAAGGCCGGTGAGCAGCAGAAGCTTATGATGTACCTGATGCCCGTAGTAATGCTCATCGTGTTCCTGAACATGGCTGCAGGGCTAAACTTGTACTACTTAGTTCAGAACTTGGCGTCACTTCCACAGCAGTGGCTCATTTCCAGAGAGCGCGCCAAGGTAGTACCAGTTGTAACGAAAGGATGAGTCGGTGAAGCTAAGTGCGTCGCTGCTTGCGGGTGGTGACGACACAATAGTCGCCATTGCCACCGCAGGCGGACGGGGTGCACTGGCTACTCTTCGGTTAAGCGGTGCGCGAGCAACTGCGATTGCTCGCGCACTAGGCGCTTCGCGGTTAACGCCGCGTAAAGCAACTCGCGTTTTATTGAAACACCCAGTAAGTGGTGAACCGCTTGACGATGCGCTAGTTACCGCCTTCCTAGGCCCCGCATCATACACCGGTGAAGATTGCGTCGAGCTTTCAACACATGGCGGCAAAATTGCGCCGCGAATTGTGCTTTCCGCGTGCATTGCCGCAGGCGCACGTCTTGCACTTCCCGGAGAGTTCACTCGCCGCGCAGTCCTTAACGGTCGCATTAGTCTGCTTCAGGCAGAAGCAATTGGTGAACTAATTGACGCTCCAACAAGCGCACTCCATTCACAAGCTTTAATGCAGCTTGATGGTGCACTTAGCGACCGATTTATAGAGTTGCGCAACAGTCTTCTTCATCTCGAAGCACTAATTGCTTACGACATAGATTTCCCCGAAGAAGACGATGGGCCAATTGATAAACAGCGTATTGCGTCTGCGATTGACGAGCTACAGAGGTCACTTCAGCGATTACTGGAGTCGGCTCCACGAGCAAATGTTCTTCGCGAAGGGGCTTTGGTAGTAATTGCAGGACCACCCAACGCTGGCAAGTCGTCGCTTTTTAACGCACTACTAGGAGAAGCGCGTGCACTTGTTACTCCAGTGGCAGGCACGACGCGAGACGCAATTGAAGCTGTACTAGACACCCCCGTTGTACCGCTACGTTTGGTTGACACTGCAGGGATCCGAGAAACCGAAGACGAGATAGAGCGCCTAGGTATTGAAATTGGTTCGCGCTACTTGGCGTCGGCGCATGCAGTTCTCGCATGTGGAGAAAACCACTCCGATATCGATGCTACGGTTGCTGCGGCTTCAGCACACACCGAGGCTCCAATTCTGCGCGTTCACACTAAGTCCGATTTGCATGCTGCTAATGACGACGCTAATGACGGTGTAACGACGAAAGTAAGCTCAACCTCAGGCGAAGGGCTTGCAGAGCTGCTTAAACGCACGGTCGCTGCCATTTCAGGCCAAGACGAGGTTAGTACTGGTGGCGAGAGCGGCGGCGGCGGCTCACCGGGTACCGAAGCCGGTGCGGGAGCTGCGGCTGGTTACGGGGGGAAGTTCGACATTGTAGTACTTAGAGAGCGACAGCGTGCGGGGATTCAGCTGGCGCTCGACGAGGTATCCGCATTTGAACAGGCATGGCGTGGCAATGAGCTACCAGCAATTGTTGCAGCTGTTCACTTGCAAGCTGCTGCTTTAGCTCTGGATTCTGTTATCGGAGATGTATCGGTCGAGGATATCTTAGACCGAGTGTTCCGGGAGTTTTGCGTAGGTAAGTGAAGCGCTTAGTGTACCACTCTTAATCGCGGCGCATCTTCTGCTAAAAACTCCGCACTATTAGCGAGTTCGGATGCATGAGCGCGTACTGCCCACGCAAAGCCGCGTCCAGCGATTGCAGCTTCAACCATTCGCGCACCAATGAAGTAACCGGCGCGCTCTGGCATTGTTACACGCTCAATGGTGCGCGCCTCGTCGCTCATGCCACCCGATAGGTAACGTAGCCTTAAGCCCAACCCTGAGTTGTCCAAATCACGTGCTACAGCACGGTGCAATGTTGGTTCAAGCTCACGAACACGTGCGTACTGCCTGCGTGCAAAACCGAAGTATTCCCACGCGGCGTGCCCAGGACTGACAGCGCGAGACACCTGTACCGCTAACCCTTCGTTCATTAGAAGCTCGCGCAATGTCGCGCTGCGCCCAGTTTCCCAATACGAGTAGAAACCGTCGCACTCTCTTACAAGTCCGCGCATCTCGCTACGGCTTGTTGGAGAGGTGTATCTAATAACGTGTGTAAGCTCGTGAGCCAACCAAAGCGGGATGAGTTCTGCGTCCAACCCGAGCCCTTGAGTATCCGGATTGCTAACGCCTGTGAAATGCTCTAGGCATACAAAAGCTATCCCACGTCCGTTAACCACGAGCTCGCCTGCGTTTGCAGCTCCCACACCCACCATTAAAACAATGTCAAACTCAACGTCTGGTGCTAGAAGCTCGGCGATCTCACGTTGAGCCAGCTCTGCAAGCGCTACTACGTCTGTTCGGCCAAGTGTATGAAAGAGATCGTCGCGGTTTGCTTCGACCGTTGTGCGGATCACTTCGTCGAAATGCGGCCCTTGCGGCTCAAGGACGTAGTTTTCCCAGTACGCTGATAGGAGCGCTTGATGTTTGTTGAAGTACGCATGATATGCTTCAACGCGATCTGCGCTGTTCAGGACAGTAAGAAAATCGGGGATGAGATTTATGATCATCAGTCAGCGTGTACCGAACAGGCGATCACCAGCGTCGCCGAGTCCCGGCAAAATGTAACCCATTTCATTCAGTTCGCGATCAAGAGATGCCGTAAGAACGGGCACGTCTGCATGGTCGCGCGCGAGTCTTGCAACACCTTCCGGTGCTGCAACGAGGCACAAAAAGCGAATGCGTGAAGCTCCCGCTCGCTTAAGGGATGTAACTGCTGCAGAAGCGCTGCCTCCGGTTGCAAGCATCGGGTCGAGCACGAGGAATTCGCGCTCTTCCACATCACCTGGAATCTTGAAGTAATAATCTACGGGTTGCAATGTGTCGTGGTCACGATACAACCCGATGTGTCCTACGCGAGCTGAAGGAATGAGTCTCAATATTCCTTCGACCATGCCGAGTCCTGCGCGTAGAATCGGAACAAGAGTAAGCTTTTTCCCGCGCACTGACCACCCCGTTGTTGTTTCAAGTGGGGTATCAACTGAAACATGATCTAGCTCCAGTTTTCTGGTTGCTTCGTATGCCATTAGCATCGCGATCTCGTCAACCAGCTCTTTGAACTGTTTAGTGGAGGTTGCGCGGTCGCGAAGAAGTGTGAGTTTATGACGAACGAGCGGATGATCAACGACCGTTAGCGTCGGTAGGTCTGACGCTTGCTGATCGAACGGCATGCGGGAATCCTTAAAGTCTGGTGACGGGGTTGAGCGAAGCTAGCGCCTTGTTGCACCTACCCGCTAGCTTCGCCACGAAGTTGTGTAAAGTTATGTAACGTGGCGTCGGTCACAGACAGGAATGGATACCAATTCACATATTGAGTGATGGCATTTCAACAGCGGAGTAAAAGGGAGAGAGCTCCCCTTGCGAAGTCTGGGAGTGCGTCCATATTCCGGTGCCGGATCCAAAGCTGGGTCCAAAGGCTCCGGTTCAGCTGTGCCACGCGTTGTGGTCACTCTGATCTGTCTGAACTCAGCGCATTTTTGTTTTCTTCATTTCCTACAGTACAACCGGCGTGAGAGTCGTTATTGCAGGTGGCAGACGGTGTTTTGTTGTCGGTTGCCAACTCCCCGATTTGATCGGGTTAAGAGGAGGGCAGCTGTAGTGCGTGCACTTATCGTAACCGGTGATAGCGAAGCGCTAAGCTCGCTGCGCGATATACTTGAAGAGAATGGACACGAAGCTTTGCACAGCGAGCGCGTTGCGGGCGTTTTAGACGCGATTGATCGCGCGCAAGTAGATCTGGTTATTGTTGAGCCAACAATGCCTGATGGCAACGGAACGGAAATGTTAGCGGCTTTACGTGTGGCGAATCCTAACGTTTTGACTGCGTTGCTAGCGGATAAGGACACTGCTTCACTGCTGAGAGTTACAAACGCCGCAACTGACTTTGTGTCAAAGCCGATCAACAACAGAGAAGTAAAGGCGTTTCTGAAGCGTACGGAAGCGGCAATGTCGGAGATATTAGCTTCGGCCAACGCCGCCGCTACCGCGCAAGGAGAGGAGTTCGCTCGCAGTTCAGAATCACACTCCAACGAAAACAACAGTTCCGAGCACGACGCGAACTTTCGTGGTATGTACGGTTCTACTGATATCATGCGTGAAGTTTTTCGAATGATTTCGCGTGTAGGGCGTACAGACGTAACAGTTCTCGTAACTGGAGAAAGTGGCACAGGAAAGGAGTTAGTAGCTCGCGCATTGCATGAGGAAAGCACTCGAAACTCAAAGCCATTCATTGCGTTGAACTGTTCGGCACTACCTTCGGAGCTGGTTGAAAGCGAGCTTTTTGGGCACACAAGGGGCGCTTTCACCGGAGCTGTAAAGGACCGCGGTGGGCTATTCGAGGCAGCGAATGGCGGTACGCTTTTTTTAGACGAGATCGGAGACTTGGGCGTCATGGCCCAAGCGAAAGTTTTGCGTGCGCTTGAGAACGGCGAAGTAATGCGCGTCGGCGGCACTCGCAGCACTCAAGTAAATGTGCGAGTTATTGCGGCAACCAACAGGCCACTCGATGAGATGGTTTTAGATGGTCGTTTCCGAGAGGATTTACTTTACAGACTTAAGGTTATAACGCTAAAGTTGCCTCCTCTTCGAGAGCGTAAGGAAGATTTGATGCTGCTGGTTTCTTACTTCCTTAAATACTTTTCTAAGCGTCATAACATCCCTGCGCGACAGTTTGACGACGAAGCGCGTTCGCTGCTGCTTGAATACAACTGGCCTGGCAACGTTCGCGAACTGCGCAACGCTATAGAAGGGGCAATTGTTATGGCAGAAGGGAGCACGATAACAGTCAAGGATCTCCCCGCACAGTTCAACAGTCGGCCCGCAACGGTTACCACTCCGTCGCAACCAGTGGTGTTTATTGAACCAGCCGCTGCTAACATGCCTTTTGTTGAAGCTCGCGAGCAGGCACTACGTGAGTTTGATCGAGCATTTCTTAGCGCAGCGTTAGCACGTAACGGTGGTAATATTGCACGCACTGCGCGAGCGCTCGGATTGCATCGTCAATCCTTGCAAAAGCTTTTGGCTAGACGGGACATGCGACAGGGCGGCGATTCAGCGAACTAACGTTTACCGCGTTTATTTCATGTAACCTTCTTCCTTTCACGCGATGCAAATAGAATTCTCCGGCGCTGCCCGCGAAGTAACCGGTTCCTGTCACATAGTTCGTGGCGCTGGTAAAACAATTTTGCTTGACTGCGGGCTCTTTCAAGGTCATCGCGCTGAATCCAGAGCGAAGAATGTTCGACTGCCCGTCGACGTAGATTCAATTGATGCTGTGGTGCTTTCCCACGCGCACATTGATCATGCAGGAAGGTTGCCGTTCTTAGTTAACAAAGGTTACAAGGGAACGATTTGGGCAACCGCTGCGACCCGCGATCTTTGTGCTGTCATGCTTGCCGATTCTGCTCACATTCAGGAAAAAGATGCAGAGTTTCTTGAGCGCCAAGGACGCGAGCATGCCGAACCACTTTACACAATGGAAGACGCAATTGCCACTCAAGATCAGATGATTGGCGTTCCATATCACCGTTGGTTCGACGTGTGTCCCGGTATTAGAGCAATGTACACAGACGCTGGCCATATTCTGGGCTCTGCGTCGGTTGTAGTAGAAATTATTGAGAATGGCACCGTAAAGCGTCTTGTATTTTCTGGCGACATTGGACGCGAGGGGTTGCCAATTATTCGCGACCCGGAAGCTCCAACAGGCGGTGCCGACGTAGTCCTTATGGAATCGACCTATGGAAACCGTGATCACGTATCTGTAGATAATGCTCGTGATCAGCTTGCCCGTATCGTCTCTGACACTGCGGCGAGAGGGGGAAGGGTACTCATCCCATCTTTCGCCGTTGGACGCACGCAAGAGCTGGTATACGACCTACACGAGTTGTACAGACAACAAAGAATCCCAGCCATTCCGATCGTTATTGACTCGCCTCTCGCGTTGAATGCTACAACAGTTTTTCGCATGCATCCGGAAGTTTTCGATCGCACAGAAGACTTAGTGCGAAAAACTGCACATTTGTTCGACTTTCCATTGGTTCGTTTCACTCAGGACGTGGAGGAATCGAAAGCGCTGAATCAGGCTCATGGTCCGATGGTTATCATCGCTGCATCTGGAATGGCGGAATCAGGCAGGATTCTTCATCACCTTAAGTTCGGGCTCGGCAATCCGCGTAACACTATTCTTATCGTCGGTTTCCAAGCAGAGCATACGCTTGGGCGTAGGCTGGTGGAAAAACGTAACGTTGTAAAGATCTTTGGTGATGAGATTGAACGGTCTGCGTCGGTAGAAATACTTAATGGCTATTCAGCGCACGGTGACAGAAATGAGCTGCGTAGGTGGCTGAATGCAGTTCGTGACGGAGGTAAAGCGGAGGGGCGTAGCAGTCCCAAGGTTCATTTGGTGCATGGCGAGTCTTCTGCTCAAGACGCCTTTATTGAGCAGCTTGCGAGCGACGGTTACCAAGTCGATGCGCCCGAGCCTGGGGAGGTTCGAAACTACTAGGCGCATCCGGCGGTTATTCTACTATCATGCCGCGTAGCGCCACCTCTGGCCCGACCCTTCCACGCACAGGCTTTACATCGCAGCCGTACAAACTGTTACGGTTCATGTTGCTATTGGCTGGCGCAGGGTGGCTCCTATGCTTGCTCGCAATTGTCGCATGGTCACAAAGGGAAACAACAGAGAATGCCGATGTTATTGTTGTGCTAGGTGCTGCACACTATGGCGGTCGTCCGTCGCCAGTGCTAAAAGCGCGACTTGACCATGCCGTAAGGCTTTGGAAAGACGGGCGCGCACCCAAAATGGTGCTTACCGGTGGAAGACATCCTGGTGACAAAGAATCTGAGGCAGAAGCTGGCCGTCGATATGTAATGCGGCGAGGGGTGCCGGAATCAGCGTTACTACTTGAGCTGGAAGGAAGAACAACATTTGCGTCAATTCGCTCTGTTTCAGCTATACTCGACGCACAGTTACAAACAGAAAGCCAGAGTAAGCATAAAGTATTACTGGTAAGTGACCCTTTTCACATGCTACGGCTTGAGCTGTTGGCGAGATTATACGGGCTTTCCCCAATACCTTCTCCCACTAGAACCAGCCCAATCTCAGCAAACAGAACGGTTGCACTTGAATATGTTTTGCGCGAGTCGATTGCTGTGCCCACAGACATGATGTTAGGTGCATGGCTGCGGGTATCACCTTCCGACACAGTGATACTAAACCGAGACAACTAAAAATATTGAATTAACTCAACAGCGTTTGCACAAAGTGCGTTGCTGGGGTTCCTTCAGTAGTGACCACTACCCCAATATTGAGCATGCGAATTCCTGTAACGACTCATCAGCTTGAAAACGGACTCCAGGTGATTCTTTCTGAGGATCACACTACTCCCATAGTTGCCGTCAATCTGTGGTACCATGTAGGCTCAGCGAACGAGAGGCTGGATAGAACTGGCTTTGCTCACCTGTTTGAGCACATGCTATTTCAGGGTTCAGCGAATGTGGAAGCGAATGAGCACTTTGAACTTATTCAAAGAGCAGGCGGAACTTTAAACGGTTCTACTTGGCTGGACAGAACCAATTACTACGAAACGGTTCCGTCCAATCAACTTGAACTAGCTTTGTGGCTAGAAGCCGACCGTATGGGACGGATGATTCCGGGAATGACACAGGCAAAGCTTGATACCCAGCGAGATGTCGTGAAGAACGAACGCCGTTGGACGGTTGATAACCAGCCATATGGATCGTGGTGGGAGAAGCTTCCAGCTCTTTGTTTCCCTGAATCACATCCTTTCAACCACTCGTTGATTGGTTCAATGGAGCACCTAAGCGACGCATCACTAGATGACGTCGCAGACTTTTTCCGAACGTACTATACTCCTGACAATGCGGTGCTAACGGTCGTTGGAGATTTCGACTCTGCGGCAGCACTGGAGCTTATAAAGGCGCACTTTGGTCCTATTAAGCGCGGAAGCGGACGTCCACCGCTTGCAGACATGACCGTTCCTCCCGTTTTTGGCGCCACCTTACGAGAAACGATAGTAGACGAAGTGGCATTGCCGCGCCTTTTCCTGGCTTGTCGCACTCCCATTTTTGGTAGCGATGGCTACTACGCTGCAAGTATCGCGTCCGCTATTCTTGGTTTGCGCACTAACAGTCGGTTAGAAAGATCGCTTGTTCGTGAACAAAGAATTGCATCGCAAGCGTCTGCGTTTACATACGATTTAGCGAAAGGTTCAGATTTACTCGTTGTAGATGTAACTGCGATGCCGGAAGTAAGTCCGGAGCAACTCGAAGCAGCTGTTCAACGAGAAATGGACCTCATTCACAACGAAGGCGTCACCGAAAGGGAAGTCGCGCGTGCTGTTGCGCTCGTTGAGACCGCATTTGTTATAAGCCTCCAGTCAGCGGCCGATAGAGCAGACCAACTTTCAAGATTTGCCACTTACTTCGGTGATGCTTCGCTGGCGAATATTCAAGTTGAACGCTATCGCAACACAACGGCCCAGATGGTAACCGAATTTGCTCGAGAGCGTTTGGGCCCCAATAACCGTGCACTTCTTATGTACATACCTGCAGAGAGTAACGTGAACGACGATGAAGCGGTGGTGGCGTCATGAGCGAGTTTACTACCACAACAACAGAGCGCGTTCAACTTAACGCGGTGCAGTCATGAGTTCGCACACGTACCACTACCCCGAAGCGCTTCCCCGTCCAACGGCAACAGCGCCGCGTCCATATCGGTTCCCGGCGTTCGAACGGCATACTCTTTCCAACGGTGTTCGCGTTACCGTTGCACCAGTTCCCACGTTGCCTGTTGTAACAACTTTGGCCGTTGTGGACGCTGGAGCAACACGCGATGCTACCGGTGAAGAAGGACTCTCGCTGCTAGCAATGCGTGCGCTAGACGAAGGCACGTCAACTATGAGCGCGCTAGAGTTAGCTGAACGACTTGAGCTACTAGGGACAACCCTTGACACTGGTGCAGACTGGGATTCAGCAATTGTTCAACTAACGTCGCTTTCCTCACGTGTCGAGGATGCATTTGAAGTACTTGCCAAGGTTTTACGTGAGCCGGCGTTCCCGTCTAATGAGTTGGACAGACTACGCCAAGAACGGCTGGCAGATCTTGCTCAACTAAGAGCAGAGCCACGTGGATTAGCCGACGTTTACTTTACGCGACTTTTGTATTCGGATAACTCTCGTTTCTCTCGGCTATTGGGTGGAGATGAAGCCTCAGTTGCTAGAATTAGCAGAAGCGACGTAGTGCGTCATCATCAAGAGCTATTTACTCCGGCAAATGTTTCGATCATGATTGCCGGCGACATTACGGTAGCCAACGCAATTAAACTCGCGGAACACCGCTTCGGAGATTGGACCGGTAGCGAAGCCGTAGCTCCCGAGCTATCGGCGAACCAAAGATTTAACGAACCGCGCGTACACGTAGTAGCCAAGACAGACGCTCCTCAGTCTGAAATTCGCGTAGGACATGTTTCCGTGCCGCGTCTTAATAAAGATTACTTTCCGCTGGTCGTGATGAATGCGATACTCGGCGGTTTGTTTTCATCGCGGCTAAACCTGAATTTGCGCGAAGTCCACGCGTATACATACGGTGCGCACTCAGCATTCGATTGGCGTAGAGCGCCGAGTCCATTCGAAGTTTCGACTGCGGTAGAAACCGGCGTAACAACAGACGCGATTCGCGAAATAGTGTCGGAGTTTTCCAGAATACGTGAGTCAGAGGTAACGGACTCGGAACTATCGTTAGCAATTAGCTATCTTGACGGGGTGTTCCCGATAAGGTTCGAAACAACGGCGGCAGTTGCAGGAGGACTCGCTAATTTGGAGATATTCCGACTGCCGTCAGACTATTTCGATAGCTATCGCGAGAATGTGCGATCAGTAACAGCGCAAGACGTTCTAAGAGTTGCTCAGGAGTATCTTGATCCGAACCGACTCCAAGTAGTTGTAGTTGGCGATCCAGATTTTATAGTAGAACCGCTTACATCACTTGGCATTGGCCCTGTGACTGTATACGATCCCGCGTCCGATGACATCGCCTCGTGATGGTCATTGCTGTAACACTCCGAAACCTTATTTAATCCGTGCCACCAACCGTTCCATCATACGAAATCCGTCGCTCTTCCATACAGGGGCGCGGTGCATTTGCAACACGTCTTATTCGTAAAGGTCAACGCTTCGCCGAGTATACTGGAGAAGCGATATCGCACGAGGAGGCAGACAGTCGCTACGATGACAACGACGGTCGCCACCATACTTTCCTTTTCGTGCTTGACGAAGACACAGTTATTGATGCGCGTAAGTTTGGTAGCGACGCGCGGTACATTAATCACTCGTGCGACCCTAGTGCGGAAACGATTATTGAGGATGACCGCATTTGGGTTGAAGCGATACGCACGATTAGAGCTGGTGAAGAAATAACGTACGACTACCGTTTTGAGTGGCAGGACGATTACGAGCCAGAAGATATTCGATACTACGCATGTAAATGTGGATCGTCGAAATGCCGCGGAACGATTCTTAGGGTACCGGTATACTTGCGTCCAACAGTTCGCGAATGGTTGGCTGGCAACGATGTCCCCAAACCGCGTAAGCCTCGTAAGAAAGGGAAGAAGGCCGCTAAGAAGATAGTGAAGAAGGTCGTGAAAAAGTCGGCTAAGAAAGCGGTTAAGAAGGCACTTAAGAAGTCCACAAAAAAGAAGTCCGTAAAAAAGGCCAAGAAGGTCTCGCGTAAGTCTTCGCGTTACACGCGGCGATAATGACGGACAAAAAGCAACTCGGCAAAGTATCTGGGCGGCGAGCGTACTCAGGGCGAGTCATCTCACTCGATGTCGACGACGTGCGATTCCCCGACGGTTCTATCGGGTCGTTAGAGATGATTCGCCACCCAGGTGCTAGTGCAGTTGTCGCATTGCTTGACGCAGACGACGTAGCCGATCCGGAGGTGCTACTTATACGCCAGTATCGCTACGCAGCTGACGGATATCTGTTCGAGATTCCGGCTGGGCGATTAGACGAAGGTGAGCTTCCCAATCAGTGTGCTCTACGCGAGTTGGAGGAAGAGACGGGTTATCGCGCAGAGAAAGTGGAGCCGCTTTTCACCATGTACACTACGCCTGGCTTTACCGACGAGAAAATCCATCTGTTCCTGGCAACTGGGCTCACCGCAGGAACAGCCCGACTAGAGGCCGACGAATTTGTGGAGCTCAAACCCACTCGTTTGTCAGAAGCCTTACAAATGGTGCGAAATGGGCAGATCCAAGACGCCAAAACGGCACTAGGGCTCCTTCACGCAGCTCAATTTAGGTTAGTGTAGCAACTGATTGTCCACTAAAAGTGTCTCAAATCGTGGAACAATTGGAACCGCGGAACACCGGGCCGCGTAGAGTATCCTGGCAGATCACCACGTAAAATATTACGTCTCAACGGCTTAGCGGGAATTTTGCCAGGTGAGATTTCGCGGCACGGTGTCTGCAAGTGTTCCATAGCGTAAGGCGCGACAGTTGCCGGATCGACCGGCTTCGACACGCAGCCACGGGCTTAGTCCCGTTAAACCGCAGTTTGGGGAGGGCACGAAGATGGCCGAACTGGCACATACTCAGCATACCAGGCAACCAACCGGTGTTCCGGTGCGCGAGCACCTCAAGACACTCGAAGATGGTGACGTGGTATCCGCCTTCCTCCAAGGCGAGGAGCGCGCTTTCGAAGAGCTAGTCGATAGGTACCAAGTTCGACTCCTCAACTTCGTTTACCGTACAATAGGCGATCGCGATCGCGCCGAAGATCTGGTACAAGAAGTCTTCATCCGCGTCTATCGTCACATCGGTCGTTTTGACCGATCCAAGAAGTTTTCGACCTGGATCTATACGATTGCATCGAATCTCGCCAAAAACGAGCTCCGCAATCGTTCACGTAACCCGTTGGTGCTCTTTCAGACCATTAAGGCGAAGTTCGAAGACGAGGATCGCCCTCTTCAATTCGAAGATGTGCACAGCCGTCCAGACGACCTGTTCAGAAAGCGCCATTTGCGCGAGATGGTAGAGCAGTCTGTCTCACAGCTGCCAGCGCATCACAGAGAGGTTTTCGTGCTTAGAGAGCTCGAAGGAAAATCATACGAGGAGATTGCCGATATAACCGGCGTTAACCTCGGCACGGTGAAATCCCGTCTCAACCGAGCCAGAACAGCTTTCGCTGACATCATTGCGCCTTTGGTTAGGTAAGCCGGCGCGATAGCTGTCTTCCCCAAGCACAAAAGGGAAGGGGAAAGGGAGCACAATTCCGAGAAAAATGACGCCCTCCGGCCGGACGACGGGGGGCGTTCTCTTGTTTGACCCTGCCGATACTGACATTTGAAAGGTTACTGCAATAGTATTTTCGGAACCGTGACATGCATGCAGGGTACCTCGCCTGAGTAGCCACACACAGCGCATGCTTGGCGCATCGCTCGTGCATCGCTCGTGCTTGATTCTCGACTCATTTTCACCGATGGACTGCAAACGTTTTAGAAAGCTTCACCTCGCGTATCTGGACGACACGCTTAGTGGTGACGATACGACGGAGGCGCAGCGACACATCCTTGCATGTGATCGATGCGCGGCCCATGACACGATGGTTCGTCGTTCGCTGCTGCTAGCAAGGAACATCCCGGTTCTTGAGCCGTCCGCCGAGTTCCGCGAGCGCCTCAGGGTTCGCCTCGATGCGTGTAAATGTGACAATGAATCGCTTCTTGTTTCAGGCACTCACCACCATAGCAGGTTCTATCGTTCTCCTAGGTTTATAGCAGTAATTGCAACTAGTGTCGCTATTGGTACGGTAGTTTGGAATGGCACCAAATCGGCGTCCACTCCAATTGTGGCAATGCGGCCAGTTATGGCCCAGCAGCCTGCTCTTCCACAACGGCCGGTCGTCTCTCCTGCTCTTATGCAGGCGATGGCAACGGGCAACCCTGTGTGGCCGGCCGCATTGATTCTTGATGAGGTACCAACTCAGCTCGTTAATACATCGTACGGATTCGCCGACGAAGTGAGGTAACGGCTTCGAGCAGGCGTTAGGTTACAACAATGGCTGCTCCGTCCAAACGCGCACCTAAACAGACGCGCGACGCATCACCTCAAAGAGTTGTTCAAAACGCGATTCAGGCGCAGGAATTTGCTCCTGTGTACTATTTTCACGGTGACGACGACTATTTGAAAGACGCCGCAGTAAAAGATATTATCAATGCTGCAATAGACCCGTCCACACGTGATTTCAACTTCGAGCAACGGCGTGGCAATGAGCTTGATGCAGAAACACTAGGTAGCCTCTTAGCAACGCCACCAATGCTCGCAGAACGGCGTGCGGTCGTTATTAGAGATGTTGGCGCTCTAAAAAAGGCACCTCGTCAAGAACTAGATGCGTACTTAAAACGCCCCGCCGCAGACACTCTTCTTCTATTAGTTAACTTGGCGGGCGCAAAATCAGATAGTGCGCTTGAGAACAACAGTGTAAGCCTAGATTTTGCGCTGCTGTCACCGGAAAGAGTTTTGCGATGGATTGCACACCATGTAACAACTGTGCATTCACTTTCCATTTCTGAAGAGGCGGCATCGCTACTGCAACAAACTGCTGGAAATGACTTGCAGCTTCTCGCCTCTGAGCTCGACAAGTGTGCTAGCTACTTAAAAGGTTTGTCAGAAGATAGTGGCGCTGATAGTACCACCATCGATAGTACCACTATCATTGACGCCGACGTTGTCGCAGAAGTGGTAGGAGTTAGGCGCGGAGAAACGATCGCCGATTTATTAGATGCAGTGGCTCATCGAGATGCATCACGAGCGATGTCGCTAGTTCATCACGTATTGCTGCAGCCGAAGGTAACGGCCGTGCAAGTGGTGAACTTACTTGGTACGCAGGCGCTCGCGCTGTCGTATGGTCGTGCTAAAAAGGACAGCGGTGCTACAACAAACCGTCTCCCCAGTGAGTTTTTTGCATTCCTCAAGGACACAGGTGCGTATCCGGGGCGTCCGTGGGGAGAAGCTGCCTCATTGTGGACAAAGGTTGTGGACAAGTGGTCTGCTTCTGACTGTTCGCGAGCTTTGAAGCTTTTGCTTGAGGCGGACATCGCACTGAAAGACTCGACAGTTTCAAGCTCAGAACAGATTCTTACGTCGCTAATACTCGCGCTTTGTACACCTAAATCTCGCGCACGGAAGGTTGCATGACGGATAGACGCATGAAAGATCGTAGCATGACGGGAACTCATATTCCGGGAACTCATATGACGGAAACTCATACGAGTATTGCATCTACGGTTCGGCTGATGCTATGCGCGCTAATTGCGTCGTCAAGCGCAATTCCATCGCGCACTGTTGTAGCGCAGGAGCTTCCAACAGCTGCGGTTACTGCCACGATTACACGTGCGCGCGCGCAACTAGACGGTGGCCAAGGAAACGCTGCAAGAAACACTATGGATTCATTGGTTGCCGCTCTTACTCCGGGTTCCATTGATCTTGTTGAAGCGCTTCATTGGCGTGCGGCTATGGCGGAGCGACTACCGGAGGCAGAGCGTGACTGGAAACGTTTACTTATTGAGTCACCGCTATCAGCTCGTGCGGCCGACGCATTGCTAAGGCTTTCTGAACTAGAAGCGTTGCGTGGTCAACATGAGCTATCGCGTCAGCATGCAGAGAGGCTACTGCTAGATCATGCGCAGTCACCAATGCGTTCGCGCGCTCAGCTAATGATTGCACGTAGCTGGTTTGCGCAAAACAACAGCGATAACGGTTGTACTGCTCTGGCTTCGGTGGGTACCGCCGACCTGATTGGTGAAACAAAGCTTCAAGCCGATGAGCTAACGTCACGGTGCAGTAGCAATGCTACCGTGGCGTCACGAACCACTAACGCACCTAATAGTCCTCAAGCGTCAACATCACAACGCAACAGTTCGCAGCGAGCTCCAGACCAGAAGACTGTAAGCAATACAGCAACCAATGCTGTATCAAGTACTGTATCAAACACGAATAAGAAGGGGCGCTACTCTGTTCAACTTGCAGCATACGCTCGCAAAGCAGACGCAGACGATATGGTTAAGCGCTTGCAAAGTATGAGCGTAGACGCAAGAGTAGATGGCAACGTTGCTCCGTTTAGAGTACGAACTGGTTATTATGAAACACGCGCGTCTGCAACCGCGGCTTTAGAAACATTCACTAAACGCGGAATGAAAGGATTCGTTGCGGAGCTTCAGCAGTGAGTGCAGCAACACCTCTTATGCAGCAGTACCGAGACATAAAAACTCGGCATCCTGGTGCAATACTCTTCTTCAGAATGGGGGATTTTTATGAGATGTTTTATGAAGACGCCGAACTGGCAGCGCGTGAGCTAGGGCTTACACTCACTTCGCGTAACAATGGTGGTGCGGCAGAAGTACCACTTGCAGGCGTACCTGTTAAAGCCGCTGCGGAGTATCTACGGAAGCTTGTTGCGAAGGGTCATAGAGTAGCGGTTTGCGAGCAAGTTGAAGATCCACGTCTTGCTAAAGGACTCGTTAAGCGAGAAGTCATTGAAACCGTCACGCCTGGTGCCGTCTTTGATGACGAAATGCTCGACGGCTCACGGGCTAACTATGTAACCGCAATTGTGCGTGAGAAGGACACACTAAGAAACGGAAGTGACGAGATAGTTGGCGTAGCCTCCGCGGATCTTTCAACAGGGGAGTTTCGTCTTGCATGCGTGCACTTGGGTGAAGCTGCAGCGCTTATTGCACGACACGCTCCGCGTGAGCTTTTAGTCGCAAGGAAAGCGGAAGATTTGCAACTGCGCAGCGCTCTTGCGGAGTCGGACAACGCGTTGCTCACAGAGCGCGAGCCGTGGGAGTTCGATTCGCAGATGGCAACAGACGAGCTACTGCGCCAGTTCAAGGTTCAGAGCTTGGAAGGGTTTGGACTAAGTCAGGTGGATGCGGCTGCAATCGGTGCTGCGGGTGCTTTGCTACGCTATTTGCGAGAGCTTCAACCTGGAGGCTTGCCTCACCTCGGTCGCCCTACGATTGAACGAAGCGGCAATACAATGCCGCTCGACGAAATGACACGAAGAAATCTTGAGCTTGTAGAATCACTTCGAGGTACTGATACATCGGGAACATTGCTGGCAGTTCTAGACAGGACTTCCACGCCCATGGGGCAAAGGATGTTGCGACAGTGGCTCTTAGCGCCTCTGCTAGAGCTGCAGGCGATAAACGATCGGCTCGACGCTGTCACCGCATTTGTTCGCGACAGTATCTCACGCGCTTCTCTTCGTGAACAGTTTAAGGGTGTTCGTGATATAGAACGTCTTGCGAGTAAAGCGGCCGCAAATCGCGCAACGCCACGCGAGCTAAGAGCACTTGGCGATTCACTGGCACGACTTCCAGCTGTGCAAACAGTTCTTGACTCGTTAGTGATGGGAAATGGCGACAAGTCAGGAGTGCTAGCGGGAGTGTTGAGAGAATGGGATAACGGCGACGATGCGTCATCTCTTATACTCAAGTTTCTTGTTGAACGGCCGCCGCTAACCGTCGGTGAAGATCCTACCATTGCGTTTAATGTTGACAACGAGTTAGACGAACTCCGTGCACTGCGTGACGGAGGCAAGGATGCAATTGCAACCATTCAGACCAGCGAACGCCAACGCACTGGAATATCATCTTTAAAGGTGGGCTTTAACCGCGTGTTCGGATATTACATAGAGATATCCAACGCGAATAAGCACTTAGTGCCTGAGGACTATCAGCGAAGGCAAACGCTCACTGGTGCAGAACGCTATGTAACGCCATCACTAAAAGAGTACGAAGAAAAAGTCCTTTCTGCAGCTGAAAAGATAGAGATACGCGAGCGAGAGCTTTTCGAGCAACTTCGCAAGGGAATCGGCGCAGAAATATCACGGTGGCAGAAAATTGCCGGAAGAGTTGCTCTTATCGATGTCGTTACATCATTAGCTGAAACAGCGGCAGTTGAGCAATACGTCCTTCCAGAGCTTCACGACGGTTTCGATATGAGAATAACAGCGGGACGTCATCCCGTTGTTGAGCGTATGATGCCGAGGGAGAAGTTTATCCCCAACGATTTAACACTGTGTGAGGAAGGCCGGCTCATTATTCTAACTGGCCCAAACATGGCCGGTAAAAGTACAATACTGCGTCAGATTGGGCTAATTCAACTTATGGCACAGATAGGTTCGTACGTTCCAGCCAAGCGAGCTGTGCTTCCCGTTGCAGATAGAATATTTACGCGCGTAGGCGCAAGTGACAATCTGGTACGTGGTCAAAGTACGTTCATGGTAGAGATGAGCGAAACGAGTGCTATCCTGCACACCGCGACAAGCAACTCACTTGTTCTATTAGACGAAATCGGACGCGGTACCAGTACTTACGATGGTGTTTCGATTGCATGGAGCGTAAGCGAACATTTGCACAACGCTATTAAGTGCAAAACAGTTTTTGCAACGCACTATCACGAACTAACTCAGTTAGAAAACGAGCTCGACGCCGTTAGAAACTTTACGGTTGAAGTTCGTGAATCTGGTGATCAAGTGCTGTTTTTACATAGACTGATCGCTGGCGGTGCAGATCGTTCGTATGGAATAGAGGTGGGCTTTCTCGCAGGGCTACCTCCGGCCGTTATTGCGCGCGCGAAAGAAGTTCTAGCTCTTCTTGAAGGTGTAGGAGATCAGATGGCGGAACGTCTTACCGACGGAAGTGAAGGGCCGAAAGTGCCTGCTGCCAAACAGCGCAAATCTTTTGCAGTTCCACCTACACCTTTAGTGGCGCAGCTTGGCTTTTTCTCTGAAGGCTCGGGAGCTAAACCCGACCCGGCAGCGCTCGAAGTGATGGGCGCATTAACGGCGCTTGATCCTAACAGTATGACTCCGCTCGAGGCGTTAACGGCTCTGGCACGACTGAAATCATTGCTGTCGGTGGAATCGGCAGGAAAAGCTACGTAACTGCGGTGTCACCCCTTCTTCCTCCTCATCCTCCTCCTCCCAGGCCCACCAAAGAGCAGCTAGCAGCGGCTGTAAACCTCACGCTACCCGATCTAATTGCCCCCAAACTACGCGTGCTGTTTTGTGGAATAAATCCCGGTCTGTACACAGCGGCAATTGGGCATCATTTTGGACGGCCGGGTAACAGATTCTGGCCTGCACTGCATCAGTCCGGTTTTACTCCTCGACAGTTCGCACCTTGGGAAGAGCAGCAACTGTTAGAGTTGGGGCTTGGTATAACCAACATGGTGCAGCGAACAACTGCGGCGGCGTCATCACTTTCGAAAAGTGAGTATCGCGAAGGTAGCAAGCGACTAACCTCACTTGTAAACAAGTACGCACCAACCGCCGTGGGTTTTATCGGGATCGGTGCCTATAGAACCGGATTCGATCGACCCGCTGCAACTCCCGGTTTGCAACAAGAAACCATAGGTAAAACTGCGTTGTGGGTACTTCCAAGTACTAGCGGACTCAACGCCAACCATCCGCTTGCCGATCTCGTGAATCTCTTTGCTGATTTGCGCAGGTGGGTGGACAAGGAGTAATTAGAAACATGCGTATCACCCACCGTTTTCCAAGTCACATGAGACATGTAGGCACGACAGTGCTTTTACTGCTCGCCGGAAGTGCGTTCGGTAGTTGTGTTTCCGACACTCCTGCTAACGAGCTTGTTACAACAGACAACACAGTTGGTCGTACTCCCACATACGTTGCTGATGTTGTACGCAGCTATCCGCATGACCCAACCGCTTACACACAAGGGCTACTCTGGCACGAAGGCAGAATGTTTGAAGGAACCGGTGAAATCGGTAAGTCAAACATTCGCGAAGTAGAGCTCTCGTCTGGACGCGTGATACGCCAGCGCGACCTTGCAGAACCGCACTTTGGAGAAGGAATTGCCATCTTAGGTGACAATCTGTATCAGGTAACATGGACAACAAAAAGCGCTTTCGTATACGACTGGAAAACCTTCCAGCCTAAAAAAGAGTTCAGTTACGAAGGTGAGGGGTGGGGTCTTACAACAGATGGCGTATCGTTGATCATGAGCGATGGAACCGCCACTATTCGTTATCGTGATCCTCAAACATTCGAGATACAACGTTCCATATCAGTTGCCGACAACGAAACTGCCGTAACCCTCCTAAATGAATTGGAGTGGGTGAAAGGTGAAATATGGGCCAATGTATATCAGTCAGATCAGATCGTAAGAATTGATCCTGAAACAGGAAAGGTTCTAGGATGGATCGATCTGACAGGCATTCTCCCGTCAATGGACAAACACGGACGCGAAGATGTACTAAACGGAATCGCGTACGATGCCGAAGGCGATCGCATATTTGTCACAGGCAAATACTGGTCTCGCCTGTTCGAAATAACTATAAGGAAACGAAGCTAGAGCTGTCGTAGAGTCGTCGCGAGTGTAGCTAGCATTATTGTCACGCTAGCTAACATCCTTTTATGCGATAGTGCTGCGTCTTACTGCACAGTACTATCGCAATCGCACTACTCCGACCCGCGCAGTTGCAGGGAGTTGGGCACCGTTAGAGGAAAGTGATACTACACCTTCTTTCCCTGCATTAACACTAAATCTTACGTAACTCGTAGAGCCACCTGGCAACACAACACGCTGCGGAATATTGCTGAATAACGCGCGTGAGCTTAGCGGGTAAACATTAAGAGGCTGTCCACCAATTCGCAGCGCAGGATAAATGCTACGAAAGTTCCAGGCAACGTTTGTGTACTGAGCAGCTAATGATCCCATTACTCCAGCCGAATAATCGTCCGCAATATTTGCGATCGACCAATCGCGCAGGTAATCGCTAAGCTGGTTCGACGGAATAGCAGCCGAAAGATTCGTCAGGCCGGTTGTAGTAGAGTTTACTAAACGATGAAAAAATGCACTTTCACCGGAACTTCCTTCGCGCGAAGCTGCGTATCGTAGAAAACTCCAAATAGCACCTCGCGTTGCGAGTGAATCATTTTGAGCGTATGGCGAGTTCATTTCAGGATTGCGCAGATACTCGTATAACCTTCCAAAGTTCTGAATGCCATAACTTGAGAAAACAGCGCTCCGTTGACTGTTGCCAGTCACATCCTGAAGAGTGAGATTCTGTCTGGTGTTATAGCCTGAAAGACGAAGGTATAGCAACTCTTCTGCAACGTGAGATATTCCTTCGTCCAGCCATGTCTCTTCTGCTGGAGCTGCACCCGCGTTCACGTACAGCCGTCGCGACGAGTTAATTAGATGTTGAAACTCGTGTGCTATAGTGCCGAGGTTGAGGCGAGACACCACATCTTTGCTGCGTGGATTGGAATTAATTGTGCCGCTGGGATCGGGCACTAGCAGATAAAACATTTCCGCTTCGTTTGATGCGTTGCAACTTCCTAGACTACCAGATCCAGATTTCGGATATAGGTCTCGTGCAAAGAAGAAACCACCGATTACGAAAGATGAACTAGGCGGTGTTAGCGCATTCACCGCACGAGTGTAGAACAGAATAACCTTTCCGTAGCCGCTAATGTCTGTCGGTGTACCGAATGCTTCTGTTCCAATCGGATATACAAGCGTATCGAAAGTTGCGGCTATAGACTGATACTCAATATCGGTGTAACCACCAGCTGGGTTTGCTGTATCGGCAACGATAATAGACTTCGATCCGACTGCTGCAACACGACCTACTCTCATGTCTGGGTTATCACATGCAGCAAGCGGATTGGAGTTAAGGCGGATAATGTCTCCGACCTTTGCGATCTTCTCCTGCATTTCTGCAGAAAGCGAAGAACGCTGTCTGTGCAGCTCGCGGGCACTTTCAGTGAGACCGGAAAGCTCCTTTCGTTCCCGTGCTCGCAGCTGTAGCTCAGCGTTTCTATCTAGCTGTACTCCGTCTAGCGACAGCTGAAGTTGCTGGCCAACGGAAGCTTGAACAGCAGCTGTAGTAACATTTGCGGCAGATGGAGCGTTAATTCCGATTCCGTACAAATCTGAAACAAGCGTTGAAGAGAATGTCGAGGCGGCTGACACTAACACTAACCCGTAATCAGTAACTGCATCTTCTGGCGAGGCCAAACAAACGCGCGTGCTGTTTCCAGACGTTGCGGGATAGTGCACCTGTCCGACTTGAAGACGCAAAGGCGACAGCGACCCGCACGGTGATGCACCTGCTGCGGCGACTGTTATAGGAACGGTGTCTGCTCTTGCACCGACCGCAGCCACTATCCCCGCTGTTCCTACAGCGTTAGCTGTTACCACACCGGCGAAACTAACAGACGCGACAGAGGACGACGTTGTTGAGTACGTTATCGCTTGGCCATTTATGTCATTACCAAACTGATCTCTTACCGATGTTCGAATAGTTAAAGTGTCGCCAACTCCAAGAGCTGCCATATCTGGAATTGAAACGACCTGTGCAACGGCGCCCGGCAAAACGGTTGCACTAAACACCACTGGATTCACGCCACCAACTTGCGCTGTTACGCGCGCTGTTCCGGCAACTGGGCCAAGCGTCCACTGAGTAGAGGCATTGCCCTGAGCATTCGTAAATGACACGGTTGGCGAAACTGAACCAGCGCTACTTCCCGTTTCCCATTGAACTCGAGCGGAAGCGACAGGATTACCAGAGCCGTCGAGAACCTTCACAACCAACGTGATTGGCAGAACAGCACCTACTGAAGCCGTTTGCGCGTCACCGGCTGCCTTAGCGATTGAAGCGGGCACAGCGGTTGGCCCCGTGGGCTCTTTGCTGCGGCAGGCCGACAGCGTCGACAGAACAAGGAGAATGCAGCCGATTGCGCGAAGTAAGGTCATCTGACGTAAGCCGTTGAAGCGAAGGGCGGCCGAAACTCGGAGCCGGAAGCGGCCAGTAGTGCATATGGTACTCAGGATGATAACGCCGAACGCAGCTGTCTGGTGTACATTGAGCTATGCTCGAAGGTACTGGATGGAGTAAGATTTTTCGTAGTCGCCCGTTGCGGAGCCAAGCCTTTACGGTGCTGGTAGCCCCGTTGCTGCTCGCCTGTTCCGAATCTGCGCGTGCAGCTCGTTCTGCAGATGGCGTCATCGTTCCAGGAGCTACCACTGGGTTTAGTGGTGCAGGCACATCGGGGAGTGCAGCGGTCATAAGCAGTAGTTCAGCTTGGTGGCGCTCAAGCGATGCTCCCGATGAACTTCCTCACATGCTTAACAGCGAACCGCCCTTTCGCTACCCGCTTGACGAGTACAAACGGAAGGCAGAAGGGAATGTTTTGCTGAGGCTTTATGTCGACTCTTTGGGGCGCGTCGTCACCGATAGCACCCGCATTAGCGAATCGTCAGGTGTAGCTGCGCTAGATGCAGCAGCCGTTGCAGGTTCTTCAAAGCTTCGATTTAAGCCCGCACGTCGTCGCGGTGTAGCAATAGCAGTTATGATGACCTTCCCAGTTCTCTTCCGTCATCCTGAAGGCACCAGCACTCTCCCTGTACGTGACACTTCTGAGCTAATAATTCCATGACCACAACCGCAGAACCTACAACCAACACACTGCATCAGACGCGGCACCTACGAGCCTACAATAGCGTGCTAGATACCATTGGATGGACACCTCTCATTCGTCTTTCGAGAGTTACTAAAGGAATTCGCACTCCGGTTTATGGGAAGGCCGATTTCTTTAACCCCGGTGGGAGTGTAAAGGATCGGATCGGGTTACCAATGATAGAAGCCCATGAACGTGCAGGAACTTTGCAGCCGGGTGGAACCATTGTTGAAGCAACAAGTGGCAACACTGGAGTAGGACTTGCGATAGCAGCTGCTCTCAAGGGATATCGCTGTATTTTCACTATGCCCGATAAAATGTCGCAAGAAAAAGTGCGACTTTTGCGCGCGTTCGGAGCAGAAGTAATTATCACCCCAACTGCCGTTCCGCCGGACCATCCACAGTACTACGTGCAAATGGCAAAGCGCATAGTAAGTGAAACTCCCGGCGCGGTTTTAGCCGGTCAGTTTGAAAACCCAGCGAATCCCGCCGCGCACGTTGCTACTACCGGCCCTGAACTATGGGAACAATCAGAAGGACGTATTACCCACTTTGTTGCGTCAGCCGGCACCGGTGGAACAGTTAGTGGAGTAGGACGCTACCTCAAATCCAAAAATCCTGATATCAAAATTATCGCTGCAGATCCACTTGGATCGGTGTTAGCAGAGCTGTGGCGCACGAACGGAGAAGGGCATCCTTCAGGTGCACCTTACAAAGTGGAAGGGATTGGCCAAGAGTGCATCCCTGATACACTGGACATGAGCATAATTGACGAATACATGACAGTGAGCGATAAAGATGCTTTTAACATGGCGCGTAAGCTCACTCGTGAAGAAGGGCTATTTGTCGGTGGATCTGCCGGACTAATTACACATGCTGCAATGCACGTCGCTCGTAGAATCGACGACCCCAAGGCATATGTCGTCGCTTTCCTTTGCGACACAGGGGAACGATATCTTTCGAAAGTCTTTAACGACGAATGGATGAGGGAGAATCAGCTGCTCGATACTACTCCCACCACGATTCGCGCAGTACTCGGCGATAAAGACAGCTCCTCTCCTGCAATTGTTGCAGCGTCACCAGGAATGCTAGTTCGACAAGCAATAGGTCTTATGGCACTGCATGATATTTCACAGTTGCCAGTACTTGACGGCAACGTTTGTGTTGGAAGTGTTGCGGAGTCTCAGCTAACCACAGCGAGTCTTGCAGACGCGCGCGTTTTAGACAAAACGGTAGGCGACGTGATGGATCAACCATTCCCCTTGGTTGACGATGATCAGCCCGTTGAAAACGTTGCAAAGCTGCTTTCTAAATCCAACCGGGCAGTGCTGTTAAAACGTGATGGCGTTGTTCAGGGGATCGTAACTAGATACGACGTTCTCGAGTATCTCATGCACAGATAAGCGGTGCGCTTTTCACGAGCAAACAACGAAATCATCTTTAGCACAAATCTGAACCAAAACCATCGTGAAGATCACAGTATTACTTGGCGGAGTGTCCTCCGAACGTGATGTATCGCTATCCTCGGGCGTGCGCATAGCGGCAGCACTTCGTGAACGTGGGCACGAAGTTACATGTTTTGATCCCGCCGAAGGTGTGCTGTCAGACGAAAGGGAAAGCGCGCTTATGGCGCAGGGAGTTGCAGTCGCTCCTCCGTCGCTTGATGCTCTTGCTGCCCTTACTCAACAATCTTTGTCATTAACTATTGGCACGCGCCCCGAAGTAACTGAAGCGGACTGTGTTTTTCTCGCGCTTCATGGTGGGCAGGGAGAAGACGGAACGGTACAAGCAGTTCTCGACATGGCAGCTGTCACATACACAGGGAGTGGACACCTTGCGAGTGCCTTGGCGATGGACAAACAGCTATCGAAAGTAGTAATGCGAGCGGCTGGTGTTCAAACGGCCGACTGGATAATGGCAAGCAGAACCGGCACAGACGCTGCCTTTGTTGTGAAGCAACTTGGGCTTCCGCTAATTGTTAAGCCGTCTAAGCAGGGAAGTACCGTTGGACTTTCAATAGTACGAGAGCAAACCGAGCTTGAGGGTGCCATTCAGGAAGCCTTCCGGTTTGACGACGAGGTAATGATTGAGCGGTTCGTTCCGGGGCGAGAGCTTACGGTGGGGATACTTGGTAATCGCGCTCTCCCAGCTATAGAAATACAACCCGTTAAAGAGTTGTACGATTATGAGTGCAAATACACACCGGGGATGGCCAAAGAGTTCGTAGCAGAACTTGACGATTCAACAAAAAAATTGCTCGCAGACCAGGCTGAAAAAGCTTTTGCAGCGCTTAAACTAGGTGGATACGCGCGAATTGACTTTCGGCTGGACCCTCAAGGGCAACCGTGGTGTCTGGAAGCAAACACGTTGCCAGGGATGACACCGACCAGTCTCATCCCACAGGGTGCAGCAGCAGCCGGAGTCTTGTTTCCCGAGCTGTGTGAACGCATCGTGGAACTAGCGCTGTCGGCCCGTGCCGATGGCAGCGGCACACGTTAGCAATAGTACCTAAAGGAGCCTCATGAGCTTCGCCTACGACGACTACGAACAACCACGTTCATTCACTGCGGTGTACTGGCTTATTGGCCTGTGCATTGGAGTGTATTTCGTTCAGGCGACGCTTGTAGGAGACATGAACATGGCCCGCATGCTGGGCTATGCATCAGGGGACATTGAATCGCGCAACTATTGGACAGTGTTCACATACATGTTTGTACATGGAGGCATTCTCCATTTGGGGTTAAACATGTGGACACTGTGGCTCTTTGGTCCGCGGGTAGAGCGCGCGTGGGGGAGTAGCGCCTTTACGTGGTTTTACGTGTGGTGCGGATTTGCTGGCTGGCTATTCCACTACATGTTTCAGAAGCAGGGTGGTGTTCTTGTAGGCGCGTCAGCGGCGATTTTAGGAGTTGCTGTTGCGTTTGCGTCTCGTTGGCCGGACGATGAAGTCCTGTTCTTTGGTATAGTGCCCATGAAAGTGAGGTGGCTAGTTGCCTTTATGGCGCTTGTTAACATCGCTATGGCAATTGTGGATTCGGGTGGAATGGGAGGGACCGCATACGCGGCGCACATCGGCGGAATGGCTGGCGCATGGGTATATCTGCGCGCTCCATCGTCACAAAGCATAGACAGATTGCGCAGGCGTATATCTCCTGCCCCCGATTACGGTGATGATTCGCCACGCCCTGTGCCCAGAAGTACGCCGCGTCCCAGAGATCGAGAGGTACGCGAAACAGACGACATCGTGGCGCAGAGTAAAGCTGCAACCGCTAGATCACGTCCTTCTGCACCACAGGCTGTAGCCCCTAAAATGTCGGTTTCCGCTACTGCGTCTGCGATGGACGCCGTGCTCGATAAAATCGCCGCTGAGGGCATTGAAAGCCTGACCGCCGCCGAACGTCTACTACTGGAAGAGTGGTCTAGACGTTTGCGCGAAAGCTGAACGAACCAAACGTCTAACAAACAAGATGCCCAAACCGGAGTTACTCGAAACGTTCGCGAACCCGTATGCAGATCGCGACTACGAGATTTACATGGAAACGGCGGAGTTCACTTCGCTTTGTCCATTAGGTGGAGTTGAAAGCGATGCCGCCGAGTTGAAGCTATTGGAAGGTGGTGCTCCCGATTTTGCGACAATTCGTATTACATACGTGCCAGACCAGCTTTGTCTGGAGCTAAAAAGTCTTAAGCTGTACTTCTGGAGCTTCCGTAATGATGGGATTTTTTACGAGCGCGCCGTAAACCGGATCCTCGACGACCTAGTTGCAGCAAGCTCACCGCGAACTCTAACCGTTGTGGGCGACTTCAACGTACGCGGTGGGTTGAAATCCGTGATAACTGCTAAATGGGCGAAAAAGTAGCCGAAGGAGCCCCGTCAGCCACCTCCAAACGGCAGGTGCTACGCTACTAGTGGGCTCATTTCTTAATACAGTACTTCTAGCCAGTCGCTAAGCCGGCGTTAAGCCGGTATCTTCGCAAACATCGTTTTCGGACATCGTTTTCACAGTGCGATTTTTGTCGTGCTGTCCCGCCTTCTCCCGCCTGCCAGATGGTCAAAGACCCGAACTCCGAGTTCTCCTCGTCGCAAGCAGCGGCCGACCTGTCTCCGTATACTGACAACCGCGGCTTCTTTGGCCACCCTCGAGGTTTGGCCACCCTATTTTTCACAGAAATGTGGGAGCGCTTTTCGTACTACGGATTGCGCCCGCTACTCGTGCTTTTCATGGCCGCGGCTCTTGCCGACGGCGGCTTTGGATTCGATCGCGCGACCGCTTCTGCTATCGTCGGTATTTACGGCTCGTTCGTTTACGTGGCATCGCTCCCCGGTGGCTGGATAGCTGACCGATGGCTTGGGTTACAGCGGGCAATTTTTATCGGCGCCGTTCTCATTACCGCCGGCCATCTATCTATCGGGTTATCAGGCATCGCAGGAGCAGGTGCAGATAAGATCTTCTTCTTCCTTGGGCTAATCCTCATTGTTTGTGGAACCGGTTTGCTCAAGCCAAACATTTCGGCCATCGTCGGCGATTTGTACCCCGAAGGAGGAGCACGCAGAGACGCAGGGTTCTCAATTTTCTATATGGGCATCAACATCGGTGCCTTTGCTGGACAGCTCATTACCGGATTCCTAGGTGAAGCAATCGGATGGCACTACGGCTTCGGTGCCGCCGGCGTCGGTATGTTCTTTGGACTAGTTGTGTTCTGGTTTGCTAGACGCAAGACGCTAGGACCGATTGGAATGAACATTTCGCGCAACCCCGATTCGCAGAAGCAGGCCAAGCAAGAAAGTACCGTTAAGCTCGTAACTGGAACCATACTCGGCATTATCGCGTTGGTTTTTGTTCTGGCCGCAACAGGTACAATCACGCTCGACGCCCAAGCGATCGGCCTTAACATGACCGTGGTGTTAGTAGGTATCGCGGTCGTGTTTTTTGCATACGTGTTTTTGTTTGGAAACATCAACGCAGAAGAGAAAAAGCGAGTTGGCGTGATTGTCGTGTTGTTCCTTTTCGCCGCCATATTCTGGTCTGCGTTTGAACAAGCACCTACATCGCTAAACTTGTTTGCGCGTGATTTCACAGATCGACAGATGGGTGATTTCATGATACCCGCAACTTGGTTCCAGTCAGTGAACTCCTTCTTTATCATCCTTTGTGCGCCGCTGTTCGCTGCACTATGGGTGGGACTGGCCAAGCGCGGAATTGATTTGTCGAGTCCAACCAAGTTTGCTCTTGGCTTGGCGCTAGCTGGCGTTGGCTTCCTTCTTATGATCGTTGCAGCAAACAAAGTCGTTGCTAGCGGCGGCACCATGCTTGTTTCGCCCTGGTGGTTGGTTGGCAGCTACTTCTTCCAAACCCTAGGCGAGCTGTGCCTAAGTCCTGTTGGTCTTTCATCGATGACTAAACTTTCACCGCGCAAATTTGTGGGCCAGATGATGGGCATTTGGTTCCTTGCGTCGGCACTCGGCAACCTCATCGGCGGTTTGGTTGGCGGACATGTTGATCCGGAGAAGCTCGATCAAATGCCTCAACTGTTTACCACAACATCACTGTTCCTGTTCGGAGCTACCGTGGTGCTAGGGCTACTTATTATCCCTATCCGCAAGATGATGGCGGGCGCGAAGTAGGAAAGAGCTTAGAGTTTATGAAGGCAGTAACACCAAGGCATGAGCTGCGTAAAGCTTGTGCCTTGGTGTTTTGCTTTCTTGCTGTAACAGTCCCTATCACGGTGCTAATAGTGTTGTCCCAAGGTGAAACAGACTAATTGCGTTAGAGTAAAGACATTCATAGACACGACGTGAGATAATAAGGACGGAAGCAAGCGCTGCGGTTGCAAGCGAGAACGCCACCATGTACACACACAGCTATGCGTAACACAACAATGATGAAGTCTGTCGCGATGCTACTGATCGCTGCCGCAGGTTGTGGTAGCGATGGAATTACCGAAGGCGTTGCAGTGGATGATACGACTACGTCTCTGCCCCCACCGCCATCGGATGGAGCACTTGGATTAAATGCAGACTTAGGTAAGCGACTTTTACCTGACGACAACGCATGGAACCAACCCGTTGATACAGCACAGGTCGATCCCAACTCAGCGGCAATTATCAATTCAATTGGATCAACAAAACGATTCCATCCAGACTTTGGTGCGAACTGGAACGGCGGCCCATTTGGTATTCCGTACGTCGTAGTATCGGGGTCACAGGCACGCAGTAACGTTAGCTTTCAGTACGCAAGTGAAAGCGATGCAGGTCCGTATCCCATTCCGCAAAATCCACCTATTGAAGGAGGAGCTGGATCGACGGGAGATAGACACATAATCATCGTCGATCGTGACAACTGGAAACTATACGAGCTTTTCGCAGCGTACCCCAACGCAGATGGCTCTTGGAGAGCTGGATCGGGTGCGATATTCGATCTTAAAACGAACGCGTTGAGACCAGCGGGCTGGACATCAGCTGATGCGGCAGGGCTACCAATACTTCCGGGGCTCGTGCGCTATGAAGAAGTACGTAACGGAGAAATTGCGCACGCTTTACGGTTTACAGTTTCGCGTACTCGTCGCGCGTACATGCATCCGGCGCGACATTTTGCTAGCAGTGATACTTCATCACTAAGGCCTCCCATGGGTATGCGAGTGAGACTCCGTGCAAACTTCGACATAAGCGGTTATCCCGTGAACGCTCAAGTAATACTTCGTGCGCTTAAAAAGTACGGAATGATATTGGCGGACAACGGTAGCGACTGGTACGTATCGGGCACCGCTGATGCGCGTTGGAACGACGGTGAGATGAACACATTGAAACAGCTACGTGGTAGCGATTTCGAGGTAGTGAGAATGGGCACGGTGGTGCGGTGATATTTGGTGCAAAAATAGCTTCTGGTGCTTATCATGCAGTACTTATATAGACAGTCAAACAGCTTTATAGCTGCGTCCTGATAACATTTTAAGAGGTCGTCCCGTTGGCTCTAAATCTGAAAATCATCGTTGGCAGCACCCGTCCGGGTCGTCAGGGGCTTCCAGTTGCGCGGTGGGTAGAACAGTTCGCGAAAGACTACGATAAGTTTGACGTAGAACTTGTAGATCTCGCCGAGATCGCACTTCCGATTCTTGATGAAGCGGGTCATCCAAGAATGCAAAAGTACGAGCATGAGCACACGAAGCGTTGGAGTAAGATCGTTGGTTCTGCGGACGCATTCGTTTTCGTGACTCCTGAGTACGACTACTTTGTGCCTGCTAGCCTAGTAAACGCGGTTCAATACTTATTCAACGAATGGTCGGAAAAGCCTGCTGGCGTAGTTAGTTACGGCGGAGTATCAGGCGGACTTCGCTCCACCCAAGAGCTAAGGCTGCTGTTGAGCAACGTGAACGTAGTAGCGCTACCAGCGACAGTTCCGATCCCGTTTTTCAACAAGCAAATAAACGAGGCGAAGGTTTTCGAGCCGAGCGATCCCACGGTGAGCGGAACGAAGCATATGTTCGACCAGCTTTACCGTTGGGCTGTGGGATTAAAGCGTATGCGTGAGGGTACTGCGGAATAGTGCGAAGGTGCGGTTGGGGCCTTTCGCTGCTGCTGCATTCGTCATAACTTAGAAGGCTAGGGCTGCAACAGCAGCTCGGGCTAGGTAGCTCAGTCGGTAGAGCAGCGGACTGAAAATCCGCGTGTCGGCGGTTCGATCCCGTCCCTAGCCACTGTGAAAACAAGAGTTACGTAGGCGGCGTCCGGTTTTGGCTGGGCGCCGTTTTGCGTTTTAGGAGGCGAGGAAGGGGGGAGACTTATCCTCAAAATCGCTATTGACAAGAATTTAGGTTGGCCGTAACGTAGCGAAATCCGAGGCCATAGGTGTCCGACAAACGGATGCCCGATGTCTGCGACGCGACGTGACGTTGATGCAACGTAGCTGATAACGCAATTCGAAATGAAGGTAGAGCCTAGCTTAACGAACCATCAAGTCATGAGAGGAGAATAGTGAAAGTTCGCGTTCTTGCTCGATACGCATACTTGTTGATGATTCTCGCATTGCCTACTTCGGTAGGCAGTGCGCAATCATTCGCTGGTGTCCCCAAACTAAGTGATCCAGTGTTACAACTCACTGTAAGTGAGTTTCACGCGACATGGCAAATCGCGTGGTATATCAGTGAAGAGAGTCGAAGGGAGTACATAGGTAGAGAGATGCTAAGAAAACGCCTTACCTTCCTGTTTTGCCGAGTCGACTCTGCGCGATTTGATGCTGCACGCATACATAGAGGTTATTACCCGCCGAAGGAGCAGCGAACAATCCAAGGTGCTAAGGGCGGGTACGTCGCTTGTCCTT
>CAYYSP010000009.1:0-40604 GCA_964474535.1 uncultured Gemmatimonadaceae bacterium
CAAAAGCGCCTGCTGCTGCCGCCCAGCGGCTTCGTCACCGGCATCTACGCGCGCAGCGACATCGAGCGCGGCGTGCACAAGGCGCCGGCCAACGAGGTCGTGCGCGGCCTCACGCGCTTCGAGCTCAACATCAACAAGGGCCGCAACGACGTGCTCAACCCCGAGGGCGTGAACTGCCTGCGCTTCTTCGAGGGCCGCGGCAACCGCGTCTGGGGCGCGCGCACCATGAGCAGCGATCCCGAGTGGAAGTACGTCAACGTGCGCCGGCTCTTCATCTACCTCGAGCACACGCTCGACAAGGGCACGCAGTGGGCCGTGTTCGAGCCCAACAACGAGCGCCTGTGGGCCAACGTGCGGCGCATGGTCGAAGACTTCCTGCTCGTGTTGTGGCGCGACGGCGCACTGCTGGGCGAGAAGCCCGAGCAGGCCTATTTCGTGCGCTGCGACCGCACCACGATGACCCAGAACGACCTCGACAACGGCCGCATGATCTGCCTCGTGGGCGTGGCGCCGGTGAAGCCGGCCGAGTTCGTGATCTTCCGTGTCGGCCAGTGGACGGCCGACGTCAAGAAGTGAATCAGGAGCACTGAACCATGGCCACCTTCAGAGACAACCCCTACGGGGCCTTCAACTACCTCGTCAGCCTGGGTGCGGGCGACGAATCCACCGTGGTCGCCGGCTTCTCGGACGTGAGCGGTCTGGGCTCGGAGATCAGCTACTCCGAGTACCGCAACGGCAACGAGAAGGCCAACACGGTGCGCAAGATCGCCAACACGTTCAAGAACGACGACATCACGCTCAAGCGTGGCCTCATCGGATCGAAGGACCTGTTCGACTGGGTCAAGGCGGTGCGCGAAGGCGACCACGACCCGCGCACCGTGGTCATCACGCTGCTCGACGAGGCGCGCCAACCGGTCGTCACCTTCAAGCTGCTCAAGGCGCAACCCAAGAAGTGGGTCGGACCCACGCTGGCGGCCAAGGGCGGCGGCGAGGTGGCGATGGAGGAACTGCACCTCGTGCACGAGGGTGTCGAGGTCGAGTGAGGTCATGAATCTTCCTGGTGCGCGGCCCGATCCAGGGCCCGTGCCGCTCGCGACGGAATCTTCACGACCTCAGGGCTGAACCTGCCATGCCTGCACTGAACCGCATCGCGCTCGGCGCGCCAGGCGTCTACTCGCAGCCGAGTGACCCCATCCGCCGCCTCACCGGCGTGCGGCTCGACGTCTGCGCCTTCGTCGGCGTGGCGCCGCGCGGCCCATGCCGCGTGCCGCGCGTCGACCAGACCAAAGAGCGCAGCGACGACTGGCGCATGTGCGACCCGGCGCGCGAACGGCTGCGCAGCGTGGCGGTGCGGGTCGAGAGCTTCGACGCCTACCGGCGCCTGTACGGCGGCTTCGAAGGGCCGGGCCTGCTGCCCTACGCGGTGGCGAGCTACTTCGAGCAGGGCGCGCGCGAAGCGTGGGTGGTGCGCATCGTGCACGACCACGGCAACGCCGCGCTCGATGCCGGCGGCGTGGCGCAGGGCACGCTCACCGGCGTGCTGGGCAGCCCGCTGCTGCACGCGCGCGACGAGGGCAGCTGGGGCAACGGGCTGCGCGCCACGCTGCGCTGGCGCACTCGCGCCGTGCTCGCCACGCCGCTGCCGCCCTCCACCGTGGCGCTGCAGCTCGGCGGCGGCCAGCGACTGCCGCCGGGCACCCTGCTGCGCCTGCACCTGGCCGACGGCAGCTACGTGCTGCGCGTCGTCACCGACGTGAGCCAGGCCGGCGATCCTCTGCAGCCGCGCCGCTGGCTGCGCGCCGAGCTGGAAAGCGCCACGCCGGCGGCCATCGTCGGCATCGAAGTCGTCGAGGCCGACCTCGACGTGCACGACGCGCAGGGCACGAGCGAGCACTACACCGGCCTCGGCCTGCATGTGGACCACCCGCGCTGGCTGGCCACTGTGCTGTGCCGCGAGTCGCAACTGCTGTGGCCCGACTTCGCCTGGGCCGGCGACCGCCTCACGCCGGCCGCGCCGCTGCGGCTGTCGCTGTCGCACACGACCGAAGTCTTCAGCGGCGGCGAAGACCGCTGGCAGGGCATCGTGCACGCCGACTTCTTCGACGCCAACTGGGATCCCCTGGCCGACGAGCCGGCGTCGGGACTGCAGGCCGTGGTGGATGCAGGCGCCATCACCCAGGTGCTGCTGCCCGACCTCTACCAGCCGCAGCCGCTGCCGCCGCAGGACGACGTGAGCGACCCCTCGCTGGCCGGACCCGAGTTTTCGCCCTGCGTCGAACTGCCCGCGCCTGCCGCCACGCCACCCAACCACAGCGAGCTGCCCGGCCTGGCGCTGGACCCGCTGGACGGCACCCAGCTGGCCGCCATCGCCGACCTGTTCCTGCAGGTGCAGTCGTTCGTCGAGACCACACGCGACCACATTGCCTTGCTCGACGTGCCGCCGGGCCTCAAGCCGGCGCAGGTGGCGTCCTTTCGCAGCCACTTCGACAGCGCCTGGTGCGCGCTCTATCACCCCTGGCTGGTGGTGGCGCGCGGCGACGACGCGCGCGACGCGCTGGTCAACCTGCCGCCCAGCGCCGCCGCCGCCGGCATCCTGGCCGCCACCGAGCTTGCCCTGGGCGTTCCTCACGGTCCCGCCAACCGCATCGCCCAGGGCGCCGTCAAGGCGCTCGTGCGCGTCAGCCCGCACGAACACGACACGCTCCACACGCTGGGCGTCAATGTCTTCCTGCAAGAGCCGCTGGGCGTTCGCCTCACGGCCGCGCGCACGCTCTCGCACGACCCGGCGTGGCGCCAGCTCTCGGTGCGCCGCCTGGTGCTGCTGCTGCGGCGCACGCTGCTGCAGCAGATGCAGTGGGTGGCCTTCGAGCCGCACACGCCGGCACTGCGGCGCCAGCTCGTGCACATGGTCACGGCGCTGCTGCGGCGCCTGTTCCGCCTGGGCGCCTTCACCGGCGCCGACGAGTCCGAGGCCTTCTTCGTGCTCTGCGACGACAGCCTCAACCCGCCCTATCGGCTCGACAACGGCCAGCTGCTGGCCCACATCGGCATCGCACCGGCCGAGCCGCTCGAGTTCATCGTGCTGCAGTTCGCGCGCAGCGGCGACGGCACGCTGACGCTGGAGACCGCATGAGAGACGAGGACCTGTTCCTGCGCGCCTTCCGCTTCAAGCTCACGCTGCGCAAGAGCCCCGACGAGGCGTCCGGCGCCCAGCCCACGGGCGAGACCGACATCGCCAACCAGGCCGCCGACAGCCCGCTGCTGACCGACGGCGCGTTCCAGGAAGTCACCGGCCTGGAGATCGAACTCGACATCACCGACTACCAGGAAGGCGGCCGCAACGACGGCGTCATCCGCCAGGTGGGGCGCGCCAAGTACGTGCCGCTGGTGCTCAAGCGCGGGATGTTCCACAGCCCCACCAATACGCTGGACAAGCAGATCTGGACCTGGCTGCAAAGCATCGCCGCCGGCACGCGGCCGATTCCGCGCTACGACGGCATCGTCGAGGTGTACGGCAAGAACCAGGACGAAGTGGTGGCGACCTGGCAGTTCGAGCGCGGCGTGCCGGCGCGCGTGCGCGGCCCCGAACTCAACGCCAAGACGGGCGAGGTCGCGATCGAGGAACTGCACATCGCGCACGAAGGCCTGCGCCTGGTCTAACCCTCAACCCGCACGTACGCCATGACCGAACTGAGCAAGGCCTTCCTGCAGGAGCTGGACAACCAGAACCAGCCGGCGCGCGGCAAGCAGCCGGTGACGGTGCAGTTCAACCCCAGTTCGCTGCGCCTGCAGTACGCCAACCAGAGCGAAGGCGGCCGCAGCGCCGGGCGGCAGGCGCGCCAGCACACCGGCAACAGCTCGGTCACGCTGACCGTGGACCTGATCTTCGACACCGCCGACGAAGGCAGCACGGCGGTGCCGCGCTCGGTGCTCGAGCGCACGCGCCAGATCGAAACCTTCATCACGCCCCAGGCCGCGAGCGGGCGCAACCAGGCGCCGCCGCGGCTGCGCTTCCAGTGGGGCGACGTGATCGTCGACGGCGTGCTCGAGAGCCTGTCGGTCGACATCGACCACTTCGCCCACAACGGCACGCCGCTGCGCGCCAAGGCGTCGCTCAGCATCAAGGGCCAGGACGCCGAACGCCAGGCCGGCAGCAGCGGCGCCGGCGCCAACACCGCCGTCGGCGCACCGGCGTCGGGCTCGGGCGGCGGCCCGACGTCGGCGCTGCCCGGCGCCGGCTCGGCCGCAGGCGCAGCCGCCGGCCTGGGCGGCGGCCTGGGCCTGGGACTGGGGCTGGGGCTGGGGCTGGGCATCGGTGGCGCTTTGGCGCTGGGCGGTGGCCGGATCGGCCTCGGCGGTTCGCTGGGCATCGGCATCGGCCGTGCGCTCGACGGCGAGAGCCTGCCCGCGCTGGCCATGCGCGCCGGCCTCGCCCCCGAGGCCTGGCGCGCGCTCGGCGCCGGCGTGAGCGACCCGTCGCGGCTACCCGCGGGCCAGGAGGTCGCGCTGCCGCAGAATGCCCAGGCCAGCCCCGGTGTGGGCGCCAGCCAGGGCGTGCAGGCGGGCACCCAGGGCGCGGCACCCACGTCGGCGGCGCAGCGTGTCGGTCTGACCCCGGCAAGCGCGTCCGGCGCCTTGGGCGCGCTGCAAACCGGCTATGCGATGGCGGCGGCCGGCGGCCTGGGCGCTGCGCTCGAGACGGTCAAGGCCGACGCCGGAACGGCCGGCGCCACGCAGGCGCGGCGCAGCTTCGAAGGCGCCGGCGGCAGCAGCGCCGCGGGCGTCGACGCGCTCACGGCCGCGGCGGGCACGCCGGGCCAGCGCCAGCAGGTCTTCTCGCTGCGCGCCGACGCGCGCGCCGTCACCTTCGGCCGCAGCGTGCCGCTGCGCGACCGCGTGCTGGTGGCGCAGGACGAACGCGCCAACCTGCTCTCGGGCCAGGCCGTGCTCAGGCGCCAGACCACGCTGCTGCCGCCCACCACCAGCGACCCGGGCGTGCCGGGCTGGGTTGCGCTGCGCACGGCACCCGCCGACGCCACGGCCCTCTCCGGCCACCCCCTGGGCTGCCGCTGCGGTTGCGCCCACTGAACGAGGAGGCGTTGCGATGGCACTCCATATCGAAGAAGTGCAGACCGACGTGCAGGTGCAGCGTGAACCCGCTGCGGCCGCACCGCCGGCGCCCGAACCGCTGTGGCAGCAACTGGCGCGCGCGCGCCAGATCCAGCAGCAGCTGCTGTGCGATGAGGCGCGCACGCACGCCTGCGGCAACGACGACTGAGCAAGACGACCGAGCGCCGCTGACATGACCGTGATCCCCGAACTCTTCGGCTCCAGCGCCCCGGTGCTGCTGGTCGACGGCGAGCGCAGCGCCGCGCTGGCGCGCGACCTGCTGCGGCTCGAGGTTAGCGAAGACACGCAGGGCATGAAGCGGTTGGCCGCGCGCTTCACCGCCTGGGGCCCCGGGCCTTCGGGCGACAACGAAGACTGGCTGCACCTGGACGGACGCGAAGTCGACTTCGGCAAGCGGCTGCAGGTCTCGATCGGCCCGGCCGCCGACGCACGCACGGTCTTCGACGGCCGCATCAGCGCCATCGAGACCGAACTGCGCGAAGGCATCGAGCCCCAACTGCTGGTGTTCGCCGAGGACGCGCTCATGGAGCTGCGCCTCACGCACCGCTGCAAGACCTGGGAGGACGCCAGCGACGCCGACATCGTGCGCTTCATCGCCGGCGAGCACGGCCTCACGGCCGAGGTCGACGTCGACGGCCCCACCTACGCCGTGGTGCAGCAGTGGAACCAGAGCGACCTGGCCTTCCTGCGCGAACGCGCGCGGCTGCTGCAGGCCGAGATCTGGCTCGAGGACCGCGCGCTGCACTTCGCCACGCGCGACCGGCGCGCGGCGCCCGAGATCACGCTCGTCAACGGCAACGAGGAAGGCGGTGTGTCGGCCAACAAGCTGCTGGCGCTCAATGCGCGCGCCGACCTGGCGCACCAGCGCAGCGAGGTCCACGTCGCCGGCTACGACGTGGCGGGGCGCGAGCCGATCGACGAGAACGCCGGCGCCGACGCCGCGCGCGCCGAGGCCGGCCCCGGCCGCCTGGGGCCCGAGTTGCTGGGCCAGGCCTTCAGCACCTTCAAGAGCCACCGCCTGCGCGAAGTGCCGCTCGCCAGCGACGCCGCCACGAGCTGGGCGCGCGCCGAGATGCTGCGCCGCGCGCGCGGCTTCGTGCGCATCAAGGGCCAGACCAACGGCTCGCCCGACCTCGTCGTCGGCAGCAGCGTCACGCTGCAAGGCGTGGGACCGATGTTCGGCGGCGGCCGCTACCGCGTCACGCAGCTCGTGCACACCTACGACCTGACGAACGGCCACCGCACCGACTTCGAGGCCGAGCGGCCGAATCTGGAAATCTCATGACCCGCGATGCCGACTCCTTCGACGGCGGCACCGCATCGCGGCGGCTGTTCGGGCTGTACCCGGCGCTGGTCAAGGACCTCGTCGACCCGGACGGACAGAATCGCATCCAGGTCACGTTTCCGTGGCTGGGCGAGCTGGGCGCCGACGTCACCGCCTGGGCGCGCCTGGTGTCGCTCTACGCCGACGACGACCAGGGCTGGATGATCCTGCCCGAGGTCGACTCCGAGGTCATCGTCGGCTTCGAGGCCGGGGCCATCGAACGCCCCTACATCGTGGGCGCGGTGTGGAACGGCCGCGAGGCGCCACCCGACTCGGCCCAGGCCGCCAACAACAAGCGGCTGCTCAAGACCCGTTCGGGCACCCTGCTCGAGTTCGACGACAGCGACGGCGCGGCCAAGGTCACGCTGCAGATGCAAAGCGGCCACAAGCTGGTGCTCGACGACTCGGCTCAGAGCGTCACGCTCAAGCACAGCAACGGCTGCGAGCTGGTGATGAATGCCGGCGGCCAGGTCAAGATCACCGCCAACAGCACGGTCGAGATCACCGCCAGCACGGTCAACGTGCACGCGCCCATGGTCAATTGCGACGGCGTCGTCAAGTGCTCGACGCTGATCACGCAGTCGGTCGTCTCGCCCCTGTACACACCCGGTGCGGGCAACGTATGGTGAAGCACTGCCACCACCCCTGGACCGTCACCGCGCCCTGGTACGAGTGGGCGCAGGCCGGCGTGCCCAGCTCCGGGCGCGGCACGCGGCCGCTGATCCAGAAGTTCGCCAGCGACCAGTTCATGGCCGACTTCATCAAGGAGCCGCAACGCTCGCTGCTGTTCGACCCGCGCGACGACGAGTTCTACACGGCGCAGTTCGTACAAGCTTCGCCGGGCCAGTTCACGGGCAAGCTCGCGGGGCTGTTCCCGGTCAAAGACGAACAGGGCACGCCGCTGCGGCCGGGCGACTCGACGCTCAACCTGCGCAAGACCCAGCTCGTGGGCACCGGATTGCGCAAGCTCTACCTGCCGGTGCACGCGCGCCACTACCTCGTGGTGTGCGAGCTGCACTGCGACGTGCCCGGCCTGCCGCCACCCGGCCCCGACACGGTGTGCCAGGCCGGCTTCGTGGTGCGCCGCCGGCGCGTTAACTACGCGCCCCAGTTCCAGGCCGAGGCGCTGGACAAGCTGCGCCAGGTGGTGGCGGCGCGCCAGGCGCTCGCTGCCCTGGAGGAACACACGCCGCTGCGTCCGGGCCTGTCCAAGGCGCGCAGCTCGCGCCTGGCGCGGCTGAAGAAGCGCGGCAGCCTCGAGCAGCAACGCGCCGCCGCCCAACAGGCCCTGGCCGAGGCGCGCAAGGCGCTCGAGGACTGGCAGATCGAACGCAACGTGCGCGCCTTCAAGGAGGGCTGGTTCGCGGGCGAGCACGACAGCACCGGCGAATGGCGCGAGCTGCTCGACGAGACGCCGCAGCAGCTCGACGAGACCTGGGTGCGCCTGTTCCCGCTCGTGGCCGACGCGCGCAACCCGCAGCACTCGGCGCGCGGGCGTGCGCTCTTCTACGGCATCGTGCCGACCTCGGCCTTCGAGACCACGGCCAATGGCGAGGCGCGCTACGACGACCGCAACACCTACGAGTTGCGCTGCTTCTTCCGCCAGCACGACTGCGACTGCCCCTTCCCGGGCCTGAACAGCGAACCGCCCGACTGCGACGGTGAACTCACCTGGAGCCTGGCCAGCGAGGCCTGGCGCCTGGCGCCGCCGTTCGACCTGGTGGGTAGCGCCAACCGGCCGGTGACGATCCAGATGCCCAACCTGGCCGACCTCGCCGCGCAGGCCGCCACGCGACCCATAGGCCAGTTCTCGTCGGTGCGCTTCGTGCACCCGCAGCAGTTGCTCACCAAGACCGACGGCGGCATCCCCACCAGCGGTGAGATCGGCGGCGCGGCGATCTGCTTCTTCTCGATCCCGCTCATCACCATCATCGCCACGTTCGTGCTCAACCTGTTCCTGCCCATCGTGGTGCTGCTGTTCAACCTGTGGTTCCTGCTCGCGCTGCGCTTTTGCATCCCACCCAGCTTCAGCATCGCCGGCGGGTTGCAGCTCGAGCTCGAGGCCCAGCCGCCCAAGCTCGACATCGACGCCGAGTTCGACGTCGATGTCGACTTCGACGCCGCCGGCTGGTCGTTCAACGGCCAGAGCGGTGCCGACATCCAGCTGCAACTGGCGGGCGAGATCGCCACCACGCTCAGCACCAGCACCGGCATCGCCCAGTCCAAGATCGAGACCGCGCTCAAGAACTACAGCAACAAGCCGCTCATCACGCTGGGCAGCGTCAACGCCGAGAAGTCGCGCCAGGCCCTGCCGAGCGACGGCAGCGCCAAGACCGCGCTCGACCCCACCGCCAAGCTCGTCTTCCGGCCGCTGCGCGTGAGCCAGTGGAAGCACGAGAAGCATCTGCCCACGACAGGGGAATTTGCATGACCCAGGCAAGAGCGGTCTTCGGCCACGGCCTGGCTTTGCCGATGCTGCCCGGCGACAGCGGCGCGCTGCCGCAGGCCGACGGACCCGAGAAGGTGCGCCAGTCGATTGCCATCATCCTCGACACCGAACCGGGCGAGCGGCTCATGTTGCCGCGCTTTGGCTGCGGGCTGCGCCGCTTCCTCATGCAGCCCAACACGGCGGCCACGCGCGCGGCCATGCAGCGCGAAATCCAGACCGCGCTGGCGGCCTGGGAGCCACGCATCCGACTCGAACGCGTCGACGTGCTGCCGGGCCAGGACCCGTCGCTGGTGCTGGTGCAGATCGACTACCAGCACCTGCGCGACGGCCGTCGCGACAACCTCGTCTATCCCTTCTACCTGGAGTAGCGAATGCCGTTGCCCAGCCCCATCCTCGACGACCGCAGCTTCGCGCAGCTCAGCGCCGAGCTCAAGGCCCGCATCCCGGTCAGCAACCCCGAGTGGACCGACCACAACGAGTCCGACCCGGGCATCACGCTGCTCGAGCTGTTCGCGTTCCAGGCCGAGAGCCTGCTCTACCGCTTCAACCAGGTCCCCGAGGCCAGCTACCTCGAGTACCTGCGCCTGCTGCAGATGCCGCTCAGGCCGGCGCAGCCCGCGCGCGCGCTGCTGGCCTTTACCACCGAGCTGCCGGCGGGCGTGGCGGCCCCGCTGCGCACCGTGGCGGCGGCCGGCAAGATCGAGTTCAGCACCCTCGACGAGGCCCACGTGTGGCCGGTGAGCTGCGTCGCCGCGGGGCGTGTGCAGACCGATCTCAAACCCGAGGACAGCGAAGGCGAGGTGGCCGAGTTCATCGCCCGCACGGCCGACGCGCTGCCCGCCGCGCTGGCCGACGCGACGCGCCTGTACTACGAAACGCGCTTGCTCGACCCGGCGCTGCCGGGCGAACTGCTCGACCTCGCCAGCGCCGTCGACGGCATGCTCTGGATCGCCGTGCTGGCCGAGAAGGGATTCGATCTCACGCGCTGGCAGGACACGCAGGCCGAACCGGCGCTGCTGAGCATCGGCTTCGAACCCGAGCTGCCGGCCGCGGCGCTGGACGATGCGTTGGCTTGCCCCGGCCTGGCCAGCGCCGCCAGCGCGCCCCAGCTGCTTTGGCAGATCTCCACCAACCGGCCCCTCACGACCGACGGCCAGCCGCAGTGGGCTGCCGTGCGCATGGTGGCCGACAACACACGCGGCCTGAGCCAGGGCGGCACGCTGCGCCTCGAACTGCCGCGCAGCGAGATCGGCGTGCCGCTGGCCGACCCCGACCTGGCCGGCGCAGGTGACTTCCCGCCCGCGCTCGACGACGAGCGCCAGGCCAAGCTGGTGTGCTGGCTGCGTGTGGCGCGCCGCAACGGCAGCCGCTTCGGCCGCGTGCGCCACGTGGGCGTGAACATGGTGCGCGCCGAGCAGGCGCGGCTGGCCGAACCGCAGTACCTGGGCGACGGCAACGGGCAGCCGTCGCAGACCTTCGCGCTGGCCAAGAAGCCCGTGCTGCCCGACACCGCCACCGACGCGCTGGTGCTCGAAGTCGAGGAAACGGGCGGCTGGAAACGCTGGTCACGCGTCGACGACTTCTTCGGCAGCAACCGCGAGTCGGCGCACTACACGCTCGACGCCGAGGCCGGCCTGGTGCGCTTCGGCGAAGGCGCACGCGGCCGCACGCCGCTGTGGGGCCAGCGCATCCGCGTGCGCGGCTACCGCTGGGGCGGCGGCGCGGCGGGCAACGTGGCCGCCGGCGCCATCAACAAGCTGCCCACCCTGTCGGGCGCCAAGGTCGGCAACCCGCTTCCCGCCGTGGGCGGCGCCGACGCCGAGGGCGTCGAGGCGGCGCTGGCGCGCATCCCGGGCGAGTTCCGCCGCCACGACCGCGCCGTCACGGCCAGCGACTTCGCTGAACTCGCGCGTCAGACGCCGGGGGTGCTGGTCGGCCGCGCCGAATGCCTGCCGCGTTTTCATCCGCGCACGCGCAACCTGCAGGCCGCGGGCGTGGTGACGGTGATGGTGTGGCCATCCAGCGACCCGCTGCACCCCGACGCGCCACTGCCCGACGCGCCGCTGCTGCAGGCGGTGTGCGCGCAGCTCGACGCGCGCCGGCTCGTCACGACCGAACTCTACGTGGTGGCACCGGTCTACCGCAGCGTGGCGGTGTCGGTGGCGCTCAGGGTGAAGGACGGCTACGGCATCGAGGCCGTGCGGCGCTGGGTCGAACTGGTGCTGCGCCAGTACCTGGCACCACTGCCGCCCTACGGCCCGGCCGGTCAGGGCTGGCCGCTGGGCCGGCGTGTGCACGGCCCCGAGCTCGAAGCCGCGGCGCTGCAGGTCGAGGGGGTCGAGTTTCTCGAGGACCTGGCGGTGGCGTCGTGGAACGGCAGCGCCTGGATCACGGGCTCGGTCGAACTGCAACCCTGGGAGGTGCCGGCGCTGGCCGACGTCACCGTCGCCGACGGCCTGCCTCTGCCCGCGCCCGGCGCCGGGCTGACCATGACGCCGCCCGACGGCCTGCCGCTGCCGTTCCCGGTGCTGCGCGACGAGTGCTAGTGCCATGAAGCTGCCCGCCGCCGCCCGCTTCGCCCTCATGCTCGGTGAGACGGCCTGGCAGCGCTCGGCCTTCGATGCGCACGTCGCGCTCGTCGACGGCGTGGTGCAACTGGCCTGGGACAGCAGCTTCGAAGGCGGCGTCGGCGCGCCGCAGCCGGTGGCCGATCCCGCCGGCGCCGGCCTGGCCTACGACAGCCAGTGCCGCCTCTACCACAGCGTGCCGGCCGAGCAACGGGTGCAGCGTTGGCTGTGGCACGCCATGGACCCAACACGGCCGCAGCAAGACCCGCCACCGGCCGACGTGCTGGTCGACCACCTGGCCGCGCCCGAGGTGCTGGGCGCCGAGCCGCAACCCCCGGCGGGCTTTGCGCCGTCCCTGCCCGCGCCGGCACCGGCCTTTACGCCGCGTGCGCTGGCGTGCGACCCCGACGGCCACCTCTACGTGCTCGACACTGCCGCCCACCGGGTCTGGATCGTCGACCTCGCACAGCGCCGCGTGCTGCGCGCCGAAACCGTTCCCGCCGACGCCGTGCACTTGGCCTGGCACGGCCGCTGGCTGTGGGTGCTGTGCGCCGGCGGCAGCCTGCTGAGGCTGGCCGCCACACGCAACCCCCTGGCCGCCGAAGTGAGCGCACCGGCGGGCGCGGCGCGGCTGGCGTTCGCCGAAGACGGGCGCCTGTTCGTGCTGCTGCGCGCGCACGCGGCCGACGCCGCCGTGGTGCTGCTGGGGCGGCCCGGGCACTGGCTGGCGGCACCCCAGGTGCTGAGTTACCCGGGCCCCTCGCCCTTCGCCCACGCCTCGGGCCTGGCGGTCAGCGGCTGCGCCGCACACGAGCACCTGGTGGTGGCACGCCGGCCCGAAGAACTGTTCACGCGCATCGACCTCGCGCCCGAAAACGCCTATGCGCAGGCCGAGCCACTGGCCGCACGCCACTACGACGGCGCCGGCATCGCCGCCACTCCCGACGGCCGCGTCGTCTTCTTCACCGCGCGCGGCCCGCGCCACGCCACCGGGGCGCGGCTGCACTACCACGGCGCCGGCCGCGTGATCGGCTTCCGGCTCGACGCCGGCGCACCGCAGGCGGGTTGGGGCCGCATCCTGCTCGACGCCTGCCTGCCCGCCAACACCACCCTGCGCGTGCACGCCATCATCAACGACGACGACATCGACGGCCCGCGCGCGCCCCGCACGCCGCCGGCCAACCAGGCGCTGGCCGCCACCCTCGACGCCGACGCCACGCCGCTGCCGCTGCAGGCCTGGCTGCCCGAAGCCGACCTGCCGGGCCAGGCGGTGTTCAAGCGCACCGACGGCGCCGAGCAGCCGTGGCTGGTCGAGACCGAGCGCTACGACACCTACGAAGCCGTCGCGCCGGCCACGCCCGGGCGCTACCTGTGGCTGGTGATCGAACTGCAAGGCCACTCGCGCGCCACCCCCAGGCTGCGCGGCGTGCGCGCCGAAACGCCGGCGCACGACTGGCTGCGCCGGCTGCCGCAGCTGTATTCGCGCCACGAGGGCATGCGCAGCTTCCTGCAGCGCTACCTGGCGCCGCTGGCCGGGCTGGAGGACGACCTGGCCCTGCAGCACGAGCAGCGCCACGCCCTGCTCAAGCCTTGCAGCACGCCTGCCGGCGCGCTGCCCTGGCTCGCGAACTGGATCGGCCTGACCCTCGACGAGCGCTGGAGCGAGACCGCGCGGCGCAGCTTCATCAAGGAAGCACCCTGGCTCATGCGCCTGCGCGGCACGCCGTGGGCGCTGCGCCGCATGGTCGAGATCGTCACCGGCGCGCGCGTGGTCATCGTCGAGCAGTTCCGCACGCGCGGCCTGGCGCGTGTGGGCGAAGACCCGGGCCGCGGCGCCGCGCCGGCCTGGGACGAGCCCGCGGTGCTGGGCATGGGCCTGCGCGTGGGCGGCTTGCTCGGCAACGACGAAGTCGTGGCCGACGCCGAGGCCGTGAGCGACAGCTTTGCCCTCAACGCGCACCGCTTCGCCGTGCTGGTGCAGGCCGAGCTCACGCCCGACACCGAAGCCGCGGTGCGCCACCTGCTCGACGTGCACCGCCCCGCGCACACGCTGTTCACGCTGTGCGCGCTGGGCCAGGGCGCGGGCATCGGGCGCGGCTTGCAGATCGGGCTGTCGACCATCGTCGGGCCGCCGCGTGGCTTCGGCACCTTGCAGCTCGGTGCCGCCACGCTGGGCCGCAGCCAGGTGCTGGGTCGGCCCGCGGCCGGCCTGCGGCCGGGCAACGTGCACCTGGGCCGCGACAGCCGGGTGGGTTGACATGAACACCGAGCTGCACGTCCAACGCTTCCGCGCCACCCACCGCGTGAGCGACGACGCCGGCCGCCAGCTCGCCCGCGACGCGCAGGTGCGGCTGCTCGACGGCGAACTCGAGGCCGCGCTCGAAGGCGTGAGCGGGCGCGACGAGCTGGTGCTGCTGCGCCGCCTGTCGGCGCGCGTGAACATCAGCAGCCGCCACAGCGACGGCGACAACGCACGCCGCTGGAGCGACGCACTGGCGCGCAGCCTGCAGCAGGCGCTGCGCCACGGCGACGCGCAGGTGCTGTTGCGTTTTGCCAGTGCGCAGCAAGCGCTGCAAGCATTCGCCGCCGACGCGCTGCACGGGCGCAACGAACGCGACTGGGCCTGGCAGCGCCTGGGCCTGTTGCCGGCGCTGCGCGAGCACAGCCGCGAGCAGCGCCGGCGGGCGCTGCTGCGTGTGCTGGCCGATGACGCCGATCAGGGCGTGCCGCTGCTGCGTTGCCTCTTCGTCGGCCCGCTGTGGCCGGCGCTGCTGGCGCAGTTGCACCCGGGCGAACTGCGCAGGCTGGCCCAGGCCGTGCTGGCGCGGCTGGCGGGTGCGGCGGCAGCCGCCTTTGCCGACGACCCTGGCGGGCGCACCGGCCGCGCCCAGCGCGACGGTGGCGACAACGACGAGGCCGGCGCCGCACGTCGGACCGTGACACCGCCGCACGATTTCGGTTCCGCGCCGGCGTGGCTGCGCGCCACGCTGCACGCCGTACCCGACCCGTCGCAGGCGCGCTGGGCCCTGCGCCTGGCGGCCCTGCTCGACGCGCCGGCGCTGGCGCGGCACGGGGCGTCGGCGGTCGATGCGCAACTGCGCGCCTGGCTGGCCCCGCTTGGCCACGACGCGGCCGTGTTCGGCCCCGCGCCCACAGCCGACTCGGCGCCGGCGCAGCCGGGCCACAGGCTTCCCGCCGAAGCAACCGGGACGAGCGTCCAGGGCGCGCAGGACACGCCGGTGCAGGACAACAGCAAGACGCCCGGTCCGACGTTGCATTCCGGCGCCGGCGAACCGGACGCGCCGGCCGCCGTCGATGCACGTCCCGCCTCCGGCTCACCGAACGCTAACGCCGCTTTGGCGGGCAAGTCCGTGCCGCAGGCCGTGCGCGAACACGCCAGCGGCCACACGCGCCTGGGCGGCCTGCTCTACCTGCCGCCGCTGCTGCCACAGTGCGGCGCCCTGCCCGTGCTCGACGACGCGCCGCTGTGGCCCAGCCTGCCGCACGCGCTGCACCGGCTGGCGCAGGCGCTGCACCGCGCAGCGCTGGTGCCGTGGCCCCTGGCCGCCGACGACCCCGCCGCGCTGGCCTTCTGCGGCCTGGCGCCGCATCAACCGCCGCCGGCAAACGACGTCGACCCCGAACTCGAGCCGGCACGCGAAGCGGCCGTGCAGCGCGCGGTCGAGCTGATCCACGATCACCTGTCGCAGCGCCTGCCCGACTGGCGCGGCCCGGCGCTGCTGTCGCGCCTGCTGTGCCGCGAAGCGCGCATCAGTGCCGACCCCGGCTGGATCGACGTGCACTTCGCGCTGCGCGACGTATCGGTCGATCTGCGCCGCGCCGCGATCGACCTCGACCCGGGCTTCCTGCCCTGGCTGGGCGTGGTGCTGAGGTACCGCTATGAGTGAACCGCGCGCCACCCTGCGGCTGCTGCACGGCGCCGACTTCGGCCGCCCGCCGTGGTACGAGGCGGCACGTCTGGGCCAGCGCATCGCGCAAGGCCTGCGCGCCGACGGCGGCGACGATGCCGAGGCCAACTGGGGCCGCGTGCTGCGCTTCTTCGACCGCCAGTGGCAGCGCGCGCAGGCCGCGGCCGTCACGCCGGCGCCGCAGCCGCTGGACGACCTGGCGCAGGCGCTCGTACTCAGCGACGACGAACGCACGCTGCTGCTGCTGGCCGGCATGGCCGACGCGCACGAAGGCTACGGCGCCGCCTTCGCCGCGCTGCACCCGCGCGGCGAATCGCGTCCCACCTGGGGCCTGTTCGGCTGGCTCGTCGCACCCGACCCGGGGCGCGAGGCGGCGTCGGCGCTGCTGCACACGAGCCTCGTCGTCCGCCTCGGCCTGGTGCGGCTGCTGGGCGACACCCCGCTGCCCGAACGCAGCCTGCGCCTGGCCGAGGGCCTGTGGAGCGCGCTGCAGGGCTTGCCCGCCTGGCCCGAAGGCCTGGCGCCGCTGGCGCACGCGGCCGGGTCCGAAGACCTCGACGACTGGCTCACGCAGTCCGCCGTCGAACACGCGCTGCAACGCCTGCGCGCACCGGGGCACACGCTGGTGCTGTTGCGCGGACTGCAGCCTTCGGTGCTGCAACTGCGCGCGCAGCAACTGGCCACGGCCGTCGGCGGCCTCGTGTTCGAACTGCCCGCCGACACCGACGCGCCGCGCCTGGCCGCTCTGCTGGCGCAATGCCTGGTGGCGCGCGCGGTGCCGGTGCTGCTGCTCTCGGCCGCGCTGGCGCCGCCGCTGGCCGCGCTGCTGCAGACCTGCCCCACGCCGGTGGTGCTGGCCGGCACCGGGTCGGCCGCGGTGGCCGCCTGCGACGCGCCGCTGTGCGTGCTGGACGCGCCGCCGCTCAGCGCCGCGGCGCAGACACGGCTGTGGCAGCGCGTGGTGCCCGAGCTGGCGCCGCACGGCTCGCTGCTCACGGCGCGCTACAGCGTGGGCCCGCAGACCTTGCAGCGGCTGCGGCGCGACCTCGCGCCGTGGCTCGAGCGCGGCCAGCTGCCGCCGCTCGAGCGCTGCGTGGCCGCGCTCAAGGCGCGCACCACGCGCAGCGACGAAAGCTTCGCGCGCCGGCTGCTGCCCACCGCGACCTGGGACGACCTGGTGCTGCCGCCCGAACGCCTGGCGGCGCTACGTGGCGCGGTGCAGCGCATGCAGTTGCAGCGGCAGGTGCTCGACGACTGGGGCTTCGCGCGCCAGCAGCGCAGCGTGCGCGGGCTGCGGCTGCTGTTCTCGGGCCTGCCCGGTACGGGCAAGACGCTGGCGGCCGAAGTCATGGCCCACGCGCTGCACGCCGACTTGCTGGTGATCGACCTCGCGCAGCTGGTGTCGAAGTGGATCGGCGAGACCGAGAAGAACCTGGCCGCCGCCTTCGACCAGGCCGAGGGCACCGGCGCCGTGCTCTTCTTCGACGAAGCCGACGCGCTGTTTGGCAAGCGCACCGAGGTCAGCGACGCGCACGACCGCTACGCCAACATCGAGTCGGCCTACCTGCTGGCGCGGCTCGAACGCTTCGACGGCGTCGCCATCCTGGCCACCAACCTGCGCGGCAACCTCGACAAGGCGTTCCTGCGCCGCTTCGAGCTCGCACTCGAGTTTGCCGAGCCCGGCCCGGCCGAGCGCGCAGCGATCTGGCGCGCGCAGTTCCCGGCCGGCGCGCCGATGGCGGGCGACGTCGACATCGAACAGCTGGCCACGCTGCACGCGCTGCCGGGGGCACTGATCCGCAACGCTGCGCTGGGCGCGGCCTTCATTGCCGCCGGCGCGGGTCAGCCCATCGGGCAGGCCCACATCGAGCAGGCCCTGCAGCAGGAGTACGAGAAGTCCGGGCGTGTCAACCCGCACTGAGTCCGCATCGATTCCCCACCGAACCCGCATGCCAGCCGCCGCACCCGAACCGAACTCGACACCCACGCGCACGCCATCCGCAACCCCGTCGCGAAAGGAAATCCACCATGGCCCTGCACCTGCTCGACCTGGCCCTGCAACAAGAGGGTGAACGCCGCAGCGCGGCCACCAACGCTCTCGCCGCCCTGACCGCTGCCGCCGGCGCGGCCGCGGCGGCGCAGGCTGCACGCACGGCGGCGGCCGGCGCCGTGGATACCGCCGAGGCGGCCCTGGCCGCGGTGCGCGCACAGCGGCCGCTCACGCCGGCCGACGTGGCGGCGCAGGCGCTGGCCCTGAGCCTGGCCACGGTGGCGCAGCGCGAAGCGCTGGCGGCGCTGCACACCCAGGCCGCGCAGGCCACGCTGGCCGACGTGACGTTGGCACAGGCGCGGCGCGCGGCGCAGGACGCGGCGGCGGCGCTGGCACAGGCGCAGGCCGCGCTGGCCCCGGCGCGCGCCGCGCACGAGCAGCGCCGCTCGATCATCGACGAAGCGCTCGTGCAGCCGCCGCTGGACACGCTGGCCGCCGACGCCGCCGCGCTGCTGGCGAGTGCCGAATTCGCCGCCGCGCGCGCGCGCATCGACAACGCGCTGCCGGCCGCACTGCGCGACCGTGCGCGCGAGCGCGCCGCTCAGGCCGCGCAACTGGCGCAGTCGCAAGCGGCGCGACGCGCGGGCGCGCAGTCGGCGCTCGATGGTCAGGCAGAAGCCGGCGGCGCGCCCGCGGGCCAGTTACCGCGCCTGCGCCGCGCCCTGGCCGCGGCCGACGCGGCGCTGGTGGCATACGCCGGCAGCGCGGCGGCGCGTCTGGCCGGCGCCGGCGCCACCGTGGCCGGCCTGGCGGCATTGACCACGGCACCGCTGAGCGCGGCGCAGTCGGCGCAGCTGCAAGACCCGCAGGGCACGGCGCGCCCCGACGCCGCCGCGGCCGAAGCGCTGCGCGACGACGCCGCGCTCGCACTCGCCGACGCTGCCGCCACGCTGCGGAGTGAACGCACGCAGGCGCTGGTGCTCGACCCCGCCGGCAACCTGGCGGCGATGGAATTCGACGCCGCCAACCACCCGGCGCTGGCGGCGGCGCGCACCGCCTTCGACGCCGCCGAGGCCATCGACGCCGCCGCCGAAGCCGCATACACGGCGGGCATGCGCCAGACGCTGGCCGCGTGGCAGGCCGAGGTGCCCGAGCCGCTGTGGTCCGAAGCGGCAACGCTGTGGGCCGCCGAGGATGCGCTGCAGGGCTTGCAGGCCGCACCCGTGGCGCTGGTGAACGCCGTCGGCACGGCCGAGGCGGCGCTGCTGACCGCGCTCGAGGCCGACGCGCGGGTGCAGCAGCGCGCCGCGCTGGCCGTGTCGACCCTGGCCACCGAAGCCGACGCCGCGCAGGCACAGGCGGGCGCGGTAGCCGCGCAAGCCGCGGCTGCCTTACGTGGCCCGCTGGTGAGCGCGCCCTGGCTGCAGCCCTGAACCCCACATCGCCACCGAAGGAGCCCCACGATGGCCATCCAGCACGACCCCAACTGCAGCAGCTCGGCCCCGCTGGCCAGCAACCCCTACGTGGCGCTGCACGCGCACTACGGCATGTTGCTCGGCGTTGCCGACTTCGAGGCCGACCAGGCCTACCACCGCGGCAAGATGCGGCTGCACAACGCCTGGGCCCACGGCTGGGGCGTGCTGTGGGGCCTGGGCGTGAGTGTCGACACGAGCAAGGGTGAAGTGGCCGTCGCCCCCGGCCTGGCGCTGGACGGCCGCGGCCGCGAGCTGCACAACGACCTCGCCCAGTGCCTGCACGTGGCGCGCTGGTTCGAGGCCCACCGCAACGACGCCGGCTTCGTCTTCACCGACACCGCCGGCGTGATCGGGTTCGACGCCCACGTGCGCATCCGCCACCACGCCTGCCTGACCGCGCCGGTGCCGGCGCTGGCCGACAGCTGCAGCAACGATAGCGCCGGGGTGGCCTACTCGCGTGTGTTCGAGACCGTGGTGATCGAGCTCGTGCCCGGCCTGGCGCCGCCGCGCACGCACCGCAACCATCTGCTGCGCGTGCTGGCCGGCCTGGAAGACGCCCTGCTGGACGAAAACGGCGTCGTGCTGCCCGCCGACCAGGCGGCGCTGGACGCCCGCGCCGCCGTCGCCGCCGCCGCACCCGGCGACCGCGTCGCCGCCGCCGCCGCGGCCCTGCATTCCATCGCCGTGGCCGACTGCCTGGCCGACATGCCGGCCGCGCCCACCGACCCCGACGACAGCGACGGCCACCTCTACCCCGCCGCCGGCCCCGACACGCTGGCGCTGGCCGACCTGGTGGGCGTGACGCTCACGCCACAGGGCGACGGCTACGCCCTCGCCGTCGGCAGCGTCGACAACGAGGTGCGCAGCGTGCTGCTGGCCACCGCCACGCTGCAGGCGCTGGCCGCGCCGCTGCTCGCCGCGCTGGTCTGACCACCGCCACACCCACACACCACCCGGGAGTCCTTCCATGGCCACCACCCGCACCGCGCCCGACACCGTGGTCCTGCTGCAGCAGGCCGCCGGCATCGCCCTCATCCCCAAGCCCACCGCGCTCACGCGGCTGAACTACTTCGACGGCAAGTTCCTGCGCGCCGCCGACCTGCAGTCCGAGCAGGAGTACCACCGCCAGCTGCAGCAGCTGGCCACACGCGCCGGCGGCAGCGGCGTGGTGCACGGATTCGACCTGCAGGCGCTGGCCGGCGACCAGCTCGAACTCGGCGCCGGGCTGGCCATCGACCCCGAGGGCCGCGTGCTGTACATGCCCATGGACGCCGCGGTGCAGATCGACGAGCTCATCCGCCGCAGCAGCGGCGCCAGCGTCGTGCTCGCCGGCGGCGTCAAGGGCTCGGCCGTGTTCACGCTGTGCGAGTCGGCGGCCGTCACCGCCGCGACGCCGGTGGTGGCCGGCACCAGCCTGTACGTGGTGGGCATCACGCACGCCGAGGCCCTGTGCGGCCAGGAAGACGTGTTCGGCAAGCCGTGCGAGAGCGCCTGCGCCAGCGGCACCGAGCGGCCGCAGCGGCTCGAAGGCGTGGTGCTGCGGGCGCTGCCGCTGCAGCTGGCCACGCCCTTGCCCGAAAGCAAGGCCGAGACGATGCAGACGCTGCACCTGCGCTCGCGCGTGGCATCGGCCTGGTTCGCCGACGAGGCGCGCCAGATCGAGTCGCTCATCTCCGGCGCCGGGCTGCTCTCGGCGCTGTGGTGCCGCGGCGCGGCGCCCACCAGCGGTCAGTTCGTGCCGCTGGCGGTGCTGGCGCGCGCCGGCGGCCACACCGTGTTCCTCGACGCCTGGACGGCCAGGCGCGAACGCATGGACAGCCCGCCGCGTCGCTACTGGCAGTGGCGCATGATGATGCGGCCACAGGACGTCTTCATGGCCCAGGTGCTGCAGTTCCAGTGCCAGCTGCGCGACGCCTTCGCCAAGGTGGGCGCAGCCGACGACGACCCCTGCGCCGACTTGCGCAAGGCGGTGGTCGAGGTGGGCGACATCCTGACCCAGCTCGACCTGCAGTACCAGGCCAGCAGCGCGCGCCTGGCGCTGCGCGACACGTCGGCCTTCAACGTCGAAGCGGTGCCCATCAGCCGCACGCTGCTGGCCAGCGCGGTCAAGCGCGCCGGCGTGGCGCGCGCCCCGCTCGTGCTGCAGCCCACCGACCGCGTGCTCATCCGGCGCGGCATCGTCGAGCTGCCCTCGGCCGGCTACCTGCCGGTGGCGCCGGGCTCGGCCATTCCCGTCAACGAGCAGGTGCGGCGCCTCATGGGCGACGGCGTCGACCTGCGCTTCTGCGTCGTGCGCCCCGACTTCGTCGCCCACGCACTCGAAGAGGCGCAGCACATGCAGCGCATCAGCCTGCTGCGCGGGCTGGACAACCCGAAGGACAAGGAGGCCGTGGACGTGCTGGTGCCCGACGGCCAGATCCTGTCCGCCGCCAGTGCGCAGGGTGCGGCGTGGGAGGTGCGGCTGGCCAGCAGCGCCAAGGCCGAGGCCACGCTGTCCACGCGCATCCAGCGCAACGTCATGACCGGCGCCGCGCGCAGCGAGCAGCAGGGCGACGGCGCGATCAGCTTCTACTTTGCCGGATTGCTCGAGACCGCCAGCCGCGACACCGCGCTGGCCGAACTCAAGGCCTGGGCCGGCACACGCGACAACGGCCTCGAGCAGACGCTGTGGAAGTCGGTCGACCTGACGCGCAACGTGGTGGCCGAGGCCGCCGTCAAGCGCGGCCGCGCGCGCGCCGCAGCCGCGGCCGCGGCCGCCGAGCCGACGCCGCAGGAACTGGCGTCGCGCTTCACGGCGCTGCGCGAGCAGTCGGTGGCCTACCGGCTCAAGGCCCTGGAGCGCGTGGCCACCACCGCCACGACGGCGGGCATACGCCACTTCGAGGGCCTCAAGACCGCCACCGGCGGCAGCGACAACGACCACACCGCGATGTGGCTCGCGATGCGCGCCGAGACCGACCCGCTCGCCGTGGCCGAGGGCAGCCGGGTCGACATGAGCCTCGACCTGAGCCTCATCAGCCCCAAGAGCGGCGGCACGCAGTACATCGACATCGGCATCGTCGGCGCGCAGCTCATCGTCGACGCGCGCGTCACCAGCGGGCAGCGCGTGCTGGTGCAGGGCACGCTGCGCGGCGCGGCCATCATCGCCGGCCTGGTGGGCACGCTGGCCAACGCCCAGCGCGGGCTGCAGTTCAGCGTGCCGGTCATCCTCAGCAGCGAACCCACCGACGACGGCCGCGCGACGCGGGTCGAGGTCGACTTCAGCGCCTTGCTGTTCGACAACCGCGGCTTCCTCGGCCTGGAGCGGCTGGGCGTGCAGGTGCTCACCGCCGACGAGAGCAAGAAGGCTGCGGTGAGCATCACGATGTCGGCGCAGGGTGTCGACCTCGACCTGGCGGCGCGGCTGCTGCGCAACGACGCCGTGCTGACGCTGGGCAACCCCTTGCGCGCGGCCTCCGAGACCGCGATCGACGTCATCGCCACGCGCGAGAGCGCGCCCAACTTCGCCACCACGGCGCGCAGCGACCTGTTCGGCCAGCGCGCCCCGCAGAAGGACTCGCTGAGCATCCGTGCCACGCTCGACTGGGTGCTGTTCCACCGCCGTCGTGACAAGCAGTGCGGCGTCGCCCCGACCGAGCCGGTGCTGCAGCAGCGGCGCTACGAGCTGCACCACTTCAAGGCCGCGAACGAAGAGCAGATGCGCGTCGCGCGCGCCGCCGTGCTGGCCGCCAACGCCGCCACCATCCGCAAGCTGGGCTTCGCGCCGGTGGGCGCGGTGGCCTTCGAGGGCGGGCGCAGCAGCATCGCCACGCCCACGGCCGAGCTGCTGCAGGACTGGCAGGCCGCCGGCCCGGGCAGCCGCATGCGCTTCGGCGCCATCGGCTCGCAGGGCGCGGCGCAGGCCGAGGGCGACGCGCTGGCACAGGCGCGCCTGGCCGGGCTCGAACTCACGCTGGCACAGGGCACGCTGGACCGCGCGCTCGAGAACCAGGTGCTGCCGGTGTTGCCGGCGCTGGGGCTGGCGGGCTGGGACGGCGCGGTGTTCATCATCACGCAGGATGTACAGACGATCTGCCACGACGTGGTGGCGCTGGCCGACGAGGCCGCGCTGGCCCGCTTCGCCGCTCTGGCCAAGAAGAGCGGACTGGCTGCCACCCTGAAGGAGTTGCAACTGGCCATGCTGGCCCACGTCGACTTCGAGTCCGACGGCAAGAAGGTGCAGGCGGCCAGTGCCGAGGCGCTCAAGGCGGCCTGGGGAGCGAACGGCGCGCCGGCCGAAGCTGCGCTGGTTTACCACGGCAGCACGACCACCGCCGCCGTGGCGCAGCAGCGCACGGGCGCGTTGATGCAGGTGCTGGGCGGCGCGGGCGACAAGGTGCAGGCCCTGGCGGCCAAGGACCTGGACCAGGTCACGACCTGCGCCGGTTTGAGCGTGCTGGTGCGCACGCCACAAACACCGCCGCCGCCACCGCCGCAGACAACGCTGGTGCTGGTCACGGCCGCGTCGTGGGACGGACGTTTCTTCTTCAACGCCAACACGGCGCCGGAGAAGCTGACCTTCGTCAACGGTGCGCCCGCCGACACGACGGCACTGCGCGCCGCCGTCGGGCAGGCACTCAAGAACCAACCCAGCAGCATGACCGCCGCCAGCCCCACCACGGCCGGGCTGCCGGCGACCGCGCCGCTGGCCGAACTGATGGTCAAGGAGGTACAGAACCTGGGCTACACGGCCCTCAAACAGTCGCGCACGGCCACGCTGACGGCAGAGGAGATCAAGGACCTCGATGCACGCGGCTTCCCGGCCAACAGCTATGCCGCGATCGTGCTGTTCACGCCGCAGACGGTGAGCTGAGCGCAGCCGGCGGTCGTCGAACCCGACCCCTAGCCCGTGAAGTCGGCTGGTCACAAGGTCGCTGCGCGCCCGGCAGGCAGCGGCCACGCGCGCGAGACCGGGCAGGCGCAGGCCAGCCGGAACGCCGCAGACCCGGTGTCGTCGGCCGCGCGCACGACGCTGGCCGGGCTGGACCTGGGCGGCCTGGCGCTGGGCGCCAGCAACGGCGCGGCGGAGCACCAGGCGCGCGCGGCCGCGGCCGGGGCGAGCCAGGGCTCGAGCCCGGCCCGTTCGTGGGCGATGAACACCGGCACCGGCGGTGGCCAGGTTCCGGTTCGAGCCCCAGCAGGCGCCGGTCGGGGGCAGCCGCTGGGCTGGGGGCTTCGGGACCAGATCGAGCCGTGGGTCGGGGTCGATCTGGGCGCGGTGCGGGTGCACCAGGGAGGGCAGTCCGCACTGGCGGCGCACGCGCTGTCCGCACGCGCGTTCGCGGTCGGCTCCGACATTCACCTGGGCGCGCACGAGTCGCCCCACGACGTGGGCCTGATGGCGCATGAATCGAGTCATGCCGCCCAGCACGCACGGCGCGCCGGCGGCGCCGCGCGACCCAGGACGCTGCACCGGGATGCCACCAACGAGTCGGTGACACCCGGCTACGCCAGCGCGCTGGGCGACGGCGATCTCATGTTCGAGCTGCAATCCCTGGAAGCCGTGATCCCGGGTGTCGACAGCAGCGACCCGACCTACCCCGTGCTGAGCCAGAACCTGGGCGTGCTGCGCGACGAATACAGTCTGCGCGACCCCAGCATCCACACCTTGCCGGTGCAGGACCCGACCGGGGGCGCCTCGTCGTCGGCAGCCGAGATTCCGACCGGCGGCACCGAGCTGCAGACGGTGGGCGTGGTCGACTGGAACGGCGACCCCGCGCTGCGGCTGCGCTCGGCGCCCGACACGACGACCGACGACAACATCGTCGGCCACCTGGTCTTCGGCGAGCGGCTGCAAGTGCTGCGTGCCTTCGCCAACGGCTGGTACTTCGTGTCCACCACGGGCGGCGCCATGGGCTACGCAGGGTCGGACTACATCCGGATCGACCTGCCCGAACCCAATGCCCGCCGCCACGTCGTCGAGGCCGGCATCCCGGGCACCGCGATCGCGATCGCCGAGCGCTACTACGGCGAGTACGCCGACAACTGGGGCCAGGACCTGCGCTTCTACGTCAACGTGCTGGCCTGGGCCAACGACATCGCCGTGTCCGACTCGACCTTCGGCTGGCGCGACGTGCACTTCCAGGCCGGCCAGAAGATCTGGGTCCCCAGCCAGCCGTTTGCCTACGGGCTCAAGGGCTCCATCAACTCGGGCTCGATCTCGTACAACATCGCCGACGCGCTGGGCCTGGCCGGGATCATCGAACGCATCGCCCAGATCATCGAGGACTTCGGGCGCGCCATCGACATGTCGGGCGAGTTCATCGGCGAAGCCATCCAACGCCGCATCGAACAGGCCCTGTGGGGCATGCTCGAAGGCCTGGTCGTCACGATGATCGCCGCCGCCGCGCTGCTGGCCGTCACCACCGCCATCGGCGCCGGGCTCGGTGCACTGGCCGGCGGCGTGGGAGCGGCCCCTGGCGCGGCTGCCGGGTTCGAGGTCGGGCTGGCCCTGATCGAGTGGCTGGGCCTGGGCATGCTGGCCTACTGGCTGGTCGACTCCGCGGTCCAACTCGGCGGCGCGATCGGCACCTTCATCGGCACGGTCTGGAATGCCGACGGCGACGAGCAGCAGCTGCAGCAGGGTGCGCACGAGTTCGCCGAGGCGGTGGCGCTGTTGCTGGCCAAGCTGCTCGAGGGCGTGGTCATGCTCGTCACGATGTGGGGCATGCCACGCCTGATGAGCTCGCTGCGGGGCACGCGTTTCGGGCGCGCGCTGGGTGATACCCGGGCCATGCAGTGGCTGGCCGAGCGCGCCGGTCGTGTCGAGAGAGGCGAGTCGCGCTTGCCCAGCCCGGGTGCGGTGCTGGCGCGCGTGCGCGGCACCGGCCGCCCGGGGGCCGAGCCCGCGGCCGTGACGCGCGCGGGCAACCACGAGGCCTTCCACAACCTGCCACCCGACCGCCTGCCGGCCAACCTGCCCGAAGGCCACTTCTGGATGCGCAATGCCGAAGGCACGGAATGGGTGCTGATGCGCGAGGCGGGGGCCAATCCGGCCCCGTTCGAGCTGACGGTGTACTCCGACGGTACCAGCATCAATTACAACCTGCGCAGCAACGGGCGCCTGATCCAGTCCGACGCCATCACGCGCACCGGCACCACCCACAGCGGCCCCGATCGACTGCCCCCCACGCTGGAAGAGACCGGCGCGGCCAATCCCTACCGCGACCCCGTAACCGGCGAAGTGTGGGACAAGGGCCATGGCGTCGACCATGCCGACACGCTCGAGGGCCCGGGCGTGTTCGGTTCGACCACCGACATCGCCAACTTCACGCCCCAGGCCTCGTGGTGGAATCAGGGCCCGCGCAACAGCATCGTGGGGCGCATCCGCAACGGGCACGCTCCGTCGGGCAGGCCCGGCGGTGGGGGCTACCGGGAAATGGCGATCTACGGCGAGAACCCGCCGGTCACGGCCGACGGCACCCCCATCCCACGCGAGTTCTACTTCGTCGAGACCAATGCGGCGGGCGCGCCTGTGCGCGCCTGGCGCATTCCCAACCAGCACGGCGCAGGCGGCCGCACGGCCGCCGCCATCGACGCCTTCGAACTCGCGTCCGTGAACGACGCGCCGAGCTTCATCCTGCGCACCGAGGTGCCGTTGACGCCTGCCGGACCCAACGTCGCCTACGCGCCCGGCCTGATACTGGGCGTGCGCGGCGACAACGAAGCCGCGCCCGACGCGGACGCCAACGCGGTATGCGAGATGGCGGAGGAACCCCTGTTCAGCGCCCCCGAGGAAGAGCCCGAGCCGATTTGTCAGCCATGAGCACCGTGCCCCCCGACGCGGCCACGCCCGAGGTCTACCAGGCCCTGAACGACCTGGGTCTGCTGTACTCGCGCCGAGCGACACCGCGGGGCGTGCCCTACGCGGGATTTCGCCTCCTCGACGGGCATGGCGAATCGGTCAGCTTGACGCTGCTGCTCGAAGACGGCGTCGTCCGCCTGACGGTGCACCGGGTCGACTTCGTCGGCAACGCCCGGGCCATGCTCGAAGCGGGCGCGCGGCTTGCCCTGGGCGCGCTGTACCGCGCACCCGAAGACGGCAGCACCGAACTGTCGCTTGCAATCCGGCTCGGCGGCACCCGCTTCGGCGCCGCCCAGCTGGAGCCGTTGTTGGCCTACGCCACCGCGTCGCTGGCCGCGCTGGCGCGTGGCCCCGTTCCCCCTCTGCCCGCACTGGCGAGGGATGTCGTGCCGGGCGACCCCTGGACCCGGCTCGCAGGCCTGGGGCATCGCTTGCGCCCGCTGGACGAAAGCGACGCCTTCGCCTTGACGCTGGATCTGGGTCAGGGTGCCCACGCCGAGCTGTCCCTGGGACGACGGAGCGACGCATGGCTGGAGGTGCTGGCGCAGCGCTCGCCGCCCTGCGGCGCGAACGACGCGCGAGCAGACCCGCTGCTGCACGAACTGCAGCGCTGGGCTCGCTGTGGCCGCTTCGTGCTTTCGGGCACGGCGCCGTCGGCGCAGCTGAGTGCCCAGGTCTGTGTGCCCGATCTGGGACAGGCGGCCGAGTCGATGCAATGGGCCTGCTCACAAGCCGTGGCGATGCTGCAGGTGGCGTACCAGCGCCTGCACACAGCGGCATCCGGTTGAGGATTTCAGGACATGGCAGCCCGCCCCGTGCTGTTCGGCGTTGCCGGCCCCGCGATCGGCGAGAGCTGCGCCGGCCCGGGTTGGGCCCACCGCGCGACGCGGGACACGGCGTGAGCACCGAGGAGAGATCCGCATGACCCACCCACTTCGCGTCCGAAAGTCCCCGGCCCAGGAACGCACCAAAGCTGGCGCTGCCGCTCGCCGCCCGGACGCTCCCGCCGCAAAGGGCGAACCATCGACCGCCTGGACCGCACTGGCGCTGGGCGCCGCCCCGGCCGCTGCCGACGCGCAAGAGCAGGAGGCCGAGCGCACGGCGCACCGTGTGTTGTCGGACCGTGCGCCGCTGTGTGCCACCTGCGGTGGTGGAAGTAGTCATGGCGGCGGCAGCGGTGGCGCCCCACACGTGCGGGCCCAGGCCGACGCCGGCGGCCTGCGCGCTTCCGGCCTGCCCGGCGCCGCCGCCGCGGCGTCGCGCGGCGCGGCCGGCACCGCACTGCCCACCGGGCTGCGCAGCTTCTTCGAACCGCGCATGGGCGGCGCACTGGGCGACGTGCGCGTGCACACCGACGCCGAAGCGGCGCGCTCGGCCCAGGCCCTGAACGCACGCGCCTATACGGTGGGCAGCGACGTGCACTTCGGCGCCGGCCAGTTCCAGCCCACCACGCCGCCGGGGTGGCACCTCATCGCGCACGAGCTGGCGCACGTCGTGCAGCAGCGCCGCAGCGGCGCCGCGTGCGTGCAGCGCTTCAGCTGGAACGACGTGCTCGACGCCATCGACCCCGACCCCAACCGCGTGTGCGGGCGCGAACTCGGCGAGGCCGAGGACTGGGCCCGCGCCGGCCCGTACCCGGCTGCGCCTGCCACTCAACTCAGCGCCTTGGGCACCGGCGGTTTCGACGCCCAGTACATCGCCGACCCGGCGCAAGGCAATGGCGTGCTCCGCTTGACGCAAGGCGTGGCGGTTACGTTCAAGGACACCCTCATGGTCACGGGCGGTGTCGTGGCACCGCACGCCGACTTGCCGGCGACCGCCGCCATCGCGGCGCTGGCCACGCGAATGAACGGCATCGCCGACCCCGCTGCACGCGCGGCGGCCGTGGCTTCGTACCAGTGGACCGCAGCCGAAAAGACGCCGTGGATCAACCAGCTCGAACCACTCATCGAACAGGGCTGGGGCGGGCAGCACGAATTCTTCCTGAACCAGCCGCGCTGGGAGTGGCTGGGCGCCACCGTGGCGGTAGACCTGAATGTGGGCGAGCGCGCTCGCGGCGCCGCCGACCACCTGGACCTCGAGACCTACAAGACACCCACGGGTGAGAGCCTGAGAACCTTTGCAATTTCGCACCGAGTCAACAGTGGAAGCGCGACCGACGGCATGGACCAGACCATGCGTTTGGCCAGCACGGGTGTCGACGTGCTGGGACGTGATCTGCTGACCAGCAGCGTCGAATTCCCGCTCGGCTCGGCCGTGTTGACTGGCGCCGCGCAGGCCACGCTGAACCGCTTCATCACCCGCTTCAACGGCGCCAACGCGCACGTTGCGCACCAGGAAATCCGCGTCGACCTCATCGGTCACGCCAGTGCATCGGGCGAAGAAGCCGCCAACCAGCTGTTGTCCGAACAGCGCACGGCGGCGGTGCGCGAATACCTGCGCGCCAACGGCTTCGCCAACGTGGCCACGCGCGTCGTCGAAGACAGCCGTGGCGAACGCGAAGCCGACGCGAGCGACCCGCGCAGAGCCCGCGACCAGCGTGTGGATCTGCTGGTCGACGGCGGTGCGCGTCAGATCACGGCACTGCACGAGTTTGGTCACACCTTCGGCGTCAACGACGAATACGGCGTCGTCGGCACCACACCCGGCCACGACACGCGGGCGCGCAACATGACCGACGCCAGCGGCGCGAATCTGCCCGGTGCCGTACGCGAGCACAACGGGGGTGTCATGTCGCTGGGCAACGAGGTACGTGCCCGCCACTACGCCAACTTTCACCACGCGCTGCAGACCATCACCGCCAAGTCGCCCTGGTCGCTGGGCCCGCACAAGGCCAAGTGGCAGGTGCAGATGGAATGCGGCCTGCCGTCGCCGCCGGGCGACTGGAACGTGCCCGGCCCGGACGACGGCACCCGCACTGCCTGAGCGCCGCGCGCGCCCACGGGCACCCGACCGCCTCGCGCCATGGGCTCGCCCAACCCCGTCGCCGACGCCGGGCCGCGTGCCGACCGCGCGGCACCGGCGCCGGCCACGCTGACGCCGGCGTTCACGCCCCAGTTCACGCCCGCCCCCTGGTCGGGCGCCGGCGCGCAGACCTGGGCCCTGGGGGGTGGTGCCGACCTCTCCGGCCCTGACGGGGTGGCGCAGCTGCCCACACCGGCCCAGGCGCTGGGCTTACCCGCGCCGGTCAAGCGTGGGCTGCCCAAGAGCGAACTGCAGGCGCGGGCCGAAGCCGCAGGGGTGCCGCAGCACTACGCCGCCCTGCTCGACCCCGAGCGTTCGGCGCTCGACTCCGACCTCGTGCCACGCGCCAAGCGCGCCGCCACGCTGCTGCCGCAGGCGCGACGACTGCTGGCGGCGCAGGATCGCTTGCTCGACTGGCAAATCCGCAATCAGGTCTCGGCCGGCGTCGTCGAAGGCGAGGCCATGGGCGAACACGATATGTTGGCCGGGGTCATCGCAGCCGAGAACGCGACGCTGCAACCGGCACTGGCCGAACTGGGCCTGACCGACGCGTCGCAGCTCGAGCCGCTGGTGCAGGAACAGTTTCCGCCGCGCTTCCTCGAGGAGGCCAAACGCGTTGCGCACCAGATGCTCGACCTCAACGAGCAAGAAGCGCAAAGGGAGATGAAGCGCTACGCGGCGCAGATCTGCTCACCCGACATCGACGGCCTGCTCGCCGCCGACGCGCAACTGGCCGAACTCGACCCTCGATCGGCCGAGCTCGACGTATCGACCGCGCTCGACGCCATGAGCCGCTACGCCCCGTCGGCCGGCGTCATGACGCTGGACGACTGGGCGCGCGCGCTGCCCGAAGGCGAAAGCTCGACCATCGTCGTCATCGCCCATCTGGACGAGTACCGCGTTCGCGCCCAGCAGCGCCGCGAGCTGTACGAGATGGTGCGCGCGTCTCATGCCCGCACCTACCCGATCCTGCTCGGCTCGACCTATGTGCCGGGGTCGTTCAGCGCCGCGCCGCCCGAAAAGCTGGGCGAGGTCACGGCGGCACCGCTGCAGGACATCCTGGACAACATTGCGCGTGTGCGCGAGGCCATCAACGACGACGACATGCGCGTCTGGCACATGAACAGCGTGCTCGAGATCACCATCGCCCGGCTGGGCATCGAAGAGCCGGCCTTGCTCGAGTCCATCAACGCGCGCATCAAGTCCATCGAGGCCGAGCGCAGCTTCCTGGGCTGGGTGAAGGCGGCGCTGGCCATCGTCACCACCGTCATTGCGTTTGCCATCAACCCGCTCGCCGGTGCTGCGGTGGGCGCGCTGTGGGGCACCGCGAGCCTGGTCAAGAGCATCGGCGAATACCGCGACGAGAGGGCGGCCGAAAACGTGGCCATCGACCCTGCCGTGGCCGACATCTCGATGAACGAACCCACCGTGCTGTGGATCGTGCTGGATGCGGTCTTTCTGGGGCTGGACCTCGGCGCCGTGGCGCGCGCGCTCAGGCCCGCGGCACGCCTGCTCGCCGCGCAGCGCGACCTCGTCAGCCTGGCCGTGTTCAGGCGCCGCGCCACCGAAGAGTTCGGCGAAGAGGCCGGCCAGCGGCTGGCCACGCAAGCTGCGCAGCGCTTGGGGTTGGGGGCGGTGGACGCCGCTGCCGAAGCCACGCTGGCGCGTGCACGCACCGTGCTGGCGGGGCTGGACCTGTCCGACGAGGCGATCGCGCGTGTGCTGGCCAAGGGCGCCGACGTCAACCACGTCAAGGGTCAGCTGCTGGAGGAATTCGTGCAGCGCGACGTGCAGCGGCGCCTGGCCGCCGGCGCCGACGCGCTGCTGGGCACGCAGCCGGGCCAGGCGCTCGAGCTGATCGCCGGCCACCGCATCAGCAGCCTGGGCCGCAAGCAGCTCACCGACGGCGTCGTGGTCAGCCGCGCCGCCGACGGCACGCTCGAGATCCATGTCGTGATCGAGGCCAAGGCGGGTGCCAGTTCGGCCCAAGGCCTGCGCCGCGTATCCGACGGCATCGGCGTCCCCGAGGAGTTCGCGCGCTTCGTGATCGAGCAGGAACGCGGCGCGGTGGTCAAGCTGCTGCGCAAGAACGGCCTGGAGGCGGATGCGAAGCTGGCCGAGGCGGGCCGGCCCGGCATCTCGGACGCGGCGCTCGAACTCATCGCCACCGACAAGAGTATGCGCCGCGCGGTGACGCAGGCCGAACTCGGCGGCCAGGTGCGCAAGGACGTGGAACGACTGGCACCCGGCGCCGACGACGGCGACCGCATCCAGATCCTCATCGATGGCCAGGCCACGTGGGTACGCCTGAGTCCGACCCGCACACGTTTCGTGGGTGCCGTTCCGGCCGGGGTGAAGACCGACGCCATCGAGGCCAGCCTGCGCGGCGAAGGGTTCAACTTCCGCGCCGCACAGTTCGGCCCCGAAGCTCAAGACCTGGCCGCCCTGGCCCAGCGCCTGATCGACGCCGCCGCGCCCACCGCGGTGCCGTAGCGGCCCAGGCGAGCAGGCGTTGCCGGCGCGTAACGGCGCCGCAGGCGGCGGCCATGCTTCCTCGGTGTTTTCCCGCCCACCGGACGCCCTGCAGGCGGTCGAGCGGGCCCACTGCAGGCCGCGTCGAGCCTGTGTACCGACGCGCGGGAGGCCTCGCTCCAGCCCAGGACCATGACGGCGTGACGCTTATGCGACCTGACCCGCTTTGCGTCAAGCTAAACGCGTCCCGTGCACGCAGCAGGAGCCGCCGATGTTTCCCAGCACCTTCGACTACCACGCGCCACGTTCGGTCGACGACGCCATCCGGCTGCTGGGCAACCTGGGCTCCGAAGCCAAGCGGCTAGGAGCGTCGACATGTTGATTCCCGAATCAAGCGAACAGATTTTGTTATAGCGTGGCTTACTTAGTAAGTCAAAAGTTGGCGATCCTATGCTCACATCGAACCACGGCTGCGCGACTGCGGACTCGAGCGTGGTTGACGATCAACTCCGCCGCTCGGCCGTCCGCTTTGCGACATCGAATCGGACGGAACGAAGTTCAGCTCTGGGTCGGCTGCTGCCGGCGACATATCCGATCTCGCTTCCCGATACCAGACGTAGCCGGCCGAGATTCTTCAGGCCTGGCGCCACGTTGACCGGAGCCCCCAGCTTGAATGCGGGTGTGATCGCGCCGAACCGGATTGGTCCGCATATACTGGATGCATGTCCAGCATCGACGCGTTGCGCAGCGGTGCCGCCGTCGGTGCGGATCCTTCGCTCGCGTGCACCTGCAACGGCCCCACCGCATCGGCCGGATTTGGTTCGCCAGGTACCGACTCGACGGTCAAGCGCATCGACCTCAACGATGCACTCATCCGCCATCCGCAGTCGACCTTCGCGATGCGAGCCGCAGGAACACACATGCGCGACGCCGGAATCGACGATGGCGACGTGATGCTGGTCGACCGCGCGCTGACCCCGGTGCACAGCCATGTGGTTGTCGCTGTGGTGGACAGCGAGCTCGTCTGTCGGCGGCTGTTCAAGCAAGGAGCCGTCGTCAAGCTGCAAGCGGACTTTTCGGCCGACGTTCCTGACTCTATGACCGCAGACGTCGTTGCGACCGATGGTGAGCCCATCGAGATCTGGGGTGTCGTCACCACCGTCATCAAGTCGCTGTTGGGCTGAAGCGCACTTCATCGCCGAAGACAGGCCATGTTCGCTCTGGTCGATGCCAACAACATGTACGTCAGTTGCGAGCGCGTCTTCGCGCCGCGCCTGGCGGGCAAGCCCGTGGTCGTGCTGTCGTCCAATGACGGTGCCTGCATCGCCCGCAGCAACGAAGCCAAGGAACTGGGCGTGGCCATGGCGCAGCCGTGGTTTCAGGTCCGGCATCTGCAGCGCAGTGCCGGGTTGATCGCCTTGTCCGCCAACTTCGAGCTCTACGGCGACATGTCCAGCCGCATGATGTCGGTGGTTGCGCGCTATGCGCCACGCCAGGAGGTGTATTCGATCGACGAGTCCTTCCTCGACTTCTCGGGCGTTCAGGCCGATCTGGCGGGCGTCGGCAAGCAACTGCGTGCCGCTGTGCTTCGTGAGACCGGATTGCCCACCAGCGTAGGCTTCGGCCCCACCAAGACGCTGGCCAAGCTGGCCAATCACGTCGCCTAGACGGCCGACCGCAAACCCGGCGCCTACCCCGGCTTCGCGCCGGGGCGCATCGAGCAGGTCTGCGACTTCGGCTCGTTGTCCCAAGCCGAGCTCGATCGGGTGTACGCCCATACCGAGGTCGGCGCCGTGTGGGGCGTGGGCAAGAAGATCGCCGGCCGCCTCATCGAAGGCGGCATCCGCACCGTGCTCGACCTGGTGCGCAGCGACACCGCCATGCTTCGGCGGCAGTTCAGCGTCGTGCTGGAGAAGACGGTGCTGGAGTTGCGCGGCACCTCCTGCGTGGAGCTCAACGACGCGCCCGCCGCCAAGCAGCAGATCCTCGTGTCCCGCTCCTTCGGTACCGCAGTCACCCAGCAGGAGGGCATCGTCGAGGCGGTGAGCGAGTTTGCATCCCGGGCTGCCGAGAAGCTGAGGCAGCAGGACAGCGTCGCCGCCGCGATCACCGTGTTCTTCACCACCAGCCCGTATCGCCAGAACGACAAACAACACAGCGTCAGTGTCACCGTACCTCTGGTGCGGCCCACGGCCGACACCCGGCTGCTGGTGGGCACTGCGGCGGCGACCGCGGTCCGGCACTTCCGCAGCGGATTCAACTACGCCAAGGCCGGCGTCATGCTGCTGGACCTGCAGCCTGCCTCCCAAGTGCAGGAGGAACTCGATCTGTTCAACCAAGCCGAGCGGGGCGGCCCAACGCCGGAACGGGATCGGCCCGCCCTCATGTCGGCGATGGATGAGCTGAACAAGCGCTTCGGCCGCGACGCGGTGCGGATCGGCAGTGCCACGCTGGCCAGCCAGGGTGCCGACGTGCGCGTCTGGGCGACACGCCAGGACCGCAGGTCACCGCGGTACACCACGCGCTGGAATGAGATGCCGGTGGTACGGGCCTGAAGGTTGGAGATCCGGCCGGCGGCCTCTCGGGGACGTCAGTGAGAATTGCTGCGTGTCCCGCCATTCAAAGCCCGTTCTCATCGAGCCGACTCTGGCTGTGGATCCGAAGAACACCAAGCGGATGTCACGGCCCGCCCGTCATCACCACCATGTCTACGTCGTCGAGTTGGCAGACCCGGTGTGGAACGAGCCCAGCTTCCGCAAGGCCAACCCCGACCACCATTTGGGCAAGCCCTTCGTCTATGTCGGCATGACGGGGCTCGACCCCGACCTGCGGTTCGACAAGCACAAGGCAGGTATTCAGGCGAATCGCTTCGTCTTCAAGTACGGCCTGCGCCTGCTGCCGGCGCTGTACGAGGTGTACAACCCGATGCCGTACGAGGCCGCCCGCGAGATGGAGGTAGAACTGGCCATCGGCCTGCGCGAAGCCGGCTATGGCGTCTGGCAGGCCTGACGGTCGTCAAAATCAAAGCTGGCGTGTTGCGCCAGACGACTACCGCAACGACGCCAGGCGTGAAGCGGCTTCCTTCTTGCCCATGCTCCTCAGTGCTGCAATCGCTGGCAGATGTTTGGCCCGAGGACGCGCCTTGCCTTCCTCCCAGTTGTAGATCGACTGACCGGACGCGCCCACCAGTAGCCCGCAGTCCTGTGCCGACAGGCCCAGCCTTCGTCGCTGCGACGCGAGGCCCTTTGCGGTGAATCGAAGTTTCTGCGTAGGCTGCGCATGCACTTCGACCGGCACAGCCTTCGCATGGGCCTTGCTCAAGCGGCGAAGTTCAAGTTCCAGCGCCTGCGCGCGTCGCTTCAATGCGGCGATCTCGGTGCGGTACCCGCCGACGGTCCTCTTGAGGCCCAAGGTGTCGGCGCGCACTTCCTTGCGGGCCACGCGGGAAATCTCGGTCTTCAGGAGGGATGCAATGTTTGCCATGCCTGCCATTGTGCCGCGAGGCGTTTGCCAGATCGGCGTGTGGCCCTCGGATCGAAGTGCGATATCGCGTCGGCAAGGATTCACCTGGTTCGCGCACGAACATGCCGGGCCTAAAATGCGCGGCCCTCGCACAGGGGCTACTCTTCAACTCTCAACACCGAGACTCAATGGCAACTGCAAAGAAATCGATGACCAAGGCACCGGCCAAGAAATCGGCTCCCGCAAAGAAGGCGATCAAGGCCGCTACGCCGTCCAAGCCCGCTGCCGTGAAGCCCATCAATACGGCATTCAACAGGACCAGCTTGATCACCCATCTGGCCGAACTGGCTGCGGTGGAGGTCAGGGCAGTACGCGCCATCATGGCCTCGCTGGAAGCCACCATCCTGGCCTCGGTGCACAAGAAAGGCTTGGGTTCGTTCACGCTGCCGGGCCTTCTGAAGGTCAACGTGATCAACGTGCCCGCGAAGAAGAAGCGCACGGGCATCGATCCGTTCACCAAGCAAGAGCGCGTCTTCGCCGCCAAGCCTGCAACCGTCAAGATCAAGACCCGCGCGCTGAAGAAGCTGAAGGACGCGGCTCTTTGATCTGACGAGACCGGCGCGTCGACGTTTATTCCCTTACCGGGCCTTGGTCACTCACGCTGCTGCCCCGCGGGTTGAGGGGCAGCACGCAACAACGCGAGCATGCCCAGTTCCATCGCGCTCGGTGCGATCAGCGGCCGCGCAGGGAACGACGACTGCACACGCGCGTCGGTGCCATAGCGCTGCACCAGCTTGCAGAACGGGCAGTCGTGGTTCGACAGCGCCACGGCGCCGTACGCGGCCAGGAACTCGCTGCGGCAGGCCGGGCAAACGACGAGCGAGAAGCTGCGTGATTCCGTGAGCCACAACCCATCGGTATGCGCCGCCAGGTCGAAGGCACGGTCGAAACTGATGCGCTGCGGCGCCTGGCACACGCCCAGGTAGTGCCGGTAGGCACCCAGCAGTGCCTCGGCGGCGCCGATATCCGCCGAACGCAGGCGGCGGTAGAGGGACACGACGATCGAGGCTTCCGCCCGATACAGCAAATTTGCCCCGTGATACCACTCCGGCGAATCGGGTGAGCGACCCCGGGGAACCGCCAGCCGGTCGGGGAACAGCAATCGCAGGACCTCACGCGGATTCAGTCCGCTGAGGTGGCTGATGGTGCGCACGCGCGCGCCATGGGCAGCGCACTGCTTGGCCAGCGCCAGGGCGCGTATCTGTCGATCGACTCGCGACTGCACGGACAGCTCCGCTGCGTGATCGGATCAGACAGCCGGATGGCGGGCGGCGTGAACCGCGGCCAGAGGTCTGGCGAGCGGCAAGGGCTTGTCGAGCAACGCGACCAGGTCGCGCCGCGGCGGGAACAGCGTGGCGTCGCCGACATTGGCGACGATGGCCATGACCTGCTGGATGCTCATGGCACTCAGTCGATCGGCCTGCGTCGCGTCCAGCGCGAACCTGCAGCAGGCGGCAGTTCGGTCTTGCAGCACGCCGTCACGGATGGTGAGCAGCAGGGTCAGGTTCGCGATCTGGACGTCGGAGAGTTGCACGTGGCTCATGGTGTTTCCCTGAGTGAAGCCCGGGACAGGCGCGGTGATGGGTGGCGTTCATGGTTTCTTGGTGACTTCGAAGGTGGGATTCGCCGCGCAACGTGGCGCGTGAGTCAGCACAGGTGGCATCCGTCGCTGCAGGCAAGAGCCCAACGCGATCCGAGCCGCTGCGGGCTGCCTTGCCATGCGCAATCCCTGGAATCCGCGGAAGAATGCGTGGGCGGCCCACACTGACCCGACGAATCGCTGCATGCGTGTGCCTGCCGCCACCGGTCATGGGCCGGCGCGAATTCGCCAACCCGGCGAGGTTGGTCGGACGGGCCAGACGGGCCAGATGCCTGCTCCTCGATCCGCTCATGGCATGGACTCTGATGGTGTTGCCGTGCCACTCTAAGCGCGAACGACAGCAGATCGCGCGCTGAAAATCAGCGAAATTTCAGCAAACACGGGAGGCATGCGCGCGAGGCGGTCGAGGTCGGTGGCGCGTGTGCACACGCCGGCGCGAACTGCGCCGGGGTCGCGCGCGCATCGACGAGCGCAAGGTCGAGCCGTGGTGGCTCGACCTCATGCGCTCGCCGCTGCGGCTACACGGTCGTTGATCAGACCGCTTCGGCCAAGCCCTTCCACTCGGGCGCGCCGAGCTCGATCAGCTTGCCGCCCAACGCCTCGAATTCGGTGGCCCGGTCATAGTCGTCGAGCTCCTGGCTGAAATGCGTCACCGCGTTGACCAACCCGTAGCCGGACAGGTCGGCCTCGGCGATCAGGTGGCGCAGCACACCGCAGCGCTCCGCGTCGTTCAAGGTGTAGCGCTGCGCCAGCACCTCGACCGTCTTCACCGGATCACCCACCAGCGCGATGCCCAGCGTTTTCTGCAGCTTCATCGCCGTCTGGCGGAAGGCCGTTTCCGACACCGCCGCCTGCACCACGTCGCGCACCTTCAGGAAGAAGGCCGCATCGTCGGCACGCAGCGTGTCGTCCTGGTAGACCTGCAGGCCTTCGTCCTCGCTCCCGAGCGATCGGCCCACGTGCGTCTTGCGCAGCGTGCGGTCCGCGGCGATCAGGCCGTTCAGACACACCAGCCGGAACAGCATCGGCTGCACCGACAGGGTCCCTTGACCGACCTCCGAATTGCTGATCACCACGCCGGCCTGCACGATGTCGCCACGTGCCATCTCGTGCGTCAGCCGAGGCGTGACGCACTTCAGGTACATGCGCGTGTCGGTCAGCTCGACCGACTCGAAACGTACCTCCGGCAGTTGCTGCAGGATCGGCAGCACGCTCTCGGCCAGGTCGTAGTTGTCGAGCCGGCGATAGCGATCCGACAACACCGCGCGCACCTTGCCGTCCAGCGTGCGCAGCATGCGCCGTTCATCCTCGCTTTGCAGCCAGGTGTTCACGTTGCGGTCCAGCAGCACCGGCTGCTCCTCGCGCATGCGCTCGAAGTAGGCAAACGGTATCTTCAGCTTGTCGGCCAGCTGGCGCCGCGCCAGCGGCGTGACGTCGTAGTGCACGACGTTGCCGCCTTCATCGACCACCAGTTGGGTCTCGCCTCGATCGCCGGTGCTGTGATGCACCAGTGGCGAGGGCACGATCAGGTCCTTCTTCGATTGCAGCTGGCGCTGCAGTTCCTGCGCCAGGCTCACGAGCGTACGTCCACTCTTCATGTCGAACTCCATGCATAGAAAGCGAGGACGGCGCGGCCCCGTCGCGGGGATGCACATCCCCGCCAGGGCTGATGACGGACCGGCTGCCACGTTGGCAGGCCGGTCCACGAAAGGCGCGATCGTTATCGCGCTCGAACTCCAGGGCTGTCTTCGCGACGCCGTGAGGCGCCGCCTGGTCTGACAGCGACCAGTGGGAAACCGAAGTCAACTTTTTCGCCGGCGCCGCATGGCACAGCGCCGCTGAAAAAGCGGGTGCGGTCCCGTCGCGAGGACCGAACCACACCCACCCACACATCCACCCACACACTCAGCCCTCGCATGGCGCCTTGGCCTTGCGGCGCTGGCACCACACATCGGCCCAATCGGCCCCGGCCTGGCGCGGCACGAAGACCTGCACCTGCCGGGAACCGGCCGTCTTGTTTTCGCGCTTCAACCGGCGTGCCAGCGCGAAGCCGAAGCACTGGCCGGCGAAGTCGCCGTCGGCGTCGTTGTCGGCGTAGATGCAGACCTTGCGCACGCTGTCGGGCAACCACAACTTTTCCAGGTTGCCGGCGCTGATGCCGGCCCACACCGGCTTGGCCGTGGCCAGGTGCAGTGCGATGCCGGTCTCGATGCCTTCGCACACCGCCAGCTCGTCGGTCGGCTCGAACAGCCGCACCGCCGCGCCGTTGATCCCCGCCGACAGCACCTTCTTCGCATCGGCCGCCTTCAACTTCGCGCCGTCCTTCAGGTAGGTGCGGTGCAGCGTCACCGCGTGCCCGTCCGCACCCTGTATGCAGGCCAGCATGGCCGGGTATTCGGCGCACTTGCGCGACTTGCCGGCCCCGTCCTTTTCGTAGTAGCCCAGTGCGGGGTGGAAGCGCAACACGGCCGGGTACACCGGCAGGGCCAGGCCACGACCACCGAGATAGCGGTCGACCTCGTCGCCGGCCGTCACGGGCCGGGCTTCGCCCCATATTCGCTGCACCAGCTTGCGCATGCGATCTGCCGAGGGTTCCCCTGTGTGGGCCGGTGTATTGGCAGGCACGCTCGCCGGCAGCACGCCCAGCGCGCGCTCGACGTTGCGCAGCACCGTGTTGAAGTCCACGCCGTTGATCGCCTGCAGCAGCTTGAAGCCGCCACCGGGTCCGCATTGGCGGCAGTGGTAGTTGCCCTCGCCGAACTTGTCGGTGTACTGGAAACGATCCGTGCCACCGCAAAGCGGGCAGGGCCCGTTGCGGTGCTTCAGGATGCGCTCGTCCACTCCCTCGCCGGCGAGGATCTCGCTCCAGCGGCCATGGGCGCGCTGCTTCACGGCCTCGATGCGCGCGGCGTAGTCATGATCCTGCATGACCGTCTCCATCCACCATTTCGATGGAGTGCCCCGGCGCCGGACCCACGCCCACGCTGAGCCGGAAGCGCTTGCCATGCAGCAACGGATACTTGCCCAGCCGCAGGCCCTGCAGCAACGAGTCCATCGTCTGCACCGGATCGACCGAGCGCAGCCGTCGGATCAGATCGGCCAGTGCCTCGCGGTCGGCATCCAGATCGGCATCGAGATACTGATCGTGCTCGTCGGTGAAGCACGAGAGCTGGCGCACCGGTTCGCCGGAGCTTTCCCCGGCTGGGATGTAGATGTTGCCTTCGTGGCACACCCCTGCATCTGTGACCTCGGCCACGTCGTCGCCGACGCGGATGCGCACCGCTTCGCACAGGATCACGCTGGGCCAGACCCAGCGTCCCTCGAGCACGGCGCGAACCT
>CAYYSP010000010.1:0-28955 GCA_964474535.1 uncultured Gemmatimonadaceae bacterium
CGCAACTTCAAAGCGCCAGTATGCAACCAACACGCGACGAACCATTGCCGTTGTGAGTGGCACGCTATGCTGGCGCCATTACCCAACCCACAACGGCAGTAATCTTATGAGCCGCTAACGGAGTTCTGCTGGTGAGCCGCTAACGAAGCGCTGCTGGACGCCAGTTAAGTCCAATAGCAAAGGCGTCACTGCTTCCGAAGTAATCTGAGCCGCTAAACATAAGGGCTGCTCGCAACGACATTTGCCTATTTATCTGAAAGTCAGCGCCAACATCGAAGTTTATGCTGAGCTCGCTTTTCGATGAACGCCCACAGTTGGAACAGAAGTCGAGCGAAATACGCGGGTGAACAAAAGGAGTTAGCGCCATGCCTTGGTCTAGCTCGAATGTATGCCCCACAGATGCACCGAAGGGAACCCGAAGAATGGTTATACCGTCTCCAGTAGACAGGCCCGCGCCGCCAGTAAGCAAGACATCTAGCGGTTGGTCACCAGTGGCCCTAATTAGCTCCGATCCTACCGAGCCGCCAAAGAACAGTCGTAAGTCGTTACTACCCTTTCGGTCCATTAATCCCACGTCTAGCCCCAAGTGCATTGAATTTGAGACGCCTTCACGCCATTGAAAGAGTGCGGACGTACCGGGTCCAGATGATATAGCGCCCGTATAGTCTCGGACTGAAGCGGTGGGAACTTGTAAGGCAGGGTAGCTGGCAGCCTGTGCCGACAGGGTGGCTGAAGTAAACGGAAGCGCTAGGGTTGCCGCGGCGAAAAACGGTGAAACACGAACAAACAAACTACGAAAACTTAGGGGACCGCTCATGTATGCTCCGGTTAGAAAGGGACAGCTGCTACATGCGTTGTACGTGACGGTAGCGCTGCGGTTCCAGCATGGTACATTTCACTTATGGGTATCTACGTTCAGTAGTGCCCTTTTACTGGCTGTAGTGCGTAATGTGTGTGACCCTGCACACTTTAAGCGCGCGCAACCGCCTTCCCTCCCGCTGATGCGACGTATTCTCTGTCGTGCTCAGGTACTGACTGCAACGGCGTTACTAACGCTTGCACCTGCATTCGGTCGAGACCTAGTTCATGCGCAGCCCGCATTGCGTAATCCTGCGAAAAATTTGCAGGGTGCCGATTCCATTTTACATCACGCACTTGCGCGCGCCTCAGAAGGCGACACTACTCAAGCACTCGAGATGCTTGAACGTGCGAGTAAAATAGCGCCAAGAAACACGGACGTCTTGTATTGGCGCGCAGTGATCCTAAACAGAACAACGTTTTTGCGTTTAGAAGACATGGCGCGCAACTTGGTTGCGTGGCGTCTACTGCAACGTGCCGAAAACTTAGATAAAACGAACGCACGCTACGCAATTGAGATGGGGCGTGTCCGTCTTATGTCGCCAATGCTGCGTTTGGAAGCCGAACGTCATTTTAGACGCGCTCTGAAGATCGCTGAAGCTTCAGGCAGTCCTATTAATTTTGCAGAAGCGGCCTACGAACTGGGGCTTATTAAGCAACGCAGGTACTCGACTACGCGCCATCGCTACATGGTCACCAGTTTGGGTCAAATGTTTGATCCATACGCTGCTACTAGTCGTTTGCACTACGTGCGCGAGTTTCTTGAGCAACACTCCACGCCTATTGTGGGGATAGGTTCTGTAGATAGATCCGAGGCCGAGGAGCTTTTTCGCCAAGCACTTCACGCTGTACCAACGCACGAACCAAGCGCGGTAGCAATACTCAGCGTTTTATACGATCAGCGACGCTACGCAGAGATGGTTCAGGTTGCGAAGCCATTTAACGACGCTGGAACTGGTAGTGCGCGGATACGTCTTGCAGCTGGTCTCGCTGCGTATAAGCTGGGGCAGCTCCGTAGCGCGGATGCCTTCTTCAAGGATGCACTTGTTCGCATGCCTGCAGCCGACCGCAGAGACATCTCTTCATTGGCACGTATAGTACGTAAGCCTGAAGCTCGGGCGTACGAATCGTTAACCGACTCCGCGCGTATCCACACCGACAGTGCGTTTTGGGAAGCCGCCGACCCGTTGCTCTCGACTCCCGAGAACGAAGCATGGCTGGAGTTTATGGCGCGCAATGCATTCTCAGACCTTTACTGGACTGACGGCGACATGCGCCAGGTGGGGTGGAAGACGGACAGAGGCTTAATCATCGCGCGATATGGTGAGCCACCGCAAATCGCGACATTCTCATCGCAGAACTCTGCCGATGCCGGCGATGCAATTGGCCGAATCATAACGGTTTGGCGCTGGCCTACTGAAGACATGCACTTCGTGTTTGCGGGCCCTCCAGCTATGAACATCGCGACTTTTGCCGGTGAGTTTCGCAACTTCGCTGAAGTAACGCGCGATGAAGTGCCGTTCTCTCTTCGAAATATCGCATCGGCCGCAAATGTTGATACCGTTCCTATGCAGATCGCTCGGTTTCGCGGTAGGAATCCTAACGAGGTAACGTTGGTTGTTGCCGCGTCGGCTAATCCATCTAATCTTTACCGCGATACTGAAATGGCTGACGGCACTTTATCGTGGTCGTTGCATATGGGAGTTCCCTCGCGCATGCGCTTGTTGGACACCGATACAATGCACGTAAAGCTACCCGCACCGTCTCTTGCGTCTAAAGTTTGGATTAGAGACGTGAGTCCCGGCCGCTATCGCCTGCGTGTTGAAACGGTTGACCCGACTGTAGTTACCGCCTCCGGGCGTGCACAAGATGAAGTTGATGCGCGTGTGATTGTTCCCGGCGCACTCATGCTTAGCGACGTTCTAATTGGCTACAAGAGCGCCGCGCCAGACGGGGCTGTTAGTGGGTTAAGTGACGCTGCGTTAAACCCTCGCGGTAATCTCACCATGACGCAGCGCGAGCAGTTCTCTCTTTACTGGGAGAACTACGGTTTGGTACCTGACAGCGCGGGTAATGTGCGTTTCACCGTTAACATCGTTGTGAGACTTCTTGAGATAGATCGTACCAGCGGTACTCACATAGGCCGGCTGTTTGGCAATATTTCTGACGCTGTCGGAATCTCTCCAGTTGGTGATCAGGCTTTGGCCGCAACGTACGAACGGTTGGAGAGTTTAAATGGGCGAGACCGTGTACCTCAGATATTTTCGCTGGGTCTCGGTTCATCTCCGCCGGGTAAGTACCGTATTGAGATGACAGTAGTAGACAAGACAACCAACAGTACTTCCCGCAGTGACCGAATCTTTTACCTCGACCGGAAGTAACTATGCGCCGCTCTCTTTTAGGTAACTCACGCATCAAGGTGACTAAGTCGGCCGCCTTCTCAGCAGCTTTGACAACTGCCGCTGTATCAGCTGCCGTGTCGCTAGCAACCCCTACTACCGTTCAGGCACGACAGACGGTTACGCAATCGCATCCTCAAGCCGCTAGTAAGACGCCCTTTGTGTACATGGGTGTGGGGGCTGCGTTAGGCGGTTTACTCGCTGTTGGCTACCACTTCCTTGCCGAGGGTGGAGACAGAACGGGAAAGTGCGGTCCGTGGAATTGTGCTTTACCGTACCTAACAATTAGCGGTGGTATTGCTGGATTGTTTACGGCACGGGAGGTAGAGGCGCAACGAAGAGCTGAGCGCCCTCGCGTTGGTATGTCTCTCGTTTTCTCATCTACAGAGTACGCTGTACCGTCGCTTCCTCTTTCGCTCGGCTATCGCGACTCGTTGCTAGCTGTGGCCACGGACAGTGGTACGCACGTTATATCGACGACATCGCGCTCAGCTGCATTGCGTCGCCGTGGCGCTGGTTTGAGCGATGTGCGTCAGGTAGCGATATCCGGTGGTGCACCGAGCGTTTTCATTGGAACAGGGACGGCACTGTGGTCTACTCCGCCAACAACAGGTCTTCTTAATCGCGTTTTTGATGGCTCCATCGACGCGCTCGCGACTTCCCCCACATCAACCGTTGCATCTTCGGGTGCCACAATTTTTGTCATTGCGGGTGAAGGTGAATCTGCACGTAGAGATTCGATTGTAGCGCCTGATCATGTTTCGTCGATTTCGTACGACTCCATTGGAAACGTGTTTTGGGTTACTACAGACTCTTTGCTTCTTGAGCTTTCGCTCACAGGAAGCGCACCCGCGCTAACGCAGAAGTCGACGTTAGACGGACAGGCGCAAGGTACTGCCTCTTCACCTCTTTGGGTTGCGGTTGCGCTTGGCAGCAATGGTTTAGCTATTTGGCCACGTCAGTCTCTTCAAGCAGGTGGAGTTACCACGCCAATTATTTTTAAAGGCGAGCCACGATTTGCATTTGGCGTTGCGTTTGTTGGTGACGATTTATTTGTCGCCGGTGGCGTTGATGGCATCACTAAAGTTGAGCTTTCTCCTAAGGCTCGTATTGTTGGTTCGTCCCGCCAAGCGGGTTACGCAACGACGATCGCTTCAGACGGAACGGCGCTATGGGTTGGCGATAATAGCCAAGGAAAATCTCGCGTGCTTCGTGTAGTTCCATAAGGCCGGAATAGGAGAAGAAGAGAACAGCCCGTCACTTGCACAAGAGAGTAGGCGGGCTGTTTTGCGTTACCGGCGATTGCGCCTTTCATACAATTGCGCCCTGCATACGATTGCACCTTTCATACAGTCGCGCCCTTCATACAAGTCGCGCTTTTCATACAAGTCGCGCTTTTCATACAAGTCGCGCTTTTCATACAAGTCGCGCTTTTCATATCACCGCAAAGGGATTTAGTTGGGTCGTATGACTAAAACAAAAGGCCGACAGTATTGAAACACTGTCGGCCCTTCGTTTTGTGGTAACTGCTACACCGTATTACAGTCCGGAGATCGATCCCGGATGACTGGTGTTCATGATAACTACGCCGCCCATAGCGTTTTCATCCGAGGCCTTGTTCTCGAGTGTTACGTATGTCCAAGCGAAGCTCTTCCATGCCCTTCCATCTGTAACGGCACCGAGTTGGCTAGCCAAAGCTCTGTGCTGAGAAGCAACGATAACAGGCTGTTGAGTCGGGCATTCCGCTGCAGTCGGTGCGCAGGGCGTACCTGAGACATACATGGAAATTGGATCCGGCACCGTAACGTCTGCTTCCTTGAAGGAGATACGACGCGGATACGGTGAGGCTTTGTCGCCGAGCGAAACGGTGTCAACAAAGACACCGAAGTTACCCGTTTTGATAGCCCAAGCCTTGTAGTAGTAGCCGACCGGTGGACGGAAGTAGTTCGAGTCGTTCACCGTGAAAACATCACCGCGAACTTCGATACGACCGCGGGGAATGTTTGTCGTGGCGGTTGTTGGAACAAGAGCAGTTGTGCCAGTGGCGTAAACGTACTGCTCGATGATCCGTGACTTGAAGTTACCGAAGCGAAGACCAGAAATATTGCTTGCAGCTTCGCTACGACGTGCCCATAGCGGGCGAACGGCGCTTGGTTCGGCACCTGCTGACGTTTCAACCGAAACGATGATTACACCGATTGAATCGCTGGCCGAGAAACCACTCATGTTGGAACGAAGCGCATGGAACCGCATACGCTTGTTCGGGCCACCATTCTTAAACTCGCTTACGTTGTTAAGAGTGGTTGTTGTAGTGGAAAACTCGGGGTCACCAGTTTCAGTAATCGTAGTATCTACTGTAGTAATGGTGAGCGTACCAGTAGCACGAGCGAACTTAGTAGCAGAATCGTTAGCTACCCAAACGACGTACGAACCAGACGTGAGGGAGTCTAGACCCGCCAACTGAAGCACGATTGTGTCAGCTGCTGGTGTAGCGTTCGCGATTGGCGTCGCCGTGAAGTTTGCGCGCCCGCGCGGGAGTGACGTATTGGAGACACGAATAAGGTTTTGGCCGTATCCTATGTCGCCGACAGGCTCCGTTGTGATTGCACGCTCGTCACTGCAAGCAGCGGTGGCGAGAAGTGCTAGTGCAGCACCAGAGTAAAGAACGTGTTTCATGGAGTTCATCGGTCTCAGTTGCCTCCATTGGGGATGTAGCGGAAGCCAAGCGTGATCACGGTATTAAGTGCCGTGTTCTTCGCTGCCGGTACTTCTGGGAAGTCTTCCGGGAAAACCGTGTTCGGGGAACGTCCCTTTGACGGATCTAGGAAGGCGCGATCGTACTTCTGCATCTGAAGTGCGCGAACGTCCAACTGAATACCGGTAGACTCTGTAAAGCGAATCCAAGCACCAGCGCCGAAGAGGTAGGACATCTCGACCTTACGTTCGGCCTTACCCGCCACCTGAGCATCAAGGAACATGCTGTAGGTGCCAACACCGGCCATGACGAACGGGCTGAAACGCTCACTCGGAGCGCGCAGCACGCCGAAGACGCCGAGGTTAATGGTGTTAACCGGCTGACTGAGGTACTGGTAGTAAACCGTATCACCACCACCAACTGATGCGTTACCGTAGGAGTATCGAGCGACAAAATCCTCGCGGCGCGTGTTTCCACGCGCCACGTCGACGTTTGCACCGATACCAAGCCATCTATTAATGGCGTATTCGGTGTCGAGGCCAATAAGCCCCGACATGTCCATACTTGCGGAACGCTCCGGCGTCAATGTCCCGACGCGCGTAGTTACCGAGAACGAACGCGGCTGAACCTGCGCTTCAACTGTAGCTGAAGCCAAGACCAACAGCGCTACCGCACCCAAAGTGCGCTTCATCGACCCACCTCGAAGGAGAAGATCTGAATATTCTGCAGGGCACCCATATCCTGGTACGAGTAGTCAAACTGTACAGGACGTCCGAATACCGGGAATCGAAGACCAAAACCACCAGCCATACCAACGCTGCCATAACCACCGCGATCACGATCGTCGTTATACATGCGCTTTCCGCCGCGCAGGAATAGGACGTTCTTGAAGCCGTATTCGAGGCCAACACCGTACTGCGTCGAGATGTCGGTACCGTCGAAAGCGGTGAGCTCAGCATGCAGTGTGTTCGAACCACCTGCGCCGCCGAGCAGCGAGTTAGCTGATCCAAGCAAATCGGAACCGATCGAGAACTGGAACACGATCGGGATTTCCGTCATCTTGGTGTAGAGGTCGACGCGACGTGACTCACGAAGTGTCGAGTGGTCTGTGGTGGTGATTACGCGCTGGATAACTGCACCCTTAGCACGCGATGTACCACCGATATTGCGAATGGCACCGCCAAGCGTAACACCGTACAGACCTGTGTTAAAAACGGTTCCTACGTCAGCAGCCATCCATGATGTGCCGGCGTCAGTAACACCTTCACGGATGTACTTGGCCTGCGCACCTATTGAAAGGCGGTCTGTAAGGCGGCGGGCATAACCGAGCCCTGCGACAGTAGAAGTCCACTGGAAGCTGGAACCACCGATACGCTCACCAAACGGGTTCGCTTCAGTAGTACGCTGAATATCACCCGAACTAAGCGTGTTGATATGAATACCAATCACGCCGCCCAGTAGTGGGAAGCTCGATGCGACATACGACTGTCCAAGTCCAAGATCTCCATAAAGATCTTGACGACCTGCGACTAGACCGAACTCCTCGGTGGTAGCAGCACCGCCGGGATTCCAGAACCATGAAATAGGTCCGGATACCGAACTGCCTACAGCACCTGCCATCGCGCCAGCCTTTGCGCCAATTCCGATGTGCAGGAAGTTGGCACCACGCGTACCCTGACGATTAGGGGTGTCCTCAGCAGTCGGAAGAATTCCACCCACTCCCTGGGCGCGCGCTTGCGCGCCCAGGATTGCGGTGGCGGCGCCGACTGCGCCGATAAGGCGAAGAATCTTCATCACCACTCCGTTAGCGGATGATTGCGAACTTACCGCGATGCACTTGGTCCTTACCATTCGGACCAGTGGCGGTGAGTACGTACAGGTAGAGGCCCGAGCTAAGCTCGACACCTTCGCGTGTTCTCAGATTGTACGGCAAGTCGCCAGTCACGGTAACGTTACCCTGATAGGTAAGGTCTGCCGCAGTCCAGGTGAGTTCCTGTAGGAACTGACCGGACACTGAGTAGATGCGGAGAATGCCCTGCTCAGGTACGCCGGTGAACCAGATTCTGGCGTTCGACGTACGACCGTTCACTTCGTCCATGTCTGAGCGGACGATGTACGGGTTCGGAACCACGTTGATCTTGGACAACTGAGCCGCAGTTACAACGTTGCCTGTTGTGAATGGAAGCGCTGTAAGCGAAACCTCACTACGAGCATCGAATGTGCGCGTAAGCTCGAAGTACTCCTTCCAACCCGGTTCAACTGGGAGGTAACCACCGTTGGCCGTAGAACCACGTGACTGAATTACCATCGGGTTACAGGTCGTGGTTTCAAACGCCGAACCCGTCGCGCGGTTGCCAACTGAGATTGCACCAGGCTGGCACGAAACCACCAGCTTGTTCAAACCAACCGAGTCGACCGTAACCTGAATTGGACGATAGCCCGTAACACCGTTGATGGTCTCAGGGGCCATCACCGGAACGCGTGTCGTTCCAACCAAGATCGTGCTGTCGCGTGTCAAGCTGTGAATTGCGAACAGCGTGTCACCCGGCATCCACATGGAGTCAAGAATGTCTACGCGCGCCGTGTCCGTGCCAGCACCGAGTGTACGTGTGTTGAACGGGAAGATGGTGCGTGACAACATTGCGAACTTGACCGGTACGGCCGTTCCGTTTTCCGGATCGGTGTATGTCATGGTAAACGGAACGCGAACGCGAACCATTGGGCGAGCCGTTGTCGCACCAACTGCGGCAGCGAAACGCTCATCGGTTACCGTGAACTCCGTAGCCTTGGAAGCTGCAGCCTGAAGTGACGCTGTTACGCGCGACTGAAGGCCATCAACCGGATCAAGGAGGAACGGTGCGCCAGGGCCCCACGGGTCCGTTAGCCATGAGAGCTCATAGCTACCACCGCGTGAGCGCTTAACCGTACCAGAGATCGGCTGTACAAACAGCGAGAACTGGCGGGCGTTGCCCTGAAGCGTATCACCTGCCTTGCGAACTACGAAACGACGATCGCGAACTGTACCGCTTGCCACCAACAGCTCCTGACGGAAACCTGTTGAGGCATTAGCACTATCGCGCGAACGAACGGTGTAGCCCGGATACAGCGGTGATGTCTGCTGCTCGCGATCGAAGTTACCAGCGTACTGGTTAACTGATGCGAAGATAGGCTGATTGTCTGCGTTGACCCAAACGTAACCCATGCTGTTTGCAACAGCTGAGATAGTGTCAACGTAGACCTTTGCTGTACCTGAGCTACCAACCGACGTACCAGCAAGCAGGCCAGAGCTAGCACGGACTGGAATGTTTGCATTCGCAGTGAACGTCTGACTGCGAGCGACAAAACCTTCAGTCACTGGATCTGCCGGATTAATAACAGCAGATGGCAACACGTACTGAGCGCTGATCGTCGTCGTCGTAGCGTTTGTGATGCTGTCGATTGTCTTACGAACAACGAGCCTGTTTGCGTAAACAAGACGTGTTGTGCCAGAAACTGTAGCACCTACGTTAGAGAACTGAACGTCCTGTGTTGCAATGCTACCTAACGACGCAGTGTCAACACGTGCAAACGTACGCCCTGCTGCGTTGCTGATCGGAGCATAGATGTTTACAACGCTAGAACCGTTCGTTGCCATCGCAGAGTTGATCGTGTCGCGAGCAATGCCAAACAGCGTTTGAACATCGCTAACAACTATACCGTCTGCAGTTTCGTCGAACACTTGGATATCACGGAAACCACGTGTACGCGTAACCATCGAGTACATGTAGTTACGTCCGCCCATCACGTTGTCCGTGAAGGTACCCGAAGCAGGAATACCGTTCGTGTAGTTGATGATTGAAACTGGACGCCACGAGAACGACATAACGTTGTTGTCAACGTTGCGTGTGTTACTCAAAGTACAGGTTGATGAAATACCTGTTGTTGTCGTCCAGTTAGAACCACCATCGCACGACTTAAAGATGTAAACCGAAGAGAGGTTATCTTGAGCGCGCGCCGTAAGCCTCTCCAACAGCTTCGGATTCAGAGCGAGGATCTCACGGGTACGTCCCACGTTGTTGACCGAGTCCTCACGTATCTTCGCAATCTGGCGGAGGAAGAAGTTATCCACCGGGTTGATCTGCGGAAGACGAATCGTGATACGTGCTCCAACGTTGCCAGAGCCTGCGCCACTTCCGATTAATGAGTCGATCAGCTCTGCAGCTGAAAGCGTGTAATCGGTAGCAGGATTAATTGCGGGGAACGCAATCGCAGCCGGACCTTCGTAGTTGGTGTAGTACGCATTGATCAAGTTATCGATGCGCGTAATGTACTCGATTGAGTCGCCAGCCCATGTGAAGGCCCATAGGAACTGAGTCGTGTCACCAGCCGCAAGCGCAAACGGGCCGGCGGTGATGGTGTTAAACACGTTGCCGTACTGCATGCGGTAACCACCTGCGTTGGTATCTGACCACAGCTTGTGGCAGCCCTGACGCCCGCAACCAGGAACCGAGATAGTGTCTTGGACTCCATCCTTGTTGTAATCCCACTTACCAAAGGGAAGATTCGTTTCCGGATTAATCTGCTCACCCGGAACGAACTTGGGATACTTAGCCTGATCGGCGTCAGGAAGAACGCCGCTGTACTCTTCTGGCGTGAAATACAGCAGATAGTTGCCAGCGCCCAATTCAGCTGGCGTACGACCATCCAACGAATTCAACTCAGTCATGGAGACCTGACCAAACGCCGCGCGAGTGCTGCGTTGCTGGTTGGCGTTACCGAACGCTGCGTAGTGTGCCCTGTTGTAGGTGATTGTGTCACCTGCGTTCGGGTGGCTAGGAGCGTAGAACGGGCTTTCAGGGTTGCTGAAAAGCTTGTTCTTCAGATCGCCCAAAGGCGACTTTAGCCAAGTAATGCCGTAGTAACCAGCGGTTGCACCTGCGGTAGTTCTGCAACCGGCAGTCTGACCCTGATAACGACGCGGATACGTAGAGCTACAGTTACCCGACGTTCCCTGCTGAGAAGCTACGTGGACCGTGCCGCGCGAAAAATCAAAGTAAAGACCTTGATTATGCTGCGCACCGATGAGGAAACCCGGGTTAAGACCGTAGTAGAGCGAGTCGTAATCAATACCGGTGCCATAGAGCTCAGCGCTCTTGTTCACCATGGTTATCGAGTAGAACTGCGTGTTACGAATAGCCGGAGAAGAGAACTGATAGCCGTCTAAGCGCATCTCAAGTCCGAGAGGATAACCTTGCTCGGTTGGTGTACCAGCACCGCCGGGAACAACCTGGCCGAAGCGCAGCTTGATTTCACGGTTATAGTCGGACATGTACGAATAGAAGTTCTGCGTACCGAGATACGAAGTCGGGTTCAGATCCGACTCAGGAATCTTCCAATCGTCCCAAGTAAAGGCGTTTGGATTCGCATCAAAACGCTGCTGGTAAATGGTATCTGGAACCTGCAACTTGCCCTTATACCCTTCCGATCCCCATGTCTCAGGGCAATCCAACATTGCCATGATCGAGAAGCCGGACAGATAGAAGTCGCGGTCATCGCGGCAGCTTCCATCGAAGGTTATCGCAACACCAGAGAACGTCTTGCCGAACTGACCATCGGCGGCGTCAATCGTGGTGCGGTTTGGAGTCGAAGTAACGAACTGCCAAGTTGCCGAGTAACCGGGCGATCCAATCATACCTACAGCTGCCGGATGCACCTGACGGATCTTACGCCATTCATGCGGCGGCGCAGCCCCGACAAGCCCCATCTCAAAGAAAACGTAGCCTGCACGGTTTCCGTAGATGTGGGAAGGTACGACACCACCACCCTGGTTATACGGCACTGGTCCACGAAGGTTGGCTGCACCACCAGTCATCTGACCGGTACTACGGTAGGCCGCAGCTGCAAAATCCTCAGCGGCGAAAAGACCCTTCACCTGATCAACTCGCTGAAGCGGAACACGAACAATGCTTCCATCCGCGCGAACGCTGTCGATCATCGTTTCTGACTGAATAGTGCTTCGCTGCGCGTAGCCACTATCCGGTGTAAGTCCGACAGCAGCTACTCCGAAGAGAGCCGCCATCGCTGTCGACCACGCCGATCTCCGGCCCCTGCTAGGGGCCGAAGATACAACGCTGTCGAGATTTGTTAGTAGTGTCATCTTGCGAAGTGTTGAGCTTAGAAGTTGACCGTGATGCCCGTGAAGAGCTGACGACGTGCACCGATGTACTCGGGCTGGTCGTAGGACGTGGACGTTGTCGCATCACCGGTGTTACCAACGCGACGGTTGAGGAACTCACGAATACCGGCGCGGCAGTCACCGGTGTTTGCGAACACCTGGTTACAGTTTACGCGGTCAAGGAGGTTCGTCACACGGAAGAATGCCGAGTAGGAAACGTTCTGGATAGTGAAACGCTTATCCAGCATCAGGCTAACGTCCTGCGTGCTTGGCTGACGGCCTGACGCGACGTCGGAAGCGTTACCAGCGTTAGAGCTGTTACCCAGTGTGGTTGAGCGAGTCGGTGTGTACGGGATACCAGTGGCGAACGAGTACGTAACCGACATGCTGGTATTGCGTAAGAAGCGACCCGCATTAAGCGGAAGCTCGGGAATGTCGTTACGAATAGCGATGCCCATGTTGCCGTTGAGACTATGAGTACGGTCTGACGAAATCAGCGACTCCGTAATGATCAAACGGTTGGCTTCTGTACGGTCGGTTTCGTTCTGACGCTCCGGCTCCATCGCGTTCGATGTCGTACGCGAGATTCCGTAGTTAATACCGAATCTCCAACGGTTTGCCAAACGGCGATCAAGAGAGACTTCCATACCACGTGAGGTGAGGAAGTCGCCGTTTACGAGAACGTTGTAAAGCGGATTCGAACCGTCGTAGGTAGAGCCAACGTCGCTTGACGAACGGCTACGACGCGTACCAGTAAGACCGGTTTCGGAACGGTTGTAGACAGCGAGCTGAATACCGTAGTTCTGCTCTTCACCAAGCTGTGCAGAGAAACCAACTTCGTAGCCCTTGGCTTCTTCAAGCATCAGGTTGGGGTTACCAACGTAGCTCGGGTTCGTGGTGCGGATGTTCGGTACGCACTCCATTGTGCCGGGCTTGGTCGCAGCGCGTGCACAGATGTTGTCGCCGCCTTCTGCGGTTGTACCAGCAACTGTACCAATGCCCGTGTAACGGTATACGTCACCGTAGTTAGGAACCTTGGTGTAACGGCCAACGTTAAAGAACATCTGCGAACGGTCCGTAAGCGGGAAGTTGACACCGATACGCGGGCTGAACGCTGTGCGTGCCTTGGCCTCACGGAAGTCATCGAGTGCTGCAAGCTTGGTTGCAGAATCAAGGAGAACCGGACGCTTCGTTACTGGATCGATGTCAGAGTTCATACAGCCAACAATCGTGTATGGCTGCCCCTGAGCATTTAGCAGGCGATTACCAGCTACCGTTGCACCGTCGCAAATTTCGCGAGCAGTGGTCCCGTTAGCAGGATCGAGCGGATTGGTGAAGCCAAGACCGCGAGCAACACCATAATCGAAACGACCACCTAGGCGGACCTTGAGGAAGTCATAGTCGATGACGCTCTGGATGTACGCTGCTGCGTCGTACGGCTTTGCGCGGTAGGTGAGGTATTCCGTTGGGGAGATACCGGAGTTACCGGGCGCTGCCTGCATGTCCATGTACGTGATGTCATGCACTGTGTACTGGACGCCGAGCTGGATGTCGCTGTGATCGGTGATCTGCGACTGGAGGTCGGCACGTACTGTGCGATCTACAAATGCTTCGCCGCCGTATACTTGGTCGGCGCCGCCTTCGTTCGGCACGGTGCTACAGAGCGATGGAGATGCGTTTAGGAAGCCCTGCGAGAAGTTCGCGCGGCAGAAAGGAGCCGGCAAACAGGTTCCGCGGAATACCGGACACGTTACGCGCTCGAAGTCGGTTTGACCGAAACGGAGCTGGAAGCTGCTACGTCCGAAACGCTGTTCGATAGACGCGGCTAGGAGCTGGCCTTTGTCGCGAACTGAAGGCTGCGACATGTCTCCGGCAACCATGAACGAAGCGTCCGACAGCTGGTAAAGCGAGTCGGCGCGGTTGTTCACGAGATCAAGCGGGTTGCCAACGTAGCCAACGTAGTAACGGCGGTCGTAACCGCGGTTCTGACGTTCGGCACCAATCGCCGTAAGGTTGATCTTGGTGTTGTCGAAGGGAAGGAAGGTGAGCTTACCAACGATCTGGTTGTTCTGAGCACCACCGAAGGCCTGCCATCCTGGGACAAGGTCACGCGTCCACGGAGCGATCGTCTCGCGGCGGTCAAGGTCTTCGTTTACTGAGAATACGTCGTTGTCAAACTTGAGAACGCGACCAGCGGAGCTACCAACTTCACCGGCAAGTGAATAGCGGATTTTGGAGCTGGTTCCCGGGACTGGACCTGCTAGGTATCCGCGGAACTGGTTGTTACCCGCGAGCTTATCCTGCAACGTTCCAAAGATCTGACCGGGGAGGGTGCTGTTTTGGAAGTTGATTGAGCCCGTGATCTGCGAACCACCTTCGCGTACGAAGTTATTGATTGTCGATCCAAGCGCGTTACCGTACTGCGGGTCCATACCACCGCGTGTGAGCGTGGTTTGCTGTACAGCAAAACTGCTCAGCGTGATGGCGTTGGAGCCGAAGAGCGGGTTATTGACCGGTACACCGTCGATTAGAGAAAGCGTAGAACCACCACGACCACCGCGAACGCGGATCGGTGAGGTGGTGCTTCGCTGCTCTTCAGCGAGCGAGATAACGTTCGTGTTGGCCGCCACTTCTTGGAAACCTTGTTGCATTGCGAGCACGCCCGCGATGCTGGTTACCGGAAGTGATTGGATTTGCTCAGCAGTAATAACTGTCTGTGAGCCAACCTGACCACGTTCTACGAGAGGCGTCTGCTGAGCCTGCACCGTGATTGCGGCGAGGGTCTGCGATGATGCCTGCATCTTGATCTGGATATCACGCGTTACGTCGATGCTAATCTGAACGCCTTGCGTGTTAACCGTTTGATATCCGATACGACGTGCGGAAACGGTAAAGGTACCGGGCGGCACCTGAATGATGAAAAACTTACCGTTATCCTTGGTCAGATCGCCAAGAGTGGTACCTTCGATGCGTACCTGTACGCCTGCTACTGGCTTTCCTGTTTCGTCGACCACGGTACCGGTAAGTTTACCGGTTTGCGCGTGCGCGACGGCGGCTGGCGCGGCTGCCAGGGCGGCGCCCAGGAGCGTCGCAAAGAACCACCGACGACGTCCGAGAGACCTCATCTGCTCCTCCGGGAGGGTTGTGCCACGGTAACGCGTTCTCGGCCACCTAATTACAGCTCTGAACGCTTGTAACGCCGTAATGCCCCTCCCGGCGGGCGCCGATTGGGCATCACGACACTTGACGGAACTGCACGCGCGGCACGCGCAGCTCCCACTTCGGTTATATGGCTGGACTCCAATGCCCCAACGCCGATTCGGCGCGAAACATCAGAACGGTTTGGCGTGTACTACTAGGGGTAGGCTGATTCTTGCTGTGATAAGTCACACACATCCTCAACCCGCGGGAAACTATAGCGGGTTACGGACGTGTCAATGATTAGACATGCCCTTAACCTGGGAAATTGACGATTTCGCCTAGAACGAACCGCCAAAGCCCGGCTATCCCCGGATACTGCACACCGGATACTCCTAACATCTCGTGTAACAACGCGAGGTACCAGAAACGTCACAACCTCGCTGGGACGAACCGCTGTTTCTGGCACGTCCTGTCACGGCGCAAAGTATAAAGCGCACATCACTCGTTGCGAAAGCCCCAGATACACAAAATCGCGACATCCCTGATACAGGTTTGTCGCGATTCCCTTACCTACTCCTCCCAACTGCTCGCGCGCACGGCTCGCCGGCCTCTCGCCGCTCCTCTATCCGACGAGCCGGCGCGCGTTTCTTACCTTTGACGCTACTACTACCTCAAACACGTGATAGCCACCAAGCCACCAAGCCACCAAGCCCTATAGCTCAGAAGCGGCCTCGGTAACCACGCGGATCTGGTTCTCAACTACCTGCAGAAAACCGCCCTCTATACTGAACTGAATCTCCCGCTCTCCAGTTTGCACACGCATTACGCCGCGACCAAGAATGGTCATTAGCGGCGCGTGTGCGGACAGTATCCCCATCTCACCATCATGTGCTGGGATCACTACGCTCTTGGCCGTACCCTCAAACAGTACACGCTCAGGCGAAATCACCGATACTGCCAGCGTCTCTGCCACGGTTAACCCTGAAGCTTGGCTGCGTTAGCTACAACGTCGTCCACGCCACCAGCCATAAAGAACGCTTGCTCCGGAAGAGTGTCAAACTCGCCCGCGCAAATACGCTCAAACGATGAGATCGTCTCCTCGAGCGTCACGTACTTACCTGCAATACCCGTGAACTGCTCTGCAACGTGGAATGGCTGAGACATGAAACGCTGAAGACGACGCGCACGACCAACCGTAAGCTTGTCCTCTTCCGAAAGCTCGTCCATACCCAAAATCGCGATGATGTCCTGAAGCTCCTTGTAACGCTGCAAAATGCGCTGCGTTTGCGTTGCAGCTGCATAATGACGCTCGCCAATGAACTGAGGATCAAGTATGCGCGACGTTGAATCCAGAGGATCGACAGCAGGATAAATACCCAGCTCAGTAATCTTTCTGTTCAACACAACTGTTGCATCAAGGTGAGCAAACGCAGTTGCCGGAGCAGGATCTGTTAGATCGTCGGCAGGCACGTAAATAGCCTGTACCGACGTAATAGAACCGTTCCTTGTAGACGTAATACGCTCCTGCAATTCGCCCATCTCCGTCGCCAATGTAGGCTGATAACCCACGGCACTCGGCATACGACCAAGAAGAGCGGATACTTCAGAGCCCGCCTGTGTAAAGCGGAAAATGTTGTCGATAAACACGAGCACGTCGCTGTTCTCAACGTCACGGAAATACTCCGCCACTGTAAGACCAGCAAGACCAACACGCAGACGCGCTCCCGGCGGCTCATTCATCTGACCGTAAATAAGCGCGACCTTGTCAAGAATTCCGGCTTCTTGGAACTCTAAGTAAAGATCGTTGCCTTCACGTGTGCGCTCACCTACACCACAAAACACTGACTTTCCGCCGTGACCTTTAGCGACGTTGTTAATAAGCTCCTGAATAACAACCGTCTTACCTACGCCAGCACCACCGAAGAGTCCGATCTTACCACCCTTCACAAAGGGAGCAACAAGATCAATAACCTTAATGCCGGTTTCGAAGATCTCTGTTTTCGGCTCTAGCGCGACGAAGTCGGGGCGCTTGCGGTGAATTGGCCAACGCTGCGAATCGGCGGGGATCGCGGCACCGTCGTCTACAGGTTCACCTAGCACGTTCAAAATACGACCAAGCGCAGGAGCACCCACGGGAACAGAAATAGGTGCGCGAGTATCGACTACCTCCATACCGCGCGTTACACCGTCAGTACTCGACATTGCTACTGCGCGAACTTGGTTGCGGCCGATGTGCTGCTGAACTTCCGCTACAACGCGGATTTCAGCGCCATCTGGCGCAGTACCCTCAATGCGCAGCGCGTTGTACAACTCCGGAAGATCTTCCGTGTCGAATGCGATGTCGAGCACGGGCCCGATAACCTGAACGATCTTGCCGACGTGTGTCGGAGCGGCGATGGTTGCCATGTGACTTTATGTGTGAAGGACGTTCGAAACTGTATCAGCCCTGCAGTGCCTGAGCACCACCAACTATTTCTGCGAGTTCCTGCGTGATTTGAGCCTGACGCGCGGTGTTGTATGTGCGCTTTAGCAAATGAAGCATATCGTTTGCGTTGTCAGTTGCGTTTTTCATCGCAGTACGACGCGCTGCCTGCTCACCCGCTGCTGTCTCAACCAAGGCACGATACACCATGTTGCGAACATACAGCGGAAGCAGTGCTTCAAGTATCGCGTCTCCCGACGGCGACAAAATGAAATCGTGAAGCAATCCACCCGATGCAGCATCTGAACTCGATGGTGCAGTTACCGGAAGCACCGATTCAGTAGTGGGTGGAGTTGAAAGCGCAGAACGGAACTTCGCATAGGTGATATAAACCGCGTCTAAATCACCCGAAGCGTAACGCTCCATAAGCGAATCAATAAGCGAAGCGGCATCAGACGTTGTTGGCTTGTCGCTTATATCAACTCTCTGCGAAGCCAACGATCTGCCCAAGTAACGGAAAAAGCCCACGCCCTTTTTACCAGCAACGTGCAACTCAACCGTTACCCCCTCTTTTTCCATTCCTGCGATACGAGCGCGAGCTTCACGAATGAGATTCGTATTGAACGCTCCGCACAAACCTCTATTAGCTGTAAGCACCACTAATGCAGCGCGCTGCACCTTAGCCGGCCGACGCAGTAACGGAAACCGTTCTGCAAGATCGGGCGAGTAAACGTGCGACAACACTTCACCAAGCGCCAAGGCGTATGGCCTAGCGGCGGCTACGCGATCGTTGGCGCGCTTCATCTTTGAGGTCGCAACCATCTCCATCGTACGCGTAATCTTTCGCGTATTCTCGACGGTGCGGATGCGCCCCTTTAGCTCACGACCTTTGGCCATGCGTTACCGAGTCCTAGCGTATTGATCGAGTCCGCTACGAAGCTCTGCTTCGGTTTCTTTAGAAAGCGCCTTGCTTGTGCGAATTGTTTCGAGCACCTGAGCACGCTGTGCGCGCATGAACTCAAGGAAACCGCGCTCCCACTCGCGGACGTGCGCCACACCGACGTCGTCTAGGAAACCGTTTGTAACCGCATAAATAACAACGACCTGCTCTTCAACAGGCATTGGCGAGTACTGACCCTGCTTAAGGATTTCAACAGTACGCGCTCCACGGTCTAGCTGACGCTTCGTTGCGGCATCAAGATCCGATGCGAACGCTGCGAATGCTTCAAGCTCACGGAACTGCGCCAAGTCTAGTCGCAAACGTCCCGCGACACCCTTCATTGCCTTGGTCTGCGCAGAACCACCCACGCGCGACACCGAAATACCTACGTTAACTGCAGGGCGAACACCTGCGTTAAAAAGGTCAGTTTCAAGGAATATCTGACCGTCGGTAATGGAGATAACGTTGGTCGGGATGTAAGCAGAAACGTCACCAGCCTGCGTTTCAATAATTGGCAACGCTGTTAGCGAACCGCCGGGCTTAAGAATGGTTTTACCATCGACAACGCCTTCGTCTTCACGCAACTTGGCAGCTCTTTCAAGCAAGCGGCTATGGAGATAGAAAACGTCACCCGGATATGCTTCACGTCCCGGCGGACGGCGCAACACGAGTGAAAGCTGACGATACGCAGCTGCTTGCTTGGAAAGGTCGTCGTACACGCACAACGTTGGCTTGCCTTCGTTGTACATGAAATACTCAGCCATTGCGCACCCTGAGTACGGAGCGATGTACAACATCGGCGCCGGATCTGAAGCGGATGACGCTACAATAATCGTGTATTCCATCGCGCCGGCTTCACGGAGCCGTTCCACGACCGAGGCGATCGTTGATGCCTTCTGTCCAATGGCGACGTAAACGCAAATGACGCCTTGGCCTTTTTGATTGATAATGGTATCAATCGCGACGGCTGTCTTACCTGTTGAACGGTCACCGATAATAAGCTCGCGCTGTCCACGTCCGATTGGGATCATGGAGTCTATAGCTTTAATACCGGTTTGTAATGGTTCTTTAACAGGCTGACGAACAATGATGCCAGGTGCAGGCGACTCAACTTTACGAGTGAGACTGGTTTTGATTTCGCCAAGTCCGTCTATGGGGCGTCCTAGCGCATCGACAACGCGCCCAATGAGCTCGGGTCCGACAGGGACGTCGAGCACGCGAGCTGTGCGTCTAACTTCGTCGCCCTCTTTGAGCTGCAGGTAGTCGCCCAGAATAACGGCACCGATGTTGTCCTCTTCGAGGTTGAGCGCCATGCCGGTAATGATGGCGCCGGTTTCGGTGACGGTGAATTCAAGCATCTCGCCGGCCATGACTTTGCCAAGCCCGTAGATGCGAGCAATTCCGTCCTTCACCTCGAGAATCGAACCGACCTCTTCGACATTGAGGTCCGAGAGGTCTGCGGCCTCAATTTCGCGGAGGAGAATATCCTTGATTTCGCCAGGGCGAAGGGCGGTTTGTGTAGCCATGATGATACAGGATTTGAGCTGAGAGAGCTGATAGAGGGTGTAGCTTGTGAAAATTATCACAAGAGCTTGGGGGCAGCAAGCCTACCGGCAAGCCACTACTGCGAAGCGAAGCTAGCCTAGGTTGCGCCTATGTTACATGCCTACGTTGCGGTCGAATCGTTCCAGAATATCTACCGCTCTGAGCCTAGTCAGCGAGCTTGCTCTGGCGCCTGCAAGCCTCTGGGCTGTCCCGCTTAGGTGCGACGACGAGGCAAAACCCAAGACTTCTGCCACATCCCGGACATCAAGTCCCGGGTTCTTAGATAACTCGGCTGCTGCAAGAAGGCGAACGAGATCGATGACACGTTTTAAGGTAGGCGCCTGCCCCACCGCGAAACTCCGTGACAAGTGCTCCCGCGACACACCCAACTCTTTAGCCAGCTGATCGGTGCGCACCGGACGCCCCGCACGCTTTACAACGCTTTGCCAAACCGCAAGCTGGAGCGGAGTTTCGAGGTGCAGGTGAGGCGGAGGGAGCAAAAGCGCACGTTCGAACCGATGTGAATATGCAGACTGCATCACGATTTCGCGCGCCACACTGTCGTCGACCCCTTCCATAAGGATGTCTGCAGCTCCCAACTCCGCTGCCCTCCCCACCACTGGCGCGTCGTGCGATAGAAGTCCTGTAATTAGAAAGAACGGAATGCTCGGGAACTCTGCGGCCAACTGCAAAGCATTAATTGCCTCATCGCCAGCCGACGAATCTACTAACACCGCGTCTACAAGCTGCTTAAGTAATTGGCCGCTGAGATCGTCGGCCAACTTCACAAACTGTAAATGAGCCCGCCTACGAGGGAATGCATTGCGCACGAAGGTTTTCACGCGCTCTCTACGCGCGAGGACGAGAAGATTTAGCTGAACTGGCACCGGCTCAGGAGGCTTTCTATTCACCCCCTGCTCCCCGCGCCGCTTCTAACCGCCCTCTCGTTGGAATACATGAGTTCGCTCCTCAAACGCCGATTAACGACGCCGAACCTTCGATAGTGGCTCTGCCTTCAATAAACTGTCGCACAATAGGGTCATTGGTTTCCTGAATCTCCTTCACCGTTCCAACCTGTCGCACCGCGCCCTCGTACAGCATGGCGATACGAGTACCAACGGTGTACGCGCTACGCATATCGTGAGTGATAACGACTCCAGTAACGCCGAGCTGCTCACGCATACGCACCATAAGTGCATCGATAGTTGCTGACGTTACAGGATCTAGCCCGGTGGTGGGTTCATCGTACAGGATGTACTTGGGGCGCAGTGCAATAGCGCGCGCAATCCCAACACGTTTGCGCATGCCGCCCGATAGTTCGGCGGGCATTCTTGTGTGCACGTCGGGTAGATCAACGAGTTGCAGCGCTTCATCGACGCGCATTTGTACTTCCTTTTCAGTGAGCTTCCCCTGCTTTCTAAGCCCCATCGCAACGTTTTCAGCGATGTTCATGGAATCGAAGAGCGCGGCAAACTGAAAGACGTAGCCTATCTGCCCGCGCATGGCGTAAAGCTCTTGTCGAGAGAGCGTATCTACACGCTTGCCGTCAACCAGCACCTCGCCTTCATCGGGCTGAAGGAGCCCAACAATGTGTTTAATCGCGACTGACTTTCCCGTACCAGAGAAGCCGATGATAACCATGGTTTGGCCGTCGTCGATTTCCAGTGAAAAGCCGCGCAGCACCTGCTTGGGGCCGAATGCCTTGTGGACGTTGCGAAACTCAATCATGTCTGCACCATATCACGAATATGCCACCGTGTAAGGGGAGTCGCGAGTGGAACGGGAAAGTTTGAGGCGGCGGGGGAGGAGAGAGCCGGCTACGAGCTCACGCTTGGCGGAAGAGGCTTCTTGCTGCCAGAAGCCGATAACATTGTTGTCTTCGTGAAACACATGTGCTGCGTCGCCAATACACTTTTGCTCGGCTACGCTAAAGACTTTTTGTACATCGGTGTGACTTCTTCTCATTGATGGAGAAATATTAGTTGGAAGTGTTGTCGTACGGATACTGCTACGTTAACATCGTCAAATGTTCAGTAGTAAAAAACCGCGTTCGGATAATCCGTGGTGGTTGTGAGCAAGCCAATGTTCCCGCCCCTGTTTTTCAACCATCGTTTACGGAGTAAAGCACATGATTAGATCAAAAGCACGTAAGGCATTTACGATACTTGCAGCATCAGTAGCGTTAGCGACGACAGCTCAGGCACAACTCGAGCTGAATGTTGGATGGCAACGTTTTTATTGGGATGATTACGGCAACGTACTAGACAACTTCAGTAGCTTTAGTTTTTCATCACCAGAGGCGTTCACTATTCGTATCGTAGACGGATACCTAGCCGGAGACAGATTCAATCTACAGTGGACGGGTTCTGGAGTTGGAGCTCTTGTTACATTCGGTGTTCTTCCTCAGGACCGCGGCCTCGCTACGGGTGCCACAGATGGAGACGCCGCTTGGGCACACCCCAAGCTCAGCAAGTTCAGCTTGGCCTTCGCTCCCGGCACTTACGAATTCACGCTAAGAACATTAGAACCTTACGGTGCTGGCGCGGGCTTTATCGAGGCCAGCACGGCTACATCGGTAGTACCGGAGCCATCTACCTGGGCGCTCATGGCAGCGGGACTAGCTGGACTTTTCGTGGCAGGGCGCAAGAGACGTAACGCACGTTCGTAATAACGGTGGTGTAACCGCACGATGTAGTCGTACAACAGAAGGGCCGCGATTAGTCGCGGCCCTTTTGCCTAAAAGTGCCCATACTTTGTAATGCAAAGTAATTCTGCACACGAACGTCATTTCAATTCAGGTACAGACCGCTGTCATGACAGACACGGCTCTCGCTGCTGTCAACACAACCAACTATCGCAAGTCGTGTGACGCGACTTTTTCATTTGCTAAACTTGAACGTCGTATTTGCGTGACATAACACAACGGTTACACAGTGATTACACTTTTGCCGTTGCTGCATTTTTCTCTGAACATGTATGATCCCCGAGCGATGTTGGCACAGCAATGCATTCTCATCGTTTCTCGCACGTAGTCACACTCGAACTACCGGTAGAGAAAACATCAGTTGCATTCCTGAGCTGAGCCACATCGGAGCTTTCCTGCCACATAACTCTCAGCAACAACCTCCCAACATCATGCTCGGCACAACAACTCGCAAAGTACTTACAGTACTCGCAGCGTCAGTAGCCATCTCCGCTACTACACAAGCACAACCTGTGTTAGACAGTGGCTGGAAAACCTTCCGGTGGTTGGACTACAAGATGACCGACAACAACTTCAGCACGTTTACGCTGTCATCTTCGTCTGCTTTTAACATTCGCATTGTTGATGCAGGCCTACCCGGAGATCAGTTCAAGCTATCGTGGATTGGTGACGGCACAAACGGTTCATTTCTAACGAGCCCGTCTACTTTCTCTGACGACCCAACTTATGTGAATTCGGGAGACGAAGCTTGGTTGCACCCGGAGCTAAGTAAGGGAAGCCAGATTTTCGAGGCAGGTGAGTACCAATTTACCTTTGAAGTCCTTGAGGGTCCGTCACTTTCTGTAGGCTACGGTTTTATCGAAGCAAGCACCGTTGTACCTGAGCCATCTACATGGGCGCTTATGACGGCGGGCTTAGCGGGTCTCTTTGTAGCAGCGCGCAAGCGCCGTAACGCGCAGCAGTAATCGCGACTGTGCAGCAGCGCGAGTAGTTGTAACGATGTAGTTGCAACGGAAAAGGCCGCGATTAATCGCGGCCTTTTCTAGTTACTCGAAGCAGAAGTGAAACTACTTTACGCTGCAAAGCTTGAGAGTGCGCGCCCTACGTCGCCTTCTCGCAGCCTCTTAAGTGCACGGTCACGCAACTGTCTTACGCGTTCACGTGTAACGCCGAGCATGGAGCCAATTTCTTCGAGCGTATGTTCGCGTCCGCCTTCGAGACCGAAATACAGGCGTAACACCTTCGCATCGCGCGGAGGCAGTGTAGAAAGTGCCTGTTCAATTTCGTCGGTAAGGAAGCGATTCATAGCTTCCTCTTCAGTGTCCGGCATTTCGTCCGCAACGAAGCGTTCAATGAGCGAACGATCGCCATCGGGGTCCATCGGTGCATCGAGCCTTACATCGCCTGTATTAAGCGCTGCAAGCGACTGCACGACATCGACGGAGAGTCCGGTTACTTGAGCGAGCTCTTCTGGTGACGGTTCGCGACGCAGCTTTTGGCGAAGGATCTCAGAAGCTTTAATAATGCGCGACAGGTCGGCCGTACGATTTAGTGGTACACGTACGGTACGCCCTTGCCTTGCCAACGACGAAAGAATGGCTTGGCGAATCCACCAGACGGCGTAGGAGATAAACTTTACGCCTTGGTCTGGATCGAACTTTCTGGCTGCGGTAAGCAGTCCAACATTGCCTTCGCCGATAAGGTCGATAAGCGGAAGTCCGCGGTTCTGATATTTTTTTGCTACGGAGATAACGAAGCGAAGATTTCGCTTGACCAGTTCCTGCAAAGCGTCCTGATCGCCGGCTCTGATTTTTTTAGCCAGCTCGATTTCTTCGGCGGCTTTTAGGAGCGGATAGGTACTTACTTCGTACAGGTACTGGTCAAGGATGTCGCGCTCCGGTTCGGAGGGCGCTATCCCCGCGGGTGCCGCCTTGCGACGCTTCCGCTTAACATCGGTCATGGGTGTCTATTTCCTTCGGGACGACAAGGCGTCCGCGGACGAGTAACGAGAGCCGAACGAACACAGCGTATTAGTTTTGTTACGCAGCGTTACTCCGGTTACGGCGCCCTCACCGAATTCGCTCGCAAAATGTAGGAGCGGACTTGCGGGTCGCAAATGCGTTAGCCGGCGTAGCCATGCAAGATACCTTCGGGGAGGAAGTTCGCCAGCCCGTTGGTTAACTGTTTGCCAACTGTTCTGCTTGACGAAGGCAATACACCCTACTAGACTGCGCGTTCCTAGCGCCCTCGCTGGCGAGCTCGTACGTTGGGCTCCGCTAACGGGGGTGTCGCGCCCGGGGGCGTAGCTCAGTTGGGAGAGCGCTTGAATGGCATTCAAGAGGTCAGCGGTTCGATCCCGCTCGCCTCCATCCCGGCGCATTGCGGGAATAGCTCAGTTGGTAGAGCACAACCTTGCCAAGGTTGGGGTCGCGGGTTCGAGTCCCGTTTCCCGCTTGTTGCACCGATGTCAGGGCCGTTAGCTCAGTTGGTTAGAGCGCTACGTTGACATCGTAGAGGTCACAAGTTCGAGTCTTGTACGGCCCATGTACGTTGCAGTACCTGTCGTGCCTCGTGCACTATCCGCTTCCTTTACCCAAACGGATGCGGCGTCACGAGAAAGCGTTACAAAGTGCCCCGGAGCCGTCCGGCAATCTTTGCCCCGCTTCCATCACGGCCAGCGTCCTGCTACGTTGGAGTTCCTCGTAAAGAGGAGAGCGCCTGTAGCTCAATTGGATAGAGCATCTGACTACGGATCAGAAGGTTGTAGGTTCGAGTCCTTCCAGGCGCGTAGTACCGGCACATTCCACCTTCGGGGCGTAGCTTAGCCCGGTAGAGCGCCTGCTTCGGGAGCAGGAGGTCGCTGGTTCAAATCCAGTCGCCCCGACTGAACGTACCGCAAGGCCCTGCAATCATTCGTGGTTGCGGGGCTTTGTCGTGTCCTGGCACGCCGCCGTCATGCGGGGTCAATCGACTCGCCGAGCGCTTCCAGATCAGCGAGATCCTTGAGCCGCCCGGTCGCGCGCTTGGTGCGGACAAGTGCCTCCCGCCCAAGGAATGGGATCGGCTCACCGCGCACAGAGTGCAACAGTCGCGACTGCCAAGCGACCGCGAACTCCGGCACACCTGTCACCGAGGTCAGCACGTCGATCCGGTTGGGGGGAACCCCGAATTGAATGACCTGATCCTGCCGCGACAGATCGTCCACGCTGATGCCGAGCGCCGAGAGCGGTGCGCCGAACCGCACCAGCGCATGCCAGACCCTTCGCGCATTTCCCGGATCGGGGTCCACCCACAAATCCAAGTCCTGGGTACCCCGTGGAACGCCGTACACCGCGAGCGCGTGCGCACCGATCACCAGGAAACGCGCGCCCTCCTGCTGCAGCGCGATCAGCACCTCGAACCAGTCGTCGCTCACGACCGGCGGATGATGCGGATCGGCCACTCGGCACGCGACAGCGACGGCCACGGCTGCCCGGTCAGCTCCCACATACGGCGCGAGAGCACGTCGACCATCGCCAGTCGCTCGTCGATCGTCGTTTCGGCGCTGAGATCGTCTCCCGGCTGGGACCCGAGCGCGTAGCGGCGCACCGGGATGGGTCGCGCCGGATGGTCGTGAGGGGACATATTCGAAAGATACCGCATCCAGTCCACTCCTGCCCTTCCGCCAGATGGCATCCCCGATCCTCCTCGTCGCCACGCTGGCGCAGCTCAGCGCGCCCCCTGCCACGGACCAGGACACGTTCTGGAGGCACCTCCAGGGCTTGTGCAACACGGCTGCGGTCGGCCGCCTGCTGCAGGCGCCTCCGGGCGACACGCAGATCCCACCCACCGCGCGCCTGGTGGTGCACTTCTGGGAGTGCAGCGAGACCGAACTCCGCTTTCCGCTGCACGTCGACGACGATCACTCCCGGACCTGGGTGTTCATCCGGCACGCCGACAAGCTCGAGCTTCGGCACGATCACCGCAGCGCCGATGGCACGGAGGCCAGCACCACGTGGTATGGCGCGACGACGCTCACGGCCGGCAGCGCCACCCGGCAGGACTTCGTCACACAGCGCGGGGAGATGACGAGCGGCTGGCGCGTGGAGATCGACCCCGGCACGTCGTTCAGCTACGGCACCGCGCGGAACGGGGAGTACCGGCATCATCTGGTCTTCGACCTGACCACCCCGGCGGAGCGCCCGCCACTGCCGTGGGGTCATGACCGGCGGCCGTCGCAGCGGCCGAACCGGGGTGGTTGAGCTCGCCTGGCGTGCGACGGAATCCGGCAAATGCGACTGGTTGACCAGGTTGGTCAATTGTGTTATTGTTACAGCATGACCAAGAAACCCCTCGTCGTCCGTGAAGCCGTGGCACTCTACGAAGCCAAGACGCAGCTCTCGGCGCTCGTCGAGCGCGCCGCCGCAGGCGCGGAGATCGTGATCATGAAGTCCGGCGTTCCCATGGCGCGCCTCATCGCGGTGGAGGACACGCGCGCCCTGCGAATGCCCGGGCGTGGCGCGGGGTCCTGGGAGGTTGCGCCGGACTTTGACGCACCGCTCCCCGCCGACGTGCTCGCCGACTTCGACGGGGAGTGATGCGCCTCCTCCTCGACACCCACGTGCTCATCGGGTGGGACGCCGGCGAGGCGCTCCGCCCCGACGCCTTCGACACCATCCGCAACGCGTCCGAGATCTACGTGAGCGCCGCGTCGGCCTGGGAGGTCGCCATCAAGACGGCCCTCGGCAAGCTGCGCAGCACGCGATCCCTGGCGACGGTGATCGCGGAGAACGGATTCGTCGAACTGCCGGTGATGGTGCAGCATGCGCAGGCCGTCGCCACGCTCCCCGCGCTGCACCGCGACCCCTTCGACCGACTGCTGGTGGCCCAGGCGGCGGTCGAAGGGCTGACGCTGCTCACCCGCGACCCGCAGGTGATGGCGTACGGCGGGCGCGTGGTGCTCGTGTAGCGAGCGCCCCTAGCGGAACCGCATCCCGTTCGGCGCCACACTGCCCTTCGTGGGCACGAAGCCCGGCTTGGGCGTGCGGGGCACGTCAGGGCCACGCGGCGGACGCGGGGCCGCGGGGCGTCCCTGCGACGCAGCATCGCCCGTGGCCGACCCACCATCGGTGCGCATGGTCAGGGCGATGCGATTCCGCGCCAGGTCCACCTGCTGCACGGTCACACGCACGCGCTGCCCGACCTTGACGACGTCGTTGGGGTCCTTGACGTAGCGGTCCGCAAGCTGGCTCACGTGCACCAGGCCATCCTGGTGCACGCCGATGTCCACGAAGGCGCCGAAGGCCACGATGTTCGTCACCACGCCCTCGAGGATCATCCCCGCACCGAGGTCGGCCGGCGTCTGGATGTCCTCGCGGAACGCCGGCGGCTCGAAGGCCGCGCGCGGGTCGCGGCCCGGCTTCGTCAGCTCGGCCGCGATGTCACGCAGGGTCGGCAGGCCGACGTCCGCGCTCGCGTAGCGCGTCAACTCGATGCGGTCGACGAGCCGCTCGTCGCCGATCAGCGCGTCGACCGCGACGCCGAGGTCCGCGGCCATCTGCTCGACGAGGCGGTACCGCTCGGGATGCACGGCACTGGCGTCGAGCGGATGCGCGCCGCCCCGCACCCGGAGGAAACCCGCCGCCTGCTCGAATGCCTTGGCGCCGAGGCGCGGCACGGCGTGCAGGTCGGCACGGGCACGGAATCCGCCCTGCGCGTCCCGGGTCGCGACGATGGCCTGCGCCAGCGCGGGCCCGACGCCGGCGACGTAGCCGAGCAGCGGCGCGCTCGCGGTGTTCAGCTCGACCCCGACGCGGTTCACGCAGATGGCGACGGTGTCGTCGAGCCGCTGCTTGAGGCGCGTCTGGTTCACGTCGTGCTGGTACTGCCCGACGCCGATGCTTTTGGGGTCGATCTTGACCAACTCCGCGAGTGGATCTTGGAATCGACGAGCGATCGAAATCGCGCCTCGGACGGTGACGTCCAAATTAGGGAATTCTTCGCGGGCGGCCGCGCTCGCGCTATAAACGCTCGCGCCGGATTCACTGACCAGGATCACGGGCAGGGACAAACTCTTTTCTTTGAGCGCCGCGCGGACAAACGTTTCGGTCTCGCGACC
>CAYYSP010000011.1:0-20902 GCA_964474535.1 uncultured Gemmatimonadaceae bacterium
CCAGAGACTGCTTTGTGGCGCCTAGTTTGGAGAGGTGGAAGGCTGCAATGGGTCGCAAGGGGTCCTTCAGCCTGGTTCCCCAAAGCCGACACCCAGCAGTTTGCAAGGCACTACCCTACCCGCGGGTACTCGTCGCATAGTGGACCGGCAAGCAGACCAACCGCCAGCGGACGGGCTCGATATGCGCCTCGGGGTCGTGCTTCCAACGCTCCAGCGCCGGAGTCATCAGCCAACGCCACAAAGGGGGAATGAAGGAGGCGACCAGCAACAGGACGTAGCCGGCTGGCAGTCGAGGCGACCTGGCATGCGGCGCCAATCGATAGTAGGGTATCGAGGACCGCTGATGGTGGGCGTGGTGCAGCGCCAGGTGCAACATCAACCAGACCTGGAACTGGCACCGGTCCTCCCAGGCGTAGCGACCCTCATCCGCTCCTTCTACGCTGTCGACCCCCAGCCCCCAGTGTTGCAGGTACGTGATCGCTTGGACGCCAAAGTGGACGCCGGCTGCAACACAGAGATAGAGCGCCAGCCCCGGCAAACCGGCGACCCAGGCAAAGGCGAGACTGACCACAGCGGTTGCCGCAAGGGCCTCCGATAGGCCCCCATGGACTGCGCCGCGACCCTTTCTGGCTGCGAGGATCGCGTTATGTTCGGCAGCAGAACGGATCACCCGAACAGTGCGACGCGCAGCAAAGCCCCACACCGATTCATCCCTACGAGGCCATTCCGCAAGATCGACATTCCCGGACGTACTGTGATGCGGCAAATGCTCATGCGCCAGCAACGGATAGCCGGCAGCACCGGCCAGAAGCCAGCCGATTCGTCGCCGATGCCCGCCCTGATGTATCAGCTCGTGCGCGACGACCACGGCGAAGAACATGCAGGTCCAAAAGCTGAGGCCAAGCCAGATCCAGGAAGACATGCGCGATGGTGGGTGCGCACCGAGATCGCTCAACACCCAGCCGAGCAGCAACGGAAAAACCACCGCATATACAACCGGCAGGCGATCCAGGAATGTGGCGGTCCGCTCATCCCACTCCGCCAGCTCATTGCTCACGTTTCCCAGCACGGGGCGACTCAACGGGCCCACCCCGAAGATGATGGCTGCCGCCAAATAGGGGGCCTCGATCGTCTGGCCGACGATGAGCAGCACGAAGGGCAAGAAGATGGCAAGGTAGCCGATGGCACCAAAGAGGTTGTGTGGCATTTCAGATCAGTCCGAATTTGGCAGCGAGTCGCGCGCTCGCATGCCGGTGGGGCGAGCCGAGCTTTCGGTTCAGCCGTTGCCAGCGCGAATCAATGGAAGCGCTACTCGCGCCCAGCTCTCCGCATGCTTCCTTGGTGCTGGCACCGTGAAGCTGAAGGCGCAGCAAGGAGAGGTCCTCGTCGCTGATCCGCAACGTGTTGATCAGCTCGTCGCGTTCATAGCGGTTCCACCACAAATGCAACTCCATTGCCAGGCCGTGCGCAAGCAACTTGAACAGCCCGAACGCCACGTCGTCTTCGAAAAAACCGCGTCGCGCAGACCCCAGGGCAAGCATGCCAACGCGGGCGTTCGTGCCGGCGGAAGACGCAGGGGCAATGCAGACCGAAACCATGTCATGTTTCTCGGCGAGGGCCCGTATTTCGCGCTGTTGAGCGGTCACCAACGGAATCATCGACGCACTGATCGTCTCCAGATTCTGCGAGGCGTACACCAGCCATGGATCGGATCCGTACCAGGCACGCGCCTGGTACTCGAAACACCACTGAGGATCAGCGGCGAGCAGGAATCGATAGCTTTCGTGCGAGTCCTCGTCGCGGATGTAGCTTACGAAGACCGCTTGGTCTACGCCCATTTCTACCTTCGCGGCATGGAGCACTTCCAGCGCTTGCGGCGGTGAGCGTGCCGCGGCGACGCGCGAGACGATCTTCACCACGCGGCCGGCGTATGTTGGGTCGCGGACGATTGCGCCCAGCGCGGACTCCGGTTCGACGCTCACTGCCCGAAGACCTCCTCCATGGCCTGACGAAGACGCCAGTAGACGAGCGGATAGATGAAGCGCAACTCGTCTGCCTCGTACGCGCGCAGGAATGATTCGAGGTCGTCAAACCGCATGATGTGCGAGAGCCTTCCTATCGCGGACAGATGTTGAATGCGCTCGAGATAGGCACCGCGTCCACCGCGCCGTAGGAGGAACGCAAGCGATCCATCGTCGCTTGTGATCGACGTCAGTCCGTCAACCGCGTCCGAGGCGATCGGAGAAAGTCGGTTCATCGAGCAACTCAACGGGTAGACCGCAAGCGCGGCAGCGCAGCGCCTTCATCTCCGACGGCAGCGGGGCACCCTGCCACGCGAACGTGCTCTCTTCCTCGCATGCCTTGCACTCTGCGATCAGGAAGTAGAAATGGCGAGCGCACCCGCTGCAATGCATCCAGTCGACGTGGCCGCGCGCCATCACTTCAAAGGGGTCGACATTGCCGCACTTGCAGTGGGGGCAGTGCATCGCGAAAGCCATGACCTTCTCCTACGCGTTGCGCGCCAGAGTTGCTCGATTGGTGGTGAGCGCGAAACGACCACAGTATCCCTGCAGGCATTCCTGTCTCTGGCGCCGTCTTCTCATTCCAGGCGGGATCGCATAAGCATGCACCCATTTGGGCCTTGCCGCGATGCTGAATTTTCGCGAAAAATCAGCACGCAGGCTGACATCGAGGAAGTCCGCGAAGCCCACGCCCGTCAACCGGTCTCGGACGCCCTACCGTGCGGCGACTGATGCAGCCCAAGAACGGCGTTGGCCAGCCGCCAGCGTCGCCAGCTACTGCGCGTGCACAGTCGCAGCCGCCGTGAGTACAAGCGCGGCCGCCAATACGAGCCACGTGGCGAAGCGGACCCGAACCGGCACTCGACGGCGGAAGAGGCGGCGGCGGCTTGGCCAGTACAGCCCACTGCGGTTCATCGCTCGGATGGTACGCGAGCCAGCCGACGCTTCAGGCCGCACCCGGCCAGTGGCCCTCCTTTGGGACCTCGGGTCATTCGGGCGTTGGAATTGCGCGGCAATGCGTCGTCTCAGTGTTGCGACAACGTGCTCGACCGATCCGCCACCGCGAATCAACGGCAGGCGCCGCCGATTGCGGATGGCGATGCCGCCCGGCGCGGCCAGAGCGGTTGATCGCGTCGCTTGCCTGAGGCCATACTGTTCCCGCTACCTGTGGGCATCGCGCCTGCGCAGCCTTCATCGAGGGCTTCCGTCCTCGAAGAAGTCCAGCCAAGTCTGGCGTTGCGGTCGTTACCCGCCTTGAAGCGATCCGGGTTCGCCTGGATCAGGCCATGTGAATGGCCCAGAGTGTTGTTCGGCGCTTGCGCCGAGCATTGTGTGATGCCGGACGGCGCTCGCGTCGCTCGACATCGAATGCCGTGGTCGTTGGTGCTCCCGGCGTCAGCGCCCCTACGGCATCGAGAGAAGGCCCCCAGTTCGCAAGGACCGAGGGCCTTCGCCTTTTCGGCGCACCGCCAGCTGACGCCACCGAGCCGCTCTGACCCACCGCGGCCAGAGCATCCCAAGACGGGGAACCCTGTTCCCTGCCTGGGGATGGGCGTTCCCCTTCACTTCGAGAAGGAGAACGTGATGTCCGCAATCCATGCAACGAGTCGAATGCGTCCGATCGGCGTGCTGCTGGGGGGCTCAGGGCGTGCCCTGATGCCTGCCGTGCACAAGCCGATGTTGGCGGCGCTGTTCAAACCGCACCTGATCGTGTTCGCACGCTGCGGTGCCGTGACCGAGCGACGCGCCGCGTGAGATCGATCTTTGCGTTCAGTCGCAGTGCAACCCCCGGGGGGATGTCATCCGTCCCCCGCCGGGGGACAGGTGTTCCCTCATTCTTACGGAGCAACACCATGTCCCATGACCAGCCCCGACTACGGAGCAAACTCTCCGGCATCGAGCGCGAAGAAGAGCGCGCCTGGCTCGGCTTTTACCGTAGCGTGCGCAGCGACATGTTCGTCGCCACCGAGGTGATCGCCGAGCTGGAAGCCCACCCGCAGATGAAGCAGCGCCACCTGGCGCTGTACCTGTGCTGCAAACAGTCGTTGCGCGTCCACAAGGCGCGCCAGCAGCGCGGCAGGCGCATCGGCCAGTTCGTGCGCCGGCTGTGCCACGGCGTGTTCGTCGTGCCAATTCGTGCCCTCAAGACTGGCACGCGGCTCGGCGGCCAGCTCGCCGTCGAATGCCTGCCCGAGTTGACTCGCGAGCCGGCCGTTCGCAAGATCGGCAAGTTGACCGCCGAGAAGGAGTTCGCCGCAGCGCAGGCAGCCTTCGACCAGGAAGTGTCTGCGTCGGCGGCCTCCTTGCCATCACCGACTTCGAGCCCAAGCGATTTGCCGAGGGCTGATGCCAGCGGTGCCCTGGCCAGGAAGCAGGCCTGACCCCAGCTTCGAGGGCCCTCCAACGGGGGCCCTCAGTTGGGGTCATGGCACCAGGCTGCAACTGACGACGGTGCCGCAACAGCGATCACGCTCGCGATCGATCAGCCAGTGCATGAAGCGGGTGTCTTTCGACACCCCCCAGTAGTGGGCCTTGCAGCGCGCGACGTAGGCGTCGAAGTCCTCGAACGTGCGGATGTGCTGTGGCACCAGATCGGTGATCTTCACGAAGCGCTCGACCTCGCGGCGGGTGAGTCGGATCTGTTGGTTCAAACGGATCATGGCGTTGCTCCAGGTGGGAGCCGAGCGCGCATGTTGCCGCATCCGCAAGCGCTTGTCCGCAGCTTCTTGTCGATGGCCAGCGAATTGCAGCCCGGTCCCGATCGAATGCGACTGCAATCGCATTCGATTCTGCTGGGCAACGCGCGAGCCACGTCTGCGCGTTGACTTGGGCCACGCTTGCATTCGATCGTCGGATCGACGCCTGCGCCATGAGGCGCCTCAGGCGTCGCCATCGAGCCTTGCCCCATTTTCAGTCGCGCACGCTCCAAGCGTGCGCATTCCCCACGGGAACCTCGTTCCCATGGGGAGCGGCGTTCCCTGCCTGCAACCTTGGAGAACGTCATGGAGAACCTGTGCGCGCTTTCGCGCGAAACGCTGATCGGCGAGCTGCTTTCGCCGTTGATTCCCGAAGAGACCCGCCCGATGGTCGGAGATGCGACGCGTGCCTACCCCGTCACGTCCACCGCGACCGCGCCATGCAACGCCGGGGCGCTGGCGCGCAAGCTTGCGCTCGCCCGCGAATTGCTGCTGCGCAACCTGCGTGATCAGATGCACTCGAGCCAGGTGATGGGTTCACCGCAAGTGCTGCGCGAGTGGTTGCGGCTGTACTGCGCCGGCCTCGAGCACGAAGTGTTCATCGCGATCTTTCTGGATGCGCGCCACCGGCTCATCGACGCGGTGGAGCTCTTTCGGGGAACGCTGACGCAGACGGCCGTGTACCCACGCGAGGTCGTCAAGGCCGCGCTGGCACGCAACGCCGCGGCGATCGCGCTGGCCCACAACCACCCCTCGGCAGGAGCCGAATTCAGCCGCGCCGACGAGTTTTTGACGCAGACCTTGAAGTCGGCCCTGGTCCTGATCGACGTGCGCGTTCTCGACCATTTCGTCGTCGCCGGCGACACGGTCGTGTCCTTCGCCGAGCGCGGATTGATCTGAGCGGCTACCGGTTCAGCCGTACGTCCCGCACACCCCCAGGGCCATTGCCCTCGGGGCGTGTTCGGGACCTCCGACGGCGCGTCCGACCCCACCGCGACTGCCGATCCCGGAAACAAAGCAATCAACCCACGCCAGCGACGCGGCGCTGCCCCCCCGAGCCGACCCGCAATGCGTCCAGATCGATGACGGCGTCGGCCATCGCTGCCAGCTCCGGCGTCTGCGAGACAAAGAACTCGCGTTCGTAGCCGCCCAGCCGCAGCACCTCGCGTTTCATGGCCATGAACATGCGCTTGCGCTGCGGGTCGAGCGAGCCGTCCGCCTCGTCGGTGAACAGCGTGCTGTAGCGCCGCCCGGTGTGCCGGGCCAGGTACAACGCGATCGCCCGTGTCAGGCAGGCCTCGATGAAGGTGCGCTCGCCGCCGCTCATCAGACCCACGCTCTTGCTCTGTCCGGTATCGCCGTCGTGCACGACGATGTCGAAACCCTCCCTTTGCTCGCCGCTGGCGGTTTGCAGCAGCGTGTGGATCGACACCGTGAAGCGTGGCCCGTAACAGCTCAGCAGCAGATCGTTGGCCAGCGCCGACAGTGCGGGGCCGGCGTCGTCGATCGCCAGCGCGATCAGTCCGTCGTTGCTCATGCAGCGCGCGAAGAGGTTCCAGTGGCCCAGTTCCGTCTCGACGCGGGCGCCGCGCGCAGCACACTGACCCTGGCGCTGCACCAGCGCGGCCGATTGCCTGCACAGTTCCTCGCGGGCCTGGGCGTCGCGCACTGCCGTCATCAGCGTGCGATCAGCTGCGGCCAGCGCTGCGCGCGCCTCGGCCATCGACCGGGCTGCCGCCGTCAGCTGTTGCTCGTCATGGGCCGCGGGCAGCGCTGCCAGCGCGCCGTCCAGTCGTGCGAGCGCCGCAGCCGTCTGTTGTGCCAGCCGCTCCGATTGCTGCGCGATTGCCTTGCGCGCGGCTGCGACCTGTTCACGCTCGGCACGCTCTTCGCCAGTCTCGGTGGTGCCCCTGTCGGCCCGCGTCCCCAGCGACGCGAGTTCGCGGTCGATTTCGGCCAGCGTCGCCCTTGCCTGCGCGCAGGCCGGCGCCTTCGACGCCAGCACGGCCTGCCGGCTGAAACGTTCCCGAGCGACGGCTTCGCGATGTTCGGCAAGGCTCAGCGCCTGTGGTGCCTCGGCCAGCGCGTCGCGCTGCTGGCGGGCAGCGACCAGGTCACGCTGCGCGGCAGCCTTCTCACGCGCCAGTGTCGCCAACTGGGCTTGGGCGTTCGGGATCAAGGCCTTCGCCTCATGCGCATCGTGCAGCAGATTGCACCGGCGCTGCAGGTCGGTGCCGGCACAAGGCACTGCGCCTGTAAGGCCGAACCGACGGGCGAGCTCTTCTGCCCGCAGCACCGCCTTTCCGGCGTCGCGCTCGATGCCGGCCAATCTCTGTTCGACCAGGCGCACCGCAGCCTGGCACTGCGCCAACCGCTGAGTCCGCTCGCGCGCCACCAGCGTGCGTGCCGCGCGCAGGCCCTGAATGCGCTTCGCCAAGGGCAGGCGCAGGGCGGCACGCCGAACCGCTTTCGCCTCGCCCAGCGCGTCCACGCACCGTTGCCGCGACTGCGCCAGAGACTGCCGCCGTGCCTGGTCCTGCTGAAGCCGGCGGTTGATGCGCCGATCGAGCGCGGCCAGGCGTTCGCGCTCCACCTGATCCTGCCGCCCCAGCGCGTGCCGCGTCTGCACATCGGCATCGAACACGGCCTGACGTTCGGCCGTCAACTGCACTCGGCGAGCCTCGGTGGCGCGCGACTGTTCGGATTCGAATACCAACCGTGCGTGGCGCGCCTGCGCCGCGTCGAGCGCTGTGTGCGCCGCTTGTTTGGCGTTCTCAGCCCAGGCAACGCCGCGCGCTGCGTCGAGCCGTTGTCGGGATACCTGCAGACGCTGCAATTCGTCATCGAGCCCCGCCTGTTCCTGGCGGACGGCGGACAGGCCGGCTTTGAGCAGCCGCGCCGTCTCTGCCGCCTGCTGGCCCAGCGCACGGATCTGCTCCTGTCCGAGCAGGTCGGCGAGCAGTGCCTTGATCTCGGCATTGCGGTAGCTGCTCAGCTGGCGTTTGCCCTGAGCCGCGAACACCGATGTAAAGAAGGTTTCGGCGCTGCCACAGATGAACTCGACGCAGCGAGTGTAGGTCTCAACCCGGCCGTCGCACAGCGTGCCGTCGTCTAGCCGCACGGGCTGCCACGACCCGACGTCGTCGAGCACGTGCAGGAAGGCTTCGGTCCTGCGCCGGCCACTGAGCCGGATGACGATCTGCGAACGGTAGCGGCGGCCTTCGTGCGCCCAGCACAGGTCTTTAGTGTTCTCGGGCAGCAGCACGTGGTCGTAGTACGAGAAGCCGCCCTGCCCCACGGTCCCGCAGCGGCTCGGCAGCGCCATGAACGGCGACAGGTTGTCCATCACCGTGGTCTTGCCGCTGCCGTTGGCACCGGCGATGGCGATCAGCTCGGCCCCATCGGAGAGACGCTCGAGGTCGAGCGTGATCTGGTCGAGTCCCAGGCCGTCGCGAATGCCGCGGAAGCCCTTCAAGGTGAGCGCTAGAGGTTGCATGACGTGCCCTGGTGGTTGCAGGCCGGACCAGTCTGCCGTGTGTGCACGGTCTTTCAAGTGCCGGTGTCAGTCTTCACGCAAACTGCGGCACCCCAGCTTGAGTCGCCACCGTCGATCGGCGTCGCCGTTGCCGCAGCGAGGACGGTCGCAGCGATGTCTTCGGGCGTCTTGCTCGACAGCTGATCCAGGCAGGCCAGCAAGGACGCCGGCCGGCAGGCGGTGAGCTCGGCCCACGCCCTGACCTTGTCGGCCAGACTGTGTAGCTGTGCGATGCCTGCGGCACGGGTGCGTTGCACCGGCACGATGCGGCCTTCGAGCTTGACTTCGGCGGCGTCGGCCAGGACTTGCCCGATGGCAGCGCGGTCGACCTCGTGCCGATCTTCTTCGGCGACCGTCCACCGCACGCGGACGAAGGCACCGACCAAGTTCTGCCGGGCAATCGTTTCGCGCAAGGTATCAAGGTCAGGCCTGCCCTCGAAGCAGATGTCGATCGTTCGGCGCGCCGGTGTCGTGTGCAGCGTGCAATCTGCGCCGTCAGCGCCGACCTGCCAGAGCAAGAACCCCTTGTCGCCCTCTTCCCCGTGGTGGAACCGCCCAATCGAACCCGGATAGGCGATGCACTGCCGCCCCGCCGGCCCGTCGCGCCGCCATGCCTGATGACGATGGATATGGCCCAGCAGGAAGGCCTGCGTCTCAGCCGCGAACAGCGCGCCAGTAGTGAACTCGTGGTCGAAGCCGGCCATCGGCACGCCATGCTCGGACAGGCAGCCGAAGACCGTCCCATGCGACACGCCCAGGCTCGGTACTCCAGCCGCTCGCGCCGCATGATGCGCCGATGCAAACCCCTGCAGCAGTTCGCTCAGATGCTCCCCCACCGCCGGGGCGGCGGCCGCCGCGCCGACTGTCGAAGCAACGACCGCCTTGTTCACGGTCGGCACGCAGCTGAACAGTGCCAGCAGGTTTGGCGGCAGCGTATCGAAGCGCCACCCGTCGGACGCAAGCCAGCGACCCTCCGACGTCAGTCCGACCTGCCCGATCCGATCCACGACATGAACGCCATAGCGACCGCCCAGCAATCTGAAGATCCCCAGCGTCCCCGGCGGTTCGTGCGAATAGGTGCCCTGCAGCATCAGTACCGGGCAATGATCGGCCAGGCGCCGAATCTGGGCAGCCAGTCGTAGGGCTGCCGGCGCGTGCAGGTCCACCGCATGGTCGGTGGCATCGCCCGAGATCACGGCCGCCTGCGCCCGCAGGGCGATGGCCCGGTCGATGGCATCGCCGAAACAGCGCTCGGCCTCGGCCAGGTTCTTCGGCCCGTAATGCAGGTCGGAGAATTGCGCAACGCGGATCGAGCCATCGGGGTTCATGACACGGTCCTCATTTCGGTGTCGACCTTGTCGGCGTAACCCTGCGGATCGTTGCGGTAGCGCTCCAGCTCGTCCCAGGCGCGACGCCGCCCGTGTCGGTTGAGCTTCCAGCCGCTGCCCCAGCGCCGATCGGCATAGGCTTCGTAGCGCTCGGCCGCGACGCCCGAGGCAATCGCCCGCGCCAACACCTTGTCGGCGCTCGGTTCGCCGTCCTGCCCCGGGGTTGGCGGCACTGTGTCGCCTGCCGCTGCCAGGTCCTCGACATCCTGCGCCGCGGGCTCGATGCGTACGAGTACATGGCTCGCCGCATCTGCCGTATTGGCCTGCACGATCGCTGCGTCGTCGTCCTCGTGTTCACGCAGCAGTGCCGCCACGTCGACCGGCGCCTGCAGTTCGATGATCCACTGCGGCACGCGCACCGCCTTGCCCTGCTCGTCGATATGACTGACCTCCATCAGCCGCTTGCTCAGATAGAAGGGCGTGCGCTGCCGGTCGAGGAACCCGGAGATGCGCCCGCCGCGCAGGAAGCCGATCGTCTCGAAGGTCTGGATCGCCGCATTCATCGCGTAGAAGCTGTTGGTGTGCAGCTCGAAGGCGCTGAGCGAACGGATGCCCGGCACGAAGAACAGGAAGCGCCCGCTCAGGTTGCACTGCTTCAGCTGGTACTCGCGGCAGGCCTCCGGCTCGCACACCCCGCCGTTGTCATCGCGCAGCATCGTCTTTCGACCGCCGAAGATCCGGATCGCGCGCTTGCCGTTGTCGACCAGCGGCACCGGCGCATGGCACAGGCAATGCCGTACGCGTCCATCGGGCGAATACGCCGACCAGTAGCGCTTCTCGTGGGCGCCCCAGGCGGCCAGCTCATGCGGCATCACGGTTTGCCAGTGGTCGGACGGAAACACCACCGGGAAGCGGTACAGCCGGCGGCCTTCCCCTCGATCCTCACCGTGGACATCGAGCAGTTGTTCGGCCAGCACCGGATTCGCGAAGTCCTGGCCGCGCACGGTGAACCAGGCGACATTGCGCGGCACGAGCGGCGTCCTGATCTTCGGCAGCACGTCGGCGATCGCCTTCTCGATCTGCTCGAAGGATTGGCCGGCGGCAACACCCTGGTCGTAGAGCTCGCGTGCACGCGGCTCGTCGGCTGCGGCGCGCGAGAGCACCTTGATGCCGGCCCTGATCTTGCCTGCCGTGGGGATGCGCGAGGCTCCCCGGCTCAGCACGGTGGCGGCGACCGGGGGTCCGCCGTAGACGGTCATGATGGCATTGGCCATGTTGGCACTCCTTCATCGGTGTCGGCACATCCCGACAACCCATGCTCTCGCGCGATGGGCCCGGGTCAAGGGCGCGCGAATCGGTGCATCGGGCTTGTGCCTTCGCCACATTGCCCCACCTGTGCACGTCCGTACCTGCCCGATCGGGCAGCTTCAAACCCGCCGGATGGCTGAGGCAATTTGCAGGGAAGAAGCACACGATCAGGTCTTCCACAACCCGCGTACGTGCCCACATGACCCAAGCACCCGAAGCTTCTTCTCTCGCCTACATAGTCGAGCGCCTGGCCGCCTCGGTCGTCGGTTTCGCCAGCCACGCGCCGCAGCAGGGGCTCGGGCGTGCTGTGGCGCGACGGCGTCGTCGTCGGCAGCGCATCGGCTCTGTGGCGACTGTCAAGCGTTTCGCTGGTGCTACCCGATGGCGAGCAGGTTCAGGGCACAGTGCGAGGCGTTGACGCCGGCTCCGATCTCGCCGCGGTGAGCTTCACCAGCGGCAACCCGGCCCGTGGCCGGGCGCGCGGCGGGTGCCAGCCCACGCGTCGACGATGTCATCTGCGTGGTCGGACGCGATCCATCGGGGTTGACACATGCAAGCTTCGGCCACGTCGGTCTGGTGGCTGGCGAATGGCGCACCTGGCGTGGCGGGCGTGTCGACCGTCTGATCCGCCTCGACGGTGGTCTTTATCCGGGGCTTGACGGCGCGCCTGTGGCGGATGCGTCGGGACAGGTGCTCGGGGCAAAGCCGCACATGCTCCGGCATGCTCCGGTCAGCGAGTTCGGTACTGTGCCCGTGGCGGAGCCCCGCGATCAGCAGCCCTCATGCGAGGTACAAGGCGCTGCCGCCCCCGTGCGTCGCGCCCGTCGCCCCCAGGTCCGGGTCAGACCGCCCCGAGCAGCCGCTTTCCGGCAGAGTGCTGTCGTCAACCTCGTGGACGCCACGGCTGCAATGCAGCGTAAGGAGCCGGTGGCGAGTACCCGCTTTCTGGCAGCCCAGCTGCATGAATCGTGGGGCCGGTCAGCCGCTGTTCGTGTAGACCGGCAAGCGGCCCACATCGGGCATCCGATTGCAGAGAACGACAGCCGCGAAGCGGTCATGGCAGTGCAGCCTCGGCCGAGGAACCAGCGCGGCCAGCCGCTGCATGAACTCCATCGACGACATCACCAGGTGCGTGGTGCCGTCTCGCCACGGGGTCTTCAGCTGAGCTCCACCTGCAATGCGGCGTTGGACTGCACCAGTTCGTCGGAGAGCGCCGGGCGAGTGATGTAGCGGCACAGCTGCTCGAGCCGATTGCGGTCGTGTGCCGCTACTTGCCGCGGACCACCATGACAGGCTGCTGCTTGCCTTCATCCTCGCTACAGGCGCGCACGGCGCACTGCTCGCCAGGCTCGCGAACGCACAGCACTTCGCGCGTCGCATCCCAATCGCTGCTTCCCAACCGCAGACCAACACCACGACACCCCAAATTGACCGCAGCGCCAGCCTCGCCGCGCGTCTGTGTCGCTCCCAACCCTGCGACCTTACTCACCGGCAATTGTCCGCAGACCGCGCCAAAACTTACACTGCCAGTTCCACCACCTGAGCGGTGGCTAAGTTCAACAGGGTCTGTCCGACGCCGTTGACAAGCGGCGCGCTTGGCCAGCATTGGCTCGGCGTCGGATAAGCGCCACTCGTTAGCCATCCTAGAGACGCACTTCCAACCTCATGGCATCAAATCTCCGGATTGGCGACACCGTCTACGTCCCATGCGCCGCCTTTCCGGAACTGGCTGATCGCGACACTGCGCTCTACAGGACAGAGGTCGTAGCGGTCGAGAGAAGATCCGTCAGCGTTAAGCTGCCCAGCGGTGAACAGTCTGCCCTGATTGGATCGAGTCGAGTTCACAAAGACGTCGGGATACTCGTTATAGAGATTGGAGACTTCGCCACCGAAGCCGCCCTGTTGGACCCTTTGGCCAAGTCTGTTCTTCAGTTCATTCGCCTGCTAGTTCCCGATGATCAAGTCCGGATTGTCAAAGTTCGAAGTCGAAGCGAGCTCACAAAGTTCTGGCGAATAAATCAGGCAACCTACTCTCACGTGGTGCTTATCGGGCACGGCGACAAAGACCTGCTGGGCTTCGCTGCTGACGGAGACGTTGCTGCAGCGGACGTCATTCACTCCTTTGAGGTTGTCGGCGCAGAACCCAAAACATTCGTATCTCTCGCATGCAAGACTGGCTTCGCCACTTTCGGGGGCAAGTTCTCCCGTTCAGCTATATGCAAAGAGTTCATCGCACCCTTTCACTCAGTTCATGGCGCCATCGCGTCACAGTTCTGCCAGACATTCTTTACGTCGCATTTCCTTGAGGGCAAGAGCGCCAAAGTGGCGTTCAATCACGCGCGCGCGAACGTCCCAGGAGGCGTGAGCTTTCGCCTTTGGAGCAATGGCAACATGCAGGAGCGGTGGGAAGTCTAGCCCTTCGCTCAACCGGACCCGTCACGGGTCCGGTTAGGTCGAACACTGATATGGCTTCCCTTTGTCAAGAGCGCGGACGGGTTCTTCTCTGCATCGCAGATGACGCAATCAAACCGTTTGCCCCACACGGGGAACGCGACGGAGCCTGCGTGTGTCCCCCCGGATTGCGGGGGTGGTATTGATCCCCGTTTGCGTAGGATCAACAGCAGGCTTCGAACCTAGACCTCGGTGGGGCCATCGCCGAGAAACTGGCGTACAAACGACTAACGTGCAGACCACAAGCTCAATGCCCGTGCCGCAATTGGCGGCGAGGTGTATTGCCCTCCACCTCAGCACCTAAGGAACCAAAATGCTATCTTCGGCCATCGCAGTGATCGGCGTAGGCTTAATTATCTGGGGCTTTGTCGCAAATGGAATTGCGTTCCTTTTGCCTGCCCTCGTCATCGGGTTCTTGTCTGTCATGGCGTTCTTCTGGACCCTTGTTAGCGAACAAAACGCCGCCGAAAAGAGAAAGCTCGACGCTATGGAGCCCAAGGAGCGTGAAATCTACCAAGAAGTGCAGCGGGAGCGCGCTGCGAGGCAAGCTGCAATTGGTGAGAAAATGCATAAGCTGAGAACGTATGGTTCCGTGAACGCTGCGCTGCTGTGCCCTCACTGCCAGACTAGGGGACAGGTTCGAAGCATCCGCGGACTTGCCGTCTCTGGAACACAGGTGATCGGCGGGAAGGTTCTGACGAGTACGCATGTGACCAAGATGCACTGCGATAACTGCCAGATCGACTGGAACGTCGCTTGAGGGGGCAGGAAAGAAGCCCTGAAGAACTGCACAGGGGTTGTCCGGATTTCTGTGCGTGAGCGGCGGTTTTCTGAATTGGCTGTCGGCTGATTTTTTCTATCTTCAGGCCCTACCATACCGCCGGAGGCGCCCCTGTTGAGCCCATGTACTCATGGGATCGCACGCTTGTCATAACTGCGACCTTTTCATAGTGGCCGCGTGCGGGTGTCCCGTCCATCGATTTCATCGCCACATAACCGACCGCCGACCTGTATCTTCAATGACGGCTATGAAGCAGGCAGATCGAAAAGTCGTACGACTCTTGCCAGTCTCCGGACGAAACCGCTCGCGCGGTAGGCGCTCCGGCCACGCCGGAGGTGGTGCGTTGAGCATGCGGCTCTGCGATGTTGATGCCCGAGGCAATCCGCCTCGTTCATCGACTGGAGCCAACCATGGAGACCACCACTCGTCCAGGCACCCTGCTGCGCCACCGCATGCTCGACGACATGCGCATGCGCAAGTTTTCCGAGCACACGCAGGACGGCTACATCCGCGCCGTTCGCAAGCTCGCCGCCTTCCTCAGCCGCTCGCCCGACACCGCCACCACCGAAGAGCTTCGGCGCTTCCAACTGCATCTGGTGGACGCCGGCACGGGCCCGGTGACGATCAACGCCACCATCACGGGGCTGAAGTTCTTCTTCGACATCACGCTCGGCCGGCCTGAGGTCCTGGCCAAGATGCAGCATGTGCGCGTGCCGCGCAAGCTGCCCGTGATCCTCAGTCCCGAGGAGGTCGGCCGGCTGATCGCGGCGGCGCCGAACCTCAAGCACCAGGCGGCCATGTCGGTGGCCTACGGCGCCGGCCTGCGCGTCAGCGAGGTCGTCGCGTTGAAGGTCAGCGACATCGACGGCCAGCGCATGACCTTGCGCGTGGAACAGGGCAAGGGCCGCAAGGATCGCTACGCCATGCTCAGCCCCGTGCTGCTGCAGCGGCTGCGCGCTTGGTGGCGGCTGGGCCATGCCCAGGGCAAGATCCTGCCCGACGGGTGGCTGTTCCCCGGCATGGATCCGACCGATCACGTGACGGCGCGGCAACTCAATCGGGCCGTGCACCTGGCTGCGGCCACCGCCGGCCTGGACAAGCGGGTGACGCCGCACGTTCTGCGTCACAGCTTCGCGACCCACCTGCTCGAGCAGGGGGTCGACATCCGAATCATCCAGGTGCTGCTGGGCCACAAGAAGCTGGAGACCACAGCGCTGTACGCCGCGGTGGCCACCGATCTGCTGCGCAGCGTGATCAGTCCGCTGGATCACACGTCGGACAAGCCGCAGCCCGAGTAGGCCACCGAGTTCGCGGTGCAAGGGCGGCCTGCCCTGGAGGTCGCCGACATCTTCCGCGTCCACGGACCGGCTTGGCGCGAGGCCCAGCGCGGCCATCTGAGCCTGGCCCAGCTCAAGGTGATGTCGGCCATCACCCAGTGCCGCACGGCGGCACTGGGTGGCCATGTCCTACGCTGCGACGGATGCGGTCTGGACCAAGTCTCGTACAACTCGTGCCGCAACCGGCACTGCCCGAAGTGCCAGAGCAGTGCGGCCAAGCGCTGGCTGGATGCGCGCCAGGCCGATCTGCTGCCGGTGGAGTACTACCACGTGGTGTTCACGCTGCCGGCGCCGGTCGCCGACATCGCGTACCAGAACAAGGCGGCGCTGTACGGCTTGCTGTTCGACATCGCCGCCGAGACGCTGCTGCGTATCGCGGCCGATCCCAAGCACCTGGGCGCGAGCATCGGCGCCACGTTGGTGCTGCACACCTGGGGCTCGGCACTGACCCACCACCCGCATGTGCACGGCATCGTGCCGGGTGGCGGGCTGGCGTCAGACGGCACGCGCTGGATCGCCTGCCGGCCAGGGTTTTTCCTGCCAGTGCGCGTGCTGTCGCGGTTGTTCAGGCGCCGCTTCCTGGAGGAACTGCAGCGGCTGCACGACGGCGGCAAGATCAGGTTCTTCGGCGAACACGCGTCGCTGGCCGACGCTGCGGCCTTTAAGGCCTGGCTCGCGCCAGTGCGCCAGTGCGAGTGGGTGGTCTACGCCAAGCGGCCGTTCGCGGGACCGCAGGCGGTGCTGGCCTACCTGTCGCGCTACACGCACCGCGTGGCCATCTCCAACAGCCGGCTGCTCGCGATGGACGAGCGCGGCGTGAGTTTCCGATGGAAGGACTACCGGGCGAACAAGGGCGGCAGGGGCAAGCCGCGCCACAAGGCGATGACGCTGAGCCCGCCCGAGTTCATGCGCCGCTTCCTGCTGCATGTGCTGCCGGGCGGCTTCCACCGGATCCGCCACTACGGGCTGCTGGCCAACGGCAACCGCAGGGACAACCTGGCGCTGGCGCGCGAGTCGTTGCACGTGGCGCCGCCGTCGCTCGACGAGTCGGCTGACAAACCGGTTGACGAACCATCGGCCGTGCCGGTGCCGACCTTCGTGTGCGCGCACTGCGGCCACGCCATGGTGGTGCTGCAGGTCTTCTTGCGCGACTGTTCGATTCGGGCACCGCCAGCATCATGAGCGAGCTCCATCACCGCCGACCAACTCTACGCCGAACACGGCGTCCAGTGGATTGCCGCGCGCGCCGATCGAACGTCGCTCCTGAATGCCCGGCTGCTGGCCGCCGCTGCAGCGAGGTGGCGCGCCGCAGGCCGGCCGCGTTCGTCGATGCAGTGTCGACAAGGCGTCACGTGCACAAAGAGCGTGACACCAGCGCAGACCAATCGCCATAGCAGCCGCGCTCAACGACCACCGTGGCGGTCGCCGCGGTTTCCTCCCTCGAGGCTTGTGCAACACCTGCCCGTCAGTAGCGAGGGCACGCGACCACCCGCGCGCGAGGGCAGGTGTCGCACAAGCCTTAACTGTTCCCGCCCTCCGGCCTGACACTCTGAATGACAGCTCTGGCCGAAAGCAGCAATCCGTAGAACCTGCGCTCGATGGGCTCACTTTGCCAAACCCGAGCCAGTTTCGCGCATGTTCGCGCCGGCGCCCACAGTCACGCTGCCGATTCCATGCGCGGCGTATAGCCGTGAACCGCAGGCAGTGGCGGCAAGGGCTGGTCGGTGTTCCATACCCAAGGATCAGCCGCCGCTGCCTTCGCGATCGCGCGTTCCTTGGCGGCGCGATCGGTGGTCTTCATGAAGGGGCTGAGCACATGCAGCGGTACCGGCGCAGGGCCCGCGTCCAGCAGCAGCACGTTGGCGAACACCGCCACGCTGGCGGCGTCGTAGCGCAGCGGTTTGACGAATCGTCGCCGCTGCGAAACCAGCGTCTGGACCAGCGGCAGCTCATGCACACCTTCCAGCGGAATCCAGTGCTCGCTGGTCAGCATCAGGCTGACGCTTTCGACTTCGTAGGTCTGCTCCCTGCGGGCCCGGATCAGCGCGGCCATCAAGAGTCGAACGCCGGCGCCGGTGTCCGCATCTCGCGCCTCGAATAACGGGGCAAAGCGGCGCTCGATGCGCTGCCAGTAGCGGCCCTCGACCAGCAACGGCGCGTCAGGCATGTGCCTGATCCAGATGCGCTTGCCCAGAGCACCGACTTCGCAGGCCTTGAACTCCCCCAGCACCACGGCCAGCGGGCACAGTCCTTCGTGCGGCCGCAGAACAGCCAGCTTGGCACGCCGGCGCTGCGCCGCTTCGACCTTCCTCGACTGATTGAACGGCTCCGGAACGTACAACCGCGCGGCCAGCCTCTCGCCCTTGACCATGACACTCTCGGCAGCTTCCATCAGGTACTTGTGAAGCACCGCCTGGTTGCGCTTGCCGGCCATGGCCGGGCTCCAGCGATTGAATCCTGCTTGTTCGAACAGGAAGTGCATCAGCGCGCGCAGGCTCATGCGTCGGTGTGGGCCAGCCACTTCGGCCGCTTCCAGGGATTCACCTCGCTGAACACCGTGACCCGCCGTTCGCACCCATGGGAAATCGACCCGCAGTTCCACCCTGCCCGGCTCGGCTTCGATGACCGCCTCACCGACCAGCTGACCGAGACCGGACTCGGTCGGCAAGGGCTCGTAGGACGGACAGCCGGGATGATGGTGCTGGCCGGTTTGCGGCATGCGCTTGAGCACGAAGCGCTGATACCGCGCGACATACATCTCGACGCCACCGGGTACGCACAGACAGCGCGGACGGGCCGAGGATTCGTGGGCGCGAGCCAGCACGTCCTGTAAATGCGCATCGGCTGCGCCCATCACGCGCCCGTCGATCGCAAACCACTGCTGCTCGTCCACTGACACGACCCTCCGGACATCGGCATCGTCGGCCAGTCGTGGCAAGGCGCGCCAGCCGAAACGGCCGGCCTGTTGCGGGGCTTTCGGCATCGGGTCCAACTGTCAGACCACTTCGTCGAGCAGTTCCGCGAGTCGCGGCTTCGGCCTGGGCAGTAACTCGCGAACCGCGTAGCGATCGGCGATGCCGAGGATCACACCGACCTGGTCCTCGTCGGCACATCGTGCATACATCCGCGACATCAGCGTCAGCCTTGCCGACTGCGTGGACATGCCGTCGATGTCCGCGTACCGAAACAGCCGGCGATAGTTCTCCAGCAACGCGCGGCAGATATGACGTTCCTGTGCTGGATCACCGTGGGAGACGATCGGGTAAGGCTCACCCGCCGGCCCGAGGAACAGGCCACTGGCGGGATCCAGGCCACGGTAGACATCCGGACTGCCAAGTGCGTGGCTGCAGGCCCTTCGCTTCTCGAGGTAGGCACCGAGGACCTCGTCGAGACGGCCGCTGCTGAAGTACAGCGGGCGTGCCCTGCCGTTGATCGCGGCCTGCGCTCGCAACTCGGACTCCCGGCGAACGCTGCCGTCGGCATGCAGGTAATCTCGAAGCTGCAGCCGCGCCACCTCGAGCGGCCGCAGGCCGGTCGCAAACAGCAGGTAGTACAGCGACAGGTCGTGCCACGTGCGCCGCGCACGACCCTTGATGCGCAGTGCACCCAGCGCCACCTCGGCCTCGCTCAGCACCCGCGCACATTGCTGTTCGGACGGAGCACAGGGCGTGGATCGCTCGAGCGCAGCGTAGATGGCGTCGCGGCGCGATCGCAAGCGCCGCACGAAGCCGGCAGCCTCCTGGCTCAGGCCGTCGACGCCGCCCGCCTGGGTCAGCTGCACCGCGATCGACTTGATGCGCCGTTCGACGGCCGTTCGCGAAACGCCGAAGCGCTGCGCGACGGATTCATAGGTGGCTCCGTCGAGCACCTCGCGCAGCATCCTGATCGATAGTGCTGCGGCCTCGCGATGACGCGCGGTGCGTGAACAACCTTTCATGATTCGTCTGCCCTGCGGGTCGCCAGCGGCGTCATTCGTTCGCGCCGCCGCTGCCGGCAAGCCCGCCACTTGCTTGGCCCTCGATCCAGTGGCGGATGTCCTCGGCACGCCAGACGGTCACGCGTTCGGACAACTTGAGCGGTTGCGGAAAACTGCGCGCCTGGATGCGCCGCCAAAGCGTCGACTTGGAGATCGGCACCAGCGCCAGCACCTGCGGCTGGCGCACGAAGCCGGTCTGGGGCAGCGTGGTGGTCGGCACGGGCGCGCCGAGGGTCGCCGGCATGGCGGCGATGGAATTGGCAAAGGGCATGATCGAACCTCGTCACGGCGTGGGCCGCCAATCGTGGGCAGCCAATGGGCATGACCTGCTCTTTCGCGGCGGCGCCTGGTCAGATAGGCGCGAGCCGATAGGAAACGACGGACTCGATGACACGTCGCGCGCGTTCCCGGGTCACGCGGCGTGCAGCTGTGCATGCTCCTGGCGCTTCAGCGCTCGGCGCCTGTGGCGTGCGATGTCGAACGCAGCTGACGTGCCCGGCATGGCGATGCCAAGCAGCTTCGGTCGCAGGAGGCAGGTATCGACTGCGACGCCGCCCGGCTTCGGGCGGAAGTTCCGTGTCGCCTGCGGCGAATGCGGCGACCTGGAACCTGTTAACACCGTATTCATCCTGTTGAGACGGCGCAAGGTGTCGGCGCCGATTCGCCACCGACTTCGCCGGCGCTTGCCGGCGCTTGCGTGTGGCGACCAGTTCGTCGGGGTCATTGCCCGGCCGCCGCGGGCACACCGGCATGGATCTGCATCGAATCGTTGGGCGCGCCGCTGGCCCCTGCCGCAAGCTGCGATTCGGATTCGGCCGAAGGCTCCGCAGATGCCTCGACGGATAGCCCGGCGGGCAGTGCGCTCTGCGGGTCGGCAACGGCCTGCGGTGCGGATCCGCCTTCGGGCGAATCCAACGCGTTCATGCGTCGGCGCAGTCCGACCGCGAAGTTGCGCGCGCCATTGGCGATGCTACGCACCTGGCGCTTCAGCGCTGCGCGTTGCTTGTCGACCGCCTGCGGCGTGATCACCTCGTGGATCTCGAGCGTCTGCAGCAACGGCATCAGCTGGTCGAACTTGACCAGCACCTCCAGGTAGCGCCGGCTGATCGACGACAGCACATGCACCTCGACGTCCATCGGCACGGTGTCGTAGGACGCCGCTCTGGTGATGCCGTGGGTCTTGAACAAAGCTTCGGCACCGTCGATGGCCTGGTTGAGGCTGGCCGTGACGCTCTCCATCTGCGTGCGGATCGTCGCCTCGACCTTGCCGATGTCCTCATGATCGAGGCGGGTTCGCGCGATCACCGAGACGAAGTGCGTGTTCAGCTGCAAGGTGTTGAACAGACGGACGAAGAAGCGCTTGCCCTCGGCGCTGGTGAATCGCGTGGGCATCTTCAGGCTGGCCGCCTCGACACGCCGGAAGTCGACCTTCGCCTCCCTGGCCAGGATGCGCTCGTTGACGCCACCTT
>CAYYSP010000012.1:0-10338 GCA_964474535.1 uncultured Gemmatimonadaceae bacterium
TCGCGCCAGTCCTGGCAGGCGCGCTGCGTCACGCGCTTCAGGCGGCGGCTGTTCTTCGGGTCGATGACGATGACCACGTCGCCACGCTGCACCGCCTGGGTGATCAGCGTGGCCAGTGCCACGCCCTTGCCGGACTGGGTGGTGCCCACCAGCAGCGTTCCGCCTTCGAAGTTCTGCAGCGGCCGATGCAGCGCCACCTCCTTCGGCTCCACGCCGTGGATGTAAGGCAGCCCGATTTCCGCATCGGGTTGCGGCTTGGATGGGTAGCCGAGCAAGGTCAGCAGGTGCGGCGAGACGGTGAACTCGCGGTAGTCGATCTTGGCCAGTTCGTACAGGCGTTGCGAATGCACCGGACGCCACTCGAAGCCGAAGCCGAGGAAGACCTGGTCGGGCTTGCGACACCAGCGCTCCAGTTCCTGCGTGCTGATGACCTGGATGCCGCGGCCGCAGAGGGAAGCACGCAGCACCAGCGTGCGCAAGGCCTGCGCGATGCGCAGCAGGCCCATGGCGAAGCACAGCACCGCCAACGGCAGGGCCAGCGGGCGGGGCAGTTGCTGGGTGGCGCCGACCGTGGCGAAGAAGACCATGGCCGCCAGCCAACCGATGCCGGCGTAGCACTCGTAGGCGCGGCGCCAGGGCATCTCGTAGCGGCGCACCAGCATGTCATTCGACCTGCGTTTCGGGCAAGTTGAACGCGGCGAGGTCGAAGCCTTCGACGCAGCGCGGGTCGATGACCAGGCCCAGCGTCGCCTCCCCCCGAAAATCTCGCGACTCCGTGGGCGGACGGCTGCGCTGCGCGTGCACCAGCATGCGCACGTCGGCCAGGGCGCGCATCGCCAGGGCGGGCTGGATGCCCCTGCGCTCGAGTTCCTGCAAAGGGATGAACAACCCATCCGCCACGGCGCAGGCGGCCGCAGTAGCACCGGGGCCGTTCAGCGTGTGCACCACCGAGGCGAGCGCATCGCGAACGGCAGGGTTGAGTCGCATCGGCGCGTTCAACCTGAAGGTGGGCGGCAAGGCGGGGGAGGGTGGCAGCGGGGTGGGTCTTGTCGCGTCCTGTGCCGGCGCAGCGGGCTGATGAGGCAGCGCAGAGGCGGCGGGTGCGTCCGGCCATTCGACTTCGTTTGCCTGATCGATCAACGACAACTGTGTGCCCGAGGGCGCTGTCGGCGCGATCACCGTGCCGGAACGCTCTGGCAACGGTGCGTCCGGCGGGCATGCCAGGCACGCGTCGATCGCCTCAGGCTGTGCGTCTGGCCCGGCAAACAGGATGTCCGGCGAAGCCAGCTTGACGGCCTCGACAGGGGCCCTGGCGCCGGGCGGCAGGATCGTCCAGGTCGGATGTTGCCCGGCCTGAAGCTCGAAGACGCCGGCGGCCAGCAGCACTTCGAGCAGGGTTTGCGAGGCTTTGGGGATGCCCGGCAGCTGATCGGCTTCAAGCAGCGCCTGCACATCGCCCGCTGCCTGTGGCCACACCAGGAACAGTCCGTCGCGGCCGAACCAGACACGCGACTTCTCGCTGTTGGGCGTCCAGGCCGAATGGCTGGCGACCAGTCGCCGCAAGGCGTCGACCAGATAGCGTTCGAGGTGCGAGCCGAACCGTGGCGCACCATTGCGGTCGGCATGGGCCTGCAGGTTGCGGTCGATGACCAGTGCCAGCGAGCGCCGCACGAGGCTGTCGAGCACGTTGTGGTCGCGGACCACCGGCATGCCGCCGATGCTGGCCAGCAGGTGCGGCACGATGATCGCGTTGTCCTCGTTCAGGAACTGCAAGGTGTCTGGCGGCACCACGTGGGGCAGGGCGAGGATGCCCAGCGCGCGGTTCTCGGTGGCGTTCGGCCGCCAGCGCACGAAGTAGCGTTCGGCGCTGCGGCCGCCAAGCCAGGTGGACAGCGGCTGCAGGTAGGCCGGCCACTCGTCGCCGTGGGTGTCGGTGACGATGACGTGGCTCAGTACCCGGTGCAGTTCGCAGCACAGCCCGCCGATGAAGGTCGCCAGGCGCCAGCGCGGCTCCAGCTGCCGGCGCGCCGAAATCGTCGAGCGGCCGGAGAAAATGTGCGCGTCGGTTCCCTGCAGACTGAAGAAGCCGACCTCCAAGCCCAGCCGCAGCAGTCCGCCGGGCGCGCTGAAGTAGTTGTCGGCTGTCGCCGGCAGCCGGTGAACGTAGGACGCATACCGGTGCAGCAATGGTTGCAGCTCACGTGCGAAGTCGGCGCGGTCGATGCCGAAGCACAGGCGGATGCGGGCGACGAGGTCCTCCACCGAGCCCAGCAGATCGGCGACCGGCAGGGCCGCGAGGCCGGCGTCTGTCGGAGTATTTGAGCTGCCGGCGAGCATCTGCGTCGTGGTTGCATCGGACGTCGCCGAGGAACTTCATTCTTTGGCGCTCGATGTCGGCACGTCCAGACGAAACGGCCATCGCTGCGGGTGGGTTTCGGAATCGGGAAGTGCCTGGGTGCGTTTGGCCGCGCTCCTTCGGGACCCGCCTTCGGCCCTGGTCACAATCCAGCACCCACCGCCACCCGTCATGGCCGCCCGCTGATGGCGAAGGTGGCCCGTCCCGATGCCCGACTTCGTCGCTGCCGCACCCGTCGCCTCGCTGGTGATGGCCCTCTTCGTCGGCGCCAGTCTGCTGGCGCTGTACGTCGCCCCTGGGATGATCGAGCGCGGCGTCTTCAGGCCCTACTGGCTGCTACCGCGGCGCGAGTGGGCCACGCCCGTCACAAGTGCCTTCCTGCACGCCGACTTCGCTCACCTGTTCTTCAACGGCTTCACGTTCTGGGCTTTCGGCTTCGCGCTTGAACGCACGATGGGCAGCGCGCAGTTCGCCGCGCTGTATGCGGTCGGCCTGTTCGCCAGCGCGCTGGGCACCTGGGTCAACCATCGTCGCGAGCCTGAGTACCGCACGCTCGGCGCCTCTGGTGCGATCCTGGCGGTGCTGTTCGCCTCGATCGTCTACCACCCGAGTTCGTCGATCTTCATCCTGCCGATCCCGGTGCCGATTCCGGCGCCGCTGTTCGCAGCGCTGTATCTGGCATTCACCTGGTGGGCGTCGCGGCAGGCACGCGGCCGCATCAACCACGACGCGCATCTGGCCGGTGCGCTGGCCGGCGTGGCCTTCGTCGCGCTTGCCGACCCTGGCGTGCTGTCACGCGCGATCTCGCGGTTGCTCAACTGAGGCGGCGCGGCGCTCGTGTAGCGAGCCGCCTTCGCGCAGGTGACAGGGTCATCGAACCAGCCGAACCCGCGGACACCGTACTTGTCCCAGCGCTGCTGCCTCGATGCGGCGAAGCAGCCGTTCGTCGGGCTCCCAGGAGCCGCCTCGTGCGACGAGGCGCCTGGCCGCATCGACGACGGGGCCCCCTTTGCGCTGTGCCTGTCTTGCAGGTTCGAACATGTCTTCCAAGCGGGCGAACTGCTGGGTGCTCAGGCGCTCGACATCAAGCAAGCCGTCTGCATCGATGTCGAGCATGGAGAAGGTCCAGTGCACCATGCGCGACGGCATGCCGTCGACCAATTCCACGACGATGCTGGCCTGGCGAACGCGCTGTCCGGCGAAGTCCGGAACACGGGCGACGTCTTCGCGCCGGAGCATTCGCATGAAGGCCGTGCTGGCCAGCGCATGCAGCGTGTCGTCGGCCGAAAGCAGAAACACCTTTGATGACAGGCTCAACGGGTTCGCCTTCAGCCAGGGGATGGTGGACGGTCGCGCAGATCCCAAAGGCTGCCCTGCCAGTTCGTAATGCGCCCCTCCGTGCGGCACCTCGGGCAGATCCACACAACGGCGTCGTCCTGGGCCCGCACTGCCTCGACGGCACCCTTCTTGCACTTGAAGCATTGCGGAGCGGGCAAGGACCTCGACGCGGTGTCGGAGGCATGGGCGACCGTGTCGACCAGGAACTGGGCCATGGTCCGCGCGGGACCCTTGACCGGGGCGATTGCGCCGGATTGGTCGAGGAAGTGGGTGAGGTCGGTGACGTACATCGGGAGCGGGTCGATCGCATTTCAGCGTTCCGTTCGGGGCGTCACGGCAATGGACTTCGCGAACGCACCCGGCGAGCGCAGCATATCCGAGCTGCACTGGGTTTTGCCCGCCGCTGCCCCGCCATCAGGTCTGGACGACCGCGAAGGCGGAAAGCAGGTCAGCGCCGACAATCGACTCCATGCCGAGCAAGACCGCCTTTGACGACCTGGCCTCGTTCATTCGCCAGCTCGATGCAGGAACTCTGGGTGCGGTCCTGATCGAACTGGCCGCGGATCACCCCGCCGTGCACGAGCGACTCGTGCGGCTGCAGCTGTCGGACCAGCCCAAGGCGCTGGCGACGGCTTTTCGCAAGAAGCTGGCGGCGTGGAAGCGCTCGACCATGTACGTCGACTATTCGCAAGCGCGCGGGTTCGGCCGCGAACTCCAGGCGTGGCTCGAACAGGTCGAGCACGAACTGATGCCGCGCGATCCGGCCGAGGCATTGGCACTGGCCGAGGCGTTCATCCAATGCGACGAGGCTTTCTTCAATCGGGCCGATGATTCCAGCGGCGTCATCGGAGACGCGATCCGCGAGGCATGCGTACTGTGGCTGAAGGCCGCCTCGCGCTGCGAAAGCCCTGCCAGCGAATGGCCTGACCGAATCACGACCCTGGTCGCGGCCGACGAGTACGGTGCCCGCGAGGAACTGTTGCGCCGCTGCGACCTGTTGCTTAGCGAAACGGCGATGCGTGGCTTGGTGTCCTCCTTCGAAACGCAGTTCGACGATGCGATGGAGCACCCGTGCGCTACGTCAGAACGTTTGAACTGGCCGGCATCACGGGCGTCAGCCGCGCTGTCGCTGCTGTCCGAGGCGCTGCGCGACCCCGATGTGCTCGTGCGCTCGGTGCTCCGGCGCAGTCCGTCGCCGAACCCGATGCAGAAGTCGACGCTCGCTGAGGCGTTCCTGAAGTACTGCCGACCGGAGGGGGCCTTGGTGTGGCTGGAAGGCTCGTGGGAGCACCATGAGAGTGCCCGCAGGCATCTGCACGCCCAGGCGATGGCGGCACTGGGGCGCACCGGCGAGGCAGCTTTGGATCGTCAACAGATCTTCGAGGAAAGCCTGGCGGTATGGGACCTGCATGCCTGGCTCGACCTGCTGCCACCGCGCGAACAGGCGCCCGCCATCGAACGTGCGCGTGAGCTGGCTGCTGCGCATGAAGATCCGGTCGTGGTGGCCCTGCTGCGCATGGACATCGGCGACGATGCGGCGGCCGAGGAGGCGCTCGCGGGCAATCCTGCCGCCATCGAAGGACGCGACTACGCAACACTGGTGCCCTTGGCCAATGCGCTCGAGGGAAAAGGGTTGCGGACGGGCGCCACGCTGGTCTATCGGGCTTTGCTGATGGCCATTCTCGAACGAGCCTATGCGCCTGCGTATCGCCACGCGGCGAGGTACTGGGCTCGGCTGGCCGCATTGGCGCCGACCTACACCGGGCCGAGCCGTCTCGAATCGCCCGCAGAGTTCGAGGCCAGGATCCGCGCCCAGCACAAGCGCAAGTCCAGCTTCTGGGCACATGTCAGCGGAGCGAGGCAGGCGGACGACGACGCTCCAGGAGAAGTGGACGAGTAGGGCTGCTGCCGGCGCGATTGACACCTCTCGGCCTGAAACTCGGCCTGAAACCTGGACCATCACTGGGCTCCTCCGAAGCCGCCGCTCGCGGGTACCGGCTGTCGGCCATGAGCCGTCGTACGTGAAGGGCGGCTTACTGGCATCTCACCCGGCCACGCTGACGCTGGCGGCCTACAACCTCACGCGGCTGCGCACCTTGGCGCAATTGCGCCCGCAGTGCGCCCAATGAGCCGCGAGCAGGTTGAAATGACTCTTTCCAAGCGCTTGAATGACCGCCAAGTGAGCTCGCCGTGGCCACCATGGCGACACCCGCAGGCTGTATGACATCCCCGACCCGCTTGACGATGGTCGAACTCGCGCTCATCGGTGGTACTTCAACGGCCTGCTAGGGATTGCGCCGAAAGTAGCAGCGGCCAATGCTACGGCTCGCGTTTCGGCCCAGCGGCCTCGGGGCCGCCCCAGCGATGACCTCCGCCCGCTTCCAGCCGCCCACCTTTCCCCATGATCCGCCGCTGCTGCTGGGCCGCAGCGGCGCCATGAAGTCGCTGCGCGAGCAGCTCGACCGCATCGCACGCAGCAGCGCCACGGTGCTGATCACGGGCGACACCGGCACCGGCAAGGAACTGGTGGCGCGCTACGTGCACGCCAAGAGCGCGCGCCACGCCCGGCCGCTCGTGGCGCTGAACTGCGCCGCCTTGCCCGAGTCGCTCATCGAAAGCGAGCTGTTCGGCCACGCGCGAGGCGCCTTCACCGGTGCCCACGCGGCCTACCCGGGCAAGATCCGCCTCGCCGCGGGCGGCACACTCTTCCTCGACGAGATCGGCGACATGGCACCGCAGGCCCAGGCCCGGCTGTTGCGATTTCTCGAGACGGGCGAGGTCTTCAGCGTCGGCGGGCTGCGCCCCGACCACGTCGACGTGCGCGTGGTGGCCGCCACGCACCAGGACCTGGCCGAACGCGTGCGCCAAGGCCTGTTCCGCAAGGACGTGTTCTACCGCCTCAACATCGCGCGCGTGGAACTGGTGCCGCTGTGCGAGCGGCGCGGCGACCTCGACGAACTCATCTCGCACTTCCTGGCCGAGGTGCGCTGCCGGCACGACCTGGACGTGCACAGCGTGAGCGAGTCGGCGCGCCGCCAGCTCATGCGCTACGACTGGCCCGGCAACGTGCGCGAACTCAAGAACGTGCTCGAGTCGGCCTCGCTGCAGGCCGACGGCGGCGTGGTCGAGGCGCGCCACCTGCCGCACTACGTCACCGCGCAGACCGCTGCGCCCGAACCCATGGACGAGCGCGCGCTCCTCGTGGCGGCGCTGGACAAGACGCACTGGAACAAGTCGGCCGCGGCGGCGCAGTTGCACTGGTGCCGCATGACGCTGTACCGCAAGATGAGCAAGTACGAGCTGCACGAGCCCGACGGCAAGCACTGAGCGTCGCCGCCGTGGCCACGCGCCGCGGCCCCGTGTCACAGGCCCTGTCACAGCGGCCAGCCCCGATGTGACAGCCCGCCCCTCCTGCGGCGCCACCGCCCTGGTGTCACAGGCACTGTCGCAGCGCCACCCACGGTGCAACGGTGCGGACGCGAAATACCAGCGTTGACAAGGACTTGGCCGCGCCAGGGCGGGCCTGCCGGGCATGGCACGGCGTTTGCGGACCCAAGGTCATCACCGCCGCGGGCGCCCTGCCCTCCCGCATGAGCAAGTCAGCCACTCCACCCCGCACCGCCAGCGAGCCCGAGCCTCGGGAACGCCGCTACACCAACCATCTGCGCGTCGGCTTCAATCGGCTCGAGTTCCTGCTCGACTTCGCGCAGGCCTACGACGGCAGCGACGAGATCGTGCATGCGCAACTGGTGGCCGCGCCGGCGCACGTCAAGCAGTTCGCGGCGCTCATGCACGGTTGCGTCAGCCAGTACGAGCAGCGGTACGGTGTGATCGCCACCGACGGCCAGGACTGAGAGCGCCACGATGGCCGGCTTTCGCAGCGTCTCCGCCACCGGTCGCAGCATCCGCCGCCTGCTGGAACTGCGTTTCCGCGAAGACGAGCCGATCACGGGCACGCCCACCAGCGTGGCCATCGTGCGCACCGAAGATCTCGAGGCGGCCAACCTGGCCACGCTGGTGGCGCGCCCGGCGCTGACGATCTTTCTGTACCGGGTCGACTTCAACAAGACCATGCGTGCGGCCTGGTCGGGCGTGGGCCTCAACGACGGCCGATCGCACCTGGCGCTGGATCTGCATTTCCTGCTCACCGCCTGGGCCGACAACGCCGAGAACGAGCACCTCATCCTGGGCCGCGCGTTGCAGGTGATCGAGGACACGCCCATCCTGGCCGGCCCGCTGCTCATGCAGGCCAGCGACTGGGCGGCCAACGAGTCGCTGCAGCTGGTGCTCGAAGACATCGACACCGAGGCGCTGATGCGCATCTTCGACTCGCTGCCGGTCGAGTACCGCCTGTCGGTGCCCTACGTCGCACGCGTGACGCGCATCGACGGCCGCCGCCTGCCGGCCAACCAGCGCGACCCCGACGTCGTCAGCGCCATCGTGGGGGCGCGGCCTTGAACGAGGTGCTGTCGTCGCGTTACAGCGAAGGCATCCAGCGCCTGGCGCTGGGCGTCGAACCCATGGACGCGGCGCGCGAGCAGCCCATGCTCACGCCCGTCATGCTCACGCACGACGATGCGCCGCTGGGCAATGCGCGCCAGGCCTTCCGGCGCCACGCCTCCAACCGCCACGCACTGCTGTACGACGGCTACTACGCCGCCGCGCCGCGCACCGTGGTGCTGCGCCTGTTCGACCAGACCGGGCCGCTGTACGACCCCGAGAGCGACCGCCGCCGCTTCGTGCCGCGCCGGCTGCAGATCACGCTGCCCGCGCTGGCCGGCGCCGAGGCCGCGCCGCCCGACGCGCGCGGCTGCCGGCCGCACCTCTACCCGGCCGCGGCCTACCCGGTGAGCGACGCCGTGACGGGTCTGCGTGCACACGTCATGCGCGCCGCCGCGGGCCCGCTGCCGCTGCGCCCGGCGCGCTGGGCGCGCGTGCAGGCCATCGTGCCGGCCAACCAGCCCTCACCGGGCCCGCTCACCGTCACCGGCCGCGCCATGTGCGACGAGCGCGGCGAGTTCCTGCTCATCATCCGCCACCACCCGGCCGCGCTCGGCCTGGGCAGCGTGCTGCAACTGCGCCTGCGTGTCTTCGCCCCGGCCGAGGCACAGCCGCCCAACACCAGCCTGCCCGGCCTGGACCCGTTGTGGGACGCGCCGATCGAAGTCCCCGCCAGCCTCGCCGACACCGACCCCGTGCTGCGCGGCGAGGCCATGCCTCCCGGCTACGCCTTGCTCGCCGAGCGCGTCGTCGACCTTCCCCTGGGCCGCCTGCTTCGCGGCCAACCCCCGCTGTTGATCTAACGAAAGGACGCCCCATGCCCGAATACCTTTCCCCCGGCGTGTACGTCGAGGAAGTCAGCTTCCGCGCCAAGAGCCTGGAGGGCGTGCCCACCAGCACCACCGGCATGACCGGCCTCACCCGTTACGGCCCCGTGTGGTACCGGCTCGGTCCGTCGAGCAACGAGCCGCGCCTGGTGACCAGCTTCACCGAGTTCGAGCGTGTCTACGGCGGCCTCGAACCCACCCGCCCCGACGGCGACGAGCGCATCAACTACCTGGCGCACGCCGCGCGCGCCTTCTTCATGAACGGCGGCCAGCGCCTTTACGTCTCCCGCGTCTTCGTGCAGAACACGCCCGCCACCGACTACGACGGCTGCGCGCGCCGCGCCGTCACGCTGTCCGGCGGCGGCACCGCCACCTGGCGCGCGCGCTGGCCGGGCGAGATGGGCGAGGTGCACGTGGCTTCCTCCGTGCTGCGCTCCAAGAACCTGGCCTTCGACAGCGGCGGCGGCCTGGTCCAGGTCAAGCGCGCCAAGGCCGGCGCGGTGGTCGAGATCATCCCGGCGGCCGGCCCGATTCCGGTCGGCAACGCGCCCGTCAACCTGGCCCAGCTGGCGGTGGTGCAAGTCGATGCCTCGGGCGTGCAGACCTTCATCCGCAACGCCGCACTCGTGGTGCCCGCTGCGACCGACATCATCCAGCTGCTAGAGCTGCGCGTGACGGTGAGCGTGGACGCCGAGCGCACCGACGTGCACGACGAACTCGGGCTGCACCCGGCGCAGAAGCGCTACATCGGCAAGATCCTGCAGCGCGACGACCCCGAGGACGAAGACGCCGTGGTCTGGCTCGACTGGGACCCCGAACCGCCCGCCGACCCCGAGCCGCTGTTCCTGCCGGCGCGCCTGCTGGCCGCGCTGCAGGCCAACCCGAGCCCGCGCCTGGACGGCGCCGACGACGGCACCATGGCCACCGACGCCGACTTCACCGGCCGCGACGCCGACCCCGATGACGCCACCATGCCGGCCACCGGGCTCACCGCGCTGGGCGACATCGACGACATCGCCATCGTGGCGCTGCCCGACAGCGGCGACATGGTCGACGTCGACACCAGCTTCGCCACCGCCAGCGCACTGGTCGGGCACGCCGAGCGGCTCAAGTACCGCATCGCCGTGGTCGACGCGCCGCGCCAGAGCTCGATGAACGAGATCCGCAACTTCCGCGGCCGCTTCGACAGCAAGTACGCCGCCATGTACCACCCGTGGATCGAGATCCTCGACCCCACCGAACGCGCCAGCCAAGGTGCGCCGCAAAAGCGCCTGCTGCTGCCGCCCAGCGGCTTCGTCACCGGCATCTACGCGCGCA
>CAYYSP010000013.1:0-10314 GCA_964474535.1 uncultured Gemmatimonadaceae bacterium
TGAGCGGAACAAGATTCCTCTCAACCGGCCGTTCACCAATGCCGGCTGATGGCCGACAAGGTGAGTTCAGCCAAAGGCAAAGCGGACGCTCAACGCTCGTCGTGAGCCCGGCGCGACTGACCCTGCTTTGAGCTTCTCAACGGCGTTACCTGTCCAATGATTGGTGACCATACGTACGGGTCGTCACGGACTTGGACTGTTACCGCGTGGTGCAGTGACCGAAGCGCATCGTCAATTCCGCGGCGGCGTTGGCCAAGCTCGCCGGATCCATCGCCGGCAGCTCGATGATCGTTCCGGACTCGCTTTGCGAGCGCTGCCTCGAACGTCGGTAACTGGGATCGTAGTGATACTGCAATACGCGCCGGCACAACTCGTCGACCTGGCCGTGCTCGGCCAGCGATTGCCACAGGGCCAGCTCCTCGCCACCGACCAGCGGCTTCAGCGGCGACAACCTCTCGACCATGGCCATCGGGTTGTCGGCGAGGTGGGCATAGTCTTCGCGCAGCAGCCGGACCCGCTCGTCCATCGGCACGCTCAGCTGCAGGTGCAACGTCATGCGCATCGCATCAAGCAGTTCGGGCGGCAGCTGGATGTTGCCGATCTTGCGGCTCTCCGCCTCGACCCATACGGGGCGGGTTACGTCGAAACGGCGAAGCCGGTCCAGCAACAGACTATCGAACATCTTCTGGCTCGGCTGCGGATCACCGGGCAGCGCGCCCAGCAGCGAGCCGCGATGCGACGCCAGACCTTCCAGGTCCAGCACTTGGTTGCCTGCGTGGGCGAGGGCGTGCAGCAAGCGCGTCTTGCCGCAACCCGTGAGGCCCGACAGCACCCGGTACTCGAAGCGCGGCGCCAGTGAGGCCAGGCCATCTCGCACCCAGCTGCGGTAGCGCTTCCAGCCGCCTTCGATGACATCGGTTTCGAAGCCGATGCTACGCAGCGTGTCGACCCAGGCCCGACTGCGCTTGCCTCCGCGGAAACAGTACACGAGGATTCGATCCCCGGGCCGGCACTTCGAAATGTGGTCGCGAATGTGCGTGGCCAGGTTCTTTGCAACGTAGGCCGCACCGACCAAATAGGCCGCATGCGGATCGCGGGCATGGGCAATGCCGACCTCGGCAAACTCCGCATCGTCCACGACCGGCAGGTTGATCGCGCCCGGAACGTGATCTTCCCGATACTCGTGGGCCGTGCGCGCATCGATCACCAGCGCGTAGGCCGAGAACTCGCTGATGCCCAGCGCATCGGGGTGAACGACCGACCCGCCAAGTGTTTCAAGAGCGCGGCGTGGCTCTCCGGGGTGGGCTTCGGTATTCACCACGAGATCATACGAAAGTGCCCGCCACGGTGATGTCCAGACCGCGCCAGCTGCAGCCGTCAACTGATAGCTTGCAGTACACACCGGCCGCGCTCGGGCTCGTACGCCGAATCGGCGGGGGAGGGCGAGCCCAATCGCCGTGGCATCGGCTCCCACCGCTTCACCCCGCGACTTCGCTGCTGCTTCAAGGTCAGCCGGCCGCGCTGCGACGGTTGATGTTCCTGATCGCCTCGCGCGTGAATGGTGTGTCCGATACCGACAGCGATCGGCGAGATATTGGTTTACTCTCGCAGGCCTGCGCCTGGATAGGATCCCCTCGACCGGAGGCAGATGACGGGGACCTCTCACCGCCACCGTGTGTCGAAGGCCAGGATCGTCGAGCTGGTCGCCAAAGCGGCAGAGATGCAGCCAGCCCGCTGGCCGCTGAAGAAGGAAATGGCCGTCTGCCGCGCGGAACGAGCGACGGCCGGTACAGGGTGGCCTGCGTCACGCCCGCGAACGCAGATCCGGGAAGGTGTAGGCCTGCAAGAGCTCTGGCGACGGGGCCTTAAGGCAGTCGGTGATCGCCATCGGGCGCCCCGGCTGGCTTGTCGATCTGCCGCCGACCCAAATACGCATTGACGATTTGGCGGCGCCCATGCCCGAGCTGCTGCGAGATCGTGTCGCGAGCGCGTGCGTCCAGTGCTGCGTCGACAAGGGGCCCACCCGCCACCGGCGGCAGCGCACCGGTGTTCAACGTGTAGCCACGGCCGGCGAACTGGTGACGCAACCCGTGAGGGACGACGTGCAGATCGCGCTTGGTGATGCCGAAACGCTCCATCACGTAGCGCAGCCGGCGCATCGCCTGCACAAGTGTCAGCGTCTGGTCGCTCACGCTGGCATGGGGTCCCTTGCACACATGGCGCGCGTAGTCGACGGCATGACGGCGCAACGCGTCGTCGATCGGGAGGTAGCGCCGCCGCCCGCCCTTGGTGCCGCGGTGGGTGTCCAGGTAGTCAACCACCGGGCCGTTGGCCTGATCCGCCGAGGCGCCGGCTTTTGCCGCCTGGTCGGGCGTGGCCACATCCACATGTGGGCGCAGCATCAGGCTTTCCTTGAAGCGCAGGCCGAAGGCGACCATCAGCCACAGGCAGGCCGCGGCGTGCACGTCGTGGGCCTCGACGTCGCGGATCACCGTGAACACGTCCACCCCCATCGCACGCCAGGACTTGTCCTCGCTCGCGCAGTAGCTGCGTGTGTACAGCGCCGGATCGTCGAAGTACGCCGAGATCGGCTTGAGCAGCTTGGGCTTGCCGATCCAGCGGGTGAAGGTCTTCAGGTGCGAGTAGTAGGTGGGAATGGTGCTCGGTGCCAACCGGCCCGCCTTGGCCTCCGATTGCCAATGCACCATCAGCAAATCGACGTGGCGGCCGCTGAAGGAGCGTGGATCGAGCTTGAAGGTCTTCACCGGGTTGTCGCGCAGGAAGCGGAACACCCAGATGCACAGACGCGCGCGCGCCTCGTTGGTGCGGTGACTGACGCCCTTGGCCTTGGCAGCGTGCTGCCAGTTGTGCCGGCGCAGGATCAGCGACAGCACGTGCATCCAGCGCTGCGGCTGCAAGGGCAGGGCGTCGAGATCGACGGTGAGGGGGTCTGGTTCGGACATGTGAGCCTCTGTCGTTGAACGTGTCGTGAATCGACTTGCCCCGTGAACCCCGGAACGACAGCCCGGGGCCGGGGCTGTCGAGGTCTGGCGCGTCCCCACGCGCGTTTGCCAATGCATCGGCCGTCGTCCAAGAGGAAAGCGGCCTTGGCTGTCGTAAAAGTGATCGCCTTGCACACGGTGCGTACACGCGTGGCTGTTCGCTCGGGGCGAACCGCAACGCCACCCGGATGAACCGGATGGCGCGCGCGGCAAGGTGTGCGGGCGTCACCTGCACGCGGCACCTCCAGGGGTGCCGAAATCGAACGCTTTCGCCGGGCCGACTGGCAACACCGCAGCCAACGCGGTGTGCGGCCCGTTCATGCAATTCCCGTGGCGGTCGGTCGAGCCGTTCACCGCGGGTCGCCGTCACCGAAGTGTTGGCAGCGCATGACGCGAAATCGTTGTGGGGAACACTGACGCCACACCAGAAGGCGCGGCGCGCGCCATGGCCTCGAGGGCGCATGGTGGCAAGGGGACGGATCAGGGTCCGTCGTGGATCTCGAGCTCGGGGCTCGCGGTGACCTCGGGGCCACCGTCTCGTTCGCCGACGCTTGAGTCGGGTGACTTCTGAAGGGCTTCCTTTGGCGCTCGATGCGCGCGGGCTGGTAGCTCCCGGCTTGACGCGATCGAATCATGCGCTAGCGCGGCGCCGACTTCAAGCTCAAAAAGTGCCGACAAGCACGCCGTGAGTTCAAAACCGGGCCGCAGCGCAAGGGTTGACAAGCTCTGCTCATACCTCTGACTCCGATTGCGCGAGCGCCGAGGCTCCCCGTTGGAGTGACTGCGATCCGCGTCCTTGACAGAGCCCGCACGGGTGCGAATCTGGTGCGACGCGCAGACCACTTTGGCGACCAGCACCCGAGTCCCGCTACAGATGGATGACGACGAACTGCAGCGGCAATGGATTCGGGTCTGATCGCGAAAGCCGGTATTTGCGCGAGTGCTTCAGCGTGGACGACCTGGCTGCAGACGCCGAAGCTGGCCGGACTGCAACCCAGCAAGGAGGGCAACTCGATGGAACTGATCGTCAGAGCGGTGGATGTCGGCTTCGGCAACACCAAGTTCATCACCGGGATGGCCGGAAGCGAGTTGCGCTGCGGCTGCATTCCCTCGCTCGCCTACCCGAGCACACGCGACCCGGCAAGCTTGCCGGCGGCCGAACGCCGCAAGACCCTGGCGATTCCGATCAACGGCCTGTTCTACGAAGTCGGGCCGGACGCAGCTCTCGCCACCGACAACCTGCGCGCCACCCATCTGCACGACCGCTACATCGACACGCCAGAGTATCTGGCGCTGCTGCGCGGCGCGCTGGCGATGATGAAGCTGCCGGTCATCGATGTGTTGGTGGTCGGCTTGCCGGTGTCGCATTTCGTGGCCAAGAAGGCCGCGCTCGAGAAATTGGCGACGGGCACGCACGACGTCGGGGCCGGCAAGTCGGTGGTGGTTCGCAAGGCGCTGGCGGTCGCGCAGCCGCAAGGTGCGCTGGTGTACTACGCGGCGACACACCAGAAGATGGCGACGATCGAGCACGAGCAAAGCCTGATCATCGACCCCGGCGCGCGCACCTTCGACTGGCTGGCCGCCCGGGGCATGCGGCTGGTGTTGAAGGCCAGCGACTCGGTGACCCGCGGCGTGTCGCATGTGCTGCGGGCCATCGCCAGCGACATTGGCACCGACATCGGCACGCCGTACACCGATCTCGACGCCATCGATCGCGCGCTGAGAACGGGGCAGCGCCTGATGGTCTATCAGAAGGCCTACGACCTGGCGAAGCTGACGCCCATCGCCCATTCGGTCGCCCAGCGCGCGGTGGGGGCGATGCTGGAGAGCATCCCGGCCGACTACAGCTTCCAGAACATCATCCTGGTCGGCGGCGGCGCCTTCCTGTTCAAGAACGCGCTCAGGCAGGCATTCCCCAAGCACCGGATTGTCGAGGTGAAGGAGCCGATGTACGCCAACGTGCGCGGTTTCCAGATTGCGGGCATGAACTACGCGCGCAGTCTCGCGCAGTCGCCCGGCGGCGTCGGGCGGATCGCAAAGCAGGAAGGAGAGGGCGTATGAACGCGGTTGGCAAGGATCTGGGGCCGGTGAGCATGCTGTTCGAGCTGTCCCGCGATGACAACCCTCGCCTGTACGACGACTTGATGCGCTTCAACAAGGGCACGAAGCGCATCAACCGTCTGCGCTTTCTCGCGCACGAGGGGCTGCTTGCGCAGAGTTGGATGCTGATCCCGGCTGCTGCGCCGCCGACCGTGGCCCAATCGGCTGGCGAGGGCACAGGCGAGCTGAACCTGGGCGAACCGTCTTTGACGAACCAGTCGTTCGCGCGACCGCTGGTCGAATAGGGTGGGGCCGTGGCCGCCAGGAAGCACCGACGACGCCGCGCGCTCGGCGTGAGCGCATCCGAACTGGCGCAGATGGGTTTATGCGAGCGCTTGGTGAAGTTCGAGCACGACTGCGGCAGGCGAAGGACGGCCGAGCAGTTGCTGGACATGGAGCGCGGCCGCCGAGCGCATCAGCGGTTCTACCGGGATCGGCACGGCGGCGGGCAATCGGCAGGCCGGTGTTTCGTTGCGACGCTGGTGTTTGGCCAGGCCCGAGAGACTCGGGTGTTGAGGCGGTTCAGGGATCGGGTCTTGCGGCCGAGGCAGATCGGGCGTCGCTTGATTTTCGTGTACTACCGGATGGCGCCTGCCGTGTGCCGCTTGTTGGAGCGCTGGCCCAACCTCCAACCCGTCGTGCGTTGGATGCTGCGCGGGGGCGTGGGCATCGCGGCGCGGTGGCTCGAATGGGAGCAGCGCCGGCATGTTCGGTAGCGCGCTTCTCACGGCATCGTTGGCGACGCTGTGCGTCATCGTCGGCGTGCTCTGGTCAAGACGTCGCGGGACCGCACCTGCACGCCTGGTCTTGCCTCGAGAGCTGCGCGGCGCGCGGTTGGTATACGCGGAGCAACTGTTCCGGTCAACCGGCAAGACGGTAATCACTGCAAGGGTCGACCGTGCCTATCAAGTTGCATCGGGCGAGATCGTCCTGCTCGAGCTCAAGACCCGGGATCGGAGTCGCGTCTTCCCTTCGGATGTCGTTGAACTGTCGGCGCAGCGTGCTGCGGTCGAAGTGCAAACCGGGGAGGTCGTTGCGCGCCACGCCTACGTTGCTGTCCAGCGCCCGGGCAACGTGGCGCATGTCCTCCACCGGGTGCGATTGATTGCGATATCCGAAGTGGTCGAGCTTGTAGCACGGCGCGAAGCGATTGTCTCGGGGCGGATGGCGCCGCGCTACGCAGATTCGGTGCAGGTGTGTCGGCGGTGTGCTTTCGCGGAAGACTGCGAGAAGGCTGGCCGGTGACTGTGCGTAGAAGGCTATCGCCCGGTCTGTGCATCGGGTTCGCCGAACACTCTTGCCACCAAGCGCGGGCTGCATGCCCGAACGGCAGGTCAGGGACCTTGAGCGGCCGGCCAGACTTGGTTTGCGACCGGTCGTGACGGACCCCTTGCTGACCTTCAGACCGCGGCGTCGTGTGACAGCAGTGCAGCGATTGGCGGTCGGTCGTCACAGCAGACCGAAAGTACACTGACCGCCATCAAGCGGTCGCAGCCTAGCTGCTGCGGCACGAGTGATGGTCTGCGATACGAAGTCAAGATGTAGTGACTGGGATCAGGTCACCAACAAACTCTGTCTCGCGACTGAGCTTGTGAAGAGCGAGTTTTCTCAGGCCTGTCGCCTCACAGCATCCGCGCGTACCGCAGCGCCTTGAACCACAGTCAGCGCTACTACGGCGCGCCGTTCCTATAGACACGCCTACCGTCCACGGTGATGGGTAGCAGCCTGTAAGGTCCCCAGGGCCACCTGCCTTTTCAGGCTTTGGCCCAGGGTCACGTGCTTGATGGCCGCCGTTCGGGCAGATGGTCGCGCTGCGCATCTTGGCCGCTGAGCGACACTCCCTATGATGGGTTCAAGCTGAAGTTGCGCTCACATGCCATCGCCCGAACTCACCGGCGGCGCCGGATTCACCTTTGAAGACGCTGTCGCGGGCTGCTACCTTGCAGCCCTCGTCAGCGGCACGACCGCGCCGGCCCTCGACGCTGGGGTGGTGCAGCGCGTGGCGCAGCAGCAGGGGGACGCCGGTGAGCCGCTGGATGACCTGATCGTCGATGCGGTCGCGTCTGCCGACCACACGACCAGGCGCCTGTCGCTGCAGGTCAAGCGGTCGCTCACGGTGTCGGACGCGGCTAGCAACACTGACTTCCGGGAAGTGATCCAGCGCAGTTGGCGGACGCTGCAAAAGCCAGACTTTCGGGAGCATCTGGACAGGGTGGGCGCGGCCGTCGGCACGATGTCCGACGATGCCCACCGGCAGTTCACCACGGTGTGCGAATGGGCACGGGCATCTGAGTCGCCAGCCTCCTTCTTCCAGCGGTTCAGCGATGTCGGTGGTGCATCGCAGGCGCACCAGGCGGTCGTCCATGCAGTTCGCCACTGCGCGCTGGGAGACGCCGGGCCGCTGCCGGATGACGCCCTGCATCGGTTGTTGTCGCATTTGGTTCTCATCAAGTTCGACCTGATGCACGCGGGCTCGACCACCGCAGCCGCCGTGCTGGCCGGCCTGCAACGGGCGTTGGCGCCCGCGCAGCACGCCCGCGCGGAGGACCTGTGGGACCACTTGCGGCAGATCGCGCGCGATGGCGCGGGCCGCAGGGAAGAGTTCAGCCGTGCGTCGTTGCTGCGGCGCTTGCCGGCCGGCTACCGCTTTGCCGGCGCGCCCGCGCTCGCCGCTGACCTGCAGGTTTTGCGCGAGAGCAGCCGCCACTGGCTGGCGCAGCAGGCCCACGACATCGGCGGCACCCACGTGGACCGGACCGAGCTGCGCGCCGCGCTCGCAACGGAGATGGAGCAGCACCGGCTGACGCTGATCAAGGGCTTGCCGGGCACCGGCAAGACCGTGCTGCTGCGAGACCTGCTGGAGCGCTGCTCCGCCGACGGCAGCACTCTTTTCTTGACGGCGAACCGGCTGTCCGGCCGCAGCTGGGGCGAAAACGCCGTCGCCATGGGCCTCTCGACGGTGGCCATCGAGCCGCTGCTGGTCGAGGTCGCGGCCACTGGCCACGCGGTGCTGTTCATCGACGGCTTGGACCGAATCGCCCCCCAACAGCGCGCGGTGGTCACGGACCTCCTGGGCCAGATCCTGGGCAGTCCGGCCCTGGCATCCTGGCGGATCGTCGCGACCGCACGGGACGCTGGCATTGAACCGCTGCGCAACTGGGTGCCCCCGGCGCTGATCGCGGATAGCGGTGTCGGCTACGTCGATGTCCAGGACTTGTCCGACGATGAAGCCGCGGGCCTGGTCGCGCGCCTGCCAGCGCTGCGGCCGTTGTTGATCGGCGGCGACGACCGGGTGCGGGCCCTCGCGCGCCGGCCGTTCTTCGCATCGGTCCTGGCCCGCGGCCTCGCCGGCTACCCCGCGGGCTTCGCGCCGCGCTCCGAACTCGACCTGGTCCGGGCGTGGTGGGCGCGCGGCGGCTACGACGCGCCGGACACCCAGGTCCTGGCGCGGCAACAGGCCTTGATTGAACTCGCGCAGCGCAGCGCGCGCGAACTTGGCCGCGACGTGCGAATCCGAATGCTCTCTCCGGCGACGCAGGCCGCCCTGCCGGCGCTGCAGCAGGATGGGCTGGTGCAGCAGGTCCGAAGCGGCCTGACGGTGCAGTTCGCACACGACATCTTTTTCGAGTGGTCGCTCCTGCATCTGCTGCTCGACGAAGGTGATCACTGGATCCGCGTCCTGACCGACGCCGGCGAGCCGCCCGCGCTGGCTCGCACGGTGGAACTGCTGTCGCAGGACACCTACGACGATCCTGAAGCATGGGGGCGGCACTTGAAGGCGCTGGAATCGCCCGCCCTGCGGCCGCAATGGTTGAGGGCCTGGCTCATCGCCCCGGTATTCACGCCCGATTTCACCGGTCATGCCGATGCATTGACGGCGACGCTCGCGGCCGACGATCACCGGCTGCTGGGGAAGCTGCTCGTGTGGATGCGTGCCGAGAAGACCACACCCAACCCCCTGGTGCTGTCCGGCCAGTTGGGCGGGGACTTGGCACCGGCCGAGCGCATCCGGATCGCCGACCTGCTCGGGTGGCCCTCGGACTTCGGCGCCTGGGAGCGCCTCCTCACCTGGGCGCTCGACCACATCGATGACATCCCCGACGCCTGCCTGCGCGAGCTGGTGGCGTTGTTCCAGACCTGGCAGGTCCCGCTGATGGACCTGCCGCACCCGCTCTCACGCCGGATCGTGGCGCAGTGCGCCACCTGGCTGCACGCGATCGAGGACGCTCACCAGTCGCCCCAGTGGCGGTCCGCGGACGACGCGGAGCCGGCCGAACCTGCCCCGCGGGTGCCGGGCGGCCTCGACTCGGAACTGCGGGCTATCGTGCTGCGCACCGCGCGTGCCTTCCCGGACGTGGTCCGCGCCTACCTGGTCAAGATCGAGCCTATCCAACGCCTGCAGGAATCCGCCTTCCGCGAGGTGATGAGCCACGCGGCGCTGCTGGCGCAGACGCACCCCGAACTGCTGGCCCAAGTTGCCCGCCGAAGTTTCCTGAGCGAGCTGCCGGACGATCAGCAGGCCCGGGAGCGGCGCGAGTCGAGGGAACGCGCGTCCCGTATCGCCGCCCTCCGGGCCAAGCCGGAGGCGGAGCGCACCCGCAACGAACAACGTGCGCTGGACCACCTGCCGATGTCGATCATGTCGGGCAGGTCCTTCTCGGACCACGACTGGGACCGGCTGTCGATCGGCGCCGACTTTCGGGGGTACTTTCCGGCGTCGCCGCTGCGAGAGCCCTTTCATGCGCTACTGGCGCACGCGCCGGCAGTCGGCCGGACGCTGGTGCGCGACCTCGCCAACCACGCGGTGTTGGCCTGGCGCCAGCTGCACCGGCACAGCGGCCGCGGCGGCACACCCCTGCCGCTGGTATTGGAGTTCCCATGGGGCCGTCAGGAGTTCTGGGGCGCGCCTCGGCACTACACCTGGTCGCGCGGCCACGGCGGCCCCCACGCCCTGGAGTGCGCGATGATGGCCCTGGAGCAGTCGGCCCTCCAGCAGTTGGCGGCGGGCCGCCCCGCAGGCGAACTCTTGCGGGAGCTGGTGGGAGGCCACACCAGTCTCGCCGTGTTGAACATTGCGGTGCTCGTCGCGCTTCGGGCGCAGGAGGTGTCCGCGGTGAGCCTGCCGCTGGTGAGCAGCCACCGGCTCTGGCGCCTGGATCTGGACCGCAGCCGGCAGGAGCGGCAGCTGCAGTCGGCCAACCTCATCGGCTTC
>CAYYSP010000014.1:0-8099 GCA_964474535.1 uncultured Gemmatimonadaceae bacterium
GGCGTCCAGTAACTGGGTTTACCGCGCAAGCAGCGAGTAAGAAGATCAGCGATGTATGTACGAAACGTCGCATTATGGCTCCGTTCGGTGTGAATCTTGGTAAACCTTCATTGTAGCAACGAAGGCGTGGATCGACGCATGAAGAGCAACTGCTGTGCCGACCGTTAACAAATCGGCACAGCAACAATTTGCATCAAAGGCGAGCGCTGCCAAAGCCGCAAATGAACTCGGCTTTGGTTCTAAAGTTCACGCGACCCGCCGTTGTTAGTCGTCGGTTGAACCAACCGCCTTCCAAGCGAAAGCGCCAAGTGCTGCCCCCACAATAGGTGCAACCCAGAACAGCCAGAGCTGGGACAGCGCCCATCCACCCGCGAATATCGCAACGCCGGTACTGCGCGCTGGGTTAACAGACGTGTTGGTAACGGGGATGCTAATAAGATGGATTAGCGTCAGCGCGAGTCCGATAGCGAGTGGCGCAAACCCTTGAGGCGCACGTGAATCGGTGGCACCAAGAATCACGATGACAAAAAACATCGTCATCACGATTTCAGTTACAAGAGCCGCTGCCATCGAATATCCACCCGGCGAATGCTCTGCGTAGCCGTTAGAAGCAAAACCTTGGGCAACATCAAAACCAGCCGCGCCAGACGCAATAAAGTACAGCACGCCAGCAGCAGCGATCGCGCCAAGAACCTGTGATACGATATAGGGAACTAGTTGCGATGTCTGAAACCTGCCGCCTAACCAAAGCCCAACCGAAACCGCAGGGTTTAAGTGACACCCTGAAATATGCCCTATAGCATAAGCCATAGTTAAAACAGTAAGACCAAACGCGAGCGCTACACCAAGCAGCCCAATTCCTACATCTGGGAACGCAGCAGCAAGGACTGCACTTCCACATCCGCCCAAAACCAGCCAGAAGGTCCCGAGAAACTCCGCGAAGTACTTCTTCACTTCTACCTCCTCTATTTGCGTTTGTAGCGTGTTGGAGCCAGTCGGCTCAAGCAACATCACTAATAGGCACTAAACTTTGCCAATCCGCCAGACGGTACTTTTGCGGTTTGCCACTTATGCCCCTTTTTTGACCATATGGATACCTGCAAGAGGAAGCCCATGAAGGTATATATGACACTCACCTAGCCTTAGCCTTCTTGTCATGAACATGTGTACATGCATGACGGTGCACACGGTTAGTACGCTCCCTCACCTACGCTTATGCTGTTTTCTCGCTCCATCCAAGTTGTCTGCGCCCTGCTACTTACGTGCGCACTCACGTATGCGGCTAGCGCTGAGGCGCAAACGCCAGAAACCGCTAGCGTCCGCATACGTGTACGTTCGGATTCGTCTGCGCATGCTCGGCCACTCGATATGGTAACTGTTCGCTCAGGGAGCATCGTCAGGCTGACAGATAGGTTGGGAGACGCGAAACTACAACTCTCATCAGGTGCGCACACCGTAACAGTCGCAAGACTCGGCTTTATTCCCGACACACTGTCACTTCAACTTCGGAGTAACGCTGACACAACTATTGTTGTGGTTCTGCGCCCGTACTCGAACGAAATGCATGAAGTTGTGGTTACGGCAACACGCAGTGAAAGAAGAGTAGAAGATACGCCAGTTCGCATTGAAGTACTTAACGAAGAAGAGATAGGCGAGAAAGTAGCGATGTCTCCCGGAGACATCGCGATGATGCTTAATGAAACATCAGGGCTGCGCGTTCAAACCACGAACCCTTCGCTCGGCGGCGCTAACGTTCGCATTCAAGGGTTGCGCGGACGTTACACACTTATGCTTACCGACGGGCTACCTCTTTATGGTGCGCAAACTGGAGGATTGGGACTACTTCAAATTCCGCCGGTCGATCTTGGTCGCGTTGAGATCATTAAAGGTAGCGCCTCTGCACTTTATGGAAGTTCTGCCCTTGGTGGCGTCATTGATCTTGTTAGCAGACGCCCTAGCGATGAAAGCGAAAGAACTTTGTTGCTAAACCAAACATCACGTGGTGGTTCAGATTTCGTATTCTTTGGAAGCGGTAACTTTAGCGAACAAACCGGAGCGACATTGCTCGCAGGTGCACACACACAGCGTCAAAACGATATTGACACTGATGGCTGGACCGATATGCCCGGATTCACACGCTACTTAGTTAGACCAAGAATTTTTCTTAACAACGGGAAAGGGACAACCGCATTTCTTACGGCTGGATACACAGGCGAAGATAGACGCGGTGGAACTATTGGTAATAATGTAACTCCTGCTGGAACAGCTCACCGCGAATCTTTACGAACAGATCGCGGTGATATCGGAGTGCTTGTGCGCACAGTGGTTTCTGATACCGGTAGTCTTTTGGGACTACGCGCACTTCGCAGCTCTGTTCTTACAGTTCGTGGGTCTGGCGTCCAACAACAGCATTCACATGAGTTTGGTTTGACGGTCGAAGACGACAAACATCGCACATGGTTTGGTGAAATGTCGCTTGCTGTACCAAGAGGTCGTTCAATGTACGTAGGTGGTATTGCGTTTCAGCAAGAACAATACAGTGCGGAACAGATCACAGCGTTCGACTATCGATACAATATTCCTTCTGCGTTCTTGCAATTCGACTACGACGCGACATCAACCGTTGCTCTTTCTGCAAGCGTGCGCGCGGACGCACACAGCGAGTACGGTACACTTGTTAATCCTCGTCTATCATTACTGTGGCGCGCTCCGTTTGATGGGGAGTTTGCAGGATGGAACATGCGCGTGTCCGGAGGCACTGGCGCATTTGCTCCAACACCACTTATCGAGGATGTTGAAGTAACAGGACTTACTCTTGTTCAGCCACTTAGAAACCTTGTCGCAGAGCGCGCAGTAACAGCCTCTGCCGACGTTGGTGGACCGGTACAGTTTTCGTTTGCTAATGCAGAGTTTAACGCAACAGTATTTGGTTCAACGGTACGCAATCCTATTGCCGTAGCATATAGCGAGAGCTCAGATGATTTGCGTATGACGCTATACAACGCCTTTCAACCAGTTCGTACATTTGGTGGCGAGTTACTTGCTCGTTTCTCGCGTGAGCTTGGTTCGGATGACGAACATTCGGATGACGAGCATCACGATAGTGATGAAAGTAATGGCGGAGATCATCACGAAGCACCCGTAGCGCGCATAACTGCGAGCTATACACTTTTGCGCTCTAGCGAATGCGCTTCACTACTAATTAATCCCGACACACCCATTTTTGTTGCATCATGTAACCGCGAAGATGTTGCGCTGAACCCTCGTCATAGCGCGGCACTTGTTGCGACTATAGAAAAGGAAGGTCATAGCCGCGTGGGACTTGAAGTGTACTACACTGGCGCACAGCGTTTAGAGCGCAATCCATATCGTGACGAGGGGCGGCCGTACGTAATCGTTGGACTACTTGCAGAACGTGCATTTGAAACTCGCGCGGGTATAGCGCGAGTGTTTGTTAACTTCGAGAACATTACGAACGTACGTCAGACAAGACACGATTCGCTATTATTGCCAAGTCAAAGTGCAGGAGGTCGCTGGACTACCGACGCGTGGACAGACCTACAAGGATTTACTGTGAACGGCGGAGTTAGGTGGAGTTTTTAGCAATGTGCGTGGCTATTTAAACCAATTGCCACCGCACGTTCTGGGCCGAGCTACCGTTGCCTACGATAGCTCGGTCCAAACAGCTTACTGAACAGGCTTAAGTGCAACCGCTGGGAAGTCTACTGGTACCTTTAGTGCCACGTTGATGTAATTCGTAAACAAGTTTAGTGCGACATGAGCGATGATTTCTACAACGCCTTCGTCGTCAAAACCCGCAGCCTTTAGAGCCGCAACGTCGGCGTCAGTTACAGCAGCTCTGTCACGCACCACTTTAAGTGCAAATGTAAGTGCGGCTTGAGTGCGCGCGTCCGTTGATTTCCCTACTTGTGCCTGCGCCATTTGGTCGGCCGATGCGCCTGCATTTTGTCCTAGGACAGTGTGAGCGGCCAAGCAGTATTCGCACAGGTTGGCGTTGGCTACTGCAACGGCGATCTCTTCGCCGAGCCTAGCGCCGAGCTTTCCGCCAGCGAGAGCTCCAAACGAACCCCACATGCTGTTTAGTGCGGCGGGCGAGTTGGCGACCGCCTTAAACATGTTTGGAACAACCCCAAACGCTCCGTTGATCTTGGCTAGGGTGCCTGCAACCGCGGGAGAGGCGGAGGGGGAATCTACGAGCTTGACGTGTGTCACCGTGTTTTCCTTGTAAGGAGGTTTATAACGCCGTTTCTTGGGTGCGTTATGTATTGAGTCGATACATTCTAGTATAGAGTCGATGCATTTGTCTTGTCAACTGTTGTTTCGACGCGATACATTGGAGCTATGAGCGATTCACGGCAGATGTTGGACAGGCTAGGCGCATTAATTCACCAATCGGTGCGCGACGACGCTGCGCGCCACGGTTTGCTTCCTATTCATATCCAAGTGCTGGGCTACCTTGCCCGAGCCAATAACTACAGCGACATGCCTATAGCTATCGCTGAATATTTCGGGCTTACCCGCGGAACTGTGTCACAGACATTAGCTGTATTGGAGCGAAAGGGGCTAATTGAACGAAGTCGTGATAAGAAGCATGGGCGACGCATACACCTTTGCCTCACACTTGCTGGTCATTCCGTACTGGAAGACAGCTGGGAGCGTCATCTTTCGGACGCAGTAGATGAGCTGCCAGTAGAGAGCGAGGCGGTAAATACCGTATTGCGCGGGATGCTGTTAGGGCTGCAGCGATACAACGGTCAGCGAGCGTTTGGTGTTTGCCACCGGTGCACGCATTTTTTGCGCGATGCAGAAGGGGCACATTGTCAGCTTACTCGTGAGCCGTTGGCTGAAGAACAGACACAGCGGATTTGCCGAGAGTGGACGCCGCGATCTAGGGAAGCGGCGTAGGGCAATCCTCTCCTTTTTGCGGTGAATACAAGTGGAGCGGTTGTTCGTTATGCAGCGAGTAGGATCACTTGAGAGCAGAATAAAGAAAGAGCACAACCAACTCGGATAAATTTCGAGCGGAATGGATTGTCATAGCACCCCAGATATTCCCCTTCATCTTGACCGTGACTACCCCCGCGATAGCGCCCATCGTAGCAGTTCCTACGACATTAAGCAGAGTTACCCTATTGATCGACAAACTGAAATGGAGGATTCCAAAGATCAGACCGGAAGCGATTGCGCCCAAGTAAGCATCTCCCGCTCCTTTGGCCACAATTCTGAGTAGACCAAACCGGAAGATAGATTCTTCAACAAAGGGGACGACAACAACGGCAGTCAGGATCCAAGCAACGATCGCCAAGATTTGTGCGTGCTGTACCACGAACCCCGAAAACAACAAAGTAGTGTTGCCGGGCGCGGTCCAGATCCACGGCCAAAGCCCTGTGCCAGCAGCCAATACACCCAACACAACGCTACTTATCGCCAAGATTATTAGTGGTCTTGACGAGGGTTTTGCCAGCGCGGCTGCGTACGTTCCGCCCACCTTCTTCGACCGAATAAAAAGGAGGCAAAGAACTGCTGCGCAGAGTAGAGAAACTAGGAATGTGAGCAAGACCGTTCGGACACCTGTAAAGGGCGTAATGTCGCCTGCCACAATACCGGTAGGTGAAGGCAAGATAACCCGACCGAACAGAAGTAGAACGCACACTGCAAGCACTGATTTGCTGTCCGCATCTGTCCCGAGCGAAGACATCCAATCCTTCGTCATGTTAGGTAGTCCAATAAAAACCACGTGCAGATCATGAGAGCGATGTTCTGCAGCATATGTCGGCGAAGTTTGCGCACATAACCTGCCCCTTCGGGAGTGTACCGACGAAGAAGTTTTGAGGGATCTTCGTAAACATTTTCCGGTAGCGGGACTGATCCACGTCGGAGTCGACGAATAAACTCAAGTAGAATCACCGCAGCAAAGAATGCCGGTATTGCCAAGCCAGATATCTGCCCGTCAACCATGAGCGCACGATATGTAGAGATGGAAGAGGAAAGGGGCGGCCACCACCAGCCCGCCCCTAATATGGTAAGCTCTACCGCCTAGGCTTGGCTACCATTCGGGGGGGGGGGACTGGCGACTGCTGCTTCTCGATCGGGATCTTTACTGTCCAAGAGAACTTGACGACATCCGGAGGTGCCGGAACGCCGAGCGTGACGTCCCCTCCAACGCCGACGGTGATTCCGTGAATAAGCAGGTTCTGCTGCGTTGTGTTCCAAGTTCCTTCAACGCCTAGATACAAACGAAGTCCAGCGAAGTTGCCGGTTGGCGAGAAAGGAATTGCCGCTCCCAACAAGATGTTTAGAGGATGAACAGGCGCTTGCCATGAATAGGTTGCTCCAACCATTGCACCTATCGATGGCATACCGGAAACCGCAAAAGCGGGTATGCCGGTATTCGGTCCTTTGCTTCTGAGTTCCCATATCATCGGTGTGGAGTAGGCGGATGTCCAGAATACGGTTCTTTCGAGTATATGGCGTGCGAGCGCTTCAAGTTTCTCGCGCTGTTGCTGAGTGACCTGCGCACCACCTGCCGCGATGTCCTGAATCAGTCCCTGGAGTGTAGCCTTGCACTGCGGCATTGGTTCACAACTAACGGCTGACTCCAGAATCGCCTGCAGGCTTGCCTCGGTAACTTTTCCCCCGTTTAAGGTATTCGAGTTGATGAATAGGGCGTTGTAAAAATCTTCAAACGTGTTTGGCGGCGGTGAACCACCACCCTCACCACTACCTCCGCCACCACCTCCGCCACCACCATGTCCCCCACCTTCAATGGGCGTAGGAAACTCCGGTCCAAATATTTCGTCGCAGATGGGGGACCAAGTCTGCAAGCAGTTCACCACGCAGCCTGTCATGCCGCAGCTCGGATGGTACGGGGCGCCGCTAGTATCGCCGTAAGTCCAGATAGTGTCCTGCGAATTGCTCCGAAAAGCCAGTTGACTGTCGGCATCCGGTGCCGTCATGTCGCGGCATCCCGAAACAGGTGCCGTCATCAGGACGGCGATTAGAACTGCCCAAAAGCGCTTCATAGTTCCTCACGGTGTGAGAGTTAGACTGCAAGAGATCAATGAAGACTGCAGTGTAGCCGTCATCCGAGCGTCATTCTGAATTCCTCAGATGTGCCGCTCAGAAAGCGCGGGGTATTAGTATCCACGGTGAAGAGACAATAGTGCTTAGTTGAACACCGTTCGTGAGAATGGGCGGATCGTCCCACGAATTTCCCGTGGAGTTCGATTCGGTGACACGAATGAGTTCTTGGGGCGCAGCCGCGTAGGCTGAGGAATCTCTGTCGTCCGATTTCTTCACCTCTTTTCTTCGTAGCCATAGGAATTTCGCCAGTTACGCGCGCCGGTTATGCCATGGCTGAAGGCATGATGCTGTCAACGGACTGCCCGATCCATTCGATGCGCTCCCGTGTTTACCGTGACCACACTCTTACGGCTCTCTGCGTAACCTGCTGTAGTACGCAACCCATAGGGCCAACATCTGTATGATAACGGCCACTATCGCGATGACAATTCCTACCTCGCCTTCCGTTTCGGGTTGACTACGTGCACTAAAAATTAGTGCGAGCACGGAATATTGAGTCGCAGAAAGCCAGTCATGTTGAACGGGGTTGAACAGCTGTTCAGGAGTGCTCTCGTGACGTGTTCTTATCACACCGATCGCTTTGACAAAACCAACAACTGCCAGTGCGCGCGCTATCAACGCCATGGGGGCCAGTGAAAGGCGGCCCGCGACGAAAGCGTACACGCAAACGGTAGCGATGAGTCCACCGAGAAACAGCCAGGATCGATTTGCTGGCGGATCACTCCATCTGTACTGCGGCTTACGTTTCATAGTATGGGTTGCATGGGTTGGTGAATGACAAATTCAGGTGACGTAAAAACGTTGGTGACAGAGCTCCATAGTATACGCAGTAGTCTTCCCCCTTTTTTGTTGTATTCAAAATCGAAGTGTAGGGTCGTTGTACAGAATGTACACATAGTCTACCCTGTGGCGTCCGTCCGGCTCAAACTGCTGCCGCAGAATTACTTCTGGGCGTTTCTCTCTAACGCGAGCAATAACAGAAGGCTCGGTTATCT
>CAYYSP010000015.1:0-7811 GCA_964474535.1 uncultured Gemmatimonadaceae bacterium
CGCTCCTTGCCGCATCGACTTGTCGACTGGCATCCTGAACGTCCTGTTCCGACACGCGCATCGACACCACCCGCGATGCATAGCCCTGGTTGCGCAGCAAGCTGACCGCGGTGCGCCCGGTCAAAGCGTTCGACGAGAAGGTGTTGCCGCTGAGATCGTTCTGCCAGCTGCTCATGAACGCCGACGTGCGGTTCGGCGCCAGCTGCAGCTGATCCATCGCCACGTTGCCCATGTTGACGTTGCCGACGGCCGCGGCGCCCGTGCTGCCCGACAACATGCCCTGCAATCCCGACAGGCCACCCACCAATGCGGTGCCGAAGTTCTCCATGCGTTTCAGTGCCGCCCAGGCGATGAAGGGGATGCTGATCGCGAGGTAGCCGACCACGGCCTCGCCGGAGATCGCACGTGAGTAGATCGTCGACGCCGTCTGCAACGACAGCGCCTTGGCCCCGTTGCCGAGATCTGCCGCCGCCGCCAGGTCGTAGGCCGCGTAGATCGACGCCATGTAGTTCAGCACCGCGTAGAGCGGCGGCCACAGCTGGATCCAGATCAGGATCGCGGCGTAGCCCTTGAACGCGATCATCGTCTCGCGCCCGCTGGTCAGCAGAAGCAACAGGATCAGCAGGGGGAACAGAGCGTAGGTGACGGCCTCGATGACGTTGCGAAATACCGGCAGTGCCTGTTCCGCCACCTTGCCGTAGTTCAGCCAGGCGGCGTTCTTCTGCGCCACGGCCTGAGCCCGGCCGACCGCGAGCACCATCGACGCTGGGTCGTTGACCTTCTGACCGATGAGGCGGCCGGTGTCCTCGATCGCGTTCAGGACCGCGTTCTGGCGGATCAGGTCTGCGGCCGTCGCCGCCGCGTTGGCGATGCCGTTCTTCAGGTAAGCCTGCTGGATCTGCCCGGCGATGACCGCGCCGGCGGCCGCAGCGGGCAGTGTCGGGTTCAGCTCGAAGGCCAGCTTGCCCTGGATGCGCGTGAGCTGTGCCGGCAGACGGCCGGCGAGGTTCGTGTAGACAGTCGGGCAGGTATCGACATTGACCGCGCCACCCGCGCCGGTGATCGTCGTGAAGCGCGCCGGGTTCGGCGTCGCCATCAGCGCCCACACGTCGTCCGAACCCGAGAACGTGGCCGGATCGACCGTGCCGTCGATCAGGTCGTACATCGTGCAGTTGTGGATGAAGTTGATCAGGTCGGTGCGGAAATTCGGGTCCTGGAACACCACCCCGCCCGTGTCACGGATCAGGCGGTTGCCGAACATCAGGCCGTTCTTCTCGTAGGTCAGCTCGCTCGGCAGGCCGCCGGCCCCCGGAATGACCTGGAAGGCCGTCTCGAACAGGCTGGTCAACGTGTGGCCGATGGTGCTGGTGAGGCTGCCGAGCAGGGCCATGCCGAAGGGCACGTTGGCGACGATCTTGACCGCCGAGCCCCCCGTCTTGTCGACGATACCCACCGTGACGCGCGGCACGATCAGCACCGAGAACACCAGCACGACGGTGGCCAGCCACTTCCAGCCCTGCAGCTTCTCCGGTGCGAAGGCGTAGGCAATCAGCGCGGCGACGAAGCCACAGAAGGCGACGGCGGCCACCGCGGCCCTGTAGTCGTTGGAGGCATGGATGGCGGCGGCCGCGTTGAAGATGCCGAACAGACTGTCGGCGTTCTGATAGGCATAGATCTCCCACATGCTGCGCCCGCGAGCCTGGCCGAGTACGCCGTCACCTACCGGGACACGAAGGCCGCCTGCTGGCCCAGCATGTCCATCACGTGCTGCGGCATGCTGGAGCGCAGCTGCCGCTCAAGCTGCTCAAGATGGCTGACGACGGCCCGGAACGAGCCGACCTTCTGGTACAGCAGGTTCTTCTCCTGTGACAGTTGCAGCAGCATGGCCTGCGCACGCTGACGCACGTGGTTCGCCATCTCGCGCTGGGACTGCTGCAGCGTGTAGTCCTTGTCGAGCGCCGCCATGCCCACGCGCAGGTTGCGCTCGAGGAATACGTAGGCATAGTCGGCGGCGATCACGTCGCGGTACTGGCCGATCAGGCTGTCCGACAGGCCGGAGCCGGGGATGGTCGCGCCGATCGACAGCATCTTGTAGACCGGCTCGGTGGTCTGGTTGACAAATCCGACCTCCGCCGAGTTGTTGGGGATGGGCGTGCGCGTGGCGATCTTGTCGGCGATGGAGCGCATCAGGGTCTCGACGCGGGCCGTGAACGGGGTGTGGTTGTAGGCTGTGTTCAGCGTCACGAAGTCACAGTTCGCATAGTCGTTGCAGCGCAGCAGGTGCTGGGTCACATTGGTGCCGGCGCCGGCGCCGGCGGCCTGGCCGTAGAGCAGGTGGCTGATCGAGGTGATGGTCGGCGCGATCGGCTCCGGGTCGCGCGCGGCACCCTCGGCGTGGAAGATCACCGTCCCGACCAGGCTCATGATCAGCTCGCGCTCGGGGTCATCCAGGTACAGCCCCGTGCGCTGCAATGCCTTCCAGGTCAGGTTGCCGACGAAGGGCGCCTTGTTGCGAAGGTTCGCATCGGCCGAGGAGCGGGCCGTCGCCAGGATGTTGCTGCGGTCCGAGGCGCAGCGGCGGCGTGCGGCGTCGCGGTCGGTCTCCAGCCCCATCTCGACGGCCAGGTCGGAGCAGGCCTCCTGCGAACCGTAGCCCAGCGCCTCCGCCCCCGTGCTGACGATGGCCTTGGCGGTCTCGCAGGAGTTGATGCGCGCGTTGTTGATCCAGGTCTCAAGGCCCTTCGCCCACTTGGTCAGTCCGCCCAGCAGCGGTGAGACCGATTCGAGCGCCAGCTGGAACGCGATGCCGGGCAAGGCGGCGGTGATGTTGCGCAGCATGTTCTTGAACTCGGTCGCCGAGATGTGCGAGAACGCGCCGCCGAACACGTCGATGCCACCGCAGCCTGCCTTCGCGCTCGGAAACTGCACCGCGGCAAGCTGGTAGACCTTGTTCGGCGCGCGCATGAACAGGTTGCCGCCGACATAGGTATTGAAGGTCTGCCCGCGAAAAGCCCCCGGCGCCGTGTAGTTGCCGATCGCCCCGAGGCTGTTGAACATGTTGTTCACCTCGGCGTTGAGGTCACCTGCGCGCATCGTTGCCGGCGCCATCGCGAGGGCGGCCGCGGCCAATCCGAGGACGGTGCGGCGGAAGAAGGAAAGGAAGGGCGAGGAGCTCAGCTTGTTCATCGACATGCTCCGGTTCGGATTACCGCGAAACAGGCGGGAGACCGAGCGTGGCCACGTCCGCTTCAAGTGGGGCGGCGGCGGCAATGGCGATGCGCTCGACCAGCTGCGCCTCCGACAACACGCCAAAGCCGATCGGCGTGATCCGGCCGGTGAAGGGCTGCGCCAGGAAGACCGCGGGCACCTGGTTCACCTTCAGCGTTGTGGCGATGCCGTTGTCGCGGCGCGCATCCGCGAAACCCGGCATTGGTCCGCCGTCGATGCTGATCGCTACCACCTGTATGCCGTGCCGGGCCTCGAAGGCCAGCAACGTCGGCGCGAAGGCGTGGCAGTACGGGCAGTCGCCGCGGAAGAAGAAGAACAGTACATGGTCGCGCCCCAGCGCACTGATCGACCGGCTGCGCTGCGACATCTGGAGTTGGTCGAAGACCTCGATGGCCTTGGCGTTGACCGGACGCCCCTGCAGCGTCGGATCGAGATCGGGCGTGGACCAGGCGATGCGCTGTGCGATGTCGGCAAAGGTCGACGCCCGTGCCACCACCTTGGCCTCGAGTTCCATGTAGCGGCGCACATTGGCTTCGCTCGGCCGCATGATGGCGATCTGGCGGGTCTGCTCGAGCGACTTCTGCAGGCGCTCGAACTCGACGATCTCGGCAGGCTTGGACGCCGAAGGCTTCGGCGCAGGCTGCGCGACCTTGGGCGCAGGCAGCGGCGGACGAGCCGTCGCGTCAGGCTCGGGGTCTTCATAGAAGTGCCAGCCGCGCCATGTGTCTGCCCAGTAGGCCGGTGCCGAGGGCTGTGCCATTCCCGCGGGCGGCAGCACCAGCATCGCCACCAGCAGCAGCACCTGCGGCACCACCAGCGGCACCACCAGCGTCCAGGCGTACCGGAACTGCTTCATCGCCGAATCTCACGACCGCGACTTCGGCGGCAAGCCATCGCGGCAGTAGTCGATGCCGAAGTCGATGGTCTGGCGGCGCGGCGCGGACACCTCAGGCAGTTGCACCCCGTCCTGCCAGAAGCGCACCAGCAGGCGGCTGCACCCCTGCTGCGAATAGCGCCGCTCGGTGCTCACGTCGATATAGATTGGCGTGCTGCCCTTGAAGCGACGCGTGATGGCGTCGGCCAGCTCGCCCGTCAGGATGCCCTGGGCCCGGCCGCTCGGCGCCTCGATGGCCGCCACGAGCAGCGCCTTCACGTCCTGAACCGCGATGCGGCTCTGCGCCTGCGCCGTGCTTGCTGCGCCAACAAGCATAACGCCGAGGAGCATTGAGCATAGGAGCATGGCAGGCGCGAGCGGTGCGAGTGGCTTCATTGACACCTCCCCTGGCCGTAGTAGCAGGTCGGAATGCGGCTGGCACTGTCGCCTTGCAATTTGCCCACGTCGGGCAGGGCTGGCACCAGCGAGGCGTAGAAGGCCGACAGGTCCATCGCCGCGAAGTCGAGCGACTGCAATTGCGCGACCGTGAATCCCGAGCAGTCGGCGCCCTGCGCCGTGCCCCAGCCCTTGCCGACCTGGGCCCGCCCCTGTTCGTTGACGATGCGTGCCAGCATCGAATTGAAGCAGCACTTGGAGGTCGTGTGCTCGATGCACGACACACACTTGCCCAGCACCCGGATGCACGACGAACACCAGCTGCCGATCGTGCGGCACAGGCTGGCGCCTTCCTTCATCGCCAGCTTGCCTTCGTCGGCGTTACACGACATCGCCGACACGGCGACGTACAGCACCACGGCGAGCGCCAGCGACCAGGGATCGAAGGCGAGGACGATGCTGTCGCCCGCAAAGAGCACCGAGGACCCTGCAGGCACGGCAGCGCCGTTGACCGCGACGGTCACGCCGTAGCTCGTGAAGCTGCCGCTGAAGCCCGAACCGCTCAGCAGGGCCGACATTCCCTGGACCAGAAACTCGCGGTTCCCGGCATTCATCAGCACGTCATAGACCAGCCGCGAGCCGCTGCCGAGGATGCTCTGGTTGCTCATGTGCGCACCGGCGCCATCGGCATAACAACAGTTCTTCAGCAGCCGGTCGCGGCAGCGGTTCTCTTCGCCCTTGAACACCTGCATGCGATCGGTGTCGAGATAGACCCCGGCCTCGCGCGCCGCTTCGAGCATCGACATGCTGCGCGCGAAGTCGGCGTCCTTCGGTGCGTGGATATCGAAGCAGTTGCCGCTCAGGCAGAAGACGTTCGACGGACAGTTGCCGGCGGTGGTCACAGTCTCTGCGGGCAGCGGGCAGCTGTAGCGGTCTTCGAAGACTTCGCAGGCGCCGGTGACGGCGTTGCTGCGCTGGCACACCGAAGAATGTGGCGTGCAGCCGGCGGCGGCCAGTGGCGCACACTGATCGACCGCCGCGCCGGCGCCGCAGGACATCGTGCTGGTGTAGCGCCAGCAATCCCGCGTCACCGCGACGCCGTCGATGAGCTTCGTTGCGGGACCTTCCGTGCAGACGGCTTCACTGGTGACGGCGCAGCGCCCACCGGCCGCCAGCGCGGGGCATTGCTCGTCCCAGCGGTCGGTCGTGGTCACGGCGCTGGTGGCCCGCGTGTAGCCCAGACGCATTGTCGGGATCGGCCCGTAGGCTGGATTGGCGGACCAGCCGACCACGGCACGTTCGGCGTCGACGTTCCAGTAGGGACCCGGCACCGCGCCCGTGATGTCGATACCCGGGTAGCCCTTGCCCGCACGGGCTGGCGCAAAGCACTTGCTGCCGTCCAGCACGCTCGTCGTGCAGCCGTTGTCCAGGTCGCAGACTGTGTCCTGGATGTTGTCGCCGCTTTGCGTTGCGCTGCGGCAGGCGGCGTAGACCTTCAGGAACGGCTCGATGCTCGTGCAGGTGTAGCCTGCGTCGAAGTCGCCGGTGCAGTGGAACTGCGAGTCCGAGGCGATCATGGCGCTCAGGCTGCAGTGGCTGCCGGTGCAAGCCCTGTCTGCGGTCCACACCGCCGCGCCGGTGCGGGTGTCGATCACGGCGACCTTCGCAGGGAACACCGCCGGTGTGCTCATGTCCACGTCGAAGAAGGCCAGCGGATTGCCGTCCTGCGTCACCCTGAAACGCTGCGCCGTGTCCGGCTGGTCAGGAAGGCATTGGGCGTCCAGGCCGACACGGCCTGCGCTGGCGTGCGCAAACCACTCACCCGGCGTGCAGCTGGTGCTGCGTTCGACGCCGACGCTCAGCGAGCGGGCACAACTGTAGTTGCCGACCCCCGCATGGCGCAGGCAGCTGCGGACCTGCGTGCCAGCGGGCCGGTCGGAAACCGTCGTGTTGCAGCCGCTGTAGTACGCGGCCAGGCTGCCGAGCACCCCCGAGGGGATGCGGGCGATGTCTCGGGCGGCGGCCACGGCCGGATCGTCCGCGGAGACTGCCGCTCGAGGCGCATTCGCGGAATCCACCGCGCCGCGCAGCGCCTGGCAGGTCGGGTCGTCAGGCAAGGCGGCGCACGACGCGAGGCGTGCATTGGCCTGAGCAGCCAGGTCGGGTTGGCGGTAGTAGGAGCGCTGCGCCGGAGTGCTCGTGTACCCAGGCACGACGCTGGAGGCACCGGGCGCCGTGACATTTCCTCGCGCGACCGGATTCGCGGCCTGACCCGCTGCGACACCTTCGTCATGCGGGCCGGCCAGGCTCGTGGTCTGCGTCGCGATGAAGCACACGAGCGTGAAGCCGGTGAACGCCCTGCGCACGATCATCGCGGCGATCCCTCCATTCTTTGCAGCACGGCCGACGCGTCGGCTGCCATGTGCGGCGCATTGCGCTCGAAGAACCTCAGTGCGTACTCGACACTGACATCGCCGGCCGCCAGCACGTACTGGTCGGTGGACGGACACGTGCCGGCGCCGCAAGGCTGCAAAGTCGCACCCTCGCGCACCAGCACGAAGGACGGCGTGCGCACGATCGAGAACCGGTCGAAGGCCTGCGGGTCGATCTGCACCGAGACCTGGCGCTGGCCGATCAGGCGCTGCATGCGCTCGACGGTGTCTCGCAGCGAGCCGTTGACCAGTCCGCGCAGCACCAACGTGGCACCTGCGCGGGTCGCCTGGTCCAGCAGGCGGTTCAGCGTGGCCTCGGGCATCGCGAAGCTGATAAAGATCAGCAGACTCGGGCCCCGCCCGGTGCCGAGAGCCGGCCCGAGCGAGCGCGCATCGAAGCCCCTGGCGATCGCCTCGAGATCGACGGGGGAGCGGGTCTCGGGTTCGGGCAGGGCGTCGATCCTGGGTGTGGCCGGCGCCGGAACACGGGCCAACTCGGCCTCGGACGGCATGGCGTGCTGTCGGCGCGCACGCTCGATGTCCGCATCCGTCACGTGCGGAAAAGCCTGGCCCGCAGCGACGCCCGCAAGCAGCATCCATCCGGCGGCGCAGAGCGTCGTGCGCACGGCTCGATCGCGCGATCTGAAGCCATCAAAGCAGCCTTCAAAGAAGCCTTCAATAGCCCACACAGCAGTTCCTCTTGCGGAACAACAGGAAGGCGAAGTCCTCGCCGCGCACCGGATATTCCTTGCCGGCCCCCCAGGCGATCGTGCTGCGGCCGAAGGGCTGGCAGCAGCGGCCACCGTCCTTCGCGGTGTTGGCCACGGGGTAGGTGAGCTGCGTCTTGTAGGCGGTCTTGTCCATCGCCGGCAGGAAGTACG
>CAYYSP010000016.1:0-7768 GCA_964474535.1 uncultured Gemmatimonadaceae bacterium
CGACCCACTCCGGTCGCTCGCCTCTCCAACTTTCCTGCCATGAAGCGGTCGTAGCCCAACACGGAGCCCTTCCTGTCGTTCTTTGCGACGTGGAGCAGTTGAACGACTTGCCCGTTCTCGGCCCGCGGTCAAAGAGTCAAGCCCTGCCCGGCCTCTTCTTCAGTCCGGCCGTCGCGGATGTGATAGATCCGCTTGAAGGTCGGGATGATCTTCTCGTCGTGGGTCACCACGATGATGGCCGTGTGGTACTGCGTCGCCATCTGGTTGAGGAGGCGCACGACGGCAAGGGCTCGCTCGCTGTCCAGCGGCGCGGTGGGCTCGTCGGCCAGGATCACCGGCGGCCGGTTCACCAGGGCGCGGGCGATCGACACGCGCTGCTGTTCACCGCCGGAGAGCTCGGAGGGTTGCGCCGTCGCGCGGTGCCCGACGTCCATTGCTGTCAGCAGTTCGAGTGCCCGCGCGCGCGCCTCTGCGTTGGGCCGCCCGGCCAGCATCGGCAACAAGGCGACGTTGTCGGTGACGTCGAGGAAAGGAATCAGGTACGGCGCCTGGAACACGAAGCCGATGCTGTCGCGGCGCAGCGCGCGCAGGTCGGGGATCTTCCAGCCATCGTCGTAGATGGTCTGCCCACCGAGGATCATGCGTCCGGCCGTCGGTTCGATGACCGCGCCCAGGCACTTGAGCAGGGTGCTCTTGCCCGAGCCCGACGGGCCGATCAGGCCCACCACCTCGCCGGGTGCCACGACCATGTTGACGTCCTTCAGTGCGTCGACCGCAGTGTCGCCTTCGCCGTAGCGTTTGCGCAAGCCTTCGATGCGGATGCCGGCTTCGATCATGTGGAGTGCCCTCAACCGCCAATGGCCGCGGCCGGGTCGACCTTCAACGCCGTGCGGATCGCCAGCGTACTGGCGAGTGCGCAGATCACCATCACCGCGATCAACCCGCGCACAGCGTCGCCGGGCTCCAGCAGCACGTATTTCGGGAAGATGGGTGACCACAACGTGGCAGCCACCTTGCCGACGATGAAGCCTATCAACCCCAGGCCGAGTGCCTGTTGCAGGATCATCCCGGCGATGGTGCGGTTGCGCGTGCCGATCAGCTTGAGCACCGCGATCTCACGGATCTTGCTCAGCGTCATTGTGTAGATGATGAAGGCCACGATGGCGGCGCTGACTACCGCCAGGATGACCAGGAACATGGCGATCTGCCGGGCCGAGGTGGCAATCAGCTTGGCGATCAGAATCTCTTCCATCTGCGTGCGGGTGTAGGCCTCCAGATGCTTCCAGCGCCGGATCTTCTCGGCCACGCTCTCGGCCGACACGCCGGGCTGCACCTGCACCAGCACCGCGTTGACGCTGTGGTTGGTGGCCTGCGAGGCCTGGATCGCCTCCAGCAGTCCGGGCACCCCCGGGCGGTTCAGCGCGGGGTTGGCCGCGGTGCGCGCCCGCTCGTTCAGGATAGCGTCGTTGTCCTTCAGGAACTGCGCTTCCTGCGCGTCCTTGAGCGGAATGAAGACCATCGGATCCCCGCCCGACGACACCATGCGCTGGGTCAGGCCCACCACCGTGTAGTCGTGGCGCCGGATGCGGATGCTCTGGCCCAGTGCAAAGCCAGTGCGCACATCGACCACTGCCTCAAAGTGGCTGCGCGTGATTCGGCGACCCGCCACCAAGTAGCCGGGTTCGCCAGGTTGGCCAGGTTCGAAGCCGACGATCATGGCCCGCACTTCGTGGCCTTCTCGGTCCGTGTCTTGGCCCTGGTTCTGACGCACCTGCATCGTTAGGTACGTGACGTTGGCAGCGCGCGCCACACCCGGCAGGCCAAGCACGCTGCGCACGACGTCGTCGCGCAGGCTGGAGGACTCCGCGTAGGGCCCCTGCGTGTCCTGCTGTACCACCCAAAGATCTGCGCCGCTGTTGTCGAGCAGGGCCTGGGCATCGTCCACCATGCCGCGGTAGATGCCGGCCATGGACAGCGTCACGCCGATCAGCAAGCCCAGGCCGATGCCGGTGAGCACGAATCTTCCCCAGGAATGCAGGATGTCGCGGCCGGCCAGGCTGATCATGGCTGGCTGCCCGCGAGCACGTCGACCACCTTGATGCGGCTGCTGTCAGTGAGTTCCTTCTCGCTGTAGACCACCACCTCGTCACCGGCTTTCAGGCCTTCAAGCACCTGCACCTGGCCGTCGAGGCTGGTCTGCCCGATGCGCACGGGAGAGAAGCCAAGCTTGCCGCCTTCGATGCGCCATACACCGACCTGGTCGGCTTGACGTCGAATGGCGGGGTTGGGCAGCAACACCGCTGGCGCCGTGGCGGGCAATGTCAAGGTGACCTCGGCCAGTTCGCCGGTGGACAGGCCGGCGGGCGGCGTGTCCATGGCTACGAGGGCCAGGCGTTCCTCGGTGATGCTGTCGCTCGTTGCCTCCACCCGAGCCACCTTGCCGGAGAGGCGTGCGCTCGGATTCGAGCGCAGCACGATCGAAGCCGGCAGCCCTTCGACCAAGCCGGCCGAGCGGCCTTGGTCCAGCCGCACCCGAATCCACAAGGACGTGGGCTCGATGAGTCGCAGCAAGGCTTGTCCTGACACCACGGTGGACCCCACTTCGGCTTCGCGGCTGATCACCACGCCATTGGCGGGTGCCAGCAAGCGCACGTTGTCACGCTGCTGTCGCAGGCCCGCGCGTTCGGCCGCCAGGCGCTGCATGTCCTGGCGCGCGGCGGCCAGGTTCGCGTCGGCGGCGGCCAAGGCAGCGTCGGCCGAGGCCTGCTCCTGCTGCTTCGCCTCGACGGCGCCAGCGCTCATGAACTTCTGCTCACCCAGTTCGACATGGCGACGCGCCGTGATGCCAGCCAGTTCGCTACGGGCCTGAGCGTCGCGCCGCTGCGCCTGCGCCGCGGCGATGGCGCTGCCGCCGCGTGCGATCGACGCCTCCAGGGCCGCGGCGCGCTCGTCGAGATCCACCGGGTCCATCTCGGCCAGCAGCTGCCCGGCCTGGACCGTGTCGCCGACATCGACCAGCACCTTGCTGACGCGCCCAGCAGCAGTCGGCCCGATCAGGTAGGCACGGCGCGCCTCGACCGTGCCGATGCCGAACAGCGACGGCGACAGGCTGCCGACGGTGGCCTGGGTCACCGTCACGCGAACCGGCGCCAAGGGGCCGGAGCGCATGACCACATAGGCCAGCGCCACGATCAACATCACGCCCAGCAGACCCAGTCCGAGCCGGCGCCACAAGTTCGAGGGGATCTTCATGGCGCCTCCCGGATGCCGCGAAGGTAGAGGGCGAACACGCTGTCCGCCTGCGCCTTCATGGCCGCCGGTTTGCCCGTCAACATCGACTGCATCACGAGGCCCTGGACGATGCCGACAAAGAGCGTGGTCGCGGCCTCGTGATCGAGCTTGATCGGCAACTGGCCATTCTTGACGCCGGCCTGGAACAGACCCAGCAGAAGTTGGCGGTAGGCCTGCAGCAGCGCGCGAACTTCCTGCTTGATAGGGGAATCGGTGGGTTGCTGCAACTCGTGGAACATGATCCGGGGGGCGCCGGGATGCGCGATCACGAAAGCCACATGGGCACGGAACACCGCTTCGAGACCTTGAAGTGCCGAGGTCTCCGCCCGTGCTGCTTTGCCCAGCTTCAACAGCAATTGCTCCCGCACCCACTTCATCGCTGCCAGCCAGATGGCGTCCTTGGTGGGGAAGTGCTTGAACACAGCGCCCTGGGTGACGCCAATGGCTGCGGCGAGGTCGCTGGTGGTGATCGTTACCGGGCTCTTTTCCCGCGCCAACTTCAACGCGGCCGCGACGATTCCCGCCTGGCGCTCCTCGGTGGGCAGTCTGGTTTGCATGATGTATGGGCAGTCGAAATCATAAGTAAGTATTTGAATACTTTCTATGATACGCGCATGCACCGAAAGCTGCCAGCGGCAGGCCAAGCCTTCACGACCCCCCCCGGATCCGAACGCGCTCGTTCGCTAATCTGGGCCAATCTGACGCGGCCCGCAGCAACGCGCTATGGCGATTCAGACACGCTTGCTGAGTGCGCTGTCGCTCAGAAGCCGGAGGCCAGCCTTCGCGCAGGCTGCGCCGCCGTTTCACCGGTATGGCGATCCGCTGGAAATGGCAGGTTCAGGCCACCGAGATCCGACTAGCGAGCACCTGCCCTCGACCCAAACCGGTAGTCGTAGCGTGCGATTCGACGTCCGGAAACGGACATTGGCAGCGTGGTTCGGCCGCCGTGTCGACGACTGGACCTTCTTCTAGGCTCGGGTCGGGGCGCCTTGTTGCCCAGGCGGCAGCAGATACCGATCGGCAGCGGCCTTGACGGCCTGTGTCAGGCGCTGCGCCGACGGTGCCTCTCGTTCCCAGTGCTGCCAGTACAGCGTCACCGCCACCGCTGCGCCGGGCATCAAGTCAACCAGGCGTGGGTGGCCGGGTAAGTGCAGCTCGGGCACCATGCCCCAACCCAGGCCGAGTTCGATTGCGGTCTCGAAAGCGTCGCTAGCCGGCGCGAAGTGTCGTGGGTAGCGCGGCTGCTGCAGGCCGAAATGCTGGGCCAGGAATGCATCCTGCAGGGCATCCTTGCGGTTGAAGATGATGGCCGGCTGAGCCAGCAGCCGGTGCGGCGACAGCACGCCCTTGGCCGTACGGCAACGCAGCGCGACCTCGGGCGCGGCCATACAGCGGTAGTGCATCACGCCCAACGGTTCAGCCACGCAGCCGCGCATGGACGTGGCCAGAGTGGTCACGCATCCGGTGACGTCTCCGCTCTTGAGCAGGTCGTGGGTATGGTCCTGATCGTCGAGAACGATGTCCAGCAGCAAACGGTGCTTCTTCAGCTGCGCTGCCACGCCGGGCAAGAACCAGCTCGCCGCCGAGTCGGCGTTGATGGCCACCGACAGGCTTTGCCAACGCTCAGCACCACGTGTGCCGGCCCCGCCGGGCAGACCGCTGAGCAGGTCGGCTTCCATCAGGCGTACCTGCTTCACATGGGCCAGCAGCGCCTGGCCCGCCGCCGTCGCGTGCACCCGCTTGCCGCGCACCAGCAGGCGCTGGCCCAGTTGCGCCTCCAGGGCCTTGATGCGCAAAGACACCGCCGACAAGGTCAATGACAAGGCCTGACCAGCCGGGCCGAAACCACCAAACTCGACCACGGCGGCCAGGGCATCCAGTTGACGGGCGTCGAGCATCTCGGGCCTGAAGTCGATTGAGAAATATTCGAGTGAATCGAGTTTAAGTCATCTCTATTCAATTGCTCGTCGCATCGGCACACACTCTCGCATCGGCGATGCAGGCAAACCGCCTCCGCCCAACCCGCTTCACTGCCCACACGCCGTTCACAGAGCCCTGCCATGACCCTCGCCCTCCCCACCTTCACCGCCGGCCTGATGCTGAGCTTGTCGCTGATCATGGCCTTGGGCCCACAGAACGCTCATCTGCTGCGCATGGGGCTGCAACGCCAGCATGTCTGGGTCACTGCGGCCACTTGCATGCTGTCGGACATGCTGCTGATCGGCATTGGCGTACTTGGCCTGGCACAGATCGGCGGCATGTCGGACAAGCTGATGGGCGCGCTGGTGGGCGCCGGCGCGCTGTTCCTGACGGTCTACGGCTGGAAGGCATTGCAGCGCTTCCTGCGGCCAGTGGCGCTGGCCGCTGACGCTGATGTCGGCCACGGCGACGCAAAGCCCATGTCTCGCCGCCAGGCCATGCTCACCGCGCTAGCGTTTTCCTGGCTGAACCCCCATGCCTGGCTGGACACGGCGGTGTTGATCGGCAGCGCTTCGCTGGCCTATGGCGCGGGCGCGCGGGTGTTCGGCATCGGCGCAGCAGCCGGCTCGGTGGTGTGGTTCACCGGGCTTGGCCTGGCCGCGTTCTGGCTCGGCCGGCGCCTGAACTCGCTGCACGTCTGGCGCGCACTGGATGGCCTGGTCGCCCTAATGATGTGGGGCACGGCGGGCTGGCTGCTCAGCAGCCTGTTCTGAGTCTGCCCGTGTTGCATGGCCGGACTGTGCAGCATCATCAGGCCGAACGGTTGCCTCACGGCCACGGGTCGCGTACGTCGTCACCCGGCAATGCCGATGCGCTCCAGGAAGTCAACTGCCCGCTGGATCTGCTCAGCCCGCTTTTTCAGTTCGCCGATCTTGCCGCGCACGACACCCCTGGCGACATCCGGGTCGCAGCGGCCGGCCATGGCATCGACGATATCGCGCAGATCGGCGATGGACATGCCAGCGTCCCGCGCCTTGGTGAAGAAGTCGAGCCGGATCACATTGTCTTGCGCGTAGTCCCGATAGTTGTTGGTCTCGCTGTCACCCACGACCGACGTGATCAGCCCGTTGCGTTCGTAGAACCGGATCGTGTCCCGGCTGACGCCGGACTTTTCTGAAAGCTCGCCAATGCGCATTGTTTTCAATAACCATTAACCATGGTCTATGGTTATAGTACCAACAGGTCCTGAATGTACCGTGAACCCGAAAAATCCAACCGCCTTGCGGCCAAGAATCAAGGAAAACCATCGCATGTCCAAACGCATTGCCATCGTGGGGGGTGGCTATATCGGCTTCAGACTCGCCAAGGCGCTCGAGAATGAAGCTGACATCACGCTGATCGAACAACGCAGCCATTTCGTGCACTCGGTAGCCATGATTCGGGCCGTCGTCGACCCGTCGATTCTCGAGTTGGCGCTCATTCCCTATGACAAGCTGCTCCAACGCGGCACATGGGTGCAGGCGCGCGCAGCGCGCATCGACAGCGCTGGCGTGGTGCTGCAAGACGGCCGACGCATCGACGCCGACTATGTCGTCGTCGCCACGGGTTCGGACAATGCCACGCCGTTCAAGGCAAAGGGCGCGGACATCGCCGGGCTGCGTTCCGACGGCGCAAGGATTCACGGCATGCTGGTGGCAGCCAAGACAGTGGCCATCGTCGGCGCTGGGGCCGTGGGCACGGAACTCGCTGGCGAGATCGCGCACGCCATGCCCGACAAGAAGGTGGTTCTCATTGCGGGTCGTTCGCAGTTGTTTCCCGACAAGCCTGAGCAGCTCGGGCGCTCGCTTGCAGCGAAGTTGCAGGCCGCCGGGGTGGAGGTCGTGCTCGGTGTGCGGGCCGAAAACCTCGAAAGCGAAACGGAGCCCTATGCCGGGGTGCTGACGCTATCCGATGGCCGGGAAATCAAGGCCGACCTCGTGTTCCCGGTCATCGGGTCGCGTGTGTCTTCGAACCTGCTCGACGGTCTGCCGGGCGCGAAACACGCCGGCGCGCAACGGATCAAGGTCGACGCGTGGATGCGGCCGTCATCGCTGGAGAACGTCTTTGCCGCCGGCGATGTAGCCGAAATGGGAGACGCGATGACCATCGTTTCGGCCAGCCGGCAATTGCCGTGGCTGAAGAACACCTTGTCTGCGCTGCTCAAAGGGAAGAAGCTGGGCGACTTGAAGCCCTACAAACCCTGGAGCAATGCGCCCGTCGTGGTCCCTCTGGGCCCCCAAAAGGGGCACTCGTTTCTCAAGCTCTTCACCGCGGGCGACTTCCTGACGCGCGAACTCAAGGGAAAGCATCTGTTTCTGCCGCGATACCGGAAGGAACTGGGTCGCGGCTGAAAGTCGCTCGGAGTCGCTACATCGAAAGCGTCCGGCGAACCCATGTCCTGACTACGGTGCGTGCATGGCCGGGTGAATTGCCGCAAAACCGCCCGTGGCGGACGCCCGCTCCTGGCCGGGCCTTGTCACCAGGATTCGACCGCCGCACACCTCCTGTGTGCCACATT
>CAYYSP010000017.1:0-7718 GCA_964474535.1 uncultured Gemmatimonadaceae bacterium
CACGCTGACCGACATGGGCAGCCCCGGGCCGCTGCTGTTCATCGTCCCCCGCGGGCTGGACGGGACGGCGGAGCCGGAGGGGCTGCGCGACATGATCGGCCGCAGCGAGGCGCCGGCCTGGACCTGGCGGCCGGCGTCGGAAGGCATGCCGCAGCTTCCGGCGCCGACGCGTCGTCGCCTTGAAATCGACATGAAAACGACCTAGAATCCAAAGCATCGACACCATGCTAACTGCCGAGATGGAAGCGGACGCCGGTTTCCAGACCTTCGCCGACGAACTGCGCAGCCCGGGCCAGCCGGTGATCGCACCCGAGCGCTTTGCGGCCGCCATGCACCTGCGCCAGCAGGACTTGGCCCAGCTGGCCCACGTGCACCGCACCACCGTGGCTGAAGCGCCGACCAACGCCAAGCTGCAGACGTTCATGCGCGACACGCTGCGCGTGCTGTCGGCAGCGATGGGCGTGGCCGGGGATCGTGACCGCGCGATCTACTGGTACCGCAACACGCCGATCCCCGAGTTCCAGCACCGGACCGCGGAGCACCTGGTGTCGACCGGCAAGACCGACGCCGTCGTCTCCTACCTGCTGTCGATCGAGTCCGGCTCGACCGGATGATCCTCACGTCGATCGGCCCGGACGCGCCGTTCCATCGCGCGTTCACGCCGCGTTGGGCGCACGCGCCGGAGAGCGGTGCCGGCGCGGCGCTGGCCGGAGGGCGCTTCAACCGGCCGGGCGTCGTGGCGCGCTACCTGGCCGCCACGCCCGAGACGGCGCTGGCCGAGTACCAGGGCGAGTCGCCGCTGCTGTCACCGGCCACACTGGTGACGTTCCTCGTGACGGCGAAGAACGTCGTCGACTTCAGCGGCGGCTACGAACCGGCGCACTGGACGCCGATCTGGGCTGAGGCGCACGGCAACTGGAAGGGCATGGCCTTTCTCGAAGGTGTCGAGCCTCCGAGCTGGGTCATCGGCGACATCGTGCGCGATGCGGGGCGCCCCGGAATCCTGTATCGGTCGGCGCGGCACGCAGGCGGCATCTGCCTGGTCCTGTTCTCGGATATCCAAATGACATCGGGCTTCATTGCGCGCGCGCACGATCCGGCAAAGGCGCTGCCCCGCGACGATTTGTCATGGAAAGGCAAGGGAGGATAGACAGCGCTCAGCGGCCTGGGGCATCGTCTTCCATCGGCCGATAGAACGGCTTCACATCACGACAGCGCTGCTCCACTTGGTGTGTCACGCGCTGCACCTGCTCGGCGCTCAGCGGCTTCGCATCGCGGACCTTGAGCAGGTAGTCCTTCAGCTGTGCGCCGCTAAGCACGATCACCGGGCCACGTCCCTTGTGCTCGACGAACCATCCTGGCAGGGCGACGACCGGTGTGACCTCGATCTTCTCGCCAGTGGCACCGGTCAGCCATTCCGACAGCCAGCGTGCGTTTCGTGCTGCCTGGCGCAACGCGCCTGCTCCAGACCACTCGGGGAACTTCAGCGCTTCACCGTCGTAGATCACGCGGGCATCGGCGGCACCTCCGTCGCGATTGGGCTTGCGATAGCCCTTGGTCTCCACCGCGAAGACGCCCTGCCGTGCAATGACCACATGGTCGATGTTGAACTTCTCGCCTGCGAGGTCGTGGAAGACCGCAGCGCCGTGGCGCAGCAGCTGATCGAGCTCCTGCCCGGCGGCCATTTCGGCGTCCAGACCGAGGCGCCACTGATCCATCTGGGTGGAGCTGCGAATGAGCTTGCGCGCCTGGAACACGCAAATCACGGCAACCAGTGCCCCCAGCACGGCCAACAGCCATACAGGGTGAGCACGTCCTGTGACAAGGTTCGTCACGTACAGGAAGGCCAGCGCGAAGGCCGGAGCGACCATCAGGCTCATGACGTCGAAGCCCAGGTCGGATCGGGCTTCTTCCAGTTGTGCCCGCAGCGTATGGCCCGGCGTGCGCAGAAGGTCGCCTGTGAGCGGCGATCTCCTCGCCTGTCGATCGCGCTTCCTCTGCCCGAGGATGAACCACACAACAACAAGGGCCGGGCCGAGCACCATGGCCAGCACCAACAGGACCGCCAGAACTTGCGCCCCGAAGACTGCCATCACTCGGTCGCTTCTCCGGCCAGATCCGCTGCGATCAGCCTGAATTGCTCCAACGCCGCCTCCAGGTCGTCCACGATCTCCTGCGCGATCACCTCCGGCGGCGGCAGGTTGTCGCTGTCGGCCAGGCTGTCGTCGCGCAGCCAGAAGATGTCCAGGCTGGCCTTGTCGCGCGCCACGAGCTCGTCGTATTCGTAGACACGCCAGCGCTCGTCGGGGTTTTCCGCGCTCCACGTCGCCTGCCGCTGATGCCGGTTGGCCGGGTTGTAGAGCGCCACGAACTCATCCAGGTCCGCGCGCTTCAGCGGGTTGGTCTTCAGTGTGTAGTGCTTGTTGGTGCGCAGGTCGTAGATCCACAGCTTGCGTGTCCACGGTGTCTCGCTGGCCGGCTTCTTGTCGAAGAAGATCACATTGGCCTTCACGCCCTGCGCGTAGAACAGGCCGGTGGGCAGGCGTAGCAGCGTGTGCACGTCGCACTCGTGTATCAGCTTGCGGCGGATGGTCTCGCCGGCGCCGCCTTCGAACAGCACGTTGTCGGGCACCACCACCGCGGCGCGGCCGTGGGCTTTGAGCAGCGTCTTGATGTGCTGCACGAAGTTGAGCTGCTTGTTGCTGGTGGTGGCCCAGAAGTCGTCGCGCTCGACGATGTCTTTCTCGGTGGAAGTCTTGCCGTCCTCGCCGACGATCATCGTGCTGCTTTTTTTGCCGAAGGGCGGATTGGCCAGCACGACGTCGAAGCGCTCGCCGGGGTCGGCCGCCAGCGCATCGGTCACGCGCACCGGCACGCTCTTTTCCGAGCCGATGCCATGCAGCATCAGGTTCATCGCGCACACGCGCGCGGTGGCCTGCACCAGCTCCCAGCCGCGGAAGGCGCCTTCCTTCAGGTGGCGCTTCTCGTCGCGGGTGAGGTTGGGGTTGTGGTGCGTGAGGTACTGGTGTGCGGTGAACAGAAAGCCGCCGGTGCCGCAGGCCGGGTCGCAGATCAGCTCGCCAGGGCGGGGCGCAATGCAGTCCACCATGGCCTGGATCAGCGCGCGCGGCGTGAAGTACTGGCCAGCGCCGCTCTTCGTGTCCTGCGCGTTCTTCTCCAGCAGGCCCTCGTAGGCGTCGCCCTTCACGTCGGCGCCCATCGAAGACCAGTCCTCGCCGTCGATCAGGTCGGCGATCACGCGCCGCAGCTTGGCCGGGTCCTGAAACTTGTTCTGCGCCTTGCCGAAGATCAGCGCCAGCGTCCCTTTGCCCTTGCCCAGCTCTTCCAGCGTGTGGCGGTAGTGATCGAACAGCGCATCGCCATCGCGGGCCAAGAGCGCCGGCCAGTCGTAGGGGGCAGGGATGGGACTTGGCTGGTTGTGGGGCGGGCGGCTGCGCTCGTCCGCCATCTTCAGGAACAGCAGGTAGGTGAGCTGTTCGACATAGTCGCCATAGCTCATGCCATCGTCTCGCAAGACGTTGCAGTAGTTCCAGAGCTTCTGGACGAGAGTTGTCGTGTTCACCTTCGTTGTGCCTAGTCGATCACAGCCTATCGGTCCCGAATCGCGCGGGCGAGATCGCCCCATCGCCCGAAATCACAGTGTTGGGTGCTCCGTAGTTCAACCAGGTCTGACCACACCGAGCGCAACGAGTCGGGCGGGAAAAGCACAACGTTCTTACCGCCGTCGCGGACAGCGCTCGGGTAGACGATTCCTGCTAGACACTGCCCGTCGAAGCGATGCACTTGACTGAAGTACTCCGAGACGATTTGAGATGGCACGTAGTCGATGTGCTGCCTACCATCCCTGAGAACTGGTTGCGTGATTGCGTGGATAAACCTGCGCAAGAAGAGCAGCACCTCACGCGTGTCCGCACGAGCCTCGTCATAGATTGACGGAACATCTGGAAGTGCTGTCAGGTCAAGGAAGCGCGCCTCGGCTCGCAGAAGTAGCGTCGCAATCGTCGCGCGGCAAGGCGGCCGAGGTACGACCTCCGCGAGCGCCGTCTGCGAATCCAGTGCCGTGTACAGGTACGAAATGCCTGCCGGGTTCATTCGCCCCGCTCCAGCCAAGTTAGTTGGTGGCGGTCCCATCTCCTCAAACGTTTCGAACTTTTCTTCCGTTGCGCACAACCGAACACGGAACAGCGGGGTGCCCGCCGCAATCGGTCCCACCAGGACCAAATCTTGTGCAACGTCGCCGATCCATCTGAGCAGACCCTCCGGCGAAAGCGGCCTCCGGTGATCGAATTCGTCTCCTACGGAAGTGGGCTGCTGAAAGAAATACCTCGTCCTGGTCTTGACAGCATCGACAAACCCTTCCCATGCGTACCCAAGCTCAACGTGCTGGTGATCGTCAAGCCAGTACCCGTTTGCGCATGGGTACCACGCCGCATTGGCGAAAGCACGTGCGACATCTTCGATAAGGCCGTCATGTCCACCTAGCGGCAAGCTCTCCAGCGCGTCGCGGGTATAGGTAATCGACTCCCCCGTAATCCATTCCCCGTCGTCTCGCGGCACTCCTGCTGATGCCGGATCGGCAAAGTTCGACTGGAGCGCATAAGCAATAGGTGGCATCAGTACCTCAACCGGCGCCGCGATCTCCTTTCTTGCGCGTCGACCGCAGTAGCTGCACCGCTTCTGCACCGCGTGGTCCGCAATCAACTGGCCGAGATACTTGTCTTCCACGCAGCGATCGCAGACGAACCTGTCCGGGGCATCCCATCCCCGCGCTTCAGCTTCAAGCATTGCCTCCTTCACCCGTCCCATTGGCAAACGCTCCTCGCCAAGAATTGAACAAGGCCGTTGTCCATGCGGTTCACTGTGAGAACAGTTCGCGGATGCGATACCGCGCCAGCGCGACCGTGCCCACGGCCGCCGCCGGCGCCAGCACGCCGGACACGAGGAGGGCACCGGCCGCGTGCGGCGCAACGTCAGCAGCGGCCATCCAAGTCGCCACCAGAGCGCATCCGATGCCAAGAACACACCACACCAGCGAAGCCAATACTCTGGCTTTCAGCATGTAGTAGTGCGGCCACTTGAGCAGCACTGCCTTCGGCCCACTCGGATCGATCAAGTCGCTTCCTTCCTTGTAGCAGAAGGCACAGGCCGCGAGGACGAGGCCTGCAGCGGTCAGGCCAAAGACCAGTCCCTCCTTCATGGGTTTCACGAGAACACTCGGCCACTCGGGCGCATAGGCTAAGAGCGCCAACGGCGCAAGTGCCGCGACCACCTCCGGGGACAGTAGCGCGAGGCGAAGTCCGTCTGCAAGGCGTCTCATGGGTGCTTGAGGCCTTGCTCTTCGGCGTTTCGCTTCAGCTGGTCATACGCGTACTCGAAGAGCCTCCCTGGATTCGGATCGCTGTCGAACAGAAAGCTCTTCTGGTTGTCGCTTGTTCGGACGACAACATCCTTGCCATGCTCAAGACCCCTGACTCGCCCGCGACCGTACCCATCTGCGGCCATCAGCAATGCTGCATCGCCGACGCCGTCGAGAAGAGGTTCCATCATCTGCTGCCATGTGTTTGCCGCCGCCTCGCGAAGAGCGGCGGCGGCAATCTCCTTGAGTCGCGTCTGGATGCCTGCTTCGGAATGCTCCCTTATCTGCACCTCTTCCAGTCGTCGCTTTCGCAAGTATTCGGCCAGCGACTCCCAGCAAGGGCCGAATAAGGGATTTGGGGGGGTGACAGAGGCTTGAAGCTCGGTAATGCGATCGAGTCTCGACAGACGAGCTACGAACGTCCGAAAATCAGTAATGGGCTCAACGTCGCAGCCGATGAAGAACTTGCCGTACTTCGTCTCGACAAGCTCCTTGAACACGCGCTCGAACTGGTCGCTCGGCAGCGCATTCCAAATGTGCCGATAGGCAATGCCGCTGAACTGCGGGACGTAGACAAATGGGCTGGCCGCATCGATCAGGTTCGCCACCTCCGTCGACTGCGAGGCGTGCAGTTCCTCGTGGACCACGGTGACCGCACCCTGTTGCTTGTACTTGACCAGCTTCGCGTAGAACCCGGTCGCTTCGGCGGAGGGACCAATCGCCTCAAAGTCAATGAAGCTGTATCGCGTGCCGCGGTACTCGACTGTCACCGGCTCCCGCACTGCCGCCGCGAGCTTGTCGGCCGTCATCTCGGCGCGCTTGAGGACGCGGCCTAGGTAGTAACGGGCATTTTTCGACACTGAAGACCTCCCTACGTGCGCGCTTGAAAGCGTCTCACAAGAACCGCTTGGCGCAGTGCCTGGGCGCGCTTGAAGTTCGCGTCCACCTCGGCCGCGACATCGCGCACGATCGAGAGGCGGCGATCGACTTCGCCGACGATTCGCTCTTGTGTCAACAGATCAGGCAACTCGATGGGCGCAGACATTAGCGCCGCCTTGGTCAGTTTTCGCCGGCCAGTCGATCCCGTCGTCAGTGGAATGAAGGGGTAGTAGGAGAGTGCGAGGTTCAGGTACTTGGGAAGCACAAGATCCCGGCGGGCGCGCAACACATGAGTGTGGTTGTTCACCCAGCACTTCCCAGAGAAGTAGTAGCTGAACGGCAGCTTCCGTCCTACAAAGGTTTCGTCTTCAACGACAAGCACCAAGTCTTCGTCGAAGCGCGCTTCGTCGATCCACCCGGTCGGCCCGTTTGCGCCGAGATACGGAATCGTTCCAACCCGCTTCGCCCGTTCGGTCTTGTTTACGGGCTCTCTCATGTTGTCGAGAGAGATTGCGATGTCGGCGACAGTGCCGACCACCTTGGGCAAGAACGAATTCGACGAAGTCAGCGTTTGAATCGTTGCACGCTCGAAGTGCTGGGCGTTGGCCTTGACGCGCTTGAGGTTGGCGACTGCATCGTCGAGGCGGGAGAGCTGCTTTTCGATTTCGGCGACGATCCGGTGCTGCTTCTCGAGATCAACGATCGGGATCTCGAAGTCGAGAAGTGCGTTCGTCTCGATCGACGCCACGGTCGTTCCGTGCTTTGAGCACTCCTTGAGGATGCGCCTGCTTGCTCCTCGCAAGGCGTGCGCAACGTACTTCGGCAGAACACCGGGCTTCGGAGTCAGTGCCTTGAGATCTTGATTGATCGTGACCGGCAACTTCGTAACGGCAACGGGCAGCGTGTGCGACAGAATGCCGCTCCGCGTGACGACCAGCACCGATCCCTCGGGCACCAGCGAAACACGCCCTTCCTTTAGAGTCGCGTCGGAGACTCGGTCCTCTGACGAGATGATCTCGTCGACCTTCATGTCCTTTGGCGATACCCACGGAACGGTTCCAGCGGTCCAATAGGCGGCGTTCGCCTTGGACGGCGTGTTGCCGCCGCTCCATGCTCCGAGGTCGCGGAGGCGAGTCATCGTCGCGCCGCTCACGCCACCAACTCCCGATTCAAGTCATCGATCACCTTCGGCAACTCCGCGCCGAAGAGCTGATGCACACGCCCCAGCCCGCCGCGCTGGTCAAACGGCGCGTAGCCGAAGTCCTCGGCCTCGATGCCGAGGTTGCTGGCGATGTGTTCGGCCATCTTCTCCAACCACCAGCGCTGCTCGTCAGTGAAGGCCTTGCCTGCCGCCTGCTGCTGCGCCATCCACGCCTTGAAGCTGGCAGCCACGCGTTCGGGGTAGGGCACCAGCTCGTTCTCCTGGTGCATTGCGTAGCGCACCAGTGAGACCAGGTCGGTC
>CAYYSP010000018.1:0-6043 GCA_964474535.1 uncultured Gemmatimonadaceae bacterium
GCCAGCGTCAAGGACTACGAGTTCTCGCGCGCCACGGTCGATGAGCTGTGGCGCTTCGGCTTGGGCGACGTGGTGCACAGCGTGCACCATGCGGACTGGGGCCGCGCCACCGAGCACCACGCGGGGCTGCGCGTCTTCGACCTGACGCGCTGACGCGCGGACGCCACGGATGTCGCGGCCTTCAGCGCCACACGATGCGCAGCGGCTCCTTGCGGCTGAACATGCCCACGTGCAGGTCCAGCACGTTTTGTACCTGCGCCAGCGCCGCCTCGTCGGCGGCGCGGCAGTGGAACGACAGCTCGGTGTCGCTGGCCTCGACGCTGCAGTGGCCCCACGGGAACTGCACCTCGCCGCGCCGCTCGTCCCAGCTGGACTGGACCTTCTTCGCAAAGTGCCGGCACAGCCGCGGCAGCAGCTCCGGCGCACGCGGCGTGGTTACCGATCCTTCACGCGTGATCATGGTTGTTTCTCCGTTTCGATCGCATGGTCGACGAGCACGACCGGGAATCCGAGCGAGCAGCGCTCGACACGCGCCGCCACACCGTAGGCTTGTTCGAGCAAGGCGGCGTCGAGCGTGGCCTGCGGCTCGCCCGCGGCCAGCAGCCGGCCGCCGGCCAGCACGACGATGCGGTCGCAAAAGCGCAGCGCCAGGTTCAGGTCGTGGATCGCCACCAGCGCGATGCAGCGTTGCGTGCGCGTCAGCTCGCGCACGGTGTTCAGCACGCGCAGCTGCCAGCGCAGGTCGAGCGCGCTCGTCGGCTCGTCCAGCAGCAGCAGCCGGGGCGCGCGCACCATCACCTGCGCCAGGCCGACCATCTGGCGCTGGCCGCCCGAGAGTTCGTCGAGCCGGCGCAGCGCCAGCGCGCGCAGGCCCAGTTCGCTCAGCACGCGTTCCACCGCGGCTTCGGCCATCGCGCTGACGCGCTCGCGCACACCGCCCAGCAGCGCCGCGAGCAGCGCCTCGTAGACCACCAGCGAGCTGCCCTGCGGCAGCTGCTGCGGCAGGTAGCCCACACGCCGCAGCCGCTGCGCGCAGTTCAGCTGGGTCAGGTCTTCGCCGTCCAGTTGCACGCGGCCTTTCGCATCGCACAGCCCGGCGATGCCCTTGAGCAGCGTCGACTTGCCGGCGGCGTTGGCGCCGACCACCGCGGTCAGCGTGCCGGGTGGCAGCGGCGGCAGGTTGAAGTCCGTGACTACCTCGCGCCGGCCGTAACCCGCGGCCAGTGCGGTGATCGCCAGGCCTTGCGGCTGTGCGCTCATACCCGCCGCCTGCGGCCCAGGATCAGCAGCAGGAACAGCGGCACGCCGACCAGCGCCGTGACGATGCCGATCGGCAGCACCACGCCGGGCACCAGAGTCTTGCTGGCGATCGACGCCAGCGACAGCATCAGCGCGCCGGCCAGCGCCGCGCCGGGCAGGAACAACCGGTGGTCCTCGCCGAGCAGCAGCCGCGCGATGTGCGGCCCGACCAGGCCGACGAAGCCGATGGTGCCGACAAAGGCCAGCGCGGTGGCCGCGAGCAGGCTGACGCGCAACAGCACCACCAGCCGCAACCGCTCGACCGGCACGCCGATGCTGCGCGCCTGCTCCTCGCCGCCGCGCAGCGCGGTCAGCGCCCAGACCTGGCGCGACGAGGCGGCCAGCGACGCGCCCAGCACCACGGCCACCACCGCGATCTTCGGCCAGCTGGCGCGTGCCAGGCTGCCCATGGTCCAGAACACGATCTGCTGCAGTGCGTCGCTGTCGGCGACAAACTGCAGCAGCCAGCCCAGCGCTTCGAAGGCGAAGAGCAGCGCGATGCCGAACAGCACCACCGTGTCCACCGTCGCGCCCTGGGTGCGCGCCAGCAGCTGGATGAGCAGCGTGGTGGCGGCGGCGAAGACGAAGGCGAGCAGCGGGATGGCGACGTGCGCGCCCAGGCCCCATACGCCGAAGCCGAGCACGATGGCCAGTGACGCGCCGAAGGTCGCCGCCGCCGCGACACCGAGCGTGAAGGGGCTGGCCAGCGGGTTGTTCAGCACCGTCTGCATCTCGGCGCCGGCCAGGCCCAGCGAGCCGCCGACCAGCAGCGCCATCACCGCATAGGGCAGCCGCACGTCCCACAGGATCACCGACTGCGCGGCATCGAGGCTGGCCGGGGCCAGCAGGCCGCGCAGGATCTCGCGTGCGGGGAAGGGCGAGGGGCCGGTGGCGACATCGGCGATGAAGGACAGCAGCAGCGCCAGCGTGAGCAGCCCCAGCAGGCCCAGGCGCAGCCGGGTGAAGCGCCGGTAGTCGGCGGCGAGTGCGGTGGCTGCCACCTACTTCAACCCGATCCAGTACGTGCCGTTGAGCGGCATCGGCTGGAAGCGCGCATAGGCCGTGCGCAGCGTGGCCTCGGGGTCCAGGTCGGCGAAGCGCTGCGGGTGCAGCCACTTGGCCATCGCCTGCACCGCGGCCACGTTGAACGGCGAGTTGTAGAAGTGGTGCCAGATGGCATAGGCACGGCCGCTGCGCACCGCGGTCAGCTCGGCGATGCCGGTGCGCTGCAGGGCCTGGCGCAGCGACTCGCGTGCGACCTCGCTCGACGCACCGGCGCCGAGCACGATGCGCCCCGCCACGGGCTCGCCGCCGCTTTGGCCGATGGCGGTGCCGATGTAGACGTCGGGTGGGTTGCGCAGCAGCCATTCCAGGCTCAGCGTGCCGAAGCTGCCCGGGATCAAAGGGCTGGCGATGTTGTTGCCGCCGGCGAAGTCGATGAAGCGGCCCATCATGCCGTTGGCCATGGTCGCGCAGCATTCGCTGCCCAGGCCGACGCGGTTCTCGATGAACACGCGCGGCGCTGGCGTGCCGGCAGGCGGCAACCGCTCGGTCACGCGTCGCAGTTCGCCTTGGTAGAAGGCGGTGAAGGCGGCGGCCTCGGCGCGCTTGCCCAAAGCGGCGCCGAGCAGCGTGATGCTGCGCGGCGTGTTGAGCAGCGGCTCCTTGCGAAAGTCGACGAAGAGCACGGGCACACCGGCCTTTTCCAGCTGCGCGATCAGCTCCTTATCTTTGGGCGTGGGGCCGTGGCCTTCCAGGCTGAAGATCGCCAGGTCGGGCGCCAGCGCCAGCGCGGCTTCCAGGCTGAAGCTCGAGCCGGTGCTGCGGCCGACGCGCGCGATGCGCTCGATCGCCGGCAGCGCTGAGCGGTACTGGGCGTAGCCGGCCGGGTCGTAGCGCTCGAACTCGCCCATCATGCCGACCACGCGCCGCGTCGGGTCGCGTTCCAGGATCGCCAGCGCGGCGATGACGCGGCCTTCGCCGAGCACGATGCGCTGCGCGTTGGCCGGCAGCGCGACGCTGCGTCCGGCCAGGTCGGTGACGGTTTCGGCGCTGGCCAGGCTCGCGGCCAACAGCAGCAGCCAGGCAACAATGCTTCGCATCAGAAGCGCCATGCGACGTTCACCCACGCGTTGCGTCCCGGGTCGGCGTAGCCGATCACCATGCCCTGGGCGGCGTTGAAGCCATAGCTGGCCTGGTCGTGATAGAACTGGTCGAACAGGTTGCGCACGCCGAAGCCCACGCGCACCGATTCGTTGCCCATCGGCAGCCAGCTCAGGTAGATGTCGTTGACGCCATAGCCGGCCTTGCGCATCGGCGCGGCGGCGCCGGCGGGGGTGTATTCCACGTCCTGCACGAAGCGGCCGTTCCAGCCGAGCACCAGGTTCCACTCGGGGATCGCGTAGCGCACGGCGGTCAGCCAGGTCACGCCGATGGTCGTGCCCAGGCTGAAATCGCCGTCGCCGAGGTCGTAGCCGTTGAGCTTGGGCTTGGCATCGGCCACCGACAGGTCCAAGCGCAGCGGGCCGTTGCGCCAGCCGCCGCCGAGTTCGAAGCCATTGGAACGCACCTTGCCGGCGTTGTCGCGCAGCGCACTCGCCGGCGGCCCGCCGTTGAACACCAGCGCCAGGTAGTCGTCGATGACCATCTGGAACACCGAGCCCTTGAACGACCAGGTGCCGTCGTCGTAGAGCACGCCCAGCTCGTAGTTGTTGGCGCGTTCGGGGTCCAGGTCCGGCGCGTTGCGATAGATGTACGGCCCGGGCCCGTTGTCGAGCATGAAGATTTCCTTCGGACCCACGCCGCGCAGCGTGCTCGACACGCCGCCCCACAGCGCCAGCGGCGGCGCCAGCTTCACCGTCAGGTTGGCGTTGGGCGACAGGCCGTTGCTCGAGTAGGACTGGCCGTGGTTGTCGTCGTAGCCGTACCAGTCGTAGCGTGCGCCCAGGTCGAGCGTCCAGATGCCGCCAAAGGGGATGCTGGTTTCGGCAAACAGGCCGATGACGTCGGCCGTCTCCTTGCTGGTGTTGCCCTGGAAGCCGGTGCGCGTCGGGTTGACGGCCGAGGCTTCGCGGTCCTGGTAGTTCAGGCCGTAGCGCAGCGGGGTGCTGCCGAGCATCGACGTCAGCAGCAGGTTCGCGCCCAGCGTTTCCAGTTTCTCGCCGAAGGTGGTGCCGGGCGCCTTGCCGAACACCGGCACGCTGCCGCCGTTGGTGCGTTTGTTCTCCACGTCGTCGGAGAACAGCACCAGCTCGGCCGCCGGCAGGTTGCGTTCGCCGTCGTAGCGCCAGCCGGCGGTCCAGGTGCTCTGGTCCAGCTGCTGCGGCATCGGCACGTTGCTGCCGGGAAAGCCGATCATGTGCGGCCGCGGGAAGCGCACGCCTTCGTCCTGCAGCCCCAGGTAGCTCAACGACAGCTGGTGCAGCGGCGCGATGCGCCAGCTGCCCTTGGCCAGGCCGCTGAGCTGCTCGGACGCGGTATTGGCCTGCAGGTTGCCGTGCCCGTCCTGATAGTCGGCGGTGTTGCGGCGCTTCAGGTAGCCGACATAGTCGACCGTGTCGTTGGCCGCAGTGCCGAACAGCGCAGCGCCGGCCTCCCAGCCGTCGTTGCTCTCGACACCGCCGAGCGCCAGCGCGCCGAAGCTGCGGCCGGGTAACAACAGGTCGCGCGCGTCCTTGGTGGTCATGCGCACCGAGCCGGCCAGACCACCGGGGCCGACGCTGGCCAGCGTGCCGCCCTTGTCGACCTCGATGCGCTTAATCATCGTCGGATCGATGAGCACGCGGCCCTGGTGGTGGAAGACGTTGCCGCCCTGCGGCACGCCGTCCAGCGTGACGTTGAGCATGGTGTCCTCGATCTCGCGCGCGTAGACCTTCTGCGCGATGGCGTTGCCGCCGCCGCCCACCGCCACGCCGGTTTCGTTCTGCAGCGTCTCGCGGATGTCGCGCGGTTGCTGTTCTTCGATCTGCCGGCGGTTGACGATGACGGTGGAATCGCTGAAGGCCTGGGCGCTGATCTGCACCCTATCGCCAGGCGCTGCCGCGGCCCCACCCGGTTGCTGCGGCGCGGCGGCGGCCACCTGCGCGACGCTTGCCGCGCCCGCGTCGCGCAGCTCGAAGCTGCCGTCGGCGCTTGGCACCGCCCGCAGCCCGGTGCCGGCCAACGCAACCGCGAAGCCGTCGGCGACTCCGTATTGGCCCTTGACACCGGCGCTGTGGCGAGCGGCTGTCAGCCGCTGATCCGCGGTGACGGACACGCCGGCGACGGCGCCGTAGCGCTTCAGCACATCACCCAGGGCGCCGGCCGGGATGTCGTAGTCTTTGGTCGACGAAGCGGCGCGGGCTGCGCTGGGCGCTTCGGCAGCGTCCTGCGCGAAGGCCGCGGGGGCGCTGGACAGCGCCAGCGCCAGCGTGAAGTGCAGCGCGCCGCGCGGCCTCGGTGAGCGCCTTCTTGTTGTTCGAGCCATAGCGGTCCTAGTTGAATGCAAATGAGCATGCGTCGCATCCTAGTCGAATTTGTACGCAAGACCAGGGCGCATCGACGCCTTGCAGCTTGATCTGCATCAGACAACGTGCGTTGCGGGCCGCTCGATGCGGCGAAGCTGCGTGCGTGCCGTGCGCGCGCGGCGCGGGCTTGGCCGCCGGTCGCGTACTACGCGTTCAGGTCGCCACCGTCTGCCGCACCGCACGTTCCCAGCCGGCCATCAGCTCGGCCGCGCGCTCGCGCGGCAGCGTCGGTTGGAACT
>CAYYSP010000019.1:0-5955 GCA_964474535.1 uncultured Gemmatimonadaceae bacterium
CTGGGTTCAGAACGTCGTGAGACAGTTCGGTCTGTATCCGTCGTGGGCGTTGGAGAATTGAGGGGAGCGGACTTTAGTACGAGAGGACCGAGTCGGACGATCCGCTCGTGTCCCGGCTGTGGCGCCAGCTGCAACGCCGGGTAGCGATGATCGGTGGCGATAACCGCTGAAAGCATCTAAGTGGGAAGCGCCCCCCAAGATGAATTCTCCCTGGGACCTTGAGTCCCCTGAAGGGCCGGAGGAGACTACTCCGTCGATAGGCAGCACGTGGAAGCACTGTAAGGTGTTACGAGCGCAGCTGTCCTAATCGCCCGTGCGGCTTGACTCCCCCATGGTTTTTTAAACCTTGGGTTGAGATACAATTCGCAAAGCACACACTACGCTATTGGCGTCCATATGGACGATTCACGATCACTCCTTCCCGTTTGTCGAACTCGTGTTCATCACTTGTTCGCTGGCAACTAGAGCGTCTGGGCCACACCCGTTCCCATCCCGAACACGGTCGTTAAGCCAGACAGCGCCGATGGTACTCCGGTCGAGAGATCGCGGGAGAGTAGGCCGTTGCCGGCACCCCCTAAAGCCCCGCTGCTAATGCAGCGGGGCTTTTTTTTGTCTACTACTCTCTCCGTTTTCTAATGGCGATAGCACTCCAATGGCGATAGCACTCCGCTTCGCCTATGAGCCATAACGCTAAACGCTACTCGCAGCACCTATACAAGTACGATAATCGAACTCCTAATGATCGCCGCCCAGGTACGCCGGCCGAACTAATCGTTTCATGACGTACACCGGCTTCTGACGATGCGACCAGCTCAATACGAACGCTACCGCTAGGTACTACCTGCCGCCTCCCTATTCCAGTTGTGGCGCCCCAAAGCCACTTCTTTGGCGTAGAGTCCGCGCTAGACACCAGTCTGGAATGAACCAAAGATGTACCTAGTAGTGCATAGAACGCGGATTCATTCGTTCTATTTCCACTCAAGAAGTACTCATATTGGCCGTGGGCCGATCCAGCATATGACCTCTGAGTTTCTAAACGCCGTTCATGCACTGTAAACGTACCTGTGTACCCCATGCGTTTGCGCAACGCGATCGACCACCTGACAGATAATGGGGCACTTGTACTCATCCCGAGAGGAGACGTACTGTGAGCGCGATATCCCCACTCAACTCCAAACTCGCTAAATGAATCGCGGGTCTCTTGCGCAGATAGCGGTTCAGCGAATGTCGTGGTGAACGGTAGTATTACAGTTGCAGTCACGTATCTGAATAACATGCGTGGCCTCCGTATGGTGCGAAACGTTTCGTTTCTTTATTAGGGTGCGTACCACATGGTCACCGAGTATTACGAGTAAGACGCAATACGCGTCTCGTGGCCACGTTATGGCCCATTAATACATTCTGTCAAGTGTTAGCACTTCGTGATCTTCGATTGCGGGTCTTCCGTGTCGACGGTTCTCAGCTGCTGGCGGAAATGTTGAACGTTCACTTATACCACCTTCCATTTCATCAAAGTTAGATTGCAGCATCCTGCCGCCACACAGCGCAGCCTTTCGATCCCTTAGCGACCCAAATATCCCAAGATGACCAAGGCCGGTTTCGTCACCTTTACTGGATTCCCTAACGCCGGCAAGTCCTCGCTCCTCAATCGTATTGTCGGAGAGAAACTGGCAGTTATATCGCCGAGGCCGCAGTCAACACGACATCGAGTAGTGGCAATTCGCACCCAAGATGACACTCAGATGGTTGTCTTGGATACACCGGGCTTGCTTAGTCCTAAGCATAGTCTACACCAGGCTATGAAGAACTCAGCGCTTGACGCGCTCAATGACGCAGATGTGATCGTTCACATATCGGACGCAACTTCGCCGTCCAAGATAATGTCGCTTAGGGATGCCGCCTCCCTCGATAGGCAGCCTAAAGCTCCAGTTGTTGCTGCTTTAAACAAAGTAGACCTCCTGTCAGCTGGCGAACGCGAGGCGATTTCTGCAAAGTTCCCGGACGCAGTTCTTATTTCTACAGTTACTGGCGAGGGAATCGACGATCTGGTGACGGCCATCACGTCGCTTTTGCCGGAAGGGCCCTATCTATATCCAGACGATGAACTCTCAACCATGCCGGTTAGGTTCTTCTGCGCTGAGTTCATCCGCGAAACGGCTCTTGAACTCCTCAACGAAGAACTGCCACATGCGCTCGCATGCGAAATTGAGGAGTTCCGAGAGAACTCATCGCCGATTTACATTCGGGCCGTGCTACACGTCGAACGTGATAGCCAAAAACGTATAGTCATAGGGCACCATGGACAGAAAATTAAAGACATCGGTAAGATATCACGCGAGAAGATTGAGCAGTTTCTCGATAAGAAGGTCTATCTCGATCTTTGGGTAAAGGTGCTCCCAAATTGGCGAAAGAACCGGAACGCAGTCCGGCGCTTAGGATACGGTAATCCAGACGGAATGGCGTGACGCGCTTTTTAGCATCGCTCTTAACCATATTGTTTTTGGTTATCCCTCAGCGGGCGCAGTCCCAAACTGGTGGGTTGTTCTTGCTCGTTCCCATGGGCGCCAAAGCGGTTGGCCAAGGTGAAGCGGTTGTAGCTGATAGCACGCTCGGCACAGAAGGGCTGTGGTGGAATCCTGCAGCCTCTGCGCGAAGCACCAAGCGCGAGCTCGCGGTTCACCATTCAGTGACGTTCGGTGCAACCAGCGATATGCTTGCGTTCCTGATTCCATCCAAAGTAATGGGCACATTTTCGGGAGCCTTCTATTTGGTGAACTACGGCGATATGCCAGTCACCGACGCATACGGGAACCAAACGGGGATCGCCTCTACTCACAATTACCTAGGCGCACTTTCCTATTCATCCGCTCTAACATCACGTCTTAGTGCTGGGCTGTCCTACAAGTTTATCAATATCAGATTTGCGTGCTCCGGCGCATGTGGCGAAGTACCGGTTTTTTCCGGTACATCTTCGGCACTCGATCTTGGTTTGCAGTACCTGCTTCCAACGTCGTTTCCCGTCGTGCTTGGAGCGACGTTACGCAACGTGGGGCCAAACTTACAGGTTAAGGATGCCGACCAGTCGGATCCTTTGCCGAAACAGCTTCAACTCGGCGTAAGAGCTGCACTCCCAATTGAAGCTTTCACTAAGAACAACAGCAGCGTAGCCGTAATGGCCGATTACAAAGCGGCCGCTGCACTCGGCGGCGCTGCATTCGGTTTAGGATCTGAACTGGGCTATCGCGACGAGTTCTTTTTAAGATTCGGCTACTACCGTCAGCCAGGTTTGGGAGGCGGTCCGTCTATTGGCTTTGGTGCAACGCAAGGGAACATTAGCATCGACTTGTCTCGACGCTTTGACGAGTTTTCATCACAAACTGGGACTACGCCAACTTTTATATCAATGAGGGTTCGCTTTTAATGGTTGGCGCCGCACCCGTCGCACCCAATGTTCGTTCAATTTCGTTCATAGCCTCGACGGTTTTGCTTCTTTTGGTACCTAGCGCTTTGGCGTCAGCTCAGCTGCCCGTATCGGCGGCACTTTCTGCGAATCGCGGTACTGACGTGGAAATTCAGCCCGACGATTTAATTAATGCTGCCGCGCCATTGGCTAAGCCAACGGACCTTTTGCAGCCGGCTCCAGGGCGCGTTTCATGGTGGGCTCCGGCCTTGAGTGTTCTAGTTCCGGGAAGCGGGCAGGCGGTTCTAAAGCAGCAGCGGTCAGTCGCTTACGTAGTCCTTGAAGGGTACTTGTTGCTTCAAGCAGTTTCCGCTAGGAATAGCGGCAACCGAGATCGAAGCGGCTATCAACAAGTGGCTGCCGAAAATGCTCGTTCTAGGTTCGGTGGGCAGCTTCCTGTTGGCGATTGGCGGTACTACGAGGCAATGCAATCGTTTCTGGAGAGCGGAGTTTACAACTCACGCCCGGACGGGCAGATCGCGCCAGAGAATGATGTAACCACCTTTAATGGGGCTCAGTGGTTACTTGCAAGAGAGACCTTTTGGAACGATCCCGATGTGGCGCCAGAGAGTGGATCGCCAGAGTATCAGCGCGCGGTTGAGTTTTACCAGCAACGGGCGTTTCGGGACGAGTTTAGATGGAGTTGGAGGGACGCGCGATTGGTTCAGGACGTTTATAGACAGCGAATCAGTAGTGCCAACAAGAACTATCAGCGTGCTGTTAACTACTTTGGTGTTGTGGCCGCCAACCATTTGCTATCGATGGTTGATGCATTCGTGAGTGTGAAGCTGTTGCAGTTCGCCGCCCAAGGTGGCGATAAATCAGGTGAAGAGAGGTCAAATGCAGACAACGATACGCCTGTTGCCATACGATCCAATTTGAGAGTGGTAGATGGGCCGTTAGGGAAGGAAATACACCCGTCTTTGTCGGTGTCCGTTCCTCTGCCGCGTCAAAGCAGGCGATAGCTGCAACCTAGCTGTGCTCGCAACATTATAGGTATGTAACATCGTGGCGGATTAGCGTCCCCGGTCGTCCAATTATACGGGTAGGTGAACCTCAAAATTGCGGGACACGCATCGAGTGCTCAAAACCGACAACTCCGGAGCTGGGTTAGCGGTCGTCGTATCACACGACGACTCGTTGCCAATGCTTGTCGTTGAGCGCATTAATGCGTCACAGCTTACCACGCTCGTTGTTTCGAATAGCGCTGATGCACTGTCCGTTGCTTTACGTTCACGACCAAAACTTGTAGTAATTGACGGACGTGGTAGTGAACTTTGGCGCAGGCATGCAGTCGCAGCATGTGACACGATGAAGGCAGATTCGTACACCGCAATTGTTCCGTTATTGGCAATCTCATGCGCCGACGATGTTCGTAATTTCCTTCGCGTTGGAGCTGATGAAGTTTTTCACGACGGAATGAGCGACGAAGAAATGGCCGCGCGTTTCGATGCTGCGATTCTACGAAATGAGCGTGATACAGATGTGCATCCGTCTACAAGGCTTCCGGGAACTAGACGCATCGAAGCCGAACTAGACGCACGAATTTTGGATAATACGTACTTCGCTGTTTGTTACGTCGACTTAGACCATTTTAAAGAGTTCAACGACCGATATGGCTGGCATAATGGCGACAAAGTTATTCGAATCCTAGCGCGCATTCTTCATGACGTGGTAAAGGGGCTATGTGGCAAGGATGGTTTTGTGGGTCATATAGGTGGGGACGATTTTATCTGCGTGGTACCGCTCGCTAGCATGTCACGCGTATGCGACGAGATAGTTCAGGTGTTTGATGAATTGATTCCACTTCAGTATTCTGAACAAGACAGGCGCGCAGGTTACTTTATAGGGAAGGATCGTCGTGGACAGTTGCATCGGGTTCCGCTCATGACGTTATCTATTGGTGTTGCTTCCAACCAGCGCCGTCGTTTTCTGGTTGCGTCTGAGGTCAGTGATTTGGCCTCCGAGATGAAGAGTTACGCCAAAACACTCAGTGGATCTGTGTGGGCGTTAGACCGTCGTCGCGATGACGAAGTGGTTTCTTCCACACCAAGCAATACTACGACCGTGAACGCAGCTACTGCACCGAGTCTTCGAGTTGGAAACAGCAGATGAACGTAACCTGTCCTGAATGTCAGTCGGTGTTTCGGGTAGACCCTGCAAGGGTACCCGCAACGGGTGTTCGTGCACGGTGTTCGGTGTGTGGGGGAATTATCACCGTAACCGGTGGGACACTCACTGGGGTAATGCCGTCAGCGCCATCCCGAGCGACGCCGACCGCAGTTGCACCGGCATCGGCATCGGCATCGGTGTCAGCACCCACACCCGCGCCCACGCCGGCGTTACAACAGCAGCAGTTTTCAGCAGCACCGGTACCTCCCGTTGTCGCAACTCCATCCTCTGCGGCATCGCTATCAGCCCCGTTCTCAGTAGCGGGGGGCGGGGGAGGGGGAGGGGGCAGTGTTGGGGGCTCGACTACGAGGATATCACCTCCG
>CAYYSP010000020.1:0-4347 GCA_964474535.1 uncultured Gemmatimonadaceae bacterium
AGTTCTGCCAGAACCGGTTCGGCGACGGGTCGGCGTAGGGCACGACCATCTCGCTCACCGAGCCGCGATACATGATAGGCCGCCCGCCGAAGGTCAGCGAGCGCAGCACCAGGCCCTCGCGCGTGTCGAAGCCGATGCGGAAATCCCAGTTGCCCCACGTGACGCGCTCGCCGTCGACGACGAAGCTCGCGCCCTCTGGCTGGGTGATCACGATGGGCTTCAACCCCTCGAGCGGCGGGCCCTGCACCTCCGGATCGTCGAAGTTTCCGCTCGTCTCGGGCACGTCGTGGCGCGCGCCCTCGACGATCTCCACGACTTCGCGGCGGGCGATGTCGATGTACGCGGTGAGGCCGTCGACCGGGTGCGCCCACGGGTGGTCGGCGGGGTGGTCCTGGCGGAACGCGAAGGTGCGCAGCATGCGGCGGTCGTCCTCGCCGTCGATCTCGTAGCTGCCGGCCGAGAGCGGCACGAGCACGACCTGGTCGACGCTGAGGTCGCGGGCCGCGAGGGCGGCGATCCACTTCTCGTCGGCGTTCGCGATCTCGGCGACGAGCTCGAACTCGGCGTCGAGGATCGGAAGACGCCCCTGCGCGGGATCGAGCACCGTCTGCTGCGTGACGGCCGCGGCGTCGAGCGACACGATGGCGTCGATCGAGTCCCCGGTGCCGAGATCGAGCAGCTGCACGCGGGCGCGGCGCTCGGGCAGAGGCCCGTCGCCGGCCTGCCATGCGAGCACCTCGGCCTTGTGGGGCTCTTCGAGCCCGACGTAGGCGAACCGGGTGGTCTCGCTCGGCGAGAGCTCGGCCAGCACGATGCCGCGGACGGCCTCGAGCTCGGCGGCGCTCAGCGAAGCGAGCGGGTGGGGGAGTCCGGCGGCGGGCTGATCCGTCGTGCGGGCTTCGATCGACATGGTCACGGGTAGCTCCTGTCCCCTCATCGGGATGGCACGGGACGTCGGCGTCGCCGTGAGCTGGTTTTCGTACGAGTGTACAAGAACGGTGGGAGATTGTCACCGGATGCCGCAGCCCTGAGCCGACGGGCCGTCGTGCGACGTTCGCCGCCGAGCCGGCCCGGCGCTGTTACCGTCGAGTCGTGCCGAAGTACGTCGATCACGAGGGGCGCCGCGAGGAGATCATCGGCCGCGTATGGCGCCTCATCGCCGCCGAGGGGATCGATGCCGCCACGACGCGCCGCATCGCGGAAGAGACCGGGTACTCGAACGGGCTCCTGCGGTACTACTTTCCGAGCAAGGACGCCGTCATCGGCGCCGCCTTCGAGTTCGTGTTCGACGCGACGAACGCGCGCGCCGGCGACCGCGTCGAGCAACCCGGCATGCCGGGGCTCACGGCGCTGGCGCTCGAGATCCTTCCGCTCGACGAGGAGCGCATCGCCGAGGCTCGCGTCGTCATCACGTTCTGGCAGCGGTCGCTGAGCGACGCCGCCGATGCGCGGCTGTTCGCCGACCGGATGACGCAGTGGCGCGAGACGTTCGGCAGCCGGCTCGCCGAGGCGGTCGCGGCCGGCGAGATCGCCGATTCCGGTGACGTCGACGAGGTGGTCGACGAGCTGCTGACGCTGCTCATGGGCGCCCAGATCATGGCCGTGTTCTCGCCGCGTGAGGCGACGCCCGAGCGGCTGCGCCGCCTGCTCGACGCCTACCTCGCGCGGCTCGCGCCCCCGGCCGCGCGCTGAGACGCCGAAGGGAGCCCGCCGGCGGCGGGCTCCCTTGCGAGCGCGATCAGCGGCTGATCACCTTGGGGGCCGCGACCGCCTTGAGGCCTGCGACGCCGAACTCATGGCCGTACCCCGAGGATTTGATGCCGCCGAAGGGGACGTGCGGGTTGATCGCGCCGTGGTTGTTGATCCACACGGTGCCCGCCTGCACGCGGCGCGCGACCTGCGCCGCCTCGTCGACGTCGGCGCCCCACACCGAGGCGCCGAGTCCCTGCGACGACGCGTTGGCGCGGGCCACCGCGTCGTCGAGGTCGCTGTAGCGGATCACCGGGATGACGGGGCCGAACTGCTCCTCGTCGACGAGGCGGGTGCCGTCGGTGACATCCGCGACGACAGTCGCGCGGTAGAACAGCGGGCCGAGCTCCGCAGCCGCTTCGCCCCCCGTGACCACGCGCGCGCCCTGCGCGCGCGCGTCGTCGACGAGGTCCTTGACGATGTCGAACTGCTTCTCGTTCTGCAGCGGGCCGAGCACGTTGTCTTCGCTGAGTCCGTTGCCCATCGGCATGGCCGAGGCCATCGCGGCGAGCCGGTCGACGACCTGGTCGTACAGCGAGTCGTGCACGTACAGGCGCTTGAGTGCCGCGCACGTCTGGCCGGTGTTGATGAAGCAGCCCCAGAAGAGGTTCTCGGCCACGGCGTCGAGGTCGGTGCCGGGCAGCACGATGCCGGCGTCGTTGCCGCCGAGCTCGAGCGTGATGCGGGCGAGGTTGTGCGCCGACGCCTCCACGATCTTGCGGCCGGTCGCGGTCGAGCCGGTGAACATGATCTTGTCGAGGTCGGGGTGCGCGGCGATCGCAGCGCCGACCTCGCGGTCGCCGCTGATGACGGTCAGCACGCCCTCCGGCAGGTGGCGGTTGTAGATCTCGCACAGCGCCAGCACCGACAGCGGCGTGAACTCGCTGGGCTTGACCACCACGGTGTTGCCCATGCGGAGCGACGGCGCGATCTGCCACACCGTGATCATCATGGGCCAGTTCCAGGGGCCGATCGCACCCACGACGCCGAGCGCGTCGTAGACGATCTCGGAGCGCGCGTCGCCCGCCTCGAAGACCACCTCGGGATCGAGGGGCGTGTCGGCGGCGGTGCGGGTCCAGACCGAGCAGGCGCCGACCTCGAAGCGGGCGTTCGGCCCGTTGAGGGGCTTGCCCTGCTCGCGCGAGAGCACCTGTGCGAGCTCTTCGGCGTTCGCCTCGAGGTCGTCGGCGATCTCGTTCAGGATGCGGCTGCGCTCGGCGTGGCCGAGAGCCTCCCACGCGGGCTGCGCCGCGCGAGCCGCCGCGACGGCGGCGTTCAGGTCGTCGACGGTGTGCACCGGCGCATAGCCGATGGTCTCGCGGGTCGCGGCGTCGGGGATCGCACGCCCTTGGCTCTCGTCGACGGTGATGCTGTCCAGGATCGTGGCAGTCGTGGTCACGGGTCTCCTCCTCGTCTGCGGGACGTCTTCGTCCTTCCCGAGGATCGTAAGACGACCCGGCGCGTGCTTCGACGGGTGCGCGCTATCCGTGCGCGCGCGGCACAGACCCGTGCGCTCGCGGCGCGACGGATGCCGACTCCCGCGCCGCCGCGCGGTATTGGGTGGGAGGCATCCCGAACTCCTGCCGGAAGGCCCGCGCGAACGCTGCAGGGTCGGCGAAGCCCCACCTCGCACCGAGTTCCGAGATCGCGATGCCCGCTCCGTCGGCGCCCACCAGCTCACGCCGGCTCTCTTCCAGACGCCGCCGCCGCACCCATCCGCTCACCGTGTCGTTCTGCAGCTCGAAGAGCTTCTGCAGGTACCGCACCGAGACGTGGTGCGCGCCGGCGATCTCCGACACCGTCAGCCCCGGATCGGCGAGCCGCCGGCAGATGTAGTCCTCGACGCGGGCGCGCAGCGCGCGGCGTTGGGCGCCCTCGTCGAGCACTCCCTCGTCGTCCATGCGGTCGGCGATCGTGGCCGACAGCAGATCGAAGACGGCGTCGGCGAGGGGGAGGGCCCCGCCGAGTGCGCCCGCGTCGAGCTGACGGCTCATCTCCGACAGGAAGCTCGAGGTGATCGCGCCCAGGCCGCTGCGACCCGAGAACCGCCGGGCGGTGAGCTCGCGGAGCGTGCCGCGGTCGACGTGGAGCGCGTCGAGCGGGAACATCACGACGAACATGCGGAACGCGTCGGCCGAGTCGACGACGTACGGGCGAGTGGTGTCGTACAGCGCGAAGTCGCCCGGGGCGAGGGCGGCATCGCGACCGTCCTGCATGACGACGCTGTAGCCCGCGAGCTGCAGGCCGAGCTTGATGTATCCGGGGTCGGCGAGCGCGATCTCGTGCGCTGTGCGATCCACGCGCACGCCCGAGGCGGCGACCGTGCTCACCGACGCGCGGCCGAGCGGCTGTGACACGAGGCTGCCGGCGAACGGCTGCGGATCGTCGGCGTCGTGCCCGACGGCGCGCAGCGGGACGAAGCTGTGCACCACGGCGTCCGACCAGGCGTCGAAGCGGTCGCGCGGCTCGAACACCGCGCAGTCGAGCTCGGCGCGCGGCGCCGAGACGGGCGTCGCCGCCGTGGCGGTCGCGGCCGGGGCCGTCTTCATCGTCGAGGTCGTCTCTGCGGCGAGGGCAAGGGTCATCGTCGAACTCCTC
>CAYYSP010000021.1:0-4318 GCA_964474535.1 uncultured Gemmatimonadaceae bacterium
CGGAAGCGGTTCGGCAGCACCGAGTTGTCGGACAGGCGGATCAGCACCGGGTGCGGGTTCGACTGCGACTGGCCCCCGGTGGGCGCGTCCAGTCCGCCAAGCAGCGTGCCGCGTGTGAAACTGACCGGCAGGAAGGTCGAGACGCTGCGCGGCTCGACGTGGCTGGACGACGCTGTCGGTCCGCCGGGCGCGGCCGGTGCCGTTGACCGGTCGACCAGGGTGACGCGCGTCAATGCCGGTGCGACTGGCGCTGGCGTTGGCGGCGCTGCCATGGGGGCACCGGGCGATCCGGGCGGCATGACCAGGTCCGGCATGGGTCGTGCGGCAGCAGGCGCAGGCAAAGGCAACGGCGGCGCCATCGGAAGGCTGGTCGCCGGCGCGGGCGGCGCAGTTGACACAGGTGGCACAGCTGGGGTTGCAGGCTCGGCGGACGGCGCAGCAGCGGTCAACCGTTGCTCCAGTTCCGAGAAGCGCTGCATCGTGCGCGCCTCGAAGGCCTGCCGTTCCTTGTTGAGCCGGCCCTGTTCGTCGCGTTCGCTCTCGTACTGTGCGAGCTTCCTGCCGGCGGTGCCGACCCACTGGTCCAGCGGGTTGACCTGTTGACCCGGGGACATCACACCGATGTGGGTCACTGCGCTGGCAGCCAGTGCCGGCGACTTGATGTTCTTGTACTTCTCCCCGCTGTCGCTGAACGCAAACACCAGCCACAGCATGCCGACGCCGCCCAGCAGGATCGCGACAAGCATGGCCCACTGGCGCTGCCTCGGCGACAGGCGCTCGAGACCGCGCTTCAGCGAGGTCGTGTCGTCGATCCGCGCGGCGCTCATCGTGCGCTCCCACGCAGGATCACGAACACGTTGGTGGATTCGCCGGGGCGCAGATCGCGCTTTTCCACCGCGACGCCGATCACCTGGGCGTCGGCGTGAATATCGGCCTGGCTATTGGCGTGACTATCGGCGTGGCCATCGAAACGGATATCGGGCCGGTCGAATGCCTGCTCGGCCAGCGCCATGTCGGTCAGCCCGACGTTGTGCAACAGGTACTTCTCGCCGAGCAGGCCGCGGCCCTCGTAGCGGCGCATCAGCGTGAAGCGGGCGTCGGCCCAGAGCTGCACCGGGCGGTTCAACTCGTCGACGCGGATGTCGGTCGGCACGCGGTCCGAGGCCATCGCCACCAGCATCGACTTCATCGCGCGCACATGGTGGGCTGACGGCCCCAGGCGGCCGCCAAATTGGCCTTGGCTCTCGCCCATGCCAGACACACGCTGCGACCGGTCGCGGATGACGATCGTGTCGGCCGGTGTGTCCGAGCGACGCAGTACCAGCGTGTAGGTGGCCGTCGCCGACGAGATGAACAAGTTGACCGGCTTGGCGGTGGTCGATTCATCCACCGGCCGGATATAGATCTCGCCCTTGTCGCGGTCACATTCCAGCACGATCTCGCCCTGCGGGTTGACGGCCGGCGTGGCCATGCCGGCGATCGACGCGCTGGCCTGAGCCGCAGTGGCGGCGTTGGCGGCATTAGGGGTGCCGCAGTGGCTCGAATGGATGTTGCCGAACACGTCGGTGATCGGTACGCCGTCGATGCGAATGCGCGTCGGCTCCTTGACCGACAGGATGGCCTCGATGGCGACACCGTCGCGGGCGTCGAGCAACTGCATCGCATGGCAGGGCTGCCCGGCAGCGGCGCCGATGATCACAGCGGCGAGGGCGGCGAGGGCGGCGAGGCGGTGGCGCGAGAGGCCGCACGCGGCGCCAGCAACGATGTCACTTCCCGGACTACTGGGACTACTGGGACTACTGGGGCGCATTCGGCACCTCCTTGAAGGTCTTCAGGTGCACGCGCCCGCCGCGGTAGATGAACTCGACCTGGTAGGCCTTCAGGTCCTCGTTGGTCTCGAGCCCGTTGACCAAGGTGCGCAGCCGGCCACGCACCATGACGGACTGCGTGTCTTCGTCGGGCACCAGCTGCTGCGGCATGAAATACGTGCTGGCGTTGATGCGCTTCAGCCGCGTGGCCTCCAGCTCCTGGCGGGTCTTCAACTCGCCGTGCTGTTCGGGCTCCACATAGCCGAGCAGGATGTCCTTCTTCCAGTCGATGGTCGCTGGGGTCACGTCGAGCACTAGCCAGGCCATGAAACTGCCCATCTGCTCCAGGTATGCGCTGCTGGCCTTGTCGCGCGTCACCCAGAACGACTTGTCGATCGACGGCGGCACGACCACGGTGCGCACCGTGCCCAGCAGGTTGAGAATGACGATCAGCGCGAGCAGATGGCCGCCGGCGAGCAGCCCGACCGCCAGGCCCAGGCCGCGGTTGCGGCGGCGCATGTCCTTGATATCGCCGTTGAGCCGTTCGAAGTCCATGGTGCGCAGCGTGCGGGCTTCAGCCGACCATGCGGCGGATGTGCGATGGCGGCGTGGCACGCATCGAGGTCATCGGGCTGGTCGGCAGGTGCCAGTACAGCCAGTGCATCGCAAAGGCCGGATGCTTGTCGGTCTTGATGCGCGCGATCCAGCGCGAGGCCATCAGGCCGGTGCCGACGCACAACGCGAACGGGAACGTCGAGCCGGACAGGTAGCCCATGAACAGGCCGAACAGGATCGGTGCGGCCACGTCCACATCCCAAAAGCCGATCTTCCACTGGTCGTCCAGCCGGCGCGGGATATAGGTGTCGGCGTGCATGAGGCCTCCGGCAGCGCAGAACCCGGCGGTGTCAGACGACCGCGCCCATGATCGCGCCGGCGATCACCAGGCCGACCGCGGCGAAGATCGCCAGGCCGACGTAGAACAGCACCGGCCCGAAGTTGCGCAGCGCCGACAGCGAGATCAACGCGACGACGAAGCCGACGAAGCCGACCAGCGCCTTGATCCCCGGCCCCAGCGCGGCGATCTGGCCGAGGGCCGCAGCCATCGGGCCGCCGATGCCGACGAAGCCGACCAGGTCGAGCGCATGCCCGGGAAAGGCGATGCCCAGACCCAGCGCGAGCAGCCCGAACAGAGCCATCGCCATCAGCGGGCGACGGGGCGAGGGGCGCAATGTGGATGCGCGGGCAAGAGTTGCTGTGCTCATGAAATCCTCCATCTACGGTTGAGCGAAAGACACGGATCGGGGTGGGCACTGTCAGCCACACCGGCGGATCCGGTGCGTTGCAGTGGTTCGGCGGGTGGATGGCGGGTGGGCGCGCCTGGCGGCGCGAGGCAAGGGTTGGTCCGTGCGCGAGCAGGAGTGGCCTTCATGGCGCCACCCTCGCCGTCAAGATCACCGGGACAGCCGCGTGGTGGGGCGTGGCCATCGGAGGCACTGTCATGGGGTCCACAGTCAACGTCGTGCGCGATGCCGGCAGCTTGCGGTAGACCTGCCACGCGTATCGGGCACGCGCCTGTGTGCATGCCGTTCCCTTGAGCTGCGAGCACGCGGCGTTGTAGGCGCCCACGGCGTCCCAGGTGACGCCGTTGCGTGCGAACGATTCGGCCAGCAGCCAGGCACCGATCTGGATGTTGGTGCAGGGCTCGTACAGCTGCGCCTCGGTGATGCCGTGGCGGGCGAGCGTGCGCAGGTGCGAGCTGTTGATCTGCATGAGGCCGATGTCGTAGGACCCCGTGCGTTGCAGATGCGATCGGTTGACGGCGCGCGGGTTCAGGTCCGACTCGACGCGCGCGACGGCGTAGAGCAGTTCTGCGGCCAGCCCGTAGCGTTGCGCCGCCTGCTCCCAGCACGCCGCTGCATGCAGCGGTGCGCACACCAGCAGGACCGATCCGGCAAGGCAACTCGAACGCATGGCTCAACCCGTCGTGAACTCCAGGACAGAACAACCGCCGGCCGCAGGGCTGGCGAGGGGAGGTCTGGGCCGTCGGTGCGGCCTGGGTCGAGTTCGGGTCGGGCCGGGACGCATGCCGGCAGGGTGAGGTCGGGTGGTGCTGGGCGGCGTGTCAAGGCCCGCGGCGCCATCAGTCCATTAGTCAGCGCGGGGCAGTCGCCAGCGCGTCGACCGATCGGCCATGTTCAGGCGTGCCTGCTGCAGGACGAGAGTGTCGGCGCGCTCCAACTGGCGGCACAGCGCCACGCAGGCGGTGGTCAGCTGGTCGAGCTGGAACTTTGGATGCGGGTGGCGGTTGGCCGGCGAGCGCTGCACGGCCAGCAGCAGGTCGTACTGCTGGCGCCACATCGACTCGCGCCGCCTGGGCGTCGCATGTGCTCTGAGTACCAGCTGAGTGCCGAGGAAGTCGAAGATGCGTTCGGCTGCATCGCGCTGCGCGAACACCAGCGACACGCAGGCGCTGATCAGGTCCGGGAAGCGGAACGTCGGCGAGACGTTGT
>CAYYSP010000022.1:0-3564 GCA_964474535.1 uncultured Gemmatimonadaceae bacterium
CTCGACCGCTCGCCGTCTTCCGAACTGCGCCTTGGGGGAGGCTGAATAGATACTTGCTCATGGGCCTGTGAGGCCAACGTCCTTCGACTTGCTGGGCTCGGTTTATCGCCGCTTGGCTGTGGAACAGCTTCTCCTGGCACAACAGGGTGCAGAACCCGCACGCGCCGCAGATAAGTTTCCCGCATGCATCACAAGTGCGATCCCTGCCGATGACCAATGGTGATTTGCCGCACTTGCCTTTTGTGGACAGCGGTTTGCCCGAGTCATTGACCAACACGGCCCCATTTTCGTCTGTCCCATAGATTGTTCCGCCGCAGTATGCAAGCAACGTCGTCCAGGTTTGCTGCTCCCTTTCTCTGCCTTGCAACATTCCGAGTCCACTGAAGCGGAAGCTCGAATACTGAGCCAAGTTGGTCTGTCGGCGACTCTCCCAGAGCAATGTCAGGGTATCGATGAGACCAATGACTAGACCCAGCGGGTCGATGGCCCCAAGGGGGTACGCCAAAGCTTCTGTCTGCCGTGATGCAATGGCTCCTCTATCTCGAAGCTCGGAGGTCGCGCGCCTGTTGCGAGCGACACGCGGGCGGTCCGGGTAGAGAACTTGCAAATAGCTTGTTGGCGAGTAGTTCTGTTCGTCCTCGCCAAATTCCAAGCAGCCTGGCGAGGCAGTGACGTTCTGCAGGAAGTCCGACAAGACAGCGAGGAAGATGACGGGAAGTTCAGGTGGGTTGCCCACCATCGCTTGCACCTTCGTATAGAACTGCACCTGCTGCCTTGACAGTTTCGATGCCAAGTCACGCGGCAAGGGCTTGCCTCCAACGCAAAGCGCTGGGATGACATTCGCCCTCTCCTCGCGATCGAGGCAATGCAGCCATTCTTCGCCTTCAGGCCAGACGACGTCCTCGTTGAAGCTGCGGACACTTTCAACGAACTCGCTGTACCAGGCGCGCGGATAGTCGAAAACCCAATTTGGCACCGTGCGTTCGTATCCTCGAACCACTTCTAGTTGGTCAGAGGCGAACTTCGAGATGAGGCTGTCGATGCTGTCACGGCTCGTCTCACCTAGGAAAATCAAGTCGTCCACGTTGAAACTGGACGGGATCGCACCGGGCTTCCGAATGAAATCCAGCTGGAGATAAGGGGACAGCAGTCCAGCGATTCTTACATTGGCACCTCGGCGGTCCAACTTAAATCTCGGTACCGTATGCTCGACATAGAAGTTCTCCCCGTTGATGGGGCGCCGCGAGTTCTTGACGTCGATAGCGACTGTGCCGTCCACCAAGAGGTCGTGTGTCGTCCAGTCACCCGATCCGCCTTCGAGCTGTCGTATTGCACAGTCTTCAACGGAGGAACCCATGCCCTCGTACAAGCGCTTGACGGCCTTCTCCGCTGCCCTCGCCGATAGCATCTTGGCCTGTGCGGCGTCGGCGGTGCTACTTGCCCAGACTGCCGCGAGCGTTTCGTCCTGTTCGTTCAGTCCCCGATATGTCTCATCTACATCCAGTGCGGTTCGCACAGTAGACAAGGGTTCGAAGAGGGTCGCCAACGCATGCCTGAACTTCTTGTAGTGACGTTGACATATCAACTGCTTAACGTAGTCAGGCGCGCAGTTGTACCTGTCGTCTTTGGGACTGGATGGTTCGAATTTCGTCCAGAACGCCCGCAACTGGGCAGAGGCTTTGGGCTCCAGGGCAATCGCTGCATCGAGTACTTCGTTTTCGCAGGGTGAAAGAAGCGTTCTGTACAGCGCAACGGCGAGCGTGTCTTGCGCAGTCAGGGAGTCCGGAGAAATGATCGCAGCCGCGAGATTCGCATCGGACATTTGCGATAGAACTTGAACGGACTCCGCCTCAAATTTGCCCTTCCTGCCGCTAACGCGTTTGAAAAGAATCTGGGTCCCCACGGTGAGTAGCTCCGCCGAAGATTGGGTCTTGGAACGATGGAAATAGACCTCGCAATCCAATGCGCTAATGAAACCGTAGTCGTTGGTCCTGCCTGTTTTGCCGTTCACGCCACCGAACCACTTGATCTCGCCAACCATCGCCACTTCGCCTCGGCGATGTGACGCCATCCGAACCCTACCCAATAGATGCCGACTTCCCCCCCACGTCATCGCGTCTTCAGAGATCTTTCCATCTTTGAAGGGAATCCGAATCTCCCCCATTCCATCGAAAGGAGCACCGCCCCGCATTACGAGCCAGAAGTCCCCGGACAGAATCTCGTCGACCGGCTGCTCCACGTCATCGAGAGCCACATACTTTCGCAATGTCAGGATTCCGGCTGCGTCCAGTTCGAAGTGCGCGATATAGCCTTTCCAACAGGTCGAATTTCTGATTGGCGACCTTCTGGGTTCGGCGAAGAATCGATAGTCGGTGGTGGCATCAGGATCTCCTACATAGATGCCTCGAAGCTCTAAGCCACCCAAGTTGATCGATTCGTGCAGACTGACCAATCGATCCAAACATTGACTAAAGCTCATCTGATCTCGCCGGTAGCGGATACGTGCGGCGGGCTTCAAAAACTCCCGCTTGCGTGGGACCTGGGCTATCCCAGCGCGCTCCGACGCTGTTCTGTGCACTTCGACGCTGAATTTTGTTGAATTTGCAAGCTCGACTCGTAGCTGTTTTCCGTGTTGGGCAGGGATCATCTCACGTGAAATGATTGGGCGTGTCATGGCCCCGCACCACAATTAGATTAGGAGTGGCAAGGCGAACGAGGCGGCACTCATCCACCTGGCCAATGAAGGCAGTACCTCCGGACCCGTGACCTGACGCAGCGAAATCAGCCCGGTCGGCGCTCGTAGGCCGGCAGGCCCTCAGGGATGTAATGGAACGGCTCCTTGTCGATCGTGAAGATGGCCACCCGTGGTTTGAAGACCGAAGGATCGTCGAGGGTGCCGACCTTGAGGATGAACGAACCCGGGCGTGCCGGCGAACGCGTACCCAGCGCGGTGCCGCAGCGAGGGCAGAAGTAGCGCGTCACGGGTCGCTCCAAGTCGTTTCGTGCAAAAGCCGACGGTTGGCCATTCGTGATCTTGAAGCCAGACTCGGGCACCACCATCACGACATTCGGATTGCCGCCGGTGATGTACTGGCACTCTCGGCAATGGCACTGCAGCGCGCCCTGCACCTCGCCGTCGAATTCGTACTTGATGTCGCCACAGTAGCAGCGCCCGGTGAGCCTCATCGATGTCTCCTCGTGTGTGGTGCGGTCATCATAGTTCGCCCACCTGCGTTCGACGGCTGGACCGGGCGGGCGACACCGGTCATCCGCCCACCCTCGAAGGCCGCCACGCTTTGAATGACCGGTGGCTGGGGTGCTGCTGCCCATCGAGGCCGCGCGCATCGAACGACCGGTGATCGCGGCAGCTGCCGTTCAGGCCGCGGTCCGCGAATGACTCAGTTCAGTCTGTCGCTGACATTCGCCCCAATCGCCTCAGTTTGACAATGTAGCTACCAGTAGCTACATTGCGCCGTATGCAAAGTGTCGGCATCAAGACCTTGAAGAATCGGCTCAGCGAGTACGTGCGCGCCGCAGCTGCTGGCGAAACCGTGCTCGTCACCG
>CAYYSP010000023.1:0-3187 GCA_964474535.1 uncultured Gemmatimonadaceae bacterium
TGCAGGCCTGAGTTTCCAGGTCATGAGGCAGGCCACCTCAGGGAGCAGCCATAGGTGTAGACGCTGGGCTCGATCAGACAGGCATGTCCGATCCTTTCCGGCACAGCGGCTAATGGGGGCAGGTGCGGAACCGGCCAGTCGCCGACGCTGGCGAATGGAACGTCGGCTTGGGTGCTTGGGTACCCCTGGCCCCTCGACCGTCATCACGGGCGCGGAAATCCACTCGTTCGTCGGACGCTGCTGAACAACTTCGAACCTCCTTGCGTTCTCCGACGCGCCAAGCCGAGCGTCGGTTGCCTGGCTTCAGCGCTTGCGGACGCTCGGACGCCCAGGCTCCCTGGCACGGGGGCGTGAATGTTCCTACCGCACGGGATGCGATCAGCTTGCCAAGGGGGCAAGGGGGCGGGGCCGTTGTCGATGAGCACGTTGCACCAGTTGCTGGTGAGTAAGCGGCCAGCCATCCCATCTTGATTCCGACAGGTGCGTCGGCGAAGGTGTCCACCTATTTGGAGGTGGACACCATGGAGACAGGGACAAGGGTGCCAAGGCGGCGGCATTCGGAGGAGTTGAAGGCGCGGGTGCTGGCGGCATGCGCCGAACCTGGTGCGTCAGTGGCTGCGGTAGCGCAGGCGCACGGGTTGAACGCCAACCTCGTGCACAAGTGGCGGCGCGGGCGTGGGGTGCCGACGCACAGCGCGGTGCATCCGATGCGCGGCGCTGTGGCGGCGAGCCCGGAGTTCATTCCATTGGCGATGCCTGCGGCCACGGTGGCCGCAGGCGGGCAGCCTCATGCGGCGCCGGTAGCCGACATCCGCATCGAGTGGCGCCGGGGTGCTGCGGCCATCGCTGTGAGCTGGCCTGTAGCCGCCGCTCCGGAGTGCGCCCGCTGGTTGCTGCAATGCATGGGGGCGAAGTGATCCGCATCGACGCCCTGTGGCTGGCCACCCAACCCATCGACATGCGGGCCGGCGCCGACACCTTGCTTGCCCGCGTGGTGCAAGTCTTCGGTTCGGCGAAGGCGCACCACGGCTACCTCTTTGCCAACGCCCGGGCCAGCCGCATCAAGCTGCTCGTGCATGACGGCTTCGGTGTGTGGTGCGCGGCCCGGCGCTTGAACGAAGGTCGCTTCGTGTGGCCGCGCGAGGGCTTCGTCACCGCTGTACCAATGACCTTGACGCAGCCGCAATTCGACGCCCTGGTGCTCGGCCTGCCGTGGCAACGGCTGGAGCAAATGCGCGCCATCACACGCCTGTGATTCGTCAAGTTCACGAGGCCACGATTGAGCCCTGATGGGCATGGCCAAGGCAATCCCAATCTGCCCGGATAGCCGCACCAATGCTCGCTGCGCACAATGCATACATGCTCCAAGCGCATGCATTCACCGCCCCGCAGTTCAAGGCTCAAGACCTGCACGGCCTCGGCCCCGCCGCGCTGGCCGAAGTGGCCGCGCAAATGCTCCAGCACATTGGCGCGCAGAGCAAGCAGATCGCAGCCCAGGCACAGGCCATCAAGTTCAAGGACGCCAAGATCGAGCGCATCACGTTCGAGCTGGCACGGCTGAAGGCGTGGAAGTTCGCTGCCCGCACCGAGGCCATGAACGCCGAGCAGCGCCAGTTGTTCGAGGAGACGCTGGCGGCCGATGAGGCGAGCCTGCAAGCGCAGCTCGAAGCGCTGCAAGCTCAGGCCACCACACCAGCACCGCCACCGGTTGAGCCCAAGCGCCAGCCCAAGCGGCAAGCGCTGCCCGAGCACCTGCAGCGCGTCGTCCACCACCACGAGCCCGAGAACACCACCTGCCCGAGTGCCGACTGCGGCCAGCCGATGCAGCGCGTGGGCGAGGACGTGAGCGAGCGGCTGGACATCGTGCCGGCGCAATTCTTCGTGCACCGCCACATTCGCGGCAAGTGGGCCTGCCGGTGCTGCCAGATACTGGTTCAAGAACCCGTCGAGCCGCAGATCGTCGACAGCGGCATGCCCGCTGCCGGGCTGGTGGCGCACACGCTGGTGAGCCGCTTCATCGATCACTTGCCGTACTACCGGCAAGAGGCCATCAACGCACGCTCGAACGTGCACACGCCGAGGTCTACCCTGGCGGCGTGGTCGGGGCGCGGCGGTGCCGCACTGCAGCCGCTGTTCGACGTGCACCGCGAGTTCGTGCTCGGCGCGCAGGTGCTGCACGCCGACGAGACGCCGGTGGAGATGCTGGACCCCGGGGCCGGTAAAACCAAGAAGGCTTACGTCTGGGCCTACGCGAGGGGCGGCTTCGATGCGCAGCCGGGTGTGGCGTACGACTTCTGTGTCGGCCGGGGCGCCAAGTACCCCATGGCGTTCCTGCAGGGCTGGGTGGGCACGCTGGTGCGCGACGAGTTCAAGGGCTACGAGAGCGTGCTCAAGCAGGACGGGCGAACGGCTGCGGGCTGCCTGGCGCACGCGAGGCGCAAGTTCGACGAGCTGATCAAGGTCAACCAGAGCCCGGTGGCATTGCAGGCGGTGCAGCGCATCGCGCTGATCTACCGTGTCGAACGCGAAGCCCAAGAGTTGACGGCCGATGAGCGGCTGGCGATGCGCCAGGCGCGCTCCAAGCCGCTGTGGGAGGAGTTGCACGTGTGGCTGCAGCTGGAGCGAAGCCGCGTGCCCGAGGGCAGCGCGATTGCGCGCGCCATCGACTACAGCCTGAATGCCTGGTCCGCACTCACGGCGCACTTGCACGACGGCAGGGTGCCGGTGGACAACAACCATATCGAGAACCTGATGCGGCCCTGGGCGATGGGTAGGAAGGCCTGGTTGTTCGCCGGCAGTGAGCTGGCCGGGCAACGCGCGGCCGTGGTGATGAGCCTGGTGCAGTCGGCCAAGCTCTGCGGGCATGACCCGTGGGCTTATCTCAAGGACGTGCTGACGCGCTTGCCAACGCATCTGAACAGCCGGATCGAGGAACTGCTGCCGCATCGCTGGCAGCCGCACGGCTGACCCCGCGCCGGTGCCCCTTCGTCAAGGTGGCGTGGCTGGCCGCCTACGCTGGTGAAGTGATCTCATGGTTCGTGGTGCGGCCTAGTGACGCGGCAGCAGACTGGCCTGGGTCAGCGAACGACCTGCTCAGGCCGGCGTGCACTCCGTGGCGGCCGAGGCCACCGGTTTCCCATCGGCCAGGCAATCAAGATGTGCTTGCCAGCTCAGAAGCGCGCTCGTC
>CAYYSP010000024.1:0-3066 GCA_964474535.1 uncultured Gemmatimonadaceae bacterium
CGAAATTCTGGTGCGGCTGGCAGGAATCGAACCCACGACCCCTTGGTTCGTAGCCGATTAATGAGCGAATTTGACGGGATGTCATGAGACGACATGAGTCGTCGTGCGTTTACGTAAGCTATTGTCGATAAACACATTCTTGCGATTCGTTCGGTTCATACCGTTTCGTGACGATTCACTCCAGCACACGCCAACTGTTCCCAGACTGTTCCCAGACACGTCGAAAATGCCGCAAACTTGGCGCCTGGCCAAGGGGTAGCGGATCAGTTTGCGCGACACCGATCCGGCAACGCCAGGGAGGGTACAAATGGCGCGCGATCTGTTGAGCGTGAAGGCGATCCAAGCCGCTAAACCGGCGACCAAGGAGTACCTGATCGGCGATGGCGATGGGCTGTTCCTGCGCGTGTTGCCGAGCGGCAAGAAGACGTGGCAGTTCGTCTATTCGCACGGCGACCGACGCAGGAAGTTGTCCTTGGGCGATGCCGCAGCCGTTGGGCTGGCCGCGGCACGCACACGCGCGAACGACGAGCGAAAACGCGTTGCTGAAGGTGATGACCCGCGAGTCACCCACGTTGCGCGCGAGGCTGAGCAGGCCAAAGAGCTCGCGGCACTCAATGCCGATGCCGAACGCCGCAAGGCGGAAAACCTCTCCGTCAAGGCGATGTTCGAAGCCTGGCTGACCGATGGAGTGGCCCGTCGCGACGGCAATGCCGAGTTGCGACGATCGTTCGACAAGGATGTCCTGCCAGTCATCGGAGGCCGGCCGGTGAAGGAAGTGACCGAAGCCGAGATCAGGGAGCTATTGCGCCGGGTCGGCCGCGCACGTGGCAAGAACCGCGCGGCTGTATTGATGCTCTCCGATCTGCGCCAACTGTTCCGGTGGGCCGAGAAGCGAAAGCCGTGGCGACCCTTGTTGATCGAAGGGAATCCTGCCGAGCTGGTGGAGGCGAAGCAAGTGGTGCGCGCCGACTACGATCTTTCCAACGAACGCGACCGAATCCTGTCCGGAGACGAGATTCGGGCGCTGCGGGACATCTTCGAAGCCAGCCAGGCCACGTACGACAGTGCACCCGACAAGCGAGTCGCGGTGCGCCCGATCTGCTTGGAAACCCAACTCGCCATCTGGATCATGCTCTCGACCTGTTGCCGCGTCGGCGAGCTCTCGACGGCACGATGGGAAGACGTCAACCTGCAATCGGGCGAGTGGCTCGTGCCCAGAGCGACAACCAAGACCAAAGTCGAATGGATGGTGTTCTTGTCCGAGTTTGCCGTTCGAAAATTCCAGCTTCTTCACGCGATCACAGCCGACAGCCCCTGGTGCTTTCCGGGTCGAGATCCAGGTGAGGCGCTGAATTCGAAAGCGATTTCAAAGCAGATCGGTGATCGCCAGACTCAGTTCAAGACCCGCAAGCCGCTGGCAAATCGACGCAACGACAACACGCTCGTGCTGTCGGGTGGGGAATGGACTGCGCACGATCTGCGGCGAACCGGATCGACCATCATGCAATCACTCGGTGTACCGGAGCATGTACGGGAGCGATGCCTGAATCACGTCGTCGGCGGAAAGCTCGGTCGTGTGTACGGCAGGTACGAGTTCGCCAACGAGAAACGCGAGGCCTGGAAAAGACTTGGTGAATTCCTCGACGCCACACTGACCCAACGTTCTGCTGGTGAATGACTGCATAGCCGACGGCGCGGTCTTTGATTGCCAGTCCGAGTGGTTCTATGACAGCTATGGGTTCTGTCGCCGCCGCTCAGTTTTGCCTGGGGCAGTTCGCCATCGTCCAGGGTCCAGACATTCGACCCGATCTGGCGAATGTCGCTTCAAGACTGAAAGGGGTCACCCGACACTTGTGCAGCGAATGACCGGTCTTGCCGAGAGCGGATGCTCAGGCCATTGGCACCGCGAAAGGCGAGAAGTCGGTGGGGTATCTGCAGGAGTGCGCGGTTATGCCAACAAGCAACTACAAAGCGTCGAACTTACGGATGAAGGCCGCCTGGAGATCAGGCTCGTTTGGCAGCCTCGCCCCATAGTCCGCGATGTACCTAAGCAGCGCGGCCTGAAAGTTGTCTCGGTTGACGACCATGTTGACTGCATCAACGACTAGCCCTTGGAGCGCGTCGCCGCCCCATATGCGCCAGCCATTCTGCGTGCGAGCCTCATGGAGCAGCCCACACCGAATGCCCTCGTAGAAGCTCGTTGCTGCTACCTCGTTGAAGCACGCTGCAAAGGGCTGCCGCTTCGTCAGAAACGACTTAAATACCTCGCCACTTCGCGAGTACTGAAACAGCGCTGGATCTGCGTTGCGGTAGACGTAATTGATGCCTTGTTCGGTTGACTCCAAGAACTCGATCAACGTGCACTGCAGCGCAGCAATCGCGAATCCTTCGCCCTCGAACGCGCCGTGCTCTTGGATGACCCTGATCGGGTGCAGATAGCGGCTCTCAAGTCGCTGCGTGTAGAAGGCGGTGAAGGCCTCATCCCAGCCTGCAGCTCCTTGAGCCAGTCGACCCTTGAGCGTCTGCCAGTCGCCGCGAGTCTTCCAGCCGGCGATGTAGTTGTCACCGGTCAGGTCAACGCAAGCGCCAGCGGGCGTGTTCATGGTGAGGCCCAAGGGTCAGTAGCAGTTGTCGTCCCGGAACTCGCGCTCCATCTCCAACTTCCACTGCAGGTGCTCGTATGCCTGCGTGTGTGCACCTCCTAGAAGCATGTCCATCTTCGCGATGACATCGCGCACGTTTACCAAGTCGATGGAGTGAAGCCCGGGCAGCGATGGGTTGCCCTTCAGATCGACCGGGTAGCGGAACGCCGTGGACTGAGGATCAACTGCGGCGAACTCGCGAATCAAGCGGCCTGTCTGATCGAGCGCATCCGTAGATTCGCTGGGAAACGCGCGCCGGTAGAGGCCATCAAGTTGTTCCCAGAGGAGCTCGATCCTGTGTCCCGTTGGAATCTCTCGGCCTTCATCCAAGAAGATCCTCACAGTGCGGATCGACAGCTTCAGGTACAGCTCTAGTCCCTAGACGGATCAGTATTGACAGATTCTGCGAAGACTTCAATGCGCA
>CAYYSP010000025.1:0-3041 GCA_964474535.1 uncultured Gemmatimonadaceae bacterium
TTCTGCGCCGGGCCGACGAAGGCCGCAAGCGGCGGCCGGCGCCGAGCCTCGCGCCGGGGGGGGCGCTGACCGGCGGTCGCGCAGAGGATAAGCGCAATCGCCCGTTTTTCAGGCGCCGCGCCGCCGCGCGCGACGGCGGGAGATGGCGGGGCGAACAGCGCCGCCGCCGGGCCCGAACCCGGCATCCGCCCACGAAAAGGGCGGCGGCGCGACCGCGGGCGGCCGAGAAGCGGCCGCCCGGGGGGCGGTCGGCCGCTGCCCGGGCTCGGGGCCCGGGCGGGACGGCGTCGCCGGCGCGCTTTCTTCCTGACATGTGTCGCGCCATGGGCCGACGAAACACGCTCCCTTATAAATATCGTTTTATTTCAATAAGTTGACAATCGTAACAGCCTGTTACGCCAGATGGAACGCGGCATCCGCGGCCAGCGGGCCGTCGCTTTGCACCAGATCGCGGGCGACGAGATCGATCAGATGCGCCAGCACGTTGCGCGCCGCGGCCGGCCGCAGGAACCGGTCGAGCCCGGGATAGACCCGGTCGACCAGCTGCAGGACCGTCGCCGGCCCGGCCGCCAGCGCCGCGCGGATCTGCGCCTCGCGTTCGGCGCGGTGGTCGAGCTGCCAGGCGAGCATCGCGCGCGGATCGCGCACCGGCGCGCCGTGGCCGGGGTAGTAGACGGTCTCGCCGCGGCCCTGCAGCTTGCGCAGGCTGGCGAGGAAATCGCCGAGATCGCCGCCCGGCGGCGAGATCAGCGTCGTCGCCCAGCCCATCACCGTGTCCCCCGAGAACAGCGCGCCGCCCTCGGCCCAGGAGAAACACAGGTGGTCGCCGAGATGCCCGGGGGTGTGGACCGCCTTCAGCGCCCAGCCGGCGCCCGCCAGCACCGCGCCGTCGGCCAGCCGCTGGTCGGGCGCGAAGCCCGCGTCGATCCCCTCGCCGCCGCCGAGCCCGCCGGCCGCGGCCAGCGGCGCCATCGTCGCCGAGACCGCCGCCGGGCCGAAGCCGAAGATCGGCGCGCCGACCCGCGCCTGCAGCGCCCGCGCCCCCGCCGAATGGTCGCGGTGCGCGTGGGTGACGAGGATCGCCACCACCCGCGCGCCGGGGGCCAGCGCCGCGACCAGCGCCTCGCGATGCCCGGCGTCGTCCGGGCCGGGGTCGATCACCGCCACCTCGGCCCGCCCGAGCAGGTAGCTGCGCGTGCCGGTGAAGGTCATCGGCCCGGCGTTCGGCGCGGTCACCGCCACCAGCCCCTCGGCCAGCGGCTCGGGCGCGCCGACCGGCGGGCTGTGGTCGCGCTCGAACGGGTCCGTCGCCATCGGGGTCCGCCTCTCCACGTCGCCGCCTCCGTCCGCGCCCTTGCGCGGTCGCCCGCCCGGGCGTAGTCCCTCGCCCATGCAGCCGCCGAGCGCAAAGTCCGTCCTGCCGCGCAGCCTGTTCGGGCGCACGCTGCTGATCCTAGTGGTTCCGATCGTGCTGCTGCAACTGATCGTCGGCCTGGTGTTCTTCCAGCGCCACTACCAGCGCGTCACCGAGCAGATGACCCGCGGCGTGGCGCTGGAGCTCGGCTACGCGATCGACCGCATCGAGGCCGCCCCCGACGCCGCCGCGGCGACGACCGCGCTCGCCGCGCTGGCGCGGCCGCTGCGGCTGTCGCTGCGGCTCGACCCCGGCGCCACGGTCACGCCGGAGGCGCGGCGGCGCGCGAGCGACCTGACCGGGCGGGCGCTGGTCACGACGCTGCACGCCGAGCTCGAGCGGCCGCTCGCCATCGATCTCGTGAGCGACGAGCGGCAGGTGCGGATCGCCGCCCAGACCGACAAGGGCGCGCTGGTGGTCGAGGCGCCGCGCACCCGGCTCAGCGTCTCGAACCCGCACCAGCTCCTGGTGCTGATGCTGATCGCCTCGCTCGTGCTCGGCGCCATCGCGGTCGCCTTCCTGCGCAACCAGATCCGCCCGATCCGCCGGCTCGCCGAAGCCGCCGAGGCCTTCGGCAAGGGCCGGTCGCTGCCGTTCCGCCCGGCCGGCGCCGAGGAGGTCCGCCGCGCCGCCGCCGCGTTCCTGAACATGCGCGCCCGGCTGGAGCGCCAGATCGAGCAGCGCACCGCGATGCTGTCGGGCGTCAGCCACGACCTGCGCACGCCGCTGACCCGGATGAAGCTGACCCTGGCGCTGATGGACGAGGGCGAGGAGACCGAGGGCCTGCGCCAGGACATCGAGCAGATGGAGCGGATGCTGGCCGAGTTCCTCGCCTTCGCCCGCGGCGACGGGGTGGAGGACAGCGCGCCGGCCGATCCCTTCGTCCTCGCGGCGCGGGTGGTCGCGGACGCCCGCCGCGGCGGGGCCAGCGTCGCGCTCGAGGAGGTCGACGAGACCCCCGGCGACCGGCTGGTGACGATGCGCCCGGTCGCGGTGCTGCGGGCGGTGGAGAACCTCGTCGGCAACGCCGCGCGCTACGGGCGGCGGGTGGCGCTGCAGGTGCGGCTGCTGCCCAAGACCGTCGATTTCGTGGTCGAGGACGACGGGCCGGGCATCGCGCCCGAGGACCGCGCCCAGGCGCTGGCGCCGTTCTCGCGGCTCGACGCGGCGCGCAACCAGGACGCGGGCGGCGGGGTCGGACTGGGGCTGTCGATCGCGCTCGACGTCGCGCGCGGCCACGGCGGCAGCCTCGAGCTCGGGCGCAGCGCCGAGCTTGGCGGCCTGCGCGCGGTGCTGCGGCTGCCGCGCTGACGCGCGTCTGCGCCTTGTGGGAGTGTATCACGATGATACGCTGGGTAAGAGACTGATATCGTTTAGATAAAATGTTAACGACACAGCGGCCGCTGCGCTGCACGACGCTTCAGGAAGAAAGCGCCAGCTGATACGATCTCCGGCCGGTCGCGTGCTCCCTCTCCGGTCCGGCCTCAAAGGCCGGACCCGTCGCGACGCTTCCGGAGGGACGCGCCCCGAACCGGCATAAGCGAGGCATTGCCTCGCGCCGGTTCGTCGGCTGGAGCGCGTGAGACACCCTGTGTCAACCTGCCTCGGCGAGGAGGACGTTGCGGGC
>CAYYSP010000026.1:0-3033 GCA_964474535.1 uncultured Gemmatimonadaceae bacterium
AATTGAGGAAGAGCATTGAGGTGCCGTGAATGGAGACATCGCCACTGGTCTCGATTGTTGAGCCGCCTCTCTGTCTGAGCATCTGCGGGGTTAATGGCGCCAGGTCCGCTGATCACGGGAGTGGTGGACCCCATCTCGGATCCTACTTCTGGCTCGCGTCATGGTGGTGACGACGTGGACAGCGCGACGGCCCCCCGTGCTTTGGCGAGTCGGAGGCCGTCACTTGGTGCTTGGAGGCACCCGATGGTGATGGTAGGCAACGACGAGGTTCTGGTCGAGGAGCAGCTGCGTTCGGGGGTTCTGGGCTGCCCGGGGTGCGGCGGCCGGCTGCGGCCGTGGGGTCATGCCCGGCGGCGGATTTCCCGGTCCTGGGCGGGGCCGGTGCGGCACCGGCCGCGGCGGGGCCGCTGCGAGGGCTGCGGGGCGACACCTGGTGTCGGTGAGCACCACCAAGCAACGCGGCGGTCGCTGCGAACGTCGGCTAGCGCGGGCCTATATGGCGTGTGGTCTGACCCTTTCCAGCGGCGGGACCCTGGTAGCCAACGCTGGGTTGTACGAAGTGACAGCCACCATTAGCGGGCAGAAGTCGACGGGCGCATCGGCATCTGTGTACGGGTCCGTCAACCTCACCCAGATGGACCTTTTCACCAGGCTCGCGATGCTGCAGACGGCCGTCGCCGTGCGCGGCGGACCACGTCATGGGGGTCGTGTTCCACAGCGACCAGGGCAGCGAGTACACCGCGCGGGAATTCCGTGCCGTGTGCGCCCGGTTGGGTGTCACCCAATCCATGGGCCGGGTCGGCTCCGCTCTGGACAACGCCGCGATCGAGTCGTGGCACTCCACCCTTGAGTTCGAGTTGAGGTCTCTGGAGCCGTCCCCGACCAAGGCCGCGGCCCGCACCAGGCTTGCCGAATGGATCCAGGAGTACAACCACGATCGGCGGCACTCCTCGATCGGCATGCGATCACCGGCCGCATACGAGCAAGCGCAACTCGACGAAGGCAAGGCCGCATGAGCACCCGGTCCCGCGCCCCGATAATGGCAGTGCCCTCACCAGCGTCAAGGCCAAGCCGTACGGGCGGCCTACCGGCCGGCCTGGACACCGGCATCGGGCACAACCCAGGGGCGGCTATCGGGACCGGATCAGACAAAATCAGGCCTCCACGGTTCCAGGGGATTGACAGTTCATCGGGTCTCTGACCGGGCTGCGGCCGGCCAAGGAGAATACGACCACCTCTACCTCCGCGACCGGCTCCAGACCAGCGCTAAATCGTGCCGGCCACGATCAGAACCAAGCGACGAATCAACGCAACGTTCCCCGAAATCGAACGTTGTCGAGAAACGCCAAACGGACTTGATCCTGGAGCGGCAACTTGAAGTCGGGTTCCGTGAAATCGGCCAAGGCCGCTGCGGCTAGGACGAAGTTGACCCCCACCGACGTCCAGGCTCCCCGGGCGCGCTGCGTCAAGACGATGGCGAGATCCCACGATCGCTCCGCCCAAACAGCCCACTCGCCGGTGCTACCAGCGATGCTCACGACATTCGCGGTGTAAGCCAGCGAACCAGTCGGATCCCCGCCCGGCTCGTACGAAACCGCCTCCCAATAGTTCTGCGCGAGGCTCTGACTCGACATGACGAAGCCTGGATAAGACCCGTAGCTATCGCGGTAATAGTCGGGAGACGGTTCGAGGGCCACAAGACTGACGCTCGCGTCCCCGTGAGCATCCGCCAGAGCTTGCAGAACAGCCCCGAATGGACCCTCAATGGCCAGACTAAACTGACAGATATCTGCATGGCCTGTCGAGGCCCGGAACGGCCAATCTGGAAGCCGTAGATCCGTCTGCAAAGCTCGCTCGACACCTCCGAGCATCCGCGCAAAGCTGGTCGCGTCCGAGGGATAAAGCTCTGCCGGTGTCATGGCGTGTACCCCAATCGGATCTCCAGCGATTTGCCTGAAGATCCAGCCGGGGTGAAGTCTGCGGTCCACCCCGGGTAGCCACTCGAGTTCTTGCTTCTGAGGATGTACTTGGAGCCGTCCCTTTGGAATATCTGGACCGTGCCGTCCTTCGATATTCGGGAGATCCATCCGCCGCTGGTGAGTGTTTCGGCGAATTCGGTGTGCGTCGCGCTCGTTCCCACGTTGCGGATCGATCCGCCCCTGGTCAGGTCGACGTAGGTTCGGGCATCACCGAGCCCCTCTATGGCCTCGGCGCCGTACCTTGCGGTACTGGTCAGACCGGTGGCCTCTGATGGGCTGAGGGAACCGAGCCCTGGTTGGGTTTTTGAGCCTGGGATGAATTTGGGTGCGACCTTGGCCATGGTGAGGGTGGCGAGGAAGGTACCTGCGATGTTGCCGGCGGTGTAGTTGCTGCCTTCCTGTTCCTGCATCGTCTTGTAGGTGTTGGCGATCGCCTTGCCTTGGCAGAAGCTGGTAGGGCAGGCGGCCAGGCTCTGGGCGGTCTTTACGGGGTGGAGGACGGCGAGGACTGTGCCGCCGATGGTGCTGTGGAAGCCCTCGGCGATCCCCAGGACGACCTGTCCGACCGTGGTGGTTTTGAACGAGTCGCGGCTCTCGGACATCGTCTTGTACGTCTTCTGCCCGGTGCTCGTGTTGCAAAGTCCCTTGGCTTTGTCCTTCCCGGAGCATCTGGCGAGGCCCCACGGGTCGCTGTAGGCCAGTGGGTTCCAGCCGCTGTAGGCGTACGGGTCCAGGTCCCATGGGTTGCCGAAGTTGATGAGTGGGTCGGTGGTGGTGAAGGTGCCGAGGGTGGGGTCGTAGTCGCGGCTGCCGAGGCGGATGAGCCCGGTCGCGGCGAGTCCTTGGGTTTGTTGTTTGCCGAGCCAGCCGGTGTTGGTGGGCCAGTTGGTGTCGGGTGGTCCGCGCTGCTGGCCGTAGGGGGTGTAGCGGCGGGGTTGGGCGGGTTCAGTGCCTTCGAGGAGGGTGGTGGCGGCGGTTTGCACCGGTGTGCCTTGCGGATCGGTGCGGTAGGCGTAGGCGTCGGTGATCGCGGTGCCGTTGCGGGTGCCGCCGA
>CAYYSP010000027.1:0-2827 GCA_964474535.1 uncultured Gemmatimonadaceae bacterium
CCGCCTGACCCCCCCTTGCCGACCAGCCCCGACCAGCCCCGACCAACAAGATCAACAACCCTCCCGGCTCCGCCGCGAGCTGCCGCCTGCCCGGCCGGGGTCCATTCTCGGTTTAGCAGCGAGGGGCAGAACACTGAACGGCAGCTCTCCGACGTTTGGGTGGACCGGGCGTTCACCGATCGGGTCTCCGGCGGCAGCACGGACCGGCTGGCGCTGGGGGAGCTCGGAAGTCCGATAACGGTCGTTTGTGGACGGTGGGGACCGTTGTTGACAGTGCCGTCGGCCATCCGAGACCGTGCCGGGACGTCGATCACCGAGGGCGCATCCGTCAGGTTGATCCGGGGGGACGGTATTGCCCAGCTATCTCGATGACCCGATGCATGACCTGCTCCAGGTCGCTCTGGGCCGGGTCGCCGTCGCTCACGGAGCTTGCTGCCGTCCTGACGAGGTCGGTGTTGATTCTGGCGCCGCGGCCACGCTGCCATGTCTTGAAGTCGTCGGGCCAGCGTCGGGCCTGCCTGCGCGAAGCCGCGTAGGCGTCGTAGCCTCGCCGGTCCCAAGTCTTGACCCCGAAACGGTCGGCGGCGAGGTACTCGATAATGTCGCCCTCCGCCAACCCGAAGGTGAAGACCCGGTGCTCGACGGACCGTTTCAGTGCCTTCTCCAGGATCTGGAGCCACGCTCGGGCTTCGCCCGAGGCGCTGCCCGCCAGGCGCTTGCGCAGCAGTGATCGGGCAGCATCAACCGCTCCCGCGGATGCCTTTGCGGCGACTTCTGCCCAGAGGCCCTGTATCCACGAGTTGTCGGTGTTGTCCATGAGCACGCAGATGGGCGCTTCGGAGTACTGCTCCCAGATGTCGAACACGGCCTTCTGATCTGCGTTCTTCACCCCGAAGATCGGCATGACCTCGATGCCGTGCCTCTCGAGCAGGTCCCCGCGTGCCCGCGTCGGGTCCCCGAACCAGGACCGGACGATCACGTGATCGTGCTCCCCCTCGACCAAGAGGACGGCGCGGCGGGAGGCCAGCACGTCGGCCGGGCGTAGCCCAAACGATGACACCAGGCTGCCGAAGGATCTGGTGAACGGCTGCGGCCTGCCTCGCACGACCTTGGTAACCTCAGCGGACTTCTGGTTGATGAAGTCCGGAGAGTGGCTTGTCACGATCACGAACGGGTCGCCCTCAAGCCCGAGAGGCCGGGGGCCGGCCAGGTGCGCGGCCGCAGATCTCTCCGCGCTCCGGTGCAGCCCCGATTCCGCCTCATCGATCAGCACAAACTTTGGCAGGGTGGTCATCGACTTGCATGCCGCCTCGATGCACAGCCGCGCCCACCGTTGCTCCACCCGGCTGAGCCCCTCGAGCCCCGGGACTTGCCGAGGAGGCGCCGCCCCCGGATCGCGGGGCACGTCCACGCCCGGAACCCCGTACAAGTCGCCGATGTCGGGGCGAGTTAGCGAGTTCAGACGGCCCTCTCGCCAGCGCTCTGCCGGGTCAGGCCCGCCCTGCGCCGGCGGACGCCGCGGGAACCAGCTGAACGGACGCCACACGGCCTCCGCGAGGGTCCATGGCCGCAGGCGCAGGTCGAAGCCGCCGCCGACCGCCGCCCGGAGGCTGTCGGAGGCGCGCAACTCGGTCGCGCCGATCGCCTGCTCCATGCCGAGCTCGGTGTTCGACAGGGCGAGCGCTAGGTGGAAGGCCCACTCATCGGTGTAAGGCTGCCTGTCGCTGCCGTCCCAGACGTAGTCGAAGAGCCGGAAGCCGTCCCGCAGCGGTCCGAAGGAGAGCATCGGGGGCAGGTGGGCCCACCAGTCCTCCCCCCAGTGCTTCAGTTCGCGTTCCAGGGAGGGGTTTCGGGCGTTCACCAGTATGTGAGCCGCTCGGCTGTAGTCGCTGTCCGCCTTGATGCTCTCGTCGACGAGCGACGCGATCGCGGCGCGGGTCAGCGGCGCATCCGCCCACGGAGGCAGCACGGGCACTCCCACGAGGTGGCCCCGCGCGGGCTCGTGCGGGTCCGGCGGGGCGTACGCACGCGTCACCAGCAGCATCCCGTTGCGCAGCACTTCCTGCAGGATCTCCCTTTCCAGGCCCTCCAGTCGCACCTCTCGGCGCGGGTCGTATCCCAGCCGCACGCCTGACTCCTCCGACCAGTGCTCCCAGTTTGAGTAGAATTCATCGAAGGGCTGCTCTTCGGTGGACTTCCGGAGTGTGGAGGGGCCTGAGAAGACAGGGGAGCCGTACGCCGACCAGTGACTGCCGCGAGGGCCGGTGGATTCGCCCGGCCAGAGGGTCCGGCGCGGCTCCCACCAGTCGTCCCCTTGGGCGAATGCGATGAGGACGTCGGGCACATCCACCAGTACGCCCTCCTGCGCGCCCATCCGCCCGGAAAGGATCCGAGCCAGCGCCTCCAAAAGGTAGGTCTTTCCCGAGCCGTTCACACCCGCGAGGACGGTCAGCCCGGGCTTGACGGGGATGTGCACCGTGTCGCCGATCTGCCACGTGGTGAAGGGCGTCGGCGTGTCCAGCAAGAAGCCGCGCACGCCAGAGGCGGGCGGGAGGCCGTCCCAGTGTGGGTCGCCATGCGTTTCGAGCTCACTCATGTTGGTCAACCTCTGTGCCGGGTGCCGGACCCGCATTGTACTGTGGCCCCTGCGCATGTCGCCGCCGCGGCAACTGATCGGAGCAACCAGGCGCCCGGCCAGGCCGGAGGCCGACCCGGGATGGCGCGACCGGGGCCGGGAGGGAGAGCAATGGGCCTGGCCCTGGTTCACTGGGACCGGTGAGATGAACATCTTTATCGTGACCGAGTCTGCCGAGCAGGCCTTCGAGTC
>CAYYSP010000028.1:0-2770 GCA_964474535.1 uncultured Gemmatimonadaceae bacterium
CGATCAGCGCCGCCGTGCGCACGCCGCCGAGGTGGTACGGCACATGGCCGTCGAGCGGGTAGATGCCGCCCTGGCAGCCGGCGCACCAGAACAGCTCGGCGATGCCGAAGCCGGCCGTCGCTGCGACGCAGTCCGCTGCGCAGGCCGCCACGGCGACGGGGTTCGCGAACAGCACCGCCTCGGGGTTGAGGATCAGCGTCAGTTCGTCGTCGTTCCACAGCGGATCGACTTCGGTGAGGTAGGCCAGGTCGAAGGAGCCGCGCTCCAGGCAGGGGAAATCGGCCACCACCTGCAGCCAGTACAGGACGGGGTTCACATAGAAGTGCGCCTGGTAGAAACTGCCACCGTCGCCATCGCCTTCGGCGCGTGTGAAGCGCGCGCCCGCCGGCGCCGGGATGCCCGGATCGAGATCGATGCCGCCCAGCGAGGCCAGGCAGAAGGGCTTGCGCACCGCCTCGACGTGGCGCGCCGGTTCCCAGAAGCCGATCGACAGCCCGACGCTCGGATTGACACCGCAGCTGCACACCGGGCTGGACGGGTTGGCGATGTCTTCCTGGCCATCAATGTTGGCGAGGGTGGCGCTGCCGATGCTGATCGGCAGGATGCAGCTCCAGCAGATGTCGGTGATCGGATTCGGAAAACGCCCCGTGCAGGTCAGGCTGTCGGCGGCGTGTGTGCCTGGCGAAATCAAGCCGACGCCCAACGCGAACGCAAGCTCCAATGAACGACGGATGGCGCTCACGGCAACAGCACCTCGTCGATGCGCAGGCGTTTGCCTTCCTGCGACACCAGCGCCGGCACCTGGCGGATGCCTAAGCGCTGGGTCAAGGTCCCCTGCTGGTCGAAGTACACCGGCACCTGCCAGGCCTTCATCAGTTCCAGGTACGAGCCGCCTGTGAGAATCGGCTTGACCTTGCCGTCGAAGCGCGCGATGAATTCGCGCGCCTGAGCCAGCTGGCGGCGATCGCGGGCGTCGAAGAACAGCAGCCGCTTGGACATCGACACCACGTCGAGCGGGTTCTTGCGCGTGCCGGCGGCGAACAGCAGCCGACCCTGCGCGTCGACGATGTTGCGATCGAGCGTGAAACTGGGATCGATGAAGAAGGTGCGGGCGGTCTCGGTGGTGCGCAGGCCGGGCAGCGCTTGCGGCTGCCTCACCGCGTCGATGCCGCGCGCCCGCGCCTCCTGCGTCAGGCGCTGCAGCTCGCCGCTGCGTTCCTTGTCACGCAGCCGCTGCGCGATGAAGTTCAGCAAGTGCGGCTCGGCGATGCCGTAGGTCGGGCCGATGGTGCCGAGATCGGCGGCGCCGACGCCGCTGCAGAGCAAGACCGCCCCGGCTGCAAGAACGAAGCTCGACTTCATCGCCCGCTCCGCCGTTCGCAGCGGATCTGCTGACCGAGTTGGACCAGTGCCGCCGCGTCGCGCAGATGGCTCGCGCGGATCATCGCCATCAACACCGGGTCACCGTCGCCGTCCGACATGGCCTGGCGCAGCGCTGCCGATGGCAGTGGCCGCGCGCAGCGCTGCTGGAAGGCCTGCAGGTAGGCCCGGGCGCCGTGCTCGGCGGCCGGTGAAATCTGGCTCAACAGGCCGAGGTAGTCGGCCAATGGCATGTCGTCGCTGCCTGGCTGCATCGACACCGCCGAGGCGCCTTGGGCTTGGGCATGGGTCAACGTGCCCGCGAATGCGGCGATGGCGGCAGCGCTTGCGAGGCGCACGACGAACGGCAACATCACATCACTTCAGAACAAGGGCACCACCGTGCCGAGCACCTGTTCGGCTCGCACCAGGCCGCTGCTGCGGTAGCGCGAATCGAAGGAATCAGGGCTCGTGCCCTGCACGTAGAAATGGCCCGGCGGGATGACGGTCGGTGCGATCGGATCGAGCGCACGCCGATCAAGGGTCAGGGTCTTGGCCGTGCCGACCACCTCGCCGTTGACGGCCACGGTGCGGTCCGACACCGTCACCGTGTCGCCGGGCAGGCCGCGCACGATCTTGAAGAACGGTTGCCCGTTCAAACCGGGGTAGTCGATGCGCGCCTCGCCGGCAAAGGCGAAGACAATGAAGTCGCCGCGCTGCAGTTCATTGTGGCCGTAGTGCACCAGCGCGACGCGATAGGGCAGGCTGGGCGTCCAGTTGAACAAGACGGGCACACGCGGCGTCGGGTCGAAGAACACGCGCGCGTAGGCGAAGCCCCAGACAGCGAAGACCGGGAGGTAGAGATACCAGCGTCGGCGCATGTGCCGCAGGAAGTCGACGAACTGGCCTGCGAAACGGGAGCCGGCGCGGTTCATGGCGCCTCCACCTTGTGCCGCAGCGCGGCGGTCAGGTCCACCGTGCGCGGCGTGGTCCCGGCCACCGCGCTCTTCAGCATGACCAGACAGGCACAGTCGCGTGGCAGTTCCTCCAGCGCCACCGGCAGGCGCTGTGCGAACGCACGCGCCATGGCCATGGCCTGGTCGCGTTCGGCTTCGGAGGCCGCCCGGGTCAGGATCGACGTGAACTCGGCTTCCTTCTGCCGGTAGACCTCGCCGACATCGACGACGCCGATGCGCTGACCCGGGCGGATCACGCGCCGGTCGTAGACCGCGAGGGCGGCCGCGACGACCAGCGCCGCCACGAGGGCCTGGAGCAGCAGTGTCTTCACGCCACATGCCCACGCCGGCGCAACAGCTCGGCAATGGCCTCGTCGATGCTCAGGCCCTGTGCGCGCAACTCGTCGATCGGCGCGTTGTCCTCCAGCTTGTTGGAGAACAGCAGGTGCGTCGCC
>CAYYSP010000029.1:0-2618 GCA_964474535.1 uncultured Gemmatimonadaceae bacterium
CGGCCACGCTGCCCAGCGGCGAGCGCATCCAGTTCGTCATCCCGCCGGCCGTGCCCCGCGGCACGGTATCGATCACGGTACGCAAACCTTCGCAGCTGATCAAGCGACTCGACGACTTCGAGCGCGAAGGCCTGTTCGAGCGTACCGCCACGGTGACGCGCGCGTCGAATGCCGAGCTGCTGCCCTTCGAGCGCGAGCTGGTCGCCCTGAAGGACGCCGGCCGCTACGCCGACTTCCTGCGCCTGGCCGTACGCAAGCACCAGACCATCGTCGTCAGCGGCAAGACCGGCTCGGGCAAGACCACCTTCATGAAGGGCCTGGTCGAGGAAGTGCCGAAGCACGAGCGGCTGATCACGATCCAGGACACGGCCGAGCTGACGCTGCCGAACCACCCGAACGTGGTGCACCTGTTCTACAGCAAGGACGCGCAGGGCACGGCGAAGGTGACGGCCAAGTCGCTGCTCGAAGCCTGCCTGCGCATGAAGCCCGACCGCATCTTCCTGGCCGAGGTGCGCGGCGACGAATGCTTCTACTTCGTGCGTCTCGCGGCGTCAGGGCATCCGGGGAGCATCACGAGCGCCCACGCCGGGAGCTGCGCGCTAGCGCTGGAACAGATGGCGTTGATGATCCGCGAGAGCGGCGGCGGTCATGGTCTGCACATGGACGAGATCAAGAGGCTGCTCGGCATCGTCATTGACGTGATCGTGCAGTTTGACCGCGACGAGCGCGGGCGCTTCATCTCCGAGATCTTCTACGAACCCCGGCGCCAGCGGCTCGCACAGCGGGAGGCTGCGGCATGAGCAGCGGCACCGCCCTGCCCTTCTCGGCCTGGCCGATGGGCCGCAAGGTCGCGGCAGGCGTGTTCGCGCTGGGCAGTTACGTCGCCTTGGCGTGCACAGCCGTCTACCTGGCCGGCGTCCTGTTCCTGGTGCTCAACAAGGCCCACCCGGGTCAGGCGCACTTCGCCAGCATCGTGCACTACTGGCAGCTGTATGCCGACGATCCGGGCTTGCGCCGCAGGCTTCTGGCCGCGATGACGCTGTCCGGCGTGGGGCTGCTGGTCGTCCTGCCCGGCGCGCTGGTCGCCGCGGCCCGTCCGCGCCGCGCGCTGCATGGCGATGCCCGGTTCGCCACTACCACCGAGATCACACGTGCGGGCCTGATCGGTCGCAATAGCGGGCCGGCCATCCTGATCGGCCGGCACCGTGGCCGGTTCCTCTCGCTACCGGGGCAGCTCTCGGTGATGCTCTCCGCGCCCACCCGCAGCGGCAAGGGCGTCGGCGTCGTCATCCCGAACCTGCTGAACTGGCCCGACTCCGTCGTCGTGCTCGACATCAAGGGCGAGAACTACGACGTCACCGCCGGCTACCGTGCGAAGCACGGCCAGGCGGTCTATGCCTTCTCGCCCTTCGACGAAGGCGCGCGCAGCCACCGCTGGAACCCGATGACTGCCGTGCGCCCCAGCCCGCTGCACCGCGTAGGCGACCTGCTGACCATCGGCCAGGTCTTCTTCCCCAACGACGGCGGCGGCACCTCTTCGGAGGCCTTCTTCAACGACCAGGCGCGCAACCTGTTCCTCGGCCTGGGCCTCGTTCTCCTCGAAACCCCGGATCTGCCGCGCACGATCGGCGAGATGCTGCGCCAGTCGTCGGGCAAGGGCCGTTCACTGAAGGACCACCTGAACGGCCTGATCACGCAGCGCCGTGACGAGGGGAAGCCCCTTTCCGACGAATGCATCGACGCCCTGCAGCGCCTGCTGTCCAACTCGGAGAACACGCTGTCCAGCATCGTCGCCACCTTCAATGCACCGCTGACCATCTTCGCCGATGCGGTGGTCGATGCCGCCACCAGCGCCGACGACTTCCGGCTCGAGGACGTGCGCCGGCGTCGCATGTCGATCTACGTGCGCATCCCGCCGAACCGCCTGGCCAATGCGCGGCCATTGCTGAACCTGTTCTTCTCGCAACTCGTCAGCCTGAACACGCAGGCCCTGCCCGAACAGGACCCGACGCTGAAGCTGCAGTGCCTGCTGGTCAACGACGAGTTCACCGCCATGGGCCGGGTCGGCGTCATCACCAGCGCCGCGGCCTTCCTGGCCGGCTACAACCTGCGGCTGCTGACCGTGGTGCAGGCGATGTCGCAGCTCGACGCCGTCTACGGCGACAAGGAGGCGCGCACCTTCGCCACCAACCACGGGCTGCAGATCCTCTACGCGCCGCGCGAGCAGCGCGACGCCGACGAATACAGCGCCATGCTCGGCCACTTCACCGAGCGCGCCACCTCGCGCGGGCGCAGCCGCTCCTTCAGCGGCCACGGGTCCAGCACCGTCAGCCGCAACGAGAGCGAGCAGCGCCGCGCGCTGCTGCTGCCGCAGGAGTTCAAGGAACTGGGCAGCGAGCGCCTGGTGGTGATCTTCGAGAACTGCAAGCCGATCCTGGGCGAGAAGATCCGCTACCACCGCGACAAGGCGTTCACGCCGCGCCTGCTGCGCCCGCCCGCCGTGCCGCGAATGGACATGGACCTGCATCTGGCGCGCGTGCAGCAGCGCTGGCGCTACGCCGACGACGAGCTGGCCCCGGGCGAGAGCCTGAAGGTCGAAGCGCTGGCCCACGACGTCA